>DATMHR010000033.1:0-20990 GCA_035554955.1 Nocardioides sp. | reverse complement strand
ATCGGCAAGGTCTACCAGATGCACGCGAACAAGCGTGAGGAGATCGCGTCGGTCGGCGCGGGCCAGATCGTGGCGGTCATGGGGCTGAAGGAGACCAAGACCGGTCACACGCTGTGCGACCCGGGCCACCCCGTCGTCCTCGAGTCGATGTCGTTCCCGGCGCCGGTGATCTCGGTGGCGATCGAGCCGAAGACCAAGGGCGACCAGGAGAAGCTCGGCACCGCGATCCAGCGGCTCTCCGACGAGGACCCGACCTTCACGGTCAAGTCCGACGAGGAGACCGGCCAGACGATCATCGCCGGCATGGGCGAGCTCCACCTGGAGATCCTCGTCGACCGGATGAAGCGCGAGTTCAAGGTCGAGGCGACCGTCGGCAAGCCGCAGGTGGCCTACCGCGAGACGATCCGCCGCGACGTCAAGAACCACAGCTACACGCACAAGAAGCAGACCGGTGGTTCGGGTCAGTTCGCGAAGGTCATCGTCTCGCTCGAGCCGAACACCGACCCGGAGACCGGGCTGGGCGTCGGCTACGAGTTCATCAACAACGTCTCCGGCGGCCGCGTGCCCAAGGAGTACATCCCCTCGGTCGACCAGGGCGGCCAGGAGGCCATGGAGTTCGGCGTGCTCGCCGGCTACCCGATGGTCGACGTGAAGTTCACGCTCGAGGACGGCGCCTACCACGAGGTCGACTCGTCGGAGCTCGCGTTCAAGATCGCCGGTCTGCAGGCGTTCAAGGAGGCCGCGCGCCAGGCGCAGCCGGTTCTCCTCGAGCCGATGTTCGCCGTCGAGGTCACGACGCCGGAGAGCTTCCTCGGCACCGTGATCGGTGACATCAACAGCCGTCGCGGCCAGATCCGGGCACAGGAGGAGCGTCACGGCGACATCGTCGTCAACGCCCTCGTGCCGCTGTCCGAGATGTTCGGGTACGTTGGCGACCTGAGGTCCAAGACCTCCGGCCAGGCCTCGTACTCGATGGAGTTCGACTCGTACGCCGAGGTTCCCCGGAACGTCGCCGACGAGATCATCAAGAAGGCGCGCGGCGAGTAGCACCGCCGAACGGCCTCGGCAGCACAACAAGTACGAGTCAGGTAAGAAAACACATCAGGAGGAGCCCCAGTGGCTAAGGCGAAGTTCGAGCGGACCAAGCCGCACGTGAACATCGGCACGATCGGTCACATCGACCACGGCAAGACCACGCTGACCGCGGCGATCTCGAAGGTCCTGCACGACAAGTACCCGGACCTCAACGAGGCGTCGCCGTTCGACCAGATCGACAAGGCTCCCGAGGAGCGGCAGCGCGGTATCACGATCTCGATCGCGCACATCGAGTACCAGACCGAGGCGCGCCACTACGCCCACGTCGACTGCCCCGGTCACGCGGACTACATCAAGAACATGATCACCGGTGCCGCCCAGATGGACGGCGCGATCCTGGTGGTCGCCGCGACCGACGGTCCGATGCCGCAGACCCGTGAGCACGTGCTGCTCGCCCGCCAGGTCGGCGTGCCGGCCCTGGTCGTCGCGCTCAACAAGTGCGACATGGTCGACGACGAGGAGCTCATCGAGCTCGTCGAGATGGAGGTGCGCGAGCTCCTCTCCGAGTACGAGTTCCCGGGCGACGACGTCCCGGTCGTGCGCGTGGCTGCCTTCCCGGCGCTGCAGGGCGACGAGAAGTGGGCCGAGTCGATCGCCGAGCTCATGAACGCTGTGGACGAGTACATCCCGCAGCCGGAGCGCGACACCGACAAGCCGTTCCTGATGCCGGTCGAGGACGTCTTCACGATCACCGGTCGTGGCACGGTCATCACCGGCCGCATCGAGCGCGGCATCGTGAAGGTCAACGAGGAGGTCGAGATCATCGGCATCCGCGAGGGCTCGCAGAAGACCACCGTCACCGGTGTCGAGATGTTCCGCAAGCTCCTCGACGAGGGCCAGGCCGGTGAGAACGTCGGTCTGCTCCTCCGCGGCACCAAGCGCGAGGACGTCGAGCGCGGCATGGTCGTGATCAAGCCGGGGACCACCACCCCGCACACGAACTTCGAGGCCTCGGTCTACATCCTGTCCAAGGACGAGGGTGGCCGGCACACGCCGTTCTTCAACAACTACCGTCCGCAGTTCTACTTCCGGACCACGGACGTGACGGGCGTCGTGACGCTCCCCGAGGGCACCGAGATGGTCATGCCGGGTGACAACACCGAGATGTCGGTCGAGCTCATCCAGCCCATCGCGATGGACGAGGGTCTGCGCTTCGCGATCCGCGAGGGTGGCCGCACCGTCGGCGCCGGCCGGGTCACGAAGATCACGAAGTGACCTGCTGAACGCACGAAAGACCCCCCGGAGCCGCCAGGCTCCGGGGGGTCTTTCGTTGCGTTCAGGAAGTCCTGCGCGCTTCGTGGGAGCCGAGTCGGCCGAAGTTCGCACGGCGAGCGCAGCGAGCTCGGTGCGAACTTCTGCCGACTCGGCGATCCCTGCGTGCGAACTTCTGCCGACTCGGCGGGTGGCATGATCAGCGCCGTGAGCCAGCAGCAACCACCGAGCGGCCCGCCGAGCGGCCCGCCGAGCGGCCCGCCGTACCCGCCGGCACCGGGTGGCTACCCGGGCTACGGCTACGGCTACACCCCGCCCCCGCCGGACCACCCGCAGACGTCGACGATCATGATCCTCGGGATCCTCGGGATCGTGCTGTGCCAGGCGTGCGCGCCGTTCGCCTGGTACATGGCGAGCAAGGCCCGCAAGGAGATCGCGGCGGCGCCGCCGGGCGCCTACGGGCCGTCGACCGGCATCACGGTCGGCTACGCGCTGGGCATCGCGGGCACGATCCTGATGATCGTGGTGTTCCTGTTCCTCATCGTCTACTTCGTCGTGATCGTCGCGATCTTCGGCGCGGCGATCTCCTCGGGCAGCACCTGAGTCCTGCGCCGCGGGTGGCCGGCGTGCGCCCCAACAGGCGGCCCGGGACAATGGCCGCATGTCCGACCCCGACCACGGCGTCACGCCGGCGCGGCCGCACCACAAGCTGACCGAGGACGGGCGGCGGGTGCGCGAGGTGCTGACCTACGCGCGCCGCGGGAGCCGGTTCACCCCGCAGCAGCAGGCCGCGTGGGACCGGCACCACGAGGAGTGGGTGGTCCCGGACGACGCCGTCGACGAGCCCGGGTTCTCCTTCGACACCTGGTTCGGCCGCGGTCCCGCCGACCGCGACGGGCTGATCGTCGAGATCGGGTCCGGCGTGGGGGAGGCGACAGCCGTGCTCGCCGCCCGGCGGCCGTCGTACGACGTCCTCGCCTTCGAGGTGTGGCGGCCGGGGGTGGCCGCGGGGCTGGCGCGCCTCGACGAGGCGGGTGCCTCCAACGTGCGCTACTGCGGCGTCGACGCCGTCTGGTCGATGGAGCACCTGGTCGCGCCGGGCAGCGTCGCCGAGCTCTGGACGTTCTTCCCCGACCCCTGGCACAAGAAGCGGCACCACAAGCGCCGGCTGGTCACGCCCGGCTTCGCCGAGCTGGTCGTGACCCGGCTGCGACCCGGCGGGGTGTGGCGGCTCGCGACCGACTGGGGCGACTACGCCGAGCAGATGGTGGAGGTCCTCGACGCGACCGCCGGGCTCGAGGGCGGCGTCGTGGAGCGCTGGGACGAGCGACCGGTCACCAAGTTCGAGCGCAAGGGCGTCGCCGCCGGCCGCGCGATCACCGACCTGCGCTACCGCCGGGGCTGAGCAGCGCCAGCTCCTCGTCGACGTAGGGGTCGTCCTCGCCGATCGCGTCCAGCTCGGCCTTCAGCGCGCGCTGGATCTCGAGGGCCTGCGCGGTGCTCCCGAGGTTGCGCAACGCCCACGCCACCATCCACCGCGCGACGCGGACCCGGTCGGGCCCGCCGGTCGCCTCGCGGGCCTCGAGCGCGTCCTCGAACGCCGCGAGCGCCGCGCCCCAGTCCCCGGCGTCGGCGTAGGCCATCCCGATGTTGTTGAGCAGCGACGCCCGCCAGTCGCGGGCGCGGATGTCGCCGGCCGCGTTGCACACCGCCAGCGCGGCGTAGTGGGCGTCGAGCTGCGCCTCGGCGGGGAGCACGAGCGCGACCATGTGCAGCGCGTCGACCTGGAGCTCCTCGAGCGCCGACCTCGCGGCCAGCTCGGCGGCCTCCTCGAACAGGGGGCGCGCCCGTCCGGGGTCCCCGGCGGAGCGGTGCAGGCGGCCGCGCTCCAGCAGCAGGCGTACGGCGACCTCGGGCGACCCGTCCGGGAGCAGACCGTCGAGCACGGCGTGCCCCTCGTCGAAGCGCTCCTGCAGCCCGAGGGCGCGCCCGACCTGGGTCAGCCAGACGTCGCGCTCCGCGCCCTGAGCCGCGTCGGCCATCTTCCTGAACCGCTGCTCCGACCCGGCCGGGTCGGCGAAGTTCCACAGGTCGGCGGGGTGCATGGGGGGAGTCTGGCACCACGCTCGCCCGATCTGGCGGACCGCAACGGCCCTCGCCCGCAACACGACGTTCACCCACCCGTTCGGGCGTGTCGCCCGGCTCGTCCCCCTCGGCGGCGTACGTTCCCACCAATGACGGGTGGGGAAGCCCGTCACATCTGGAGGCCCGTTCGTGATAGACGACTCGATCGCCCACCGGGCGCAGGGCAGGCCCTGCAGCGTCCCGGCCCGGGCGGGGAGGCGCCGGCACCCCGGCGTTCGGGCAGGCTCGCGTGGTCGCTCACCGGGGTCACCGCCCCGCGGTCGCGCCGTCGTCTCCCGGTCCACCGGCGATCAGTAGGAGGACCGGGCGCGGGTGTGCGTGCGGTCGGTGAGGTGAAGTCGTGGCAACCACAGAGCGCCAGGCCAAGTCCCCGTCCCGCACGTCCGGAGCCCGCTCGGGCAAGGGCAAGCGCCGCACCTACGTCCTCGACACCAGCGTGCTGCTCGCCGACCCCGGCGCGCTCCGCCGGTTCGCGGAGCACGAGGTCGTGCTGCCGGTGGTGGTGATCACCGAGCTCGAGGGCAAGCGGCACCACCCCGAGCTGGGCTACTTCGCTCGCGGGGCGCTGCGGATGCTGGACGAGATGCGGATCAGCCACGGTCGCCTCGACACCCCGGTGCCCGTCGGTGACGAGGGCGGCACCGTGCGCGTCGAGCTCAACCACACCGACGTGGCCTCGCTGCCCTCCGGCTTCCGGCCCGCGGGTGGGAGCTGGGACAACGACTCCAGGATCCTGGCCGTCGCCCGCAACCTGGCCGACGAGGGCCACGACGTCACGCTGGTCTCCAAGGACCTGCCGCTGCGGATCAAGGCGTCCGCGGTCGGCCTGGCCGCCGAGGAGTACCGCGGGGAGGCGATCTCGGACTCCGACACCGGCTACTCCGGCATGGCGGAGCTCGAGGTGGCGGCGGCCGACCTCGACGAGCTCTACGACGACGGCACCGTCGACCTCGCCGAGGCACGCGAGCTGCCCTGCCACACCGGGCTGGTGCTCCTCTCCGACCGGGGCACCGCGCTCGGTCGCGTGGGTCCGGACAAGCTGGTCCACCTGGTGCGCGGCGACCGCGAGGCCTTCGGGATCCACGGCCGGAGTGCGGAGCAGCGGATCGCGCTCGAGATGCTGCTCGACCCCGAGGTCGGCATCGTGTCCCTCGGCGGGCGGGCCGGCACCGGCAAGTCCGCCCTCGCGCTCTGCGCGGGCCTCGAGGCGGTGATGGAGCGGCAGCAGCACAAGAAGGTCGTGGTCTTCCGCCCGCTGTTCGCCGTCGGCGGACAGGAGCTGGGCTACCTGCCGGGCTCGGAGTCGGAGAAGATGTCGCCCTGGGGACAGGCGGTGTTCGACACCCTGGGGGCGCTCACCTCGCGCGACGTCGTCGACGAGATCCTCGACCGGGGGATGCTCGAGGTGCTGCCGCTGACCCACATCCGGGGCCGGTCGCTGCACGACTCGTTCGTGATCGTCGACGAGGCGCAGTCGCTGGAGCGCAACGTCCTGCTCACGGTCCTGTCGCGGATCGGCGCCAACTCCAAGGTCGTGCTGACCCACGACGTGGCTCAGCGCGACAACCTGCGGGTCGGCCGCCACGACGGCGTGGTGGCCGTCGTGGAGAAGCTCAAGGGCCACCCGCTGTTCTCCCACGTCACGCTCACCCGCTCCGAGCGGTCCCCGATCGCCGCCCTGGTGACCGAGATGCTGGAGAACGTCGTCCTCTGACCGCGCCCCGGCTCCCGGGTGCACGCAGCGCACGCCGAGTCGGCTCTTGCTGACAAGAGCCGACTCGGCGTCCTGCGCGGTGGCTAGCGGGACTCGCGCAGCCACCGCCAGGCGACGGCGCCCACCCAGAGCTCGTAGCCGAGAGTGCTGAGAGCCAGCAGCGGGAAGAGCGCACCGAGGACCAGGGTCGCGCTCCCGGCGGCGCTGACCACGAGCAGCACGACACCGGTCCGGGCCAGCCAGGGTGCGGTGCCGGTCGCACGCAGCGCCAGCACGAGCGCGCCGACGAAGAACAGCCGCGGCAGCACCGAGAACGCCAGCGAGTACGGCGCCACGGCGTCCCACGCCCCGAGGATGCGCAGGTCGGCGCCGTCCGCGGCGGTGTCGAGGGCGACGTCGTGCAGCACGCCGGCGAGCGGCCAGATCACCGCGAGCAGGGTGCCGGCGGCGACAGCGACGGTCGCGAGCGCGCCCGAGGCATCGACGCGCCGCAGGCGCGTGCCGACCGCGCCCAGGAACCCGAGCAGCAGCATCCCGGAGACCATGAAGACGTAGTTGCCGGCCCGGTAGATGTCGGCGGCGTCGTCGACGCGGTGGCCCCGCTCCAGCGCGGGATCGCTGGGCGACCCGGCGTGCGGCAGGACGAAGATCGAGAACGCCACCAGGGTGAGCAGCTGGCAGGCGGCGTACGCCACGCCGAACCGGGTGCTGAGCCCGGTGGCGTCGAGGGTGCCGGGTGCCGGGGCGGCCGGTTCGGCGGGCCGGTGGAGGGTGGTGGACATGACGGGTCCCTTCTCGGGTGGTGGGTGAACGGCGCCGACGCTAGGAGCGGACCCGGTCGGGCCACATCGACCGCCGGGGTGGTCCTGCTCTCCGCCCGCCGGCGCGCCCGCGATCAGCCCACGGGCTGACGCGCGGAGCGCGGCCGCCGCCCTACCCTCGACCCGTGAGCGACGCGAGCGGCCGGATGCGCACCGACGCGGCGCTGGCCGCGGTGCTCGTGGCGGCCGGCCTCGTGCAGGCGCTTGCCTACCCGTTCGCGGCCCGTGGTGTCGGAGTGCTGTTCGTGCTCGGCACCACGGTGCCGGTGGCCTGGCGGCGCACCCGCCCCGTCGAGGCCGGACTCGTCGCCAGCGCCTTCTGGCTGATCCCCACCGACGGCTACCCGGTCCTCGGGTTCGTGACGGCCGTCCTGGTCTTCTACGGCCTCGGGGCCTGGGGTGCGCCCCCGGTCGGGGTGGCGGCGACGACGGCCTGGGCGGCGACGGTGGGCGTCGTCGGAACGCTCCTCGGCCCCGAGCCGCCGGTCGCGGCGATCGGGGCAGCGCTCGTGGTGGTCGCGCCCGTCCTCGCCGGCCGGGTGGTCGCCCGGGAGCGTGTCCGCACCGCGGCGCTCGCCCGGCTGACCGAGGAGCTCGACGCCGAGCGCCGGCGCGCCGAGGAGGCCGCGGTCGCGGCGGAGCGGGCCCGCATCGCCCAGGAACTGCACGACGTGGTCGGGCACGAGCTCACCCTGATCTCGATCCAGGCCGAGGCGGCTGCCCTCGCCCTGCGCTCGGCGCCGGAGCGTGCCGCCGAGCCGGTGGAGACGATCCGGGACTGCGCGCACCGGACGCTCCGCGAGATCCGCGAGACCCTGGACGTCCTGGTGCCCGTCGACGCGGCGTACCCGTCGAGCGACGGACTGGTGGAGGTCGCGCGTCGTGCGGAGGCGAGCGGCATTGCCAACACCCTGGAGGTCACCGGCACCCCCTGGCCGGGTCCCGCCGGCGTGTGGCTCGCGGTCAACCGAGTGGTGACCGAGTGCCTCACCAACGCCGGCAAGCACGCACCGGGATCGGCTGTGGCGATCTCCGTCGACTGGCGGCCCGACGCCGTGACCGTCCGGGCCGCGAACCCGGCCGGCGGCCGACGGGTGCGCCCCGGACGCGGTCTCACCGGGATGCGGCACCGGGCCGAGCTGCTCGGCGGGTCCCTGCGCTGGGAGCCCGCCGACGGGTGGTTCCGGGTCGAGATGACCCTTCCCGCCGAGCCGGTCCGCGTGTCGCGATGACGCGGGTGCTGCTCGTCGACGACCAGGCCCTGGTGCGTCAGGGCCTGCGCCTGCTGCTCGAGCTGGCCGGCATCACCGTCGTCGGCGAGGCCGAGGACGGCGAGATCGCGGTCGAGCTGGCGCGGGAGCTCGCGCCCGACCTGGTCCTGATGGACCTGCGGATGCCGGGGATGGGCGGGGTCGAGGCGACCCGGGTGCTCGCTGCCGAGGGCGTCCGCGTGCTGGTGCTGACCACCTTCGACACCGACGAGAACGTGGCGGAGGCGCTGCGTGCGGGTGCGGCGGGCTTCCTGCTGAAGGACGTCACGTCCGACGGCCTCACGGACGCCGTACGTCGTGCGGTGGCCGGCGAACCCGTGCTGGCGCCGGGGGTGGCCACCCGGTTGATGGACCACTACGCCGCCCGACCGCCGCTGCCACCGGTGCTGCCGGCTGGCCTCGCCGAGCTGAGCGAGCGCGAGCTCGAGGTGCTGGCCCGGATCGGCGCGGGGCGCTCCAACGCCGAGATCGCTGCCGAGCTGGTGATCAGCATGGCCACCGTGAAGACCCACGTCCGCCACATCTTCGCCAAGCTGGACCTTCGGGACCGCGCCCAGGCGGTCGTCACGGCGCGCCAGGCCGGGCTCGCGGACTGACCCGCGACCGGCGGACGCCGGTTCGCAAGGGACTCCTGGGACCACTGTGACTCGTGGGAACGCGACCTACCCCACAACCTGGGAAACATGCGCTCGTCGAATTGCATGCGGGCACCTGGTCAGGCAGGGTGACCGGGTCGCTGCGGCGTCGCCGACGATGCCGAACCTCACCAGGTGAGCGACAAGACGTTGCCGTCGACCACGGACCGAGGACTTTGACTCACCCAGCCAAGCCCGCGCCCAAGCATCGCGGAACGCCCCGGCACGCCCACCTCAAGGAGACGCCGAAGCGCGCGCTCCGCAACACGGTGGTCCTGTCGTCCGTCGCGCTCGCCGTCACCGGCGTCGCCGTCGCCGGGGGCGTCCTGAAGGACTCGCCGGACGTCACCGGTGCCGCCGCCGACCTGGACCGACCGCTGTCCCCGAACGGCCAGCAGCCGGTCATCGACACCGGTGACCGCGCACCGATCCTGTCCCGCAGCGACCAGCGCGGGAAGGCCGACCCGGTGAAGGCCGCCGGCCTGGTCGACGCCGACCCCGCCGCGATGACCGACACCCGCAGCCTGTCGGACTCCGACCCCAAGGACATCGCCCGCGCGCTGCTCGGCGACTACGGGTTCAGCGCCGACCAGTTCGGCTGCCTCGACTCGCTGTGGACCCGCGAGTCCGGGTGGAGCACCAGCGCGGACAACCCGTCCTCCAGCGCCTACGGCATCCCGCAGGCGCTGCCCGGCTCCAAGATGGCGTCCGAGGGCGCCGACTGGGCCACCAACCCGGTCACCCAGATCAAGTGGGGCCTGGGCTACATCCGGGACCGCTACGGCAGCCCGTGCGGCGCCTGGGGCCACTCCGAGGCGACGGGCTGGTACTGAGCCCTCAGGGTCGGGTCATCGACTCGACGTCGAGGGCGGCGTCGAGCTGCTCGAGGGTGAGCTCCCCGCGGTCGACGTACCCCATCTCGAGCACCTGCTCGCGGATCGTGCGGCCCTCTTGGAGGGCGGCCTTGGCGATCTTGGCGGCGGCCTCGTAGCCGACGTAGCGGTTGAGCGGGGTCACCACCGAGGGTGAGGACTCGGCGTAGCGCCGCATCCGGTCGGCGTCGGCGGTGATGCCGTCCACGCAGCGCGACGCCAGGGTGCGCAGCGCGTTGGCGAGCAGGCGGACCGACTCGAGCACGTTGCGGGCCAGGACCGGCATCGCGACGTTGAGCTCGAAGCTCCCGCTCGCGCCGGCGGCGGTGACGGCCGCGTCGTTGCCGATCACCTGCATGCACACCATGAGGGTGGCCTCCGGGAGCACGGGGTTGACCTTCCCCGGCATGATCGACGACCCCGGCTGGAGGTCGGGCAGGTGGATCTCGGCGAGCCCGGTCGTCGGGCCGGAGCCCATCCAGCGCAGGTCGTTGCAGATCTTGGTGACGCCGACCGCGATCGTGCGCAGCACGCCGCTCAGCTCGACCAGGGAGTCCCGGGTGCCCTGTGCCTCGAAGTGGTCGGCCGCCTCGGTGAAATCCTGCCCGGTGGCGTCGCTGAGGGCGGCGATCGCTGCCGAGGCGAACCCGCGCGGCGTGTTGATGCCGGTGCCGACGGCGGTGCCGCCGAGCGGCAGCGCCCGGACCCGGGGCAGCACGCCCTGGAGGCGGTCGGCGGCCAGCCGCACGGTCGCGGCGTAGCCGCCGAACTCCTGGCCGAGGGTGACCGGGGTGGCGTCCATCAGGTGCGTCCGGCCGGACTTCACCAGGTCCGCGAACTCCGTCGCCTTGGCCTCCAGTGAGGACCCCAGGACGTCGAGGGCGGGCAGCAGGTCACGGACGACCGCGAGGCTGGCGGCGACGTGGATCGCGGTGGGGAAGGTGTCGTTGCTCGACTGGCTGGCGTTGACGTGGTCGTTGGGGTGCACGTCGACGCCGGCGCCCGCGCACAGCGAGGCGATCACCTCGTTGGCGTTCATGTTGGAGCTCGTGCCCGAGCCGGTCTGGAAGACGTCGATCGGGAACTGGTCGTCGTGCTCGCCGGACGCCACGGACCGCGCCGCGGTCACGATCGCGTCGGCCCGGTCGTGGTCGAGCACGCCGAGGGACGCGTTGGCCGTCGCGGCCGCCGCCTTGACCTCGCCGAGCGCGTGGACCAGGGCGGGTTCGATGGGGGTGCCGCTGATCGGGAAGTTCTCGACCGCGCGCTGGGTCTGTGCGCGCCAGAGTGCGTCGGCGGGGACCCGCACCTCGCCCATGGAGTCGTGCTCGATCCGGAAGCTGTCGTCGGTCACGCTCCCGACGATAGACCGGCGCGGGTCACCGCAGCCGCCGCGATCGCGCCGGGCCCAGGCCCAGGGTTCGGGCCCAGGGTTCAGGCCCCGGGTTCAGGGCTCGACGGTCACCTTGATCGCCGCACCCTCCTGGACGATCGTGAACGCGTCCAGGACGTCGTCGAGCGCGATGTGGGTCGTGATCAGGTCCTTGACCGGCACCCGGCCCGAGGCGATGTGGTCGAGCGCCCGCTTGTTGTGCTCGGGCGCCGAGCCGTTGGCGCCGTGGATGTGCAGCTGGCGGTAGTGGACGACGTTGGAGTCGCAGGTGATGGTGGGGTTGGTCTTGGGGAGCCCGCCGAAGAAGGAGATGCGGCCGTTGCGGGCCGCCATCGCGATCGCCTGCTCCTGGGTGACGTTGGCCGCGGTCGCGGTGATGACCACGTCCGCGCCGCGGCCGCCGGTCAGCTCCATCACCCGCTCGACGACGTCGACCTCGGAGGCGTTGATGACCTGGTCGGGGGAGACCGCGTCCGCGGACATCTTCAGCCGGTCGTTGTTGACGTCGACGAGGTAGACCTCGCCGGCGCCGTGCACGCCGCGGGCGATGCGGATGTGCATGCACCCGATCGGGCCGGCGCCGAACACCACGACCGTGTCGCCCTCCTCGATGCCGAGCAGCTCCTGGGCGTTGATCGCGCAGGCGAGCGGCTCGGCGGCCGACGCCTCGTCGTACCCGACGCCCTCGGGGATCCGGTTGAGGCCGTCGACCTTCAGCACCTGGCGGGGCACGATCATGTACTCCGCGAAGCCGCCGTCGTACTGGTAGCCCACCGAGGTCTGGTTCTGGCAGACGGCCATCCAGCCCTTCCGGCACTCGTGGCACTCGCCGCACGGGACCGCGGCGATCACCTGGGCACGGTCACCGACCTGCCAGTCCGCGCCGTAGCGGGCGTTGACCTCCGCGCCGACCTCGACGACCTCGCCGGCGATCTCGTGCCCGATGGTGCGCGGCGGGGTCAGGTTCTGGTGGCCGTTGTGGAGGATCTTCACGTCGGTGCCGCAGGTGGAGCAGTTCCGCACCCGGAGCTTGACCTCGTCGGGACCGCACACCGGCTCGGGCACGTCCTCGAGCCGGACGTCGTCGGGGGCGTAGAAGCGCAGGGCCTTCATGGGGTTCTTCCTCTCGGGAGCGAGCGCGGTCGGTCTCACCGTAGACCGGAAACGGGCAGAAAGCCACAGAAATTGGTGCCCGATTGTGCCCGAACCCTTGCCAAACGTGCCCGTTTGGGTCTCTACTGGGCGCAACGATGTGACCGGCGTCACCGGCCGGCCCCGAGTCCAGGAGTCAGAGATGTCCACCATCACAGCGCCCGCAGGCGGCGGCGTCAGGGTCCGCGTCCAGAGGTTCGGCACGTTCCTCTCCAACATGGTCATGCCGAACATCGGCGCCTTCATCGCGTGGGGACTCATCACGTCCCTGTTCATCGAGAAGGGCTGGATCACCGGCCTGACCGACGCCTGGGACGACTCGGGCAGCTGGGTCGCCAAGATCGGCGGCTGGGGCGACTACGCGGGCGGCGGGATCGTCGGCCCGATGATCACCTTCCTGCTGCCGGTCCTGATCGGCTACACCGGCGGCAAGATGGTGCACGACACCCGCGGCGGGGTCGTCGGCGCGATCGCGACGTTCGGTGTGATCGCCGGCACCGACATCCCGATGTTCATGGGCGCGATGGTCATGGGCCCGCTCGGCGGCTGGACGATGAAGCACATCGACGCGATCTGGGACGGGAAGATCAAGCCCGGCTTCGAGATGCTGGTCAACAACTTCTCGGCCGGCATCTGGGGCCTGTGCCTCGCGGTCTTCGGGTTCTTCGCGATGAGCCCGATCCTCACCCGGGTCAGCAACACCGCGGGCGATGGCGTCGAGTGGCTGGTCAACCACGACCTGCTGCCGTTCACCTCCCTGCTCATCGAGCCGGCCAAGGTGCTCTTCCTCAACAACGCGGTCAACCACGGCGTGCTCACCCCGCTCGGCACCGCCGAGGCGGTCGACCAGGGCAAGTCGATCCTGTTCCTGCTCGAGGCCAACCCCGCCGCCGGTCTCGGCCTGCTGCTGGCCTACTCGGTCTTCGGCAAGGGTCTCGCCAAGGCCTCGGCGCCCGGTGCCGCGATCATCCACTTCATCGGCGGCATCCACGAGATCTACTTCCCCTACGTGCTGATGAAGCCGAAGCTGATCCTGGCGATGATGGCCGGTGGCATGACGCAGGTCTTCATCAACGTGCTCTTCCACTCCGGCCTGCGGGCACCGGCCGCGCCGGGCTCGGTGATCGCGGTCTACGCCCAGGTGCCGGGCGACAGCGTGGTCGGCGTGACGCTGTCGATCATCGGTGGCGCGACGGTCTCGTTCCTGGTCGCGGCGGTCCTGCTCAAGACCGACAAGGCAGCGGAGGCGGAGGACGAGCTGGTCGCCGCCACCCACGCCATGGAGGCGATGAAGGGCCGCTCCTCGGTGGCCTCCACGATCCTGGTCGCACCGTCCGGTCCGATCCGCAGCATCGTCTTCGCCTGCGACGCCGGCATGGGCTCATCGGCGATGGGCGCGTCCGTGCTGCGGCGCAAGATCAAGGCCGCCGGCATCGACGGCGTCTCGGTCGCCAACCAGGCGATCTCCAACCTGTCCGACACCTACGACCTGGTCATCACGCACCGCGACCTCAGCGACCGGGCGCAGCAGCGCACGCCGTCGGCCGCCCACGTCGCCGTCGACGACTTCCTCGCGGCCGCGCAGTACGACGACATCGTCGCCCGGCTGGGCACGAACGGGACGTCGCCGACCGCGACCCCGGACGTCGAGGAGGCCGGCGACCACGCCCTGCTGGACCCCGCCTCGGTGGTGCTCGCCGGCCGGGCCCGGTCCCGCGACGACGCGATCACCGAGGCCGGCGAGCTGCTCGTCGCGACGGGAGCGGTGACGCCGGCGTACGTCGCGGCCATGCACGAGCGCGAGCGGACCACGACGACGGCGATGGGCCAGGGCCTGGCCATCCCGCACGGCACCAACGACGCGAAGTCGGCGGTCCGCCGGACGGCGATATCCTTCGTCCGCTACGCCGAGCCGATCGACTGGAACGGCAAGCCGGTCGAGTTCGTGGTCGGCGTCGCCGGCACCGGGCAGGACCACCTGACCCTGCTGAGCCGGATCGCCCAGGTCTTCCTCGACGCCGACCAGGTCGCGCGGCTGCGTACGGCGGCGACGCCGGAGGACGTCACGGAGATCCTCGCGGGGGCGCCGACACCCCGGTGAGGCACGGCGGTCGGCCCTCGACGCGGCGCGTGGCCCACAATGTGCTCGTGGATTCGGAAACCCGGCAGAGCCGGATCCTCGAGCGGGCCCGCGCCGCGGGCCGCGTCGAGGTCAACGAGCTCGCCGAAGAGCTCGACGTCGCGACCGAGACGGTACGACGCGACCTCCGGGCCCTCGCCGACCGCCGGCTGGTGAAGCGGACCCACGGCGGCGCGATCCCGCTGGAGAGTGCCGCCTTCGAGTCCAGCCTCGACTACCGCAGCCGGGTCGACCTCGCGCAGAAGCACCGGATCGCCGCGGCAGCGGCCGCCGAGCTGCACGAGGCGGAGACGGTCTACCTCGACGAGGGGTTCACGCCGCGGCTGATCGCCGAGCGGCTGGCCGACCGCGACCTCACCGTCGTGACGTCCTCCCTGCTGGCCGCCGAGGCGCTCGCCGACAGCGAGACCGTCACGGTGCTCCTCCTGGGTGGCCGGATGCGCGGCCGGACCCTCGCCACCGTCGACCACTGGGCGCTGGGGATGCTGCGCGACCTGGTTATCGACCTGGCCTACCTCGGCACCAACGGCCTCTCGACCGAGCACGGGCTGACCACGCCCGACCCCGCGGTCGCCGCGGTCAAGCACGAGGCGATCTGCCGGTCGCGCCGCAGCGTGCTCGTCGCCGCGCACTCGAAGTTCGGGATGGAGAGCTTCTGCCGGTTCGCCGAGGTCTCCGACTTCGACACGATCGTCACGGGCACCGAGCTCGACCCGGCCGAGGCAGCGGCCTACGAGGCGCTGGGCCCGCGCGTGGTCCGCGCCTGATCGTCGTCGTCCCGCTCACCTGCGGTTCTGCAGGTGCTCCATCTCGCGCTGGATGCTCTCCTCGGTGAAGTCGTCACCGAAGTAGACGTCCCACGCGTTCATCACCACGCCGACGCCCCAGCCGCCCAGGATGATGGCCGGCCAGAAGAACCCCTGGCCGCTCAGCGCCCAGATCGCGACCAGGACGCTGTTGACCAGCACGTAGACCAGCAGGTGCGCCCGGAAGTCGCGCCGCTTCTTCAGGTGGGTGATGGCCTGCTCGCGGAGTCCCTCCTCGCGGGTGATCTCCTCGCTCATGGCTGACCTCCTTCTCTCCTTCCGACGCTAGGCGCCGGCGGCCCGGACCGGATGAGTCGTAGGTCCTCCCGGTGGCGGTCACGGGTCACCGCGCGGCCGCGAGAAATGCCGTTGCCGCCCTCCGGGCGCCCGCCTAGCGTGGGCAGGGCCCGACGGCGAAGGGAGGGCCGGATGACGGTCGAGCTGCTGGCGGTCTGCTTCAGCGCGAACGACCCCGACCGGCTCGCGGCCTTCTGGGCCGGCGTCCTCGGGCGGGGGGCGGAGGCCGACGGTGCCCGCGCCGTCGTGCTGCCGTCCACGGACGACGTCGGGTTCCCGGTCCGGTTCGTCGCCGGCCAGGAACCGAAGGTCGGGCAGAACCGGATGCACTTCGACCTCACCAGCGGGTCGCTCGACGAGCAGCAGCGGACGGTGGCGCGTGCGCTCGACCTCGGCGCGCGGCACGTCGACGTCGGCCAGCGCCCCGAGGAGGGGCACGTCGTGCTCGCGGACCCCGAGGGCAACGAGTTCTGCGTGACCGAGCCGGGCAACAGCTTCCTTGCCGGGTGTGGGTTCATCGGGGCGTTGTCGTGCGACGGGCCGCAGGAGGTCGGGCACTTCTGGAGCCGGGCGCTGGACTGGCCGCTGGTGTGGGACCAGGACCAGGAGACCGCAGTCCAGTCGCCCCGCGGCGGGCCGAAGATCACCTGGGGCGGCCCGCCGCTGATGCCGAGGCAGGGCAAGGACCGCCTGCACCTCGACCTTGTGGTGCCGTCCGGTGGCGACCACGCCGGCGAGGTCGACCGGCTGGTCGGCCTCGGCGCGACCCGCGCCGACATCGGTCAGGGAGACGTGCCGTGGGTGGTGCTCGCCGATCCCGGCGGCAACGAGTTCTGCGTCGTCCGCTAGCAGGCGTTGCCATACTCCGGGCATGCACTTCGTCGGCGTCGACCTGGCCTGGGGCGACCGCAGCCCGACCGGGGTGGCCGTGCTGGACGAGGGCGGGCGGCTCCTGCACGTGGTGGCGGTCCGCACCGACGACGACATCGCGACCGCCGTGGCGCCGTACGTCGAGGAGCGCTGCCTGGTGGCCATCGACGCGCCCCTGATCGTCACCAACGCCACGGGCAGCCGTCCGGCCGAGGCCCTCCTCGGCAAGGACTTCGCCCGCTTCGACGCGGGCGCCCACCCGTCGAACACCGGGAAGCCGGAGCTCCGCGAGCAGCCTCGCGGTGCTCGCCTGGCCGCGCGGCTCGGGCTGGACATGAACCCGCGCTCGGGGCGATCCCGCCGCGCCATCGAGGTCTACCCGCACCCGGCCACGGTGGCGCTCTTCCGGCTCGGCCGGACCCTGAAGTACAAGAACAAGCCGGGGCGGGACCTCGCGCGGCTGCGGACCGACCTGCTCGTGCTGATGGACCTCCTGGAGCAGCGGAGCGAAGCGGACCCGCCCCTTCTGGTGGACGGGCCCGCGTGGCGGCTGCTGCGCACCGCGGTGGAGACCGCGGCGCGCAAGAGCGAGCTGCGCGTCGTCGAGGACCAGGTCGACGCGGTGGTGTGCGCCTACGTCGCGCTGTTCGCCACCCGCAAGCCGGAGCTGACCACGACCTACGGCGACTTCGAGACCGGCTACATCGTGACGCCCACGCTCCCCGAGGACCTCGTGCCCACGCCGCGCGTCCGCGGCCGAGGGCGGGTGGCCGACGGGTCGGCGGTGCGCGAGTACGCCGAGCGCCAGCCCGAGCTGCGGGCGGCGGCGGACGGCTTCGTGCGCCTGGTGACCTCGATCCTCGACGACGCGGGCATCAACTACCTGACGGTGACCGGTCGCGCCAAGTCCGTCGCCTCGTTCGCCGCCAAGGCCGCACGCACCCTGGACGGCCGGCCGGTGTTCAAGGACCCGCTCGAGGAGATCACCGACCAGATCGGCGTCCGGGTGATCACCTATGTCCACAGCGACGTCCAGGCCGTGGCGGACCTGCTCGACGACCAGGTGCTGGTGCACGACGACCGGGACATGGGTCGGGAGACGGCACGCGAGGGCAGGTTCGGCTACGCGAGCCGCCACCTGCTCGTCAGCGTCGCCCCGGGGTCGGCGCACGACTCCGACGAGCTGCTCCGCGGCCGTCGCGCCCAGGTCCAGGTCCGCACCGTGCTGCAGCACGCCTGGGCGGAGTTCGAGCACGACATCCGCTACAAGGGCACGATCCCCGACGAGCACGTCCCGGACTTCGACCGCCGGTTCACCCTCGCTGCCGGCCTGCTCGAGCTCGCGGACCGCGAGTTCTCCACCATCCGCGACCGGCTGCGGGACGAGTCGACGAGCCTGGCGCCGGAGCCGGAGGACGACGACCCCCGGATCACACCCCGCGAGCTGGCGGCCTTCCTCGCCGGCCAGTACGCGGACGCCGGCTGGTCGCGCACCGACCACTACGCGTGGATCTCGGGGCTCGTCCTCGAGCTCGGCATCACCTCCCTCGCCGACCTGGGGGACACGCTCCGCGCGGTGGACGGCGAGACGCTCGCACGGCGGATGGACTACCGCTACCCGCCCGGCGCCGTACGCAGGCTCGACGACGCCCTGCTCTGGAGCCACGGCGAGGACTACGTCGCGCTGCGGGGCAACGCCCATCGGGCCGGCGCCCTGCAGGCGCGGCTCACCAAGATGCGAGGTGCGACGTGACCTTCCTCGAAGGGCTGGGAGTGGAGCAGCCGGTCGTCCAGGCCGGGATGGGCGGCGGCGTCAGCCGGCACGAGCTGGCCGTCGCGGTCTCCGAGGCCGGCGGCCTCGGGACGATCGCCGTGAACGGCGCCGACGCGATCCGCCGCGAGGTCGCGGCGGCGAAGGCCCGGACCGACCGGCCGGTCGCCGTCAACGTGCTGCTGCCGCTCGCGCACCGCAGCTGGTTCGAGGCGGCTGCGGGCGCCGACGTCGTGGTCACCTTCTGGGGGCGGCCGGTGCGGCGCACCCCCCGCCCCTGGATCCACCAGGTGGGCTCGGTCGACGAGGCGCGTGCGGCGCGCGCCGCGGGCGCCGACGCGGTCATCGTCCAGGGCGTCGAGGCCGGCGGCCACGTGCGCGGGACGACGCCCGGCGCGGACCTCCTCGAGCGGGTCCGGGTGGCGCTCCCCGCCGGGTTCCCGCTGCTGCTCGCGGGCGGCGTCGCCACCCGGGAGGACGTCGAGGACGCCCTCGCCGCGGGGGCGGAGGCCGCGGTCGCCGGCACCCGGTTCCTGCTGTCGGAGGAGAGCCGCGCCCACCCCCTCTACAAGGAGCGGCTGCTGGCGGCCGACCGGACCGTCCTCACCGACCTGTTCGGCTTCGGTTGGCCGGGGGCGCACCGGGTGGTGCCCAACGAGGCCACCGAGCGGCACCTGGGCCCCGCCGGGGAGGTGCCGCGGGTGCACCGGGTCCTCAACCGGATGAGCGCCCTCGGCACGAAGCACGTGCCCACGAGCCTCGAGCAGCGCCTGGTGGCCCGGCAGCGACCGGGTGGCCGGCTGCTGACCCCGCAGACCGCGACCGACGACCGGCCGGCGAGCCTGGTCGCCGCCGGTGCGCTCTACGCGGGGGAGACGGTCCGCCGGATCCACGACGTGCTGCCCGCCGGCGAGATCGTGGCGTCGCTCTCCGGCTGAGCCCGGCCGGCGGATGCTCAGAAGCCGTCGGTGCCGCGGAGCCCCCGGGGGCGGCCGTCGGGGTCGACGAAGATGCGGTACGCCGGTCGCGCCCACAGGCGGGTCCGGGCGGGCAGCGCGGTGGGCTCGTGGAGCCGGATCCGGCTGTCGGCGGCGCCCGTGCGCTCCGTCCACAGCGCCAGGGCGTCGTCGACGGCGTCGAGCCGCGGGTCGTCCCGCGGGAGACCGAGGTGCTCGGCCCACAGCGAGGTCCGCAGGTCACGGGGGAGCTCGCCCTCGGGGTCGACGACGGCGCAGGTGATCTCCGAGTCGTGGGTCCAGGAGCGCAGGTTGAGGTTGTCCGACCCGATCGTCATCCACGTGTCGTCCACGACGCACACCTTGGCGTGGACGTAGACGGGCGTGCCCTGCGGGTTCTGGAGGTCGAACATCGCGAACCGGTCGCCGCCGGCCGCGCGCAGGCGGTCCCAGGCCAGCCGCTGGCCGTAGATCATCGGCGGGCCGCTGATCGCGTTGTCCTCCTCGGGGAACCGCGGGACCACCGCAATCACCTGGAGCGCGGGCTCGCGCCGCAGTGCGTCGGCGAGCGCGGCGGCCACGACGTCGGACCAGAAGTACTGGTCCTCGATGTAGATCAGCCGCCGCGCGCGCTCGAACGCCCGCGCGTAGCCCCGCGCGATCGAGCGCTCCCCCTCGGGCGCGAACGGGTAGGCGGGCCGCTTGGCCGGGTAGGTCCGCAGGACCTGCACCTGGTGCGGGCCGGCCTCGGGAGGAGGGTCCCACCGGTCCGGCAGGTCCTCGGGGTGCCGGGGCATCCGGGCGAGCCGGTGGACGAGCGCCCGGTAGGGGTTGCGGTGGTCGACCGGCGTGCGGTCCTCCCAGCGCTCGGTGAACGTGTCGAGGACGTGGCTGACGGCGGGGCCCCGGATCTCGGCCATCGCGTCGTGCCAGGGCGGGGTGGGGCCGTAGCGCTCGTCGAGCGGCGGTGCCTGCGGGTCGCCCGCGTGGTCCGCGGTGTCGCGGCGGCCGTGGCACAGGTCGATCCCGCCGATGAACGCCACGTCCTCCCGGTGCTGGTCCTGGTGGCGCACCACCAGCAGCTTCTGGTGGTGCGAGCCGCCGCGACGTACCCGCTCGTCGAGGATCGCCTCCCCGCCGGTCTCGTTGACGATCGTCCCGAGGTGGTCGTTCTCCTGGGCGTTGAGCTTCCCCTTGTCCGAGTGCGACCGCCACAGGATCGCGCGCACCTCGACACCGCGCCGGCCGGCGTCCGCAAGGAGCTCGCCGACGGTCGGGCCGTCGTCGGACAGCCGCTCGTCGGAGTCCCCGCGCCAGTCGGTGAAGAAGATCCGGTCACCCGCGCGGGTGCCGCCGACGACCTCCAGCAGCCGGGCGAAGTAGTCCGCGCCGTGGACGTGGGGGACGACGCGGTTCCCCGAGGTCCACGGCCGCTCGGCCTCGGGAAGGAACCAGTCGCTCACCTCTGCGGGGTACCCCGAGGTGCGGGTTGCTACTCCGCCGAGCGCACCCGGATGCCACTGACCGGGACCGTGACGGCGCCCGAGGGGTCGGTGAAGAAGTCGTTGCCCTTGTCGTCGACCACGATGAAGGCGGGGAAGTCCTCGACCTCGATCTTCCAGACCGCCTCCATGCCGAGCTCGGGGTACTCCAAGACCTCGACCGACTTGATGCAGTCCTGGGCGAGCCGGGCCGCGGGGCCGCCGATCGAGCCGAGGTAGAAGCCGCCGTACTGGTGGCACGCCTCGGTGACCTGCTTGGAGCGGTTGCCCTTGGCGAGCATCACCATCGAGCCGCCGGCGGCCTGGAAGGACTTCACGTAGGAGTCCATCCGGCCGGC
>DATMHR010000032.1:0-113188 GCA_035554955.1 Nocardioides sp. | reverse complement strand
GATCTTCGGTCCCACCCGGGACTGGGAGTGCTACTGCGGCAAGTACAAGCGGGTCCGCTTCAAGGGCATCATCTGCGAGCGCTGCGGCGTCGAGGTGACCCGGTCCAAGGTCCGCCGCGAGCGGATGGGCCACATCGAGCTCGCCGCCCCGGTCACCCACATCTGGTACTTCAAGGGTGTCCCGAGCCGCCTCGGCTACCTGCTCGACCTGGCGCCGAAGGACCTCGAGAAGGTCATCTACTTCGCGGCCTACATGATCACCTCCGTCGACGAGGAGGCGCGTCACCGCGACCTCTCCGACCTCGAGGGCAAGATCGGCCTGCAGCGCCAGTCCATCGAGAAGCGTCGTGACGCCGGCCTCGAGGACCGGACGAAGAAGCTCGAGGAGGACATCGCGGCCCTGGAGGCCGAGGGTGCCAAGGCCGACCAGCGCCGCAAGGTGCGCGACGGCGCCGAGCGCGAGCTCAAGCAGCTGCGCGACCGCGCCCAGCGCGAGCTGGACCGCCTCGACGAGGTCTGGGACACGTTCAAGACCCTCAAGGTCCAGGACCTCATGGGTGACGAGGTCCTCTACCGTGAGATGAAGAACTGGTTCGGCAAGTACTTCGAGGGCCACATGGGCGCCACGGCGATCCAGCGGCGTCTCCAGGACTTCGACCTCGACGCCGAGGTCGAGAGCCTGCGCGAGACCATCGCGACCGGCAAGGGCCAGCGCAAGGTCCGTGCCCTCAAGCGGCTCAAGGTCGTCGAGGCCTTCCGCAAGACCGGCAACAAGCCCGTCGGCATGGTCCTGGACGCCGTCCCGGTCATCCCGCCGGACCTGCGCCCGATGGTGCAGCTCGACGGTGGCCGCTTCGCGACCTCCGACCTGAACGACCTGTACCGCCGCGTCATCAACCGGAACAACCGCCTCAAGCGGCTGCTCGACCTCGGCGCGCCCGAGATCATCGTCAACAACGAGAAGCGGATGCTCCAGGAGGCCGTCGACTCGCTGTTCGACAACGGCCGCCGCGGTCGTCCCGTCACCGGCCCGGGCAACCGGCCGCTGAAGTCGCTGTCCGACATGCTCAAGGGCAAGCAGGGCCGGTTCCGCCAGAACCTGCTCGGCAAGCGCGTGGACTACTCGGGCCGCTCGGTGATCGTGTCGGGTCCGCAGCTGAAGCTGCACCAGTGCGGTCTGCCGAAGCAGATGGCGCTCGAGCTGTTCAAGCCGTTCGTGATGAAGCGCCTGGTCGACCTGTCGCACGCGCAGAACATCAAGTCCGCCAAGCGGATGGTGGAGCGCGCCCGGCCGGTCGTGTGGGACGTCCTCGAGGAGGTCATCACCGAGCACCCGGTGCTGCTCAACCGGGCGCCCACGCTGCACCGCCTCGGCATCCAGGCGTTCGAGCCGCAGCTGATCGAGGGCAAGGCCATCCAGCTCCACCCGCTGGTCTGCACCGCGTTCAACGCGGACTTCGACGGTGACCAGATGGCGGTGCACCTGCCGCTGTCGGCGGAGGCCCAGGCCGAGGCCCGGATCCTCATGCTGTCGACCAACAACATCCTCAAGCCGTCGGACGGCCGTCCGGTGACCATGCCGACCCAGGACATGATCATCGGCCTGTTCTTCCTGACGACCGAGCGCCCCGACCAGCCGGGCGAGGGCCGCGTGTTCTCGTCGCCGGCCGAGGCGATCATGGCGTTCGACCACCGGGAGATCACCCTGCAGAGCAAGGTGAGGATCCGGCTGACCGACGCGGTCGTCGAGGGTGTCGAGCCGGGCGAGCCCGTGCTCCTGGAGACCACGCTGGGCCGGGTGCTGTTCAACGACGCCCTGCCGGCGGACTACCCGTTCGTCAACTACGAGGTCGGCAAGAAGCAGCTCGGCGCGATCGTCAACGACCTCGCGGAGCGCTACAGCAAGGTCGAGGTCGCGGCGTCCCTGGACGCGCTCAAGGACAACGGCTTCCACTGGGCCACCCGCTCCGGCGTCACGGTGTCGATCGACGACGTGATCACGCCGGACAACAAGCCGGAGATCCTGGCCGGCTTCGAGGACAAGGCCGCGAAGATCCAGAAGCAGTTCGAGCGCGGTCTGGTCACCGACGAGGAGCGCCGCCAGGAGCTCATCGAGATCTGGACCGAGGCCGGTGCCGAGGTCGGCAAGGCGATGCGGGCCGCGTTCGAGGCCCAGCCCGCCAACCCGATCTACATGCAGGTCTACTCGGGCGCCTCCGGAAACTTCAACCAGATCGGCCAGGTCGGCGCGATGCGCGGACTGGTGGCGAACCCGAAGGGTGAGATCATCCCGCGGCCGATCAAGGCGAACTTCCGCGAGGGTCTCTCCGTGCTGGAGTACTTCATCTCGACCCACGGTGCCCGCAAGGGTCTGGCCGACACCGCGCTCCGCACGGCGGACTCGGGCTACCTGACGCGTCGTCTGGTCGACGTGTCGCAGGACGTCATCATCCGTGAGGACGACTGCGGCACCGAGCGCGGCCTGCCCAAGGTCATCGGCGACCGGCTCGAGGACGGCACCGTCGTCAAGCACGAGAACGCCGAGACCGCGGCCTACGCCCGCACGGCGGCGACCGAGATCACCCACCCGGCGACGGGCGAGGTGCTGGCGGCTGCCGGCGACGACCTCGGCGACGTCAAGATCGCCGAGCTGATCGAGGCCGGCATCGAGTCGGTCTCGGTGCGCTCGGTGCTGACCTGCGAGGCCCGCACCGGCACCTGCGCCAAGTGCTACGGCCGCTCGCTGGCCACCGGCAAGCTGGTCGACATCGGCGAGGCCGTCGGCATCATCGCGGCCCAGTCGATCGGTGAGCCGGGCACGCAGCTGACGATGCGTACCTTCCACACCGGTGGTGTGGCGTCGGCCGACGACATCACGCAGGGTCTGCCGCGTGTCGTCGAGCTCTTCGAGGCCCGCACGCCCAAGGGCGTCTCGCCGATCTCCGAGGCCGCCGGCCGGGTGGAGATCGAGGAGACCGACAAGGCCCGCAAGGTCCTGGTCACCCCGGACGACGGCTCGGAGGTCAAGGAGTACGTCGTGAGCCGCCGCTCGCGCCTGCTCGTCGAGGACGGCCAGCACATCGAGGTCGGCCAGATGCTCACCCAGGGCACGCCGGACCCCAAGGAGGTCCTGCGCATCCTCGGTGTCCGTCGCACCCAGCAGCACCTGGTGGACGAGGTCCAGGAGGTCTACCGGAGCCAGGGCGTGTCGATCCACGACAAGCACATCGAGATCATCGTGCGGCAGATGCTGCGCCGGATCACGGTGCTCGAGTCGGGCGACACCAACCTGCTGCCGTCCGACCTGGTCGACCGGGTCAAGTTCGAGGAGGAGAACCGGCGCGTGGTGTCCGAGGGCGGCAAGCCGGCCTCGGGTCGTCCGGAGCTGATGGGCATCACCAAGGCGTCGCTCGCCACCGAGTCGTGGCTCTCGGCGGCCTCCTTCCAGGAGACCACCCGGGTGCTCACCGACGCGGCGATCAACGGTCGCTCCGACAGCCTCCGCGGCCTGAAGGAGAACGTGATCATCGGAAAGCTGATCCCGGCGGGCACCGGCCTCGAGCGCTACCGCAACATCCGGGTCGAGCCGACCGAGGAGGCGCGCCAGGCGGCGTACGCCGTCACGGGCTACGAGTCCTACGACTACGAGTTCGGCAACGCCACCGGCCAGGCCGTCGCCCTGGACGACTTCGACTTCGGCTCGTACCAGAGCTGAGCGGAGCAACGAAGGCCCTCCCGAGCGTGCTCGGGAGGGCCTTCGGCGTATCGAGACCCACGAGCCGGGTATCGCCTTCCCCATGGTCCGCTCCCTAGCAGGAGGAAACATGACGGAGGAACAGACCGAGACAACGGGCAACCAGGACGTGGACGCCTCGCAGAACCCGGACACCAGCGAGCTCTGGGAGGCCGACGACGCCCGGAACAGGGGGCCGGAGACGGCCCTGGACGGGACGCCGGTCGAGGAGATCGAGGAGGAGCGCCGCCGTCGGCTGGCGCCCGAGAACCGGCCGGAGAACGCGGAGGTCGACAACACCGACCGCGACTTCGACGTCGAGAAGGGCATGTTCACCGACGAGCCCGGTTACGAGGAGGCCCCGCGGAAGTACCCGCCGCTCGGCGAGGGCGGGGCCTGAGAAAAAGGCGTCTTCCCGGAGCGGGCCCGGCGGGCGTACGTTGCGAGATGGCCCACTGGGGCCCGCCCGCCGGCGATCCCGACGGCGGCCCCGCGGACCCGCGGCCCCGATCCCGGTGCCGCGAACCCGCACCTCGGAGACGCACATGGCCACCTTCTCTCGCAGCCACTGGCGACGCGGCGCAGCCCTCGTCGCCGCCTCGGCGGCAGCGGCCCTCCCGCTGCTCGCCTCGACCACCGCCGCCGCCGACACCGGCCCCGACGCACCGGTCAGCACCGACAGTCCCTACGTCAAGGCCAACGGTCGCGCGCCGACCGCGGGTGACGCGATCACGGCGTGCGGCGGCAACCGCCGCCAGCAGAACGAGCCGACCGCCGCGATCGACCCGGGCAACCCGGACGTGATCACCTCCGGCTCCAACGACTACTGCACCGTCCAGCTCGCCGGTGGCACCTGGGCCGGCTTCTACCGGTCCACCGACGGCGGCGCCAGCTGGACCGACTCGCTGCTGCCGGGCTACCCGACCGACGACTCGCCGGAGGGGCTCGCCAGCCCGCTCCAGCGGCGCGGCATCACCAACGCCGGCGACCCGGTGCAGGCGTGGGACCGCGCCGGCCGGCTGTTCTACATGGGCAACGCGTTCAACCGCAGCAAGCCCCAGAACGGCAGCGTGTGGGTGGCGACCTACGACCAGGACGCGGCCCACTACGTGCGCACCGTGGTCGTGGGCAGCGGGACGCCGGCGGTCTCCGGCGTCTTCAACGACAAGACCTCGATCGAGGTCGACCGCGGCCTCTCCAGCCCCTACGACGGCAACGTCTACGTGGCGTGGAGCGTCTTCCAGGGCAGCGGCAACAACGAGATCATGTTCGCCCGGTCGACCGACCACGGCCGGACGTTCAGCCGGCCCCAGCGGATCTCCGAGGGGTCGCTCGGCAACCAGTTCGCGGACATCGCGGTCACCCGCAACGGCACCGTCTACGTCGCGTGGAACGGCACCGTCGGCAGCCGGGCGACCGGCCACGACGCCATGATGTGGGTGCGGTCCACCGACGGCGGCCGCAGCTTCACCATGCCGCGGGTCGCCGCCGACTTCGACGGCTTCGACGCGGCCGACTCCGCCGGCGACCCGGCGGCGGCCGCGGAGGCGCACGAGGACGCCTTCGAGCACGCCGACGGACCCGAGTCGGACGCCGAGCCGAGCTCGGCCGGCGACAGCCGCGACTGCGGTTCCGGCCCGTTCGCGTGCCAGAGCGGCTTCGTGTTCTTCCGGCACGACAGCCAGCCGCGGATCACCGCGGACCCGGCCGACCCGACCAACACCGTCTACCTCGTCTTCGACGCCACCGTCCCCTCGACCGAGGTGCCGTCCACGTCGACGTACAACACCGCCCCCGTGGCGGCGGACGGGACGCTGATGGTCGGCCAGGGTGCCGTGTACTTCAGCAGCAAGCCGGGCAACGGGGCCTGGACCACGCCGACGCGGCTCGCGCCGACCTCGGTCGGGCACCAGCTCTTCCCCGACATCAACGCGGACGGCGGGCACCTGTTCGCGGTCTGGCACGACAGCCGCAACGACCCCGGCTACAGCGTGCAGAACCCGCCGGGCAACGCGACCGCGACCGACGCCGAAGGCGTGCACCTGCCGACCGTGGGCCTGGACACCTACGGCGCGTCGTCGACCGACGGCGGCGCCACCTGGGACGTCGTCCGGCTGTCCACGACCTCGCAGATGCCCAACTACGAGATGTTCGGTGACCGCAGGGTGCCGTTCCACGGCGACTACAACTACGTGTCGAGCGTGGGCGGCGTCGCCTACGGCGTCTGGACCGACACCCGGCAGGTCGTCGGCGGTGACGACCCGCGGTACGCCGGCGGCGAGGGCTTCGACGTGTGGCAGTGCCGCACCCAGGCGGGCGACGGCTCGTGGGGCGCGGACACCTGTCCCAGCGCCGGTGGCCTCGACCAGGACATCTTCGGGGCGGCCTTCACCGGCTGACGACACCCGGTAGGCCGGTCACCCCGCCGTGTACGGCTTGTGCTCCAGCAGGTGGATCTTCTCGTTCGCGCACACCGTGAGCGGGTGGTCCACCAGCTGGGAGTCGGTCTCGTCGGGGAGGTAGACCCGGAGCGCGACCGCCTCGGTCGGCTGGCACTCCTTCGCGGTGTAGGGACCGTAGGAGGTCTCGGCCAGCTCCGACCGGGCGGTGGCGCCCGGGGCGAGGGCGACGGTCGGGGTGGGCCCCGGGGTCCGGTCGGCCGCGGCGCCGATCTGCTCGCCGTCGTCGCCGACGTAGGAGGTGCCGCCGTAGCCCTTGACCCAGCACTCCTGGTCGGAGGTGTTGGTCACCACGATGAAGCCGTAGGAGTGGCTCGTCGCGTCGTCCTCGTGCTGGTAGGCGATGCTCACGTCCTGGTTGGTGCACTCGCCGGGCTCGGTCGGGACCGACGAGGTCGTCTCGGACGGGGGCACGCTCGACGAGGCGGCGCTGGACGAGGCGGCGCTCGATGACGGCGGGCCAGCGGTGTCGTCGTCGCCGTCGTCGCTGCCGCAGCCGGCCAGGGCGAGCGCGCACGCCGCCGTGGCGACCGCGCCGAGCAGGATCTTCATCGCTGGGTCCTTCCGTCGGGTCCAGGGTCCTCGCCCTGCGCGGGCGCGGGCAAGGGGCGGGCAAAGGGGCGGAGGTCCCGGCCGGGCGGTAGGGGCCGCCTGAGAGGATGGGCCCATGACCGACGCCGCTCCCCGTCGCACCGACCTCCTGGTCGTCGGCGCCGGGCCCGCGGGCTCGGGCGCGGCGGCCTGGGCGGCCCGGCTGGGCGCCGACGTGGTCCTCGCGGACGCCGCGGTGTTCCCGCGCGACAAGACCTGCGGCGACGGGCTGACCCCGCGCGCGATCGGCGAGCTCGAGCGGCTCGGGCTGCGGGACTGGGTCCGCGCCCACACCGTCAACCAGGGGCTGCGCGCCCACGGCTTCGGGCAGACGCTGCACCTGCCGTGGCCCGGCGGCTCGCTGCCGGACTGGGGGAGCGCGGTCGCCCGCACCGACCTCGACGACCACCTGCGCACGACGGCGATCAAGGCGGGGGCCACCGGCCTCGACGGGGCCCGCGCGGTCGACGTACGGATGGACGGGGACCGGGTCGCGGCGGTCGTGTTCGAGCGCGGGCGCGGCGGCGAGCGATTCGAGATCGCCTGCGAGCGCCTCGTGGTCGCCGACGGCGTGCGCTCGCCGCTCGGCAAGGTGCTCGGGCGCGAGTGGCACCGCGACACCGTCTACGGCGTCGCCGGCCGGTGCTACGTCGCCTCGTCGACCCACGCCGACGACCCCTGGATCAGCTCGCACCTCGAGCTCCGCGACGAGCGGCGCCAGGTGCTGTCGGGCTACGGCTGGATCTTCCCGCTCGGCCGGGACGCCGGCGGCGTGAACCTCGGAGTCGGCACGCTCGCCACGGCGAAGCGGCCCGCCGACGTGGCGATCAAGCCGCTCATGAGCCTGTACGCCGACCAGCGGCGTGCGGAGTTCGGCCTGGGCGAGGAGCTGCGGATGCCGACCTCGGCGCTGCTGCCGATGGGCGGCGCCGTGTCGCACGTCGCCGGCCGCAACTGGGCTCTGATCGGCGACGCCGCCGCGTGCGTCAACCCGCTCAACGGCGAGGGCATCGACTACGGCCTCGAGACCGGGCGCATGGTCGCCGAGCTCCTCGCCGAGACCCCCGACGCGGACCTGTCGGTCGTCTGGCCGGCGCTGCTGCGCGAGCACTACGGCGAGTCGTTCTCGATCGCCCGCCGCCTCGCCGGCCTGGTGACGGTGCCGCGGCTGCTGCCGGCCCTCGGACCGCTCGGGATGCGCTCGGACCTGCTGATGACGCTCGCGCTGCGCTGGATGGGCAACCTGGTCACCGACGAGGACCGCGACCGGGCCGCGCGGGTGTGGCGCTGGGCCGGCCGGCGGTCGGTCGCGAGGGACGCCCGACCCCCCTTCAGCTGACCGTAGGGTGACCGGAGGAGGTGGACGATGACGCAGCGGGTGCAGCGCCTGGCGGCGTACGCCGTCATCGTCCGCGGTGACCGGATCCTGCTCAGCCGGCTCTCCGCGCGGGTGACCCAGCAGGAGCTGTGGTCGCTCCCGGGCGGCGGCGTCGACCACGGCGAGGACCCGCGCGAGGCCGTGGTACGGGAGGTCCACGAGGAGACCGGGCTGACCGCCGAGGTCGGCGAGACGGCCCACGTCTACTCGCTGCACCTGCCCGACACCTGGCGGCGCGGCCGGCGGGTGGACGCGCACTCGGTGCGGATCGTCTACCAGGGCTGGGTCGCCCCGGACGCTCCCGACCCGCGGGTCGTCGAGGTCGACGGGTCGACCGCCGAGGCGGCCTGGCAGCCGCTCAGCGCCGTGCTCGACGGCACCCTGCCCACGGTGAGCCTGGTCGGCCAGGCCCTGGCCGCGTACCGGCCCCACCGGCACCAGCGGATCGCTGCCTACGCCTACGTCGAGCGCGACGGGGCCCTCCTGCTGACCCGCAACTCGGCGCTCGGCCCGCACCCGGGGCGCTGGAACCTTCCCGGTGGCGGGATCGACCACGGGGAGTCGCCGGCCGACACCGTCGTGCGCGAGCTGCGGGAGGAGACCGGGCTCGAGGGCACGGTGGGCGCGCTGCTGCGGGTGACCGACCGGCACTTCACCGGCACGGCGCCGTCGGGGCGCCACGAGGACTTCCACGCCCTGCAGATCGTCTACCGTGCGACCGTCCCCGACGGTGTCGAGCCGACGGTGCTCGAGGTGGGCGGGACCACCGAGGCGGCCGCCTGGGTCCCGCTGTCCGACATCGGAGCCGGCGGCGTGGACGTCGTCGAGGCCGTGCGGGACGCGATCGACGCCGCACACACGGAGGTGCCCCGATGACCGAGACCGTCTTCACCTACGCCGCGCCCGCGCTCAAGTTCGGGCGGGGGGCGTCGCGCGAGATCGGCTGGGACCTCGCGTCCTGGGGTGCGCGGCGGGTGCTGCTGGTGACCGATCCCGGCGTGGCCGCCGCGGGTCACCCGGCGGCGGTGGCCGACGGGCTGGCCGGCTACGACCTCGCGGTCACGACCTACGACCGCGCCCACGTGGAGCCCACCGACGCCTCGCTGGGCGATGCGGTCGCCTTCGCCCGCGCCGAGGGCCCGTTCGACGCCGTCGTCGCGGTCGGCGGCGGCTCCGCGATCGACACCGCCAAGGCCGTCGCGCTGCTCGTGACCAACCCCGGCGAGCTGATGGACTACGTCAACGCGCCGGTCGGGAAGGCGCAGGCGCCCAGCCAGCCGGTGCTGCCGCTGGTCGCCGTGCCGACCACGACCGGGACGGGCAGCGAGAGCACCACGATCTGCGTGCTCGACGTGCTGTCGCTCAAGGTCAAGACCGGCATCAGCCATGCCGCCCTGCGGCCGCGGCTCGCGGTCGTCGACCCCGACCTGTCGGCGACCCAGCCCGCCGGGGTCACCGCCGCGGCCGGGATGGACATCCTGTGCCACGCGCTGGAAAGCTACACGGCGCGCTGGTTCGCCGACTTCGACGCCAAGCGGCCCGAGCAGCGCGTGCCCTACTGCGGGGCCAACCCGATCGCCGACATGTGGTCCGAGCGGGCCCTCGGCCTCCTGGCCGGAGCGTTCCGCCGGGCGGTCAACGGCAAGCCCGGCGCGGACGACACCGTGCTCGCCCGGGAGGAGATGGCGATGGCCGCGACCTTCGCCGGGCTCGGCTTCGGCAACGCGGGCGTGCACATCCCGCACGCCAACGCCTACCCGATCGCCGGCCGGGTGCGCGGCTTCCGGCCCGCCGACTACCCCCAGGACGAGGCGATGGTGCCGCACGGGATGGCGGTGGCGCTGACCGCGCCCGAGGCGTTCCGGTTCACGTTCGACGCGGCGCCCGAGCGGCACCTGCGCGCCGCGCGGCTGCTCGACCCGTCCGTCGACGACGTCGGGCCGGAGGTGCTGCCGCGGGTGCTGGCCTCGCTGATGTCCGACCTCGGGCTCCCCAACGGCCTGGCCGAGGTCGGCTACGGCGAGGCCGACGTCGACGCCCTGGTGGAGGGGGCCCTGCAGCAGCAGCGGCTGCTCGCGACCGCTCCCAAGCCGGTGACCGGCGAGGACCTGGCGGGCGTCGTACGTCGCTCGATGCGGCTGTGGTGACCCATCCGGGGACGGCGCGGCTCCGAACCAACGACGATGCCTGACCCGACCCCTGACCCGGTGCTGCCCGCTGGTCCCGAGCCGTCGTTCACCGACGTGCGGCTGCCGCGCGACCTGCGGGCCCTGACGCTGGTGCTGCACGGCGGCGCCGACCGCAACCTCGACCCCGTCGACGGCTCGAGCCTGTCCTGGTGGCGGGGCCGGAAGCTGGTGCGTGACGTCGCGCCGCGCCTCGCGCGCGACGGGATCGGGGTCGTCCTGCTGCGCTACCGGGTGAAGGGCTGGAACGCCACCGTGTCCCGGCTCCCCGACCCGGTCCGGGACGCCCGGTGGGCCCTCGACGAGCTGGCCCGGAAGCACGACGTCCCGGTGGCCATCCTCGGCCACTCGATGGGGGGCCGCACCGGCGTCGCCGTCGCGGACCACCCCTCGGTGCGCGGCGTCGTGGGTCTTGCGCCGTGGTTCCAGCCCGGCGACCACGTGGCCCCGCTGCGGGGCAAGGTGCTGCGCGCCGCGCACGGCAGCATCGACCGGATCACCTCACCCGAGGCCACCCGCCGCTTCGTCGAGCTGGCGTCCCGCAACTGCGACGCGTCGTTCACCGACATGGGCCCGGTCGGGCACTACCTGCTCCGCAACGTGCGGGCCTGGAACACCTTCGCGATCGGTGGCGTCCAGGACGTGCTTCAGGACGTGCTCGCCGCCGGCTGAGGCTGGATCCCCCCGGGCGGCGTCATCGCCCACCGGATCGTGCCGACCGCCGCGGTGCCCATCCCGCGGACGACGGTGCGCTCGGTGACCGGCAGCAGCGGCAGCCGCAGGTGGCGCCGGCTCCACCAGGGGAGCAGGCCCACGGCGGCCGCGCTCAGGACGGCGTACGGCGCCCGCGCGGCCACCGGCAGCGGCGGCTTGAGCAGCACGTAGCGCACCGCCTCCCGGGCCTCCGGCGTCCCGCGGAGCTCGGGCCGGAACGCGGCGAGCGCCTGCCGCAGCTCGGTGTAGGTCGTGGGCGGGTCCACGACGCCGAGCCGGCGCGCGACCTCGGCGCTCTGCGCGACGTAGACGTCGCGCTCGGCGTCGTCGAGCGGCCGGCTGCCGTAGGTGCGGTGCGCGAGCAGGAAGCTGTCGACCTCGGCGACGTGCACCCAGGCGAGGAGGTGCGGGTCGCTGGCGGCGTACGGCGTGCCGTCGGGCATCGTCCCGGTGACCCGCTCGTGGATCCGCCGGACCGCGTCGACGGCCTGCTGGGCGTCGTCGGCCGTGCCGAAGGTGGTGACCGCGAGGAACCGGCTGGTGCGGGCGAGCCGCCCCCACATGTCGCCGCGGAAGCCGGAGTGCTCCGAGACCGCCCGCATGGCGGCGGGGTGGAGGGTCTGCAGCAGCAGGGCGCGCATGCCGCCGACGAACATCGCCGAGTCGCCGTGCACGCGGGCGATCGGGCTGTCGGGCTCGAACCAGCGGGGGCCGGGGCGCCCGTGGATCCGCTCGCGGTGGCGCGGGCCGTCGGGTCCGGCCACCCGGAGGAAGAGGGCCTCGCCGAGGCGCTCGCGCAGGGGGGTCACCCCTTGGATTGTGCATCCTGTTGAGGCTTGGTTCAACGTCGTGTGCACCCCGGGGTGGTGGGTACCGCCCGAGCCATGCGCGCAGACACCCCCGCCGTCGTGCAGGTCACCGGAGCCTCGAGCGGGATCGGCCGGGCGACCGCCGTGCGCTGGGCGCGGGAGGGGCACCACCTCGCGCTGGTGGCCCGCGACCCGTCGGGCCTCGCCGCGACCGCTGCCGAGTGCGAGGCCGCGGGAGCGGCGTCGGTGATGACGCCGGCCGCCGACGTCGGCGACGACGCCGAGGTCGCCGCGTGCGTCGAGAAGGTGCTGGCCGAGCACGGCCGGATCGACGTCGCCCTGAGCAACGCCGGGGTCGTCGCCTACGGACGCACCGAGGAGGTGCCGGCCGGCGTCTTCGACGCCGTGCTCCGCACCAACCTGGTGGGATCGGTCAACCTGACCCGGCACGTGCTGCCGGTGCTGCGCGCGCAGCGGGCCGGGACGATCGTCTACGTCGGCTCGGTCGTCGGCCACCTCGCCGTGCCCACCATGGCGCCGTACGTCATCAGCAAGTGGGGCGTCCGCGCGCTGGCGCGGCACGTGCAGCTGGAGAACCGCGACCTGTCCGGCGTCCGCGTGCGGTACGTCGCGCCCGGCGCCGTCGACACCCCGATCTACCACCAGGCGGCCAACTACAGCGGCAGCTCAGCCTCGCCAACCACGCCCTCGTCGCGCTCTTCGAGCGCCTGCCGTGGGCCTACGACGCGGTGATCGGGCCTGCGTTCTCCGTCGTCGCCCAGGACCGCACGAGCCCGGTGGCCGCGACGGCGGGCAACGTGCTGGAGCCGCGGCCGGAGCGGGACCGGGTGCCGGGCGGCTACCCGCCGGCGTGGAGCCTGGTGAGCCGGAACCTGCGGGCGCTCGTCCGCTAGACCGGGCTCACCCGCCGGATCACTCGTCGGGCCGGTGCTCGTGCCCGGGCCGGCCGTGGGTGCGCCGGTCCTCCTTCATCTCCGACTCGTAGAGGTGCCGCCGGCCGCCGACCAGCTCGTCGCGGGCCTGCTTCTCCAGGTCCTTGAACGTGGCGTAGTAGCCGTCGTCGTACTCCTCGACGATCTGGAACGTCCACCGGCCGTAGAGCACGTTGCGGCCGACCAGCTCCTTCTCGAAGCGGTCGGCGAGCTCGGTGTGCCCGGCCTCGCGCAGCTGCTGCACGCCCTTCCCGAGGGTGAGGTCGGCGGTGCCGCTCATCCGGTGGAAGGCGTAGAGGTGCCCGCGGGTGATCTCGATCGCCTCGAGCGCCTCGGAGATGTTGCCGAGCGCCTCGACGGTCAGGTCGTCGATCCCGTCCGGGCGCGTGTGCTCCTCGTCCTTGGTCCCTGTCATGGGCCCATGCTGACAGCGCCGCTCAACCCGGGCGTTCCGGCGGTACCGTGGAACCGTGGCCTCCTCGGGCGGCGCCCGTGGTGCGCTCCTGTTCGTCGCCGGCGCGGCGGCGTTCGTGGCGAGCCTGGTGGTCGCGGGCAACGAGTTCCCCCGCCGGGTGCCGATCCACTTCGACCTGAGCGGCGACCCGGACCAGTACCTCGCCCGCGCCGACGCCCTGGTCCTGATGAGCATCGTCGCCCTGGCGGGCGGGCTGGTGTTCGGGCTGCTCGGAGCCGGCGCGACGCGGATCCCGGTCCGGATGTTCAACGTGCCCGAGCGCGACTGGTGGGCGGCGACGCCCGAGCGGGAGGCCGAGCTCCGCCGCCGGATGCGCACCGACATGTACGGCTTCGGCGGGGTGTTCCTGCTCTTCCTCGCCGGCCTCACCCTGCTGACCTTGCGCGCCTCGCGGATGGCGGACCCGCACCTGGACGGGTGGTTCGTCGCGCTCCTGGTCGGCTTCGCGGTGGTCGTGGTCGGCTGGGTCGTGTTCCTGGTCAGGGTGCGCTACCGCCGGACCGACTGACCCGAGCAGTGGCTAGGTTGGGCCGGTGACCGCAGCACCGGACGACCTCGCCGCCGCCCTCGCCCGGCAGGGCGTCCGCGCCTCGGCGTCCGCCCTGGACCGGGCCCTCTACTCCACCGACGCCTCGCTCTACCGCGTCCTCCCCAGCGTCGTCGCGCGGCCGCGGCACCGCGACGACCTCGAGGCCGTGCTCGCGGTCGCCGCGGAGGCGGGCACGACCGTCACCCCCCGCGGAGCCGGTACGTCGATCGCGGGCAACGCGGTGGGCCCCGGCATCGTCGTCGACCTGCGCGCGCTGGACCGCGTGCTGGAGATCGACGCCGACGCGCGGACCGCGCGGGTGGAGCCCGGCATCGTGCACGCCTCGCTGCAGCGGGCCGCGGCGCCGTACGGCCTGCGCTACGGCCCGGACCCCTCGACCCACACCCGCTGCACGATCGGCGGGATGGTCGGCAACAACGCGTGCGGCTCGAGGGCGCTGGGCTACGGCCGGGCGGCGGACACCGTCGTCGCGGCGGACGTGCTGTGGGGCGACCGGGCCGCGACCGGCCGCGAGGTCGAGGAGCGGCTCGCCGCCGTGGTCGCCGGCGACCTCGGGCACGTGCGGACGTCCTTCGGCCAGTTCACCCGCCAGGTCAGCGGCTACTCGCTGGAGCACCTGCTGCCCGAGCGGCTCTCGGTGCCGCGGTTCCTGGCGGGCTCGGAGGGCACCCTCGGGCTGCTCCGCGAGCTCACCGTGCAGCTGGTGCCCGAGGAGGAGCGGACCCTGCTGGTGCTCGGCTACCCGTCGATGGCCGAGGCCGCGGACGCGGTGCCCGCGCTGCTCGCCGTCGGCCGGCTGGTCGCCTGCGAGGGCCTCGGCAAGCGGATCGTCGACCTGGTGCAGGCACGCGGCGGCTCGGTGCCCGACCTCCCGCGGGGCGAGGGCTGGCTGTTCGTGGAGGTCGCCGGCGAGGGCAGGGAGGACCTGCTGCCCGGGCTGGTCGCGGCCGCGGGTGCGCTCGACTCGCTGGTGGTGCGCACGGCCGCCGAGGCGGCCGCGCTCTGGCGGATCCGCGAGGACGGCGCCGGCCTCGCGGCCCGCAGCCTGGGCCGGCCTGCCTACTCCGGCTGGGAGGACGCCGCCGTGCCGCCTGCCCGCCTGGGCGCGTGGCTGCGAGACTTCGACGCGCTGCTGCGCGAGCACGACCTCGACGGCGTGCCCTACGGCCACTTCGGCGACGGCTGCGTGCACGTGCGGATCGACTTCGACTTCAGCCGCCGCGGGCAGTTCCGCGAGTTCCTCGTGGCGTGCGCGACGAAGCTGCGCGAGCACGGCGGGTCGCTGTCCGGCGAGCACGGCGACGGCCGGGCGCGCTCGGAGCTCCTCCCGCTGATGTACGACGAGCGCTCGCTCGCCCTGTTCCGTGCGGTCAAGCACGCCTGCGACCCCGACGGGCTGCTCAACCCCGGCGTCCTGGTGGACCCCGCGCCGCTCGATGCCGACCTCCGGCCGGAGCGGCCGGTCACGCCGGTGCGCTCGGCACTCCGCCTGGCCCACGACGACGGCTCGCTCGGTGCCGCGGTGCACCGGTGCACCGGCGTGGGCAAGTGCGTGGCACCGGCGACGGCCGGCGTGATGTGCCCGTCGTTCCTCGCGACCGCCGAGGAGAAGGACTCCACGCGCGGCCGGTCGCGGGTGCTCCAGGAGGCGTTGACCGGCGGGCTGGCGGGCGGGCTCGCCGACCCGGCGGTGCACGAGGCGCTCGACCTGTGCCTGTCCTGCAAGGGCTGCGCGTCGGACTGCCCGACCGGCGTCGACATGGCGACCTACAAGTCCGAGACGCTGCACCAGACCTACCGCGGCAAGCGGCGGCCGCGCTCGCACTACACGATGGGCCGGCTGCCGCGGTGGGTGCGCCTCGGCGCCCCGATGGCGCGGGCCGGCAACCTCGCGCTCAAGGGCGGGCCGCTGGCCGCGATCGCCAAGGCGGTCGCCGGCGTCGACCGGCGGCGGTCGCTGCCGGTGCTCGCGCCGCGGACGCTGCGGCGATCGGCCGCCACGTCGACCCACGCCCAGGTGCTCGGCCGCGCCGGCGGCGTCGACGTGTGGGTGTGGGCGGACACGTTCACCGATCACTTCCGCACCGGTCCCGGGCAGGCGGCGGTCGCGTTCCTGGAGGCCGCAGGGCTGCGCGTGCGGGTGATCGACGAGACCGCCTGCTGCGCGCTGACCTGGATCACCACCGGACAGCTGGACGCGGCGCGGAAGATCGTCGCCGGGACGGTGGCCACGCTCGCGCCGTACGTCGAGAACGGCGTGCCGGTGCTCGGCCTCGAGCCTTCGTGCCTCGCGTCGCTGCGCTCCGACGCGACCGAGCTGACCGACGACCCGCGCGCGGCGCAGGTCGCCGCGGGCACGGTCACCCTGGCCGAGCTCGTCACCCGGCTCGACCTGCCGCTGCCCGACCTGACCGGCGTCAACGTCGTGGCGCAGCCGCACTGCCACCACCACGCGGTGCTGGGCTGGGCGGCCGACCGGGCGCTGCTCGAGCGGGCCGGGGCGACCGTGACGGTGGTCCCCGGGTGCTGCGGGCTGGCGGGCAACTGGGGCGTGGAGAAGGGGCACTACGAGACGTCGGTGGCCGTCGCGGAGACCCACCTGCTCCCGGCGGTGCGTGCCGCCCTGGCCGCCGACCCCGGCACGGTCGTGCTCGCCGACGGCATGTCCTGCGCGCTGCAGCTGGACGACCTGGCCGACGTACGGTCGCTGCACCTCGCCGAACTGCTCGCCGGTAGATTGTCGGGGTGAATCCGCGCCACCGCCGCCTCATCATCCCGGCCGCGCTGGTGACCCTCCTCGTGATCGTGGTCGTCGCGGCCCTGCTGAAGTGACTGGCTGAGATGAGCAGCGCCACCGAGCCGCTCGCCGACGGGCTCGCGCGGGTCCGCGGGCTCCTCCTCGACCCCGACGGACTGGTGCGCGCGGTCGCGAGCGGGCGGCAGAAGGGCCGGCAGCCGCGGTGGCGCCGGGTCGAGCTGCGCTGGGTCGACCTCAAGGCCGGCACGCACCTGCAGGTCACGGCCTACGACGCCACCCAGGCGCACACGTCCAACCACGCGGCGGGCGACGCCGCCGCCGCGGCGGTCGACGGGCTGCTCGCCGAGCCGTTCGGCAACTGGCACGTCGACACCACGACCGCGGTGGTGCAGCTGCGGGTCACGAAGAAGCTCGACGCGGTCACCCACACCGGCCGGCGGACCGAGCCGGCCGCGGCCGACCGGGCGCACGACCGGGAGAAGGACCGGCTGCTGCCGAGCGACGACCCGGTGCTGCGGGTGCTCGGGCTCACCGACGACCAGGGCCGGGTCAAGCCGAGCCGGCAGGCGAAGTACCGGCAGGTCGAGGACTTCCTGCGGATCCTCGACACGGCGCTCACCGACGCGCTGGACTCGGGTCGCCTGCGCCGGCCGACGGCCGAGAACCCGCTGCGCATCGTGGACCTCGGCTGCGGCAACGGCTACCTGACCTTCTCCGCCGCGCGGTTCCTCGCCCGGCGGGGGCTGCCGGTGCGGATGATCGGCGTCGACGTCAAGGAGCAGTCGCGCGAGCACAACAGCCGCGTCGCCGCGGAGCTCGGCCTCGACGCGGAGTTCGTGGTCGGCACGATCGAGGACGCCGAGCTGCCCGAGCCGCCCGACGTCGTGCTCGCCCTGCACGCCTGCGACACCGCGACCGACGAGGCGCTGGCCCGGGCCGTCGGCTGGGACGCCCCGCTCGTGCTCGCCGCCCCCTGCTGCCACCACGACCTCGCCGCCCAGCTGCGCAGCGGCGCCGCGCCCGCGCCGTACTCCTCCCTGGTGCGCGACGGCATCCTCCGGGAGCGCTTCGCCGACACCCTGACCGACGCGCTGCGGGCCCTGCTGCTGCGGCAGCGCGGCTACCGGGTCGAGGTCGTGGAGTTCGTCGCCTCCCGGCACACCCCGCGCAACACGCTGCTGCGGGCGGTGCGCACCGGGCAGCCGGCCGGCTCCGCCGAGCAGGAGTACGACGACCTGGTGGCCGCGTGGCACGTGCACCCGCGGCTGGCGACCCTGCTGGCCGGGTCGTCGAGCGGGGAGGGGTGAACCGCGTGCAGGCGGGCCTGGCGGCGCTCGTGGCGACGCCCTTCGTCGTCGGGCTCCTCGTGGGGCCGGGCAGCCAGCCGGTGGACCCGATGTTCCGGTTCACCGATCCCGACATCACGGAGTCCAGCGGCCTGGTCGTCACCACCGGCGGGCTGTTCGTGACCGTGAACGACTCCGGCGACTCCGCCCGGGTCTTCGCCGTGGACCCCGCCTCGGGCGACACGGTCGGCCACACGACCTGGGACGCGAGCCCGCTCGACGACGAGGCCCTCGCCCCCGCGCCGGACTCCACCGACGTGTGGGTCGGCGACATCGGCGACAACCTCGTCGACCGCGACGCGGTCACGATCACCCGGGTGCCGACCGGCCGGGCCGAGCTCAGCGGCGCCGTGGCGTCGTACGAGCTGACCTACCCGGACGGGCCGCACGACGCCGAGACGCTGATGGTCGACCCGGTCGGCGGGCAGGTGCTGATCGCGAGCAAGGAGCTCGTCGGCACGCTGTACGCCGCCCCGCGCCACCTCGGACCCGGCGCCAACGAGATGCGCAAGGTGGGCGAGGTGACCGGCGTGGCCACCGACGGCGCGTTCTTCCCCGACGGCAAGCACCTGGTGATCCGCAACTACGACTCGGCGACCTTCTACACCTATCCCGGGCTGAAGCAGGTCGGCGAGGTGGAGCTGCCCGACCAGGAGCAGGGGGAGGGGATCGCCGTCGCGCCCGACGGCGAGGTCTACGTCTGCTCGGAGGGCGTGCGCAGCCCGGTGCTGCGGGTGAGCCTGCCGGAGCGGCTGCGTGCGCTCCTGGACGGGACGCGCGCCGGAGGGCAGGACAAGGGGCCCGGTCCGGGCGCCGCCGCCGACGACGGCGTCGCGCCGGAGGACGACCGGTCGCTGTGGCCGTGGGCCCTCGGCGGCGTCGCCCTCGTCGGCATCGTGCTGGTGCTGCTGCGGTCGCTGCGGCCACGATGACGCGGCCCGCGGCCGCCCGGGGCGCGGTCAGCCTGCGGCCGGCGTGGACCCGGTGACGGGGCGGTGGCCGCGGAGGCGGCGGCGCAGCACCCAGCCGAGCGGGACGCCGAGCACGGCCAGGGCGACGGCGAACGGCAGCAGCGTGCCGACGGCGCCGGCCAGCCAGACGACGGTGTCGGAGAACGCGCCCCAGCCGCGGTCCAGGCCAGCCAGGAAGCCGGTGCGCTTCTTCTCGTCCGTGGGGGCGGGGTGCTCCGGGCTCTTCTCGATGGAGAGGTTGATCGTCGACATCGAGGTCTGGTCGGCCAGGTAGGCCGCGGTGCGGCGCAGCGTGTCGAGCCGGGCGATGCGGTCCGTCAGCTCGCTCTCGATCCGGATGATGTCGCCGATGTCGTTCGCCCGGTCCAGCAGGAGGCGGATCCGCTCGATGGCGTCGCGCTGCACACCGATCTGGACGCGGGTGCGGATGATCCGGTCCCGCACGTCGGTGGAGGAGGTCGTGGCGTCGGAGAGGGTCGCGATCCCCTTGAGGTCCTCGGTCACCTCGTCGTACGTGTCCGCCGGTACCCGCAGCACCATCCGCACGCTGGTGACCACACCGTCCTCGTCGGCGACGGTCTCCTCGTCGTCGACCGACCCGTCGACGCGGTCGACGTCGTGGAGCACCGCGAGCCGCGCTCGGGCCACGTCGTCGGCGACCAGGCCGATCGTGCCGCGCTTGATGAGGGCGGGGTCGGTGCCCGGGTCGTCCGCCTGCTCGGTCCGCAGGGTGCCGTCGACGCTGAGGCCGTCGAGCGCGTTGGCCCCGCTCGCGTCGGCGGCGTCGTAGGCCTCGGAGCCCGCGGCACCGCGGCGGGCGTCCTGCGGCGCGTCGGGGGCGACGGCGCCCGAGGTCGCGTCCGCGCCGGAGTCCTGCCCGGAGGAGCAGCCGACGAGCGTGGCCAGCCCGACGAACGCGAGGAGCGACGTAGCGGCGACGGTGGTCGTGATGCGGGAGGTCATGTCGCTGGGACGGCGGCGGGGCTAGGACGGTTCCCGTACATTCTCGGTGTGCCCCGGCTGCGCCGTACCTCTCCCGACCAGCCGGGCTGGACCCGGCGTGCCGCCGGGCGCGGCTTCGTCTACCTCGACGAGAACGGCGACCGGCTGCCCCCCGAGGACGCGCAGCGGGTCAACGACCTGGTCATCCCGCCGGCGTGGCGCGACGTGTGGATCACGCCCTACGCCAACGGGCACCTGCAGGCGGTCGGCACCGACGACGCCGGGCGGCGGCAGTACCTCTACCACCCGGCCTGGGTCGAGCAGCGCGCCGCGGAGAAGCACGACCGGGTGCTGCGGTTCGGCGAGCGCCTGCCCAAGATCCGGGTGCGGGTGATGGAGGACCTGGCCGGCGAGGAGCTCGGGCTGGCGCGCGCGTGCGCGGTCGCCGTACGGATGCTCGACCTGGGGTGCTTCCGGATCGGCAACGACGTCTACGCCGAGGAGTACGGCTCGTTCGGCCTCACGACCCTCGAGCGGCACCACGTGCGGCGCTCCGGGGACCGGCTGGTCTTCGAGTTCACCGGGAAGTCCGGGATCGACCACCACGTGGAGATCGAGGACGCGGACGTGGTGGAGGTGGTCGAGCGGATGCGCCGGCGGCGCAGCGCCGACGACCCGTGCCTGCTGGCGTTCCGCAACGGCCGGGGCTGGCGGACCCTGACGCCCGCGGACGTCAACGACTACCTGCGCGACGTCGCAGAGATGGACGCCACCGCCAAGGACTTCCGCACCTGGCACGGCACCGTGCTGGCCGCTGCGGCGCTGGCGTCCGCGCCCGGCCCCGACGCCAGCAAGACGGCGCGGAAGCGCGCGGTCGCGGCGGCGATGCGCGAGGTCGCGGACTTCCTGGGCAACACGCCGGCGCTCGCGCGGTCGTCGTACGTCGACCCGCGGGTGGTCGACGCCTACGAGGAGGGGCGCACGATCGCCGCTGCCGCCCGGCGCGCGCGGGGGGCGCCCGACGAAGTCCAGGCGACGCTCGAGCGGGCCACGCTGCGGCTGATCCGCGCGTCCTGACCCGGTCCCTGGGACGACCGGTTGCGTGCACTGCTGCCGATAACTAGCCTCCCCGCATGACCGCTCCCGCGCCCGGCCGGGTGGCGCCCCTGCCCGAGCCGTGGAGCGCGGAGGACGCCGCGGCCATCGGGCGCTGGGGACACCCGGCGGCGACCTACGACCCGCTCCTGCTCACCCGGTGCCTCCAGCGGGTGCCGGCGCTCGCCGACCGCACCCGCGCGCTGGGGGAGAGCCTCTACGTCCACGGACGGCTGTCCCCCCGGCAGCGGACGATCGCGATCCTGCGCACCTGTGCCGTTGTCGGCTGCGCCTACGAGTGGGGCGGGCAGGCCGCGTTCTGGGGCCCGATCGCCGGCCTCAGCGAGGAGGAGTGCGACGCGCTCGTGCTCGCCGGCGCCGACGACGCCCGGTGGTCACCGGAGGAGAGCGCGCTGGTCGGGGCCGTCGACGAGCTCGAGGCCGGCGGCACGCTGTCCGACGCGGCCTGGGAGCGGCTGGGCGGCTTCCTCGACGACGAGCAGCGGATGGAGCTGCTCGTCGTGTGCGGGTGGTACCGGATGATCTGCACCCTCTGCAACGGGATGGCCCTGCCGGTCGAGGACTGGATGCGGCCCTGGCCGGAGGCGCGGGAAGGAGCCGAGCGATGACCGACCTGTTCTCCCTGACGGGCAGGACCGCGCTGGTGACGGGCGGGTCCCGGGGGATCGGCTTCGCGATCGCCACGGAGATGCTGCGCGCGGGAGCGCGGGTGATCATCTGCGCCCGGCGCGAGGACGAGCTGGCCGCGGCGGCCGAGCAGCTGGCGGAGCTCGGCGAGGTCGAGACGGTCGTCGCCGACCTGTCCTCGGTCGCCGGCGTGGACGCCCTGGTCGCGGCCGTCGCCGAGCGCGTCGACGCCCTGCACGTGCTGGTCAACAACGCCGGCACGACCTGGGGAGCGCCGGTCGACGCGTTCCCGGAGGACGGCTGGGACAAGGTGATGGCGCTCAACGTCAAGGCGCTGCACTACCTCACGGCCGGGCTGCTCCCGCTGCTCCGCGCCGGCGCCTCGGACGATGACACCGCGCGCGTGATCAACATCGGCTCGATCGACGGGCTGATGGCCCCGATGATGGACAACTACGCCTACGCCGCGAGCAAGGCGGCCGTCGACCAGCTGACCCGGCACTACTCCCGGCGCCTGGCGCCGGAGCGGATCCTGGTGAACACGATCGCGCCCGGCCTGTTCCCCAGCAAGATGTCCGCCTTCATCATCGAGACCCCCGAGCTCGCGGACCTCGCCACCAGCACGATCCCGGTCGGCCGGCCGGGCCGGCCCGAGGAGATCGGCGGCACCGCGGTGTGGCTGGCCTCGCGCGCCGGCGGTTACACCACGGGCGCCACCATCGTCGTCGACGGCGGGTCGCTCGGCGCCGCCCGCGGCTGAGAGCGCGTGGCAGGCTCGACCCATGGAGATCGAGGTGGTCGAGGGCGACATCACCCGGCAGGTGGTGGACGCCGTGGTCAACGCGGCCAACCGGCGGATGCGCGGCGGCGGAGGCGTCGACGGGGCGATCCATGCCGCCGGCGGGCCGGCCGTGCTCCAGGACTGCGTGCGCCGCTTCCCCAGCGGGCTCGCGACCGGGGATGCCGGCTGGACGACCGCCGGTGAGCTGGCGGCACGCTGGGTGATCCACGTCGTCGGTCCCAACTACAACGCCGGCGAGCGCGACCGCGCGCTGCTGACCTCCTGCTACCGCCGCGCCCTCGAGGTCGCCGACGAGCTCGGCGCCCGGTCGCTGGCCTTTCCCCTGGTCTCCGCGGGGATCTACGGCTGGCCGCGCGAGGACGCCGTCGACGCCGCCCTCGACACCCTGCGCGGCACCGACACGGCTGTCGAGGTCGCGCGGATCGTGGCCTTCGGGCGGGACGCCTTCGAGCTGATCAGCTCGCGGCTCTGAGCGGCTGCGTGCCCGTGTGGTCGACGAGGTAGTAGACGCCGTCGGGGTCCCGCCAGATGTAGATGCCCGGGAACGGTTGCCGCACCTGCCACTCGCCGTGCGTCTTGATCCGGTGGTGGTGGCGGGTCATCGGTCCGTAGTTGCCGATCCGTGACTGGCCGGGTGGCCCGTCGTCCCGCCACGGCTCGGTGTGGTCGACGTCCATGTCGTCGGTGAGGCAGTTGGCGTAGGGGAACGTGTCGGCCGGGGTGATCATCCGGACCGCGCGCCGATGCCGGTCGGGGATCTCGTAGGCGTCGACCGGGGCCTGGCCCTCGACGTCCAGGACGGGTCGCACGGTGAAGTGGCAACGGGTCCCGAGGACGGCCGTCAGCCAGTCGAGGGTCACCGGTCCGTGGCCGTCGACCCGGGCCACGTCGGCCACGCGGCCGTCGGGGTCGGTGTAGGTGTGGACGTGGAGCTGGACGGTGGGCATCGCCGCGCGCACGTCGGGGTCGGTGGGCGTGGCGGTGACCAGCTCGAGCAGAGCGCGGATCCGGCGCTCGTCGAGGGTCTCGGCCGGACCCTCCTGCGCCGGGTGCTTCGGCACGGCGAGCCGTTCGGCACGGGCGAGGACCGACGCCTCGATCTGGCTGATCGCGGCCACGTCGCCCCGGACGAGCAGGGCCGCCATGCCGTGGCCCTCCTGCGCCCGGATCCGGCGGAAGGCGCTGGCCCGGGCGTCCTGCTCACGGCGCCGCGCCAGGGCGGGGGCGGCCGCGACGACCGCGCCGGCGACGACCAGCTCGAACCGGTGCCAGGAGATCGACCCGTCGACGACGCTCACGACCGCCTCGTCGACGGCCGCCGCCTCCTCGGGCGAGAGCTCGCGCGTCTGCTGGGCGACCAGCCGCGCGTAGCGCGCGTCCGCCTCACCCGTCTCGACCAGGCCCTGGATGTTGGGCAGCCGGTGCCGGATGTCGATCGCGTCGGCCATGAGCCGTGCGCCGGCGTACGACGACATCCGCAGCCGCGCCGCCAGCGTGGCCGGCGCGAACTCCGCCACCGTCGGGGTGCCGACGGCGCCGAGCTGCACGGCCCGCTCCCGGCCGCCCCCGGGAAGCAGCTCCCGTCCCGGGTTGGCCGCCGCCCAGGCCTGCGCGACCAGGATCTTGCCGCACTCCGCCACCCGCGCGGCGCGCTCGAGCTCCTCGGCATTGGCGAGGAGCTCGGAGTCGCCCATGCCGGCGAGGTCCTGCGTGCTGGTCATGGGCCCATTCCACCGGGTCCCGGCGACGACCGGCCCGGTCGTCGCCGGGGCCTGTGGAGGACCGGCTGCGCTCAGCCTGCCTGTGGACGGCAGGCGGCCCGGGTCAGGAGTTCTCGACCACGAAGTCGATGCACCGCGTGAGGGCCTCGACATCGGCGGGGTCCACGGCGGGGTACATCGCGATGCGCAGCTGGTTGCGGCCGAGCTTGCGGTAGGGCTCGGTGTCCACGATGCCGTTGGCGCGCAGGGTCGCGGCGATGGCGGCGGCGTCGATCGACTCGTCGAAGTCGATGGTGCCGATCACCAGCGAGCGGTGGGCGGGGTCGGCGACGTACGGCGTGGTGTACGACGTCCGCTCGGCCCAGCCGTAGAGCGCGTCCGAGGACTCGGTGGTGCGCTCGACCATGCCCTTGAGGCCGCCCTCGCTGTTCATCCAGTCGAGCTGCTCGGCCATCAGGAACAGGGTCGCGACCGACGGGGTGTTGTAGGTCTGGTTCTTCGCGGAGTTGTCGATCGCCGTCGGCAGGTCGAAGAACGCCGGGATGTGCCGGTCGGACGCGCCGATCCGGGCGGCGCGCTCGAGGGCGGCGGGCGACATGATGGCGATCCAGAGGCCGCCGTCGGAGGCGAAGCACTTCTGCGGCGCGAAGTAGTAGGTGTCCACCTGGCTCAGGTCGACCGGCAGCCCGCCGGCGCCCGACGTGGCGTCGATCAGCACCAGCGAGCCCTCGTCGGCGCCCGCGGGCCGCACGACCGGCGCCATGACCGCGGTCGAGGTCTCGTTGTGCGCCCACGCGTAGACGTCCACGCCCTGCTCGGCGACGGCGTCGGGCCGCGAGCCGGGCTCCGACTTGATGACCGAGGGCGCGTCGAGCCACGGCGCCTGCTCGGCGGCCTTGGCGAACTTGGAGGAGAACTCGCCGAACGACAGGTGCTGCGACTTCTTCTCGATCAGGCCGAACGTCGCGATGTCCCAGAACGCGGTCGCGCCACCGTTGCCGAGCACGACCTCGTAGCCCTCGGGCAGCTCGAACAGCGCGGCCAGGCCCTCGCGGACGCGACCGACGGTGTTCTTCACCGGGGCCTGCCGGTGCGACGTCCCCATCAGGGACGCACCCGTCGCGGCGAGCGCGTCGAGGTGGCTGGTCTGGATCTTCGACGGTCCGGCGCCGAAGCGGCCGTCGAGGGGCTTGAGCTCGTCAGGGATCACGAGGGCGTCGGTCACGACATCTTCCTTCTCGTCGAGGGAGGGAACGCTGACGACGCTGTCAGGAAACCAGTGTGACAGGCAGATCACGGGGGTGATAAATCGGGTTGCGTGACGGACACGGTGCTCGAGATGCGGCTGGTCGGCTACGCCCACCCCGACGCCGCGGCGCTGGTCGCGCGCGTCCAGGAGGAGTACGTCGAGCGCTACGGCGGCCCCGACGAGGGCCACGTCGAGCCGGACGAGTTCGACCCGCCGGAGGGTCTCTTCCTCGTCGCCTACCTCGGGGAGGCGCCGGTGGCGACGGGTGCCTGGCGGCGCAGCCCCGTCCGCGCCCTCGGCGGCACGTCGGCCGCCGAGATCAAGCGGATGTACGTCGTGCCGGAGCACCGCCGCCGTGGTCTGTCGCGGGTGGTCCTGGCCGAGCTCGAGCGCACGGCGGTCGCGGCCGGGCACGACCTGCTCGTGCTCGAGACCGGGCTCAAGCAGCCGGAGGCGATCGCGCTCTACACGTCGGCGGGCTACGTCGAGATCCCGGGCTTCGGGCACTACTGCGGCCACGAGCTGGCCCGGTCGTTCGGCAAGCGGGTGTGACGCACCAGCACGTCTGCCCCTGCTCGTTCGACCGGTGCCCGTTTGCCGCTCCGCCCACCGGTTACCACCCTTCCGGGAAAAGGGAGGGAACATGGACAGCTGGATCTGGATCCTGATAGCCGTCGTGGTGCTGGTGGCCGTGATCGCGGCCGTCGCGATCAGCCGGAGGCGTCAGGCAGCCAAGCGCGAGGCCGGCCGGGAGAAGGCCGCGGAGATCCGCGCCGAGGCCGCTCAGGTCGCGCCGGACCTGCGGCGGCGCGAGGCCGAGGCCAAGGGCGCCGAGGCCGAGGCCGAGCGGTTGCGCGCCGAGGCCGACCGGCTCGAGCGGGCCGCGGGCGAGCGCCGCGCGGCGGTCGAGCAGGACCGGACCGCGCTCGAGGAGCGCCTGGTGGACGCGGACCGCATGGACCCGGACGCTCCGGCACCGGGACGGCACACCGCCACCGACGGCTGACCGGCGATCCCGGCGGCCGCGGGCACGACGGCCGGCGTCAGCCCGCCCAGTCGGCGTTCCAGCCCTCGACCGACTCCGCCGGCCGCGGCTCGGGGCCGTTGTAGACGGCCGACGGCCGGATCAGCCGGCCGGTCTTGACCTGCTCGAGGATGTGCGCCGACCAGCCACCGGTGCGGGCACAGGTGAACATCGACGTGAACAGGTGCGGCGGGATCTCGGCGAAGTCGAGCACGATCGCCGCCCAGAACTCCACGTTGGTCTCGAGCACGCGGTCCGGGCGCCGCTCGCGGAGCTCGGCGAGGGCCGCCTTCTCCAGCGCCTCGGCGACCTCGTAGCGCACGGCGCCCAGCTCCTGGGCCGTGCGGCGCAGCACCCGCGCCCGCGGGTCCTCCGCGCGGTAGACGCGGTGCCCGAAGCCCATCAGCCGCTCGCCGGAGTCGAGCAGGTTCTTCACGTAGCCGCGGGCGTCGCCGGACTTCTCGACCTCCTCGATCATGTGGAGCACCCGCGAGGGGGCGCCGCCGTGGAGCGGGCCGCTCATCGCGCCGATCGCGCCGGACAGCGCGGCCGCGACATCGGCGCCCGTCGAGGTGATGACCCGGGCGGTGAACGTCGAGGCGTTCATGCCGTGCTCGGCCGCCGAGGACCAGTAGGCGTCGATCGCCTGCGCGTGGGCCGGGTCGGCCTCACCGCGCCACCGGATCAGGAACTTCTCGGCGAGCGTCTGGCCCTTGTCGACCTCGCGCTGCGGGACGATCGGCTGGTGGATGTCGCGGGCCGACTGGCCGGCGTACGACAGCACCATCACGGCCGCGCGCGCGAGGTCGGCGCGGACCTCCTCGGGCGTGCTGTCGTAGGTCTGCTTGAACCCGAACGCGGGCGCGAGCGCCGCGATCGCGGACTGCAGGTCCACCCGCACGTCGCCGGTGTGGAACGGCAGGTTGAAGGCCTCGGCGGGCGGCAGCCCCGGGGTGTAGGAGCCGTCGATCAACAGGCCCCAGACGTTCTCGAAGGGCACCCGGCCGACCAGGTCCTCGATGTCGACGCCGCGGTAACGCAGCGCGGAGCCTTCCTTGTCCGGCTCTGCGATCTGCGTCTCGAAGGCGATGACGCCCTCGAGTCCGTGGTGTACCTCGGGCATTCCGCGTCTCCTCGCTGTTCTGGATCAGCCGCATTCTGCCCCACGCGCTAACTTGCGCCTATGCCCGGTGACCAACGACCGACCGACCTGGCCGCGCTGAGGGTGGAGTACGGCGCCGCCGGGCTCGTCGAGAACGAGGCGGAGGCCGATCCGCTCGCGATGTTCCGCCGCTGGTTCGCGGACGCGGAGACCGCCGGGCTGCACGAGCCCAACGCGATGGTGGTGGCGACCGTGTCGCCCGACGGCCAGCCCGCGGCGCGGATCGTGCTGCTCAAGGGCGTGACCGACGAGGGGTTCACGTTCTTCACCAACACCGCCTCGGCGAAGGGTCGCGACCTCGCCGCCGAGCCGCGGTGCGCCCTGCTCTTCCCCTGGCACCCGCTGGAGCGCCAGGTGCGGGTCGAGGGCCTCGCGAGTCCCCTGCCGCAGGACGAGGTCGCGGCCTACTTCGCCGCCCGCCCCCGCGGCAGCCAGCTCGGCGCTCACGCGTCGCACCAGTCGCAGGTCGTCTCCGGGCGCGAGGAGCTGGCGGCGGCGTACGCCGCGGCCGAGGAGACGTACGCCGACCGCGACGTCCCCGTCCCGGAGGAGTGGGGCGGCTACCGGGTCCGGCCCGAGGTCTTCGAGTTCTGGCAGGGCCGGCCGGGCCGCATGCACGACCGGCTGCGCTACCGCCGCGACGGGCTGCGGTGGACCCGGGAGCGGCTCGCGCCCTAGCGGCAGTCGAACCGGAACGGCGCGGTCGCGCGGGTGGCGCCCGGGCTCACCGTCACCACGGCGTGGCCGCGCAGCGCCCGCTGGCCGAGGACGGTGACGTCGGTCGAGACCACCGTCCGGCGCACGCCGTCGGCCACCTCGACCCGGTCGTCGGCGAGCAGCTGCCCGCCCGGGAGCTGCCAGTGCAGCGTGACGGTGCCGGCCCGACCGTCGGTGACGACGGTCGAGGTGAGGGTGATGTGGGCCCGCGGGCAGTGCGTGCGGGGCGGCGTGACGAACAGCGCGACCCGCTGCACGCCGACCGGGACCGCCGCCGGGGTTCCCACCGCCGCCGGCTCCAGGAAGCCGAGCATCCGCGCGCCGGTGACCGCGCCGGCCACGACGAGCAGGGCCCCCAGCGCGGCGACGTAGCGTCCGAGGCGGCGCAGCAGCGGCACCCGCCGGCGCACCGGCTCCGCCGGCTGCTCCGGGTGGAGGTCCTCCTCGACGGGCTCGAGGACCACGACCGGCTGGGGGTCCTCCTCCGGCTCCGGGACCTCGACCGGCGCGAGGTCCTCGGCGGGCCCGGTGGCCGGTGCAGGTCCGTCCACCGGGTCCGCCGGTCCGACCGGTCCGTCCGGACCTGCCGGTCCCCCCGGGTCGACGGCGCGGTCCGCCGCGCCGTCGGGGAGCCACGTCCCGGCCGGCAGCGCGTCGAGCGCGGCGACCAGGTGGTGGGGCAAGGGGCGCCGCTGGGGGCGCGGCTGGAGAGCGCGCAGGATCGTGGCGCGGACCGGCTCGGGGAGCCCGGCCTCGGCCATCAGGCGGGCGGCGTCGGGGCGGTCGATCGGGCGGATGCCGGTGAGCACCTCGCACACGAGGACCCCGAACCAGTACGCGTCGCCGCGGCGGGTGGCGCCGGCGGGCCGCTCGGCCCTCTCCTGCTCGTGCGGGTCGCCGATCGTCGCGTGCCCGTCGGGGAGGACGTAGACGTTCCAGGGCTTCACGTCGCCGTGCGCCTCGCCGGCCTCGGCCGCCATCGCCTCCAGCTCGGCGGCGACGTCGCGCAGCGCGTCGAACGCGGCCTCGTGGGGGAGCGGACCCATCCGGACCAGGTCCTCCAGGGTCACCCGCGGGACGAGCTCGGTGACCAGGTGGCCACCGCTGTCGACGTCATAGGCGCGAGCGAGGCCCGTCGGCGGGCCGTCGACCAGGATGGGTGCCAGCCGTCTCCGGAACCGCAGCGTCCGTCGGCCGATGGTGTCTGTTGAGCTGTGGTCTGCAGTCATGGGGCGCACCTTCGTCGCGCATCCCTCCCCTGCGAGGAAAACTAGAACCGCGGCCGTCGCCCGCGCGCGGGAATTCCGCGATCTTTACCGAGTCGAGACAGGTCAGCGGAGGACGGCGTAGAGCAGGCTGAGGAGCGCGACGACGGCGATCCCGGCCACCACGAGCAGGGTGGCGCGCAGGTCGGCGCTGCTCGACCCCCGCCCGCTCGAACCCCGCCCGCTCCAACCCCGCCCGCTCGACCGGCGCCGTCGGCTCGGGTCGCGGCTGGGGAGGCTGGGGTCCCACGCGGGTGTGGGCAGGGCGTCGGCGTCCAGGGTGCCGATCCGCGGGACCTCGTGCGGCGGCGCGACGACGTCGCGGATGGCCCGCCGGAACTCCTCCTTGGTCTGGCCACCCTCGGTGTGGGGGCCCAGCTGCGCCTCGAGGATCCTGACCACCGCGTCGGGTGTCGGGCGGCCGGCCGGCTCGGCCGCGAGCGCCTCGTCGAGGGCGTCGGCGGCGCGCACCGGGAGGCCGGGCGCGACCTGGGCGGCCGGCCGGGGAGCGGCGCCGGCGGGACCGTCCGGGAACGGGTCGGCCCCGGTGAGCGCGTGGTAGGCGATCACGGCGAACCCGAAGCCGTCGTCCTCGCCCAGCTGGTCGGCGAGCTCGCGCAGCCGCGGCAGGGCCTGCTCGGCCGGCAGCGGTCCGCCGGCCGCCGCGACCAGCTCGCTCAGCGCCACCAGGGCATCGGGGCGGGCGTCGTTCCCTGACGTCATGGCACCAGATTGCCGGGGCCCTGGTGGGCAGGTGGATCCGGGGTCAGGGGAACGGGCGGCGCAGCCGGTACATGCCGCCGACGACCTGGTAGCCCAACCGGGCGTTGACGTGCCGGATGCCGGTGTTGCTCTCCTCGTTGGTCGTGAAGCTCGAGGTCGCGCCGCGCTCCGCGGCGACCCGGTGCGCGAACTGCTTGAGCGCGAACCCGATGTTGCGCCCGCGGAACCGCTGCCCGACGCCGGTGTAGTGGATGTCGAGCACCCGGTCGGAGATGTCGCCGGCGATGATCGCCGCCGGCTCGCCGTCGAGGCGCGCGAGCACGGCGAGGAAGTCCCGGGTCCGCTGGTAGGGCCGGAAGCTCTCCAGGGTGCTGATGATCCCGACGGCCGCCTCCGGGTTCGTCTGGCTGTCCCGGAGCATCGCCTCGACGGCCTCCTCGTCGGGGAAGACCAGGTCGCTGACGTCCTCGTAGGTCAGGCCCGCGACGGAGACCGGCTCGGGCAGGTCGGTCAGGAGCAGCTCGGAGTTGATCCCGTGCTGGTTGACGACGAAGCCGTGCGCCTCGGCGACCGCCACGGACTCGGGGTCGTTGTCCCGGACGCCGGTGCCGATCGTGTCGACGCCCTCCGGCACGGTGGTCAGCAGCTCGTCGTACAGCGCCCGGCCGATGCCGCGCCCGCCGTGCTCGCGCGCCACCACGACCCAGACGAGGGCGAACTCCGGCGGGAAGAAGACCGGCTGCTGGGAGAGGCCCCAGCCGGCGAGCTCGTCGCCGACGTGTGCCGTGCGGACGTGGAAGTAGCGGGTGTTGGGGCGGTTGTTGAACCAGAACTCGGCCTCGGAGCGGCGCAGGCCGGCGACCCGCGACACGTGCAGGTCGACGAGCGGCTCGTGGGCCGCGGGGTCCGTCTCGCTGAACTCGAAGGGCCGGATCTCGTACGGCGTCCCCGTGACGGTCATGGGCACATCCTCGTCCGGCGGGTGGCCGCGCGGGTGCGTTCCGGGCATCCTGACCCGGTGAGAGTCGCCGCGCTCCCCGGCGCCCTGCTCGTGACCCTGCTCGTGACCCCGTTGGTGACGGGGCTCGCCGGTGTGCCCCGCCCACCGGCGGCCGGTGCCCAGGACCCGCCCGCTGTCGTGGTGGTGGACCAGCGGTTCACCGCCTCCGACGGCGTGGAGCTGCAGACCACGCTGACCAGCAGCGGAGCGGTGGAGGCGCGGCCGACGGTGGTCGAGTTCTCGCCGTACGGCGACGGCAGCCAGACGCTCGCGGTCGGTCCCGGCTACAACTACCTGCTCGTCCAGATCCGCGGCACCGGCGACAGCGACGGATCGTTCGACGCCCTCGGCCCGCGCAGCCAGCGCGACGTCGTCGAGGTGCTGCGGTGGGCGTGCAGCCAGCCCTTCAGCGACGGCAACCTCGCGGTCAACGGGTTCTCGGCGAGCGCGATCGTCCTCTACAACAGCTGGCACGAGAGGCTCCCCTGCGTCCGTGCCGCGGTCCTGCGGTCGGGGACCCACGAGCTCTACCGGGACCTCCTCGTGCCGGGCGGGATCCTCAACCTGCTGCCCGGCGCGGGCGTCCTCGGCCTGATCGGCGCACCCGCCCTGGTCCAGGGCCTCGACCGGCTGCAGCGCGACCCGGCGTCGTCCCTCGCCGTGGTCGGCGGCCTGTTCCGCACCGGCGTCGACGCCGGCCTCGCGCACCCGACGCTCGACGCGTGGTGGCAGGAGCGTGGCTGGCGCGGCGACGCCAACGACATCCCGACGCTGGTCATCGACGGGTTCTTCGACGTCGAGTCGCGCGGCGCCTTCGAGGGCTACCAGGCGCTCCGCGACGACGGTGCGCACCTGCTGCTGGCCGGCGGGCACGACGGCTACCCGGCCGGCACCGACGGCGGAGCCGCGGAGGCCGCGGCGTGGCTCGACCACTACGTGCGGGGCGTCGACAACGGCGTCGAGCAGCACCCCCGGGTCCAGCTGCTGATGCCGGTGGGCGACCGGGAGGACTACCTCGCCGGGGACGTGGCGACCTACGACGCCGCCGACTGGCCGGTGCCCGGCACCCGGTGGAGCACGCTGCACCTCGGGCCGGGCGGCACCTTGACCCCCGCGGCGCCGGCCCGGTCCGGGTCCGCGTCCTACCTCACCGTCCCGACCCTGCCGACGATGACCGACACCCCCAACGCGGCCCTGCTCGGCGCGGGCGGGCTGGACGCGCTCACCGGCGCGCTGCCGCTGCTCACCCAGACCGACCTCGCCGGCCTGACCGGGCTGGCCTTCCGGACCGCGCCGCTGCGGGACGACGTGACGCTCGCCGGGCCGCTCGCCCTCGACCTGACCCTGTCGACGACCACGCCGGACAGCGGGATCTGGGTGGTGCTCACCGACGTCGCACCCGACGGCACGTCCCACCCGCTCACCGTCGGGCGCCTCTCCACGTCCTACCCCGGCGTGGTGGCGGACCGCTCGCTGGTGGACGCGCACGGCCACCTCGTGCAGCCGTACGGCGACTACGGCCACAAGGACCCGGCGACGCCGCTGGTGCCGCGGCGCTACCACGTCGAGCTGTGGCCGGTCGGCAACCGGTTCGAGGCCGGGCACCGGATCGGCGTGCTGGTCGTCGGCACGTCGGCCGCATCGATGCCCGCGCTCCCGGCGCTGCACACGGTCCGGCTCGGCGGGCCCTCGGGCGCGCGGCTCTACGTCCCGGTGCTGCCCGGCAGCGACCTGGGCTCCGCCCTGGGCAGCTGAGCGACCGCGGCCGCGATGACCTCGACCGCCGGCGCACGCCGGACCTCCTCCGCGACCCGCGCGGCGGCGGCCGCGTAGGACGGGTCGTCGAGCACCTCCCGGATCGCGGCGGCCAGGCCCGACGGGCGACGGGGCCGCACGGCGACGCCGGCCGCGACCAGCCGGGTGGCGTGGTCGAACTGGTCGTAGTCGACCGGCTGCACCACGGCCGGCAGGCCCGCGGCGAGGGTGTGGCCGAGGACGCCGGAGCCGCCGTGGTGGACGACTGCGTCGAAGCGGGCCAGGTCGCGGGCGTAGTCGACGTACTCGTGCACGACCACGCCGGTCGGCACCGCGAGGTCCGGGGCGCAGCCGCCCAGGCTGACGTGGACCTCGACGTCGGGCAGCGCGGCCGCCGCTGCCGCGGCGCCGTCGAGGAGGGTCTGCTTGTGCCAGGGGAGGTGCGTGCCGGCGGTCACGAGGACGTGGTGGCGCCCGGGCGTCAGGTCGGGAGCGGGGTGCGTCGTCGGCGGTGTGTGCAGGACCGGGCCGACGTGGCGTACCGACGGCGGCAGCCCTCGCGGGAACTCGATCGCCTCGGGCGTCAGCGCCCAGATCCGCTCGGGGGAGTAGGCCGCCTCGGTGCCGTCGGGGCGGTAGACCGCCCCCACGCCCATCGCCGCGAGCCGGCGGCGGGTCGCGCGGAACACCGTCCGCTTGAAGCCGCGGGTCGCCAGCCGGCCCGCCGCGTCGCGGGTCCGGCCGAGCGGACCCGTGCCCGGCCGGAGCCCGCCGAGGTAGGCGGGCGGGCCGCTGGTCGCCTCGATCGCGCAGGGCGACGCGTGCAGCGTCCACCAGCGGGCGCCCACCGCCTCGGCGGCGTAGCCGGCCGCCGGCAGCGTGAAGTCGACGATGGCGAGGTCCGGCGGCGCGTCCGCCCACAGCGCCGCGAGCTCCTGCTGGAACCGCGCCTGGAGCCGCATGGCCGCGCGGAACTGCCGGGTCAGCCGCACCGGGTTGCTGCCGATCGGGTGCGGCGGGTTCACGATGGCCGCGAGCTCGTCGTCGGCGCCCTCGAGCACGGCCAGGCCGGCGATGCCGCTGGCCGCGACCTGGGCCTGCGCCCCGGGGGTGCTGACCACGCGGACCTCGAGGCCGGGCTCCCGGGCGAGCCGGACGGCCACGCCGAGGGCCGGGTGCAGGTGGCCGCTCATCGGCGGCGCGACCAGGTCGACCCTCACGGCGCCCTCCCCGTGGCACCCAGCTCGCTGAGCACCTCGCGGCAGACCGCGGCGAGCTCGGGGGCCGCCAGGTAGTCGAGGTGCCCGCTGTCGACGTACACGTCGCTGGGCCACCAGCGGGCGAGGTGGTCGCGCCGGCTGCCGACCCGGATCGTGCGGCAGGCCGGCGGGCGGGTCGCGACCGCGCCGTAGGCGACGACGACCAGGCGGTCGAGGGTCGCGGCGGGGAGGTCGAGCCGGCCGAGCAGGTCGAGGCCGATGCTGCCGGCCAGCACCAGGGAGCGGTCGGCGCGGCCGAGCTGCGTGACGACCGAGGACCGGTGCCGGTCGGCCCAGCCGCGGCGCCGGACCCGGACCGCGAGACCCGCGTGCCGGAGGCTGCCGAGCCAGAGCGGGACCGGGCGGTACGGCGCGAGCGCCTCGTCGTAGGGGAAGTTCCGCCGGACCTTCGCCTCCTCGGGCAGCGGCAGCGCGTCGAGGAACGCGTGCTGGGCGGGGGAGAGGGCGCAGCTCGCCGGGTCGCTCTGGCCGGTCAGGTGCAGCACCTGGAGCGGCAGCGTCACCGCACGGCCTCGAACCGGTCGTCGGCGTGCACCCGGTAGACCCGGGTGCGCCAGGTGATCGTGCGCCGCAGCGCGCCGTGCCCGAGGTGGGCGGGCTGGGCGAGCTCGGAGACCACCGACAGCAGGGGACGCTGCAGGGACCGCCCGTAGACCCGCCGCTGGACCACCTCGATCAGCACGGCCCGCACTGCGAGCAGTGCCAGCAGCGGACCCGGGCGCCGGGCGCGGGCGGAGCCGACGAGCACGGTCCAGAGCAGCAACGGGTGGGTCCCGTGGAGGGTGCTGATCGTGGCGACCTGCGACGGCGGCTGGCGCCGCAGCAGCAGGGTCGCGAACAGGAACCACCGGTGCATCAACCGCGCGTAGTGCCGCGACGTGGGCACCGTGGTGGTCAGCCACTGCGGCGAGGCGGTCTGGCAGAGGGTGCCGCCGGTCGCGAGCACCCGGCCCGCGACCGCCAGGTCGTCGGTGAGGTTGCGCAGGAGGGGAGTGAACCCGCCGATCGCGCGCAGGTCGACCGCCCGCATCGCCCAGGTCATCCCGTTGATCGTCACCGGCTTCGTCGGCAGGTAGGTCACGGCGGCGTTGTTGTCGACGAACTGCTCGACCAGCCGGGCCCAGACGGTGGTGCCGGGGAGGTAGGCGGGAAGCCCGGTGACCAGGGTGGCGCGACCGAGCCCGCCGAGCAGCGCGCCGAGGCTCGGTGCCGGGAGCCGGGTGTCGTCGTCGAGCACGACCAGCACGTCGTCGTCGGTGCAGCGGTCCAGCGCCTCCTGGAGCTTCCAGAGCTTGGGGTTGGTCCCGTCGGGCGCCGGGTCGCAGCGGACCACCTCCACCCGGGTCGTCGCGTCCGCGGAGCGGCCGAGCTCGTCGGCGAGCTTCCCCGCCACCCGCTGCGCCTCCGGGTCGTCGGTGTCGACGAGCCAGCAGAACCGCGCCCCGGCCAGCGAGAGCAGGTTGTCGCGCAGCGCGTCCTCGAGACCGGGGTCGCCGCTGAGGATCGGCTGGGCGACGACGACCCGGGCGAGCTCCGCGGGCGTCGGCTCGGTCGCCGCCGGCGCGCGGTCCGCGGCCCGCAGGGCCGCCGCCGTCTTGCCTGTCTGGATGCCGACGTAGCCCAGCGCCGCCAACCGGACGGCGGTGGTCGGTCGCAGGGGCACTAGAGCCGTTCCTTCTGCCAGTCGACGAACTCGACGACGCCCTTCTCGATGCTGATCGCGGGCGCACCGAGGTCGCGCAGCATCTTGTCGGGCACGAACGTCTTCGACCAGCTCAGCACCCCCACGCCGTAGCGGGTGATCGGCGGCTCGCCGGGCAGGTGCAGGACGCGCCAGGCCCGCTCCAGGATCGTGGCGGCGCGGAGCGCCGTACCGAGGCTCACCTCGCGACGCGGCGGCGGGAAGCCCAGCCGGTCCAGCACGTCGACGAGCAGCGCCTGCATCTCGACGGGCTCGGCGTTGGTCAGGTGGTAGACGCCGGTGAGGTCGCGGCGCACGGCGAGCTCGAGGAGGTACTCGACGAGGTTGTCGACGTAGATGACGTCGCCGACGGCCGGGGTGTCGCGCCCGGTGAGCACCGGCAGGCGGTCGGCCTTGGCCGCGGCGATGATCCGCGGGAACAGCACCGTGTCGCCCGGCCCGAACACCGCCCGCGGGCGCGCGATGACGACCGGGCCGGCGTACGTCGCCGCGACCTCCTCCGCGGCGGCCTTGGTGCGGGCGTAGTCGTTGGCGAAGCCGGGCCCGACCGGCGACTCCTCGGTCAGGTCGAGCTGGTCGCCGTCCTGGTAGAGCACCGAGCTCGACGAGACGTGCACCAGCCGGGGTAGGCCGGCGCCCGAGGCGGCCAGGCGCTCGCACCAGGCGACGACCGTGCGGGTGGCGGCGACGTTGTCGCGCTCGTAGTCGCGGCGGGCGGCGTACGGCGTCGCGCGCGCCGCGCAGTGGATGACGGCGTCGGGGTGCCACGGCAGCGCGGGCAGCGCGTCCAGCGGCGTGCGGCCGAGGTCGGCGCGCAGGTAGTCGACGCCGGGGAACCCGTCGCGGTCCAGCGCGCGCCGGCCCAGGCCGACCACCTCGTGCCGGTCGCGGGCCAGCTCCACCAGCCGGCCCCCGACGAAGCCGGACGCGCCGGTCACCAGGATCCTCATGCCAACCTCCTGATCCGGCGCCGCTTCTGGTCGGGCGCCTCGTCGGGCCACGGTGCCGCCACGACCCGCGGCGGCTCCGCGCCCAGTCTGCGGGCCAGCCGCCCCACTTCCGCGGAGATCCGGTCCACGGCGGCGTCCGGCTCGTCCGCGCGTACGGCGACCTGCCATTCCTCCCCGGTCTGGCGGATCCGGTGGTCGTCGACCGCGCCGGCGAGCGCGACGGCGTGCCGCAGGGCGTCGGGGTAGACGCGCACCGGACCGGTCGCACCGTTCAGCTCGAGCACGTCGTCTGCGCGTCCGAGCACCGCGGCGATGGAGCGGCCGGGCCGGCCGCACGGGCACGGCCCGGGCGCGGCGAGGAGCACGTCGTCGAGGCGGTGGCGCACCACGAGCTGCGTGGTGCGGGCGAAGTCGGTGACCACCGGGTGGAACCGGCGGTGGTCCAGCCACTCGGGCTCGACGTGGACGTAGCGCTCGTTGAGGTGCAGCCGGCCGGCCGGGCAGCTCACGGCGAGCAGGCCCTCGGTGGCCTGGTAGACCTGGTCGACCCGCACCCCGAAGGCCCGCCGCACCACGGTCTCGTCGTCCGGCTCGAGGGTCTCGGCGACCGACACCACCTGGAGCGGCCGCAGCCCCGGCACCCGGGCCTCGGCGATCGCGCGGAGCACGCTCGCCGGCGCGACCAGCACGTCGGTGCCCGCGAGCGTGCCGAGGTGGTGGTCGAGCGGGAGGGTCAGGTCGTGCCAGCTGAACGTGACCCGGCGGCTGTCGAGGGTCTCGTAGAGGTTGCTGTTGGCGCGGAGGAACAGCGCGACCCGCAGCGGGCGGCGGGCCATCGTCCGCAGCGCGGCGGGGGCGAGCAGCTGCGCCATGAGCGTGCCGGCCCAGAGCCGGCGCTCGGACTCGGAGACGAGGAAGACCCCGCGGGTGCCGGAGGTGCCGGTGGACAGGCCGACGGTCACCCCGCCCGGCAGCGTGGTCCGGAAGTCCCGGCTGCGCTCGGCCTCCTCGGCGACGGCGAGTGCCTGGTCGAGGGTGATCCGGTGCCGGTTGAACGCCGCGAAGTCAGCGAGCACGGTGGCCTTGTCGACGACCGGGACCGCGTCCAGCGGGCCGCCGGCGTAGGGCCGGTAGAAGTCCGTCGCGGCGATCTCCTCGCGCAGGAAGCGCTCCAGTGCGCGGGCGGCCCGGCGGGGGTCGTGCGGCCGCCAGCGGTCGCGCGCGAACACCCGCGCGGTGGCTATCGGGCCGGAGGTCATCCGGCGGTGACCTCGGCCCAGGTGCGCGCGCCCTCGGAGCAGTGCGCCGGCAGGACCGTGAGCTCGGGATGGTCGGCGTCGACGTCGTGGAGGGCCTGCAGGGTGCGGCCGGTCGCCGCCCAGTCGTCGAAGATCCCCTTGGCGAGTCGCGACGGCGGCCGGACCTGCTGGAACGACTGCGTCGTCCAGGCGGCGTCGCCGGCGAGCAGGGCCTGCCTGCCGTGGGTGGTCAGCAGCAGCCCGAGGTGGCCCGGCGTGTGCCCGGGCAGGTCGACGGCGACCAGGCTGCGGTCGCCGAGCAGGTCCCAGCCGGTCAGGCCGTGGTCGAGGGCGACCCGCGGGAACGAGGCGACCGGGTCGAGCCGATCGCGCAGGTCGTCGGGGAGGAGGCCGTGCAGGATCGCGTGGCGGATCGCGGTGAGGCCGCGCAGCCGCAGCGCCTGCTCCGCGCCGGCCGCACCCGCGATGATGCGCGCGCCCGGGTGGTCGAGCAGGCCGCCGACGTGGTCGCCGTGGAAGTGCGACAGCACGATCCGGCGCACGTCGCGGGGATCGACGTCGAGCGCCTCGAGCTGGCGCGGCAGCTGCTGGTCCTCGGGGAGCCGCACCGGCAGCACGTTGCGGTAGATCCACCCGGGCCCGCTGCGGGTGACGTCCATGAAGTGCTGGGAGTAGCCGGTGTCGAACAGGGTCCAGCCGTGCTCGGGGTGGCGGATCGCGCCCACGTACGACGGCAGCTCGATCATCCGCAGCCGACCTCCGGCGCGCGCCATCGCCTCGGGTCCCTTGCAGTGACCGACGCGCAGCCAGTGGAACTCCACCTCGGGTTGCTCTAGTAGCACAGGACCACTCCTCCGATGCTCAGGCCGGCCCCGGTGCCGAGCAGCAGGGCGTGGTCGCCGCGGCGCAGCCGGCCGGACTCGATCGCCGCGTGCAGCGCGGACGGCAGGGACGCCGCGACCTGGTTGCCGCGGTCGGCGTAGATGTCGACCAGCTGGTCCTCGCGCAGCCCGAACCGCTGCCGCAGCCAGGACAGCCCGTGGTGGCTGGCCTGGTGGGGTACGACGACCGGCAGCTCGTCGAGCGTGACGCCGGCCGTGGCGAGGAGGTCGTCGACGAAGGGCGGCAGGTGCCGGATCGCGAGCCGGAACACGGCCCCGCCGTCCATCCGGAACCGGGCCACGTCGGCGTAGTCGCCCTCGACCCGGTCGGGCGCGTGCCGCGACCCGCCGCCCGGGATCTCGCAGGTGTGCGCGCCCTCGCTGTGGGTCGCGAAGCCGGCCGCGAGCACGGCGGAGTCGGTGCCGTCGGCGGGGCCGAGCACGGCCGCGGCGGCTCCGTCGCCGAAGATGCCGGAGGCGCCCAGGTCGGACCAGTCGAGGCCGACGGAGGCAAGGTCGGAGGACACGACCAGCACGTGCCGGTGGCGGCCGGCGTCGACCAGCGTGGCGGCCAGGTCGAGCGCGACCAGGAAGCTGAGGCAGCTGGCGTTGACGTCCCAGGCCGGGACCGGACGGGACGGGGCGAGCTCCTCGTGCAGCAGGGCGGCGTTGCAGGGGAGCGGCTGGTCGGGCGTGCCGCTCGCGCCGATGATCACGTCCACGTCGGCGAGGTCCAGGCCGGCTGCCGCGAGCGCCTTGCGCGCGGCGCGGGCGCCGAGGTGCGCGGCGGTGCCGCGCTCGACGTACCGCTCCCGGACGCCGGTGCGCCCCTCGACCGTCCCCGGGGCCAACCCGAGGCGCGCGTCGAGCGTGGTGCTGGGCAGGACCTCGTCGGGCACGACCGCGCCGGTCCCGAGGATGCGCAGCGCGCGGCGGCCTTGGGTCACGGGCCGCAGGATATGCGCGCGGGGATATCCAGTTGTGAGTGAGCACTCACTCACTTATTCTCGAGGAATGGCCAGACGAGCAGCCCCGATGTCCCCGGAGCAGCGCCGCGCTGCGCTGGTGGACGCCACGCTGCCGCTGCTCTACGAGCACGGCCGGTCGGTGACGACCCGGCTCATCGCCGAGGCGGCCGGCGTCGCGGAGGGCACGATCTTCCGGGTCTTCGCCACCAAGGACGAGCTGGTCGACGCCGCGCTGGCCAAGGCGTTCGACCCCGGCCGCGCGGTCGAGGACCTGCGGGCGATCCCGATGGACCTGCCGCTGCGCGAGCGCGCCGTCGCGATGGTGCGCCTGATGCAGCAGCGGTTCGCGCGCGTCTTCCACCTGATGCGGGCGCTGGGGATCCAGGGGCCGCCCGAGATCCCGACCGACCCCCAGCACGCCCGCCGCGTGCAGCAGACCCTGGCGGCGATGATCGACGTGATCAAGCCCGACCAGGACCAGCTCACGATGCCGGCGGCGGGCGTGGTGCAGATGCTGCGCCTGCTCACGTTCTCCGGCACGCACCCCAAGTTCGCGGGCAGTGACACGCTCACGCCCGAGCAGATCGTCGACACGGTGCTCTACGGCGCCGTACGCCGACCCGAGGAAGGACGCTGATGCTGCTCCGACTCCTGAGGACCTACCTGGCGCCCTACCGACCCTGGCTGTCGGTCATCGTGGTGCTGCAGTTCGCCGCGGTCGTCGCGATGCTCTACCTGCCGAGCATCAACGCCGACATCATCGACAAGGGCGTCGCCGTCGGCGACACCGGCTACATCGTGCGGATGGGCGCGGTGATGCTCGCGGTCTCGGTCGCCCAGGCCGCCTGCTCGATCGGCGCTGCGTGGTTCGGCGCCCGCTCGTCGATGAGCTTCGGGCGGGACCTGCGGGGCGCGATCTTCCGCCGGATCGGGACGTTCTCGAGCCGCGAGGTGACCACGCTCGGCGCGCCGTCGCTGATCACCCGGGCGACCAACGACGTCCAGCAGGTGCAGATGCTGGCGATGATGACCTGCACGATGGCGGTGATGATCCCGATCATGATGGTCGGCGCGATCGTCATGGCGATGCGCCAGGACCTCCAGCTGTCCTGGCTGGTCGTGGTCGTCGTGCCGGTGCTGGGCGTGCTGGTCGGCTTCGTGGTGACCCGGATGGTGCCGAGCTTCCGGGCCCAGCAGTCGCGGCTCGACGAGGTCAACCGGATCCTGCGCGAGCAGCTCGCCGGCATCCGGGTGGTGCGCGCCTTCGTCCGCGAGCCGCTGGAGACCGCCCGGTTCGGCGAGGCCAACGACCGCCTCACCGAGGTCTCGCTGCGCGCCGGCCGCTGGATGGCCACCATGTTCCCGATCGTGATGCTGGTGGCCAACGTCGGCAGCGTCGGCGTGCTCTGGTTCGGCGGGCATCTGATCGACAGCGGGTCGATGGAGGTCGGGTCCCTCACCGCCTTCCTGACCTACCTGATGCAGATCGTGATGTCGGTGATGATGGGCACCTTCATGCTGATGATGGTGCCGCGGGCGGCGGTGTGCGCCGACCGGATCGGCGAGGTCCTCGACACCGACACGACCGTCGTCCCGCCGGCCCGCCCGGTGAGCGAGGTCGGCGCCGCCGGCCACCTCGACCTGGAGGGCGTCGGCTTCACCTACCCCGGCGCGGAGCACCCGGTGCTGAGCGGCATCTCCCTGTCAGCGCGACCCGGGCAGACGATCGCGATCATCGGCTCCACCGGCGCCGGCAAGACCACCCTGGTCAACCTGGTGCCGCGGCTTCTCGACGCCACCGAGGGTGCCGTGCGCATCGACGGCGTCGACGTCCGCGACCTCGACCCCGAGCTGCTGTGGTCGCGGATCGGGCTGGTGCCCCAGCGCGCGTTCCTGTTCTCGGGCACGGTGGCCTCCAACCTGCGCTACGGCAAGCCGGACGCGACCGACGAGGAGCTGTGGCGGGCGCTCGAGATCGCGCAGGCGCGGGACTTCGTCGAGGAGATGCCCGAGCAGCTCGACGCGCCGATCGCGCAGGGCGGCACCAACGTCTCGGGCGGCCAGCGCCAGCGGCTCGCGATCGCGCGGGCCCTGATCCGCCGCCCCGAGGTCTACCTGTTCGACGACGCGTTCTCCGCCCTCGACGTGGCCACCGATGCGCGGCTGCGGGCCGCGCTGCGGCCCGAGACGAGGGACGCGACCGTCGTCATCGTGGCGCAGCGGATCGCGACGATCCGCGACGCCGACCTGATCCTGGTGCTCGAGGACGGCGAGGTGGTCGGCCGCGGCACCCACGACGAGCTGATGCGCGACGACCCGACCTACCAGGAGATCGCGGCCAGCCAGGGCGTCACCGAGGGAGCGGCCGCATGACGACCACGACCGAGCGGAGCGAGCGCTCGACGCTCAAGCAGACCGAGCGGATCGTCCAGGGTCCCGGCTTCGGCCGCGGCCCGATGGGCGGCGGCATGGTCGGGCAGAAGGCGCACGACTTCCGGGCGTCGGCTCGCCGGCTGGTCACCGACATGGCGCCCGAGCGCGCCCGTGCGGTCGCCGTGCTGCTGCTCGCCGCCGGCAGCGTCACGCTGATGGCGCTCGGCCCGCGGATCCTCGGGCACGCCACCGACCTGATCTTCAACGGCTACGTCGGCAGCCGGCTCCCGTCCGGGATCACCAAGGAGCAGGCGGTCGCCGGCGCCGAGGCGAGCGGCAACGACCAGTTCGCCGACCTGCTGCGCGGTCTCGACGTCGTCCCGGGTGCGGGCATCGACTTCGGTGCCGTGGGCCGGGTGCTGCTGATCGTCCTGGCGGTCTACGTCGCCGGGTCGGTGCTCGCGTGGCTGCAGGGGTTCTTCGTCAACGACATCGTCCAGGGCACCGTGCGGCGGATGCGCTCCGACGTCGAGGCGAAGGTCAACCGGCTGCCGCTGGCCTACTTCGACCGGCAGCCGCGCGGGGAGCTGCTGAGCCGCGTCACCAACGACATCGACAACCTCAGCCAGAGCCTGCAGCAGACGATGAGCCAGCTGCTCACCTCGGTGCTGACGGTCGTCGCGGTGATCTCGATGATGTTCTGGATCAGCCCGCTGCTCGCGGTGATCGCCCTGGTCTCGGTGCCGATCTCGATGTTCCTGACCGCCCGGATCATGAAGAGCTCGCAGCGTCAGTTCATCGACCAGTGGCGCCAGACGGGCGCGCTCAACGCCCACATCGAGGAGGCCATCTCCGGCCACGCGCTGGTGACCGTGTTCGGTCGCCGCGGCGCGGTCGAGGAGGAGTTCGACCGGCAGAACGAGGCGCTCTACAGCTCGTCGTGGCGGGCGCAGTTCGTCAGCGGCCTGATCATGCCGGTGATGATGCTGATCGGGAACCTCAACTACGTCGCGATCGCCGTCGTCGGCGGCCTCCGCGTGGCGCACGGCTCGCTCAGCCTGGGCGAGGTGCAGGCCTTCATCCAGTACACCCGCCAGTTCAGCCAGCCGCTCACCCAGATCGCCTCGATGGCCAACCTGCTGCAGTCCGGAGTCGCCTCCGCCGAGCGGGTCTACGAGCTGCTCGACGCCCAGGAGGAGACGCCCGACGCGGGTCTCGATACGGCCTCGCTCGTCCCTCGCGAGCCCTACTCGACCACCGAGGACTACGCGACCACAGACGGTGGTCGAGTAGCCGCCGAGGAACGAGGCGGCGTATCGAGACCCGAGACCCACGGCGAGGTCGCGTTCGAGGAGGTGTCGTTCTCCTACGACCCCGAGGAGCCGCTGATCGAGGACCTCTCGCTGGTGGCCCGGCCGGGACAGACGGTCGCGATCGTCGGGCCGACCGGCGCCGGCAAGACGACGCTGGTCAACCTGATCATGCGGTTCTACGAGCTCGACGCCGGCCGGATCACCCTCGACGGGGTCGACATCACCGCGATGCCGCGCGCCGAGCTGCGCGGCCGGATCGGGATGGTGCTCCAGGACACCTGGCTCTTCGAGGGGACGATCCGCGACAACATCGCCTACGGCCGGCCCGACGCGACCGAGGAGGAGATCCGGGAGGCCGCGCGGGCGACGTACGTCGACCGGTTCGTCCACTCGCTCCCCGAGGGCTACGACACCCGCGTCGACGACGAGGGGTCCAACCTCTCGGCCGGCGAGCGGCAGCTGGTCACCATCGCGCGGGCGTTCCTCGCCCGGCCGGCGCTGCTGATCCTCGACGAGGCGACCTCGTCGGTCGACACCCGCACCGAGCTGCTGCTGCAGCAGGCGATGGCGGCGCTGCGCACCGACCGCACCTCGTTCGTGATCGCGCACCGGCTGTCCACGATCCGCGACGCCGACCTGATCCTGGTGATGGAGCACGGCCGGATCGTCGAGCAGGGCTCGCACGAGGAGCTGCTGGCCGCGGGCGGTGCGTTCGCCCGGCTCCACGCCGCGCAGTTCGCCGCCGCGGCGGTGTGAGGGCCGGAAAATGCCGTTGTGCGGCGGCCACCCCCGACCTACCGTTGTCGCACACGGGAAAGGAGGTGGTCCGAGGAATGAATTCTTCTAGGACGCGTGAGGTGGCTGCTCGCTGAGCAGTCCCAGCAGTGCTGAGGAGGGGCTGGAACGCCCCTGATGCTGTTGGCGAATACCCAGCAGTCACCCGACCCGCAGGCGAACCGGGCACGTCCCCCGGCCAGGTCACCCGACCACGCCTGCGGGTCGCCCCGTTTTGGTGGGGTCCGCATCGGCCGAAAGTTGTGAGTTGCAACCAACTCGGATAAGGTTGCGACCTACAACCAGTCCAGGGGGAAAGACGTGACCGACCAAGGGACGCAGGCCGAGACCCGGCCGATGACCCACCGCGAGATCCTGGAGGCCCTGACCGGGCTCCTCCTCGCCATGTTCGTGGCCATGCTGTCGAGCACAGTGGTGAGCAACGCGCTCCCGCGGATCGTGACCGACCTGCACGGCGACCAGACCGGCTACACCTGGGTGGTCGTGGCGACGTTGCTGACGATGACGGCGACCACGCCGATCTGGGGCAAGCTCGCCGACCTGTTCAGCAAGAAGCTGCTCGTCCAGAGCGCGCTGGTCATCTACTCGGTCGGCTCCCTGCTCGCCGCGTTCGCCCCGAGCATGGGTGTGCTGATCGGCGCCCGCGCGGTGCAGGGCCTCGGCGTGGGTGGCCTGACCGCGCTGGTGCAGGTCGTGATCGCCTCGATGGTCTCCCCGCGCGAGCGGGGTCGCTACAGCGGCTACATCGGTGCCGTCTTCGCGACCGCGACCGTCAGCGGCCCGCTGCTCGGCGGTGTGATCGTCGACAGCGCGCTCGGCTGGCGCGGCTGCTTCTTCGTCGGCCTGCCGATCGCGGCGCTGGCGTTCGTGGTGCTGCAGAAGACGCTGCACCTGCCCGTGGTGAAGCGCGACGTCCGGATCGACTACCTCGGCGCCACCCTGATCATGGGCGGCATCAGCGTGCTGCTCGTCTGGGTCTCGCTCGCCGGCAACGACTTCGACTGGGTCTCCGCGACCTCCGCCCTGCTCGTCGCCGCCGGCCTCGCGCTGATCGCCCTCGCGGTCTGGGTCGAGGCCCGGGTGGCGGCCGAGCCGGTGATCCCGCTCCGCCTCTTCCGGGACCGTACGACGGCCCTCGCGACCGTCGCGTCGGTGATGATCGGCGTGGCGATGTTCGGCGCGACCGTCTACCTGAGCCAGTACTTCCAGCTGGCCCGCGGCATGAGCCCCACCCGGGCCGGCCTGATGTCGATCGCGATGGTCGGCGGCCTGCTCGTCTCGAGCATCGTGACCGGACGGATCATCACCCGCACCGGCCGCTGGAAGGCCTGGCTGGTCGGCGGCATGGTCCTGGTGATCGCGGGCCTCGCGCTGCTCGGCACCATCGACGGGAGCACCCCGCTCGTCGTTGTCGGCGTCTACATGGCGGTCACCGGGCTCGGCCTCGGCGCGACCATGCAGAACCTCGTGCTGTCGGTGCAGAACAACGTCACCCAGGCCGACCTCGGCGCGGCCAGCTCCGTCGTGGCGATGTTCCGCTCGATCGGCGGCTCCGTGGGGGTCTCGGCGCTGGGCGCCGTGCTGGCCCACCAGGTCACCGCCGGCTTCACCGACGGTCTCGGCGCGCTCGTCGCCAAGGGCGCCGTGACCCAGGAGCAGCTCGCCGCCCTGCGGCACTCGACCGGCGACATCCCGGACCTCGAAGCGCTGCCGGCGCCGCTGCGCGCGCTCTACGAGGCGTCCTTCGGCGACGCGACCGGCCACCTGTTCCTGATCGCGGTACCGTTCGCCGTGCTCGCACTCCTCTGCGTGCTCTTCATCAAGGAGGTCCCGCTGCGCACGACGATCGACGTGTCGGAGTCGGCCACCGAGGCCGGCGTCGTGGCGACCGGTGAGCCCGTGGACTGGCCCGCGTTCGAGGCCCCCGAGGAGCCGGCGCTCGTCACGGGCGGCGAGCCCCGGTGACCGGGCCGACGCGGGAGGAGGCGGTGCGACGCCTCGAGCAGGAGGTCGGCGTGCTGCTGCGCCGCGTCCGCCGGGCGATCGGCGAGCGCGCCCGCGCCGTCGACCCGGAGCTCCAGCCGTCGGCCTACCTGATGCTGGGCTACATCCGCGAGAACGGCCCGGTCCGGGCCTCGGTGATGTGCACGGTGTTCGACCTCGACAAGGGGGCGGTCAGCCGGCAGGTCCAGCACCTGCTCGACCTCGGGTTCGTCGACCGCGCGCCCGACCCGTCGGACGGGCGGGCGACGCTGCTCACGGTCAGCGCCGAGGCCGTGCGCCGGATGGACGCGGTCGCCGCCGAGCGCCGCGAGGGCATGGCCGAGCGGCTCGGCGACTGGACCACAGGCGAGATGCTCGAGCTGGTCGGCTCGCTCGCGCGCTACAACCAGGCGCTCGACGCGGCCCACGCCCCAGCCTGACCCGACGGCCTGGCCGCCGCGCTCAGCGCAGCCAGACCGAGGTGTCCGGCGGCAGCAGCCGGTCAGAGGTCAGCGGTCCGCTGCTGATCAGCACTGCGCCGTCGGGCAGCTCGACGGGCTCCGCACCGGCGTTGAGGACCGCCGCCAGGGCGCCGCGGCGGACGACGAGGACCTCGCCGCGCACCTCCGCCGCGGTGCGCACGTCGGTGCCCAGCACCTCGGCGCGACGGGCCGCCAGCGCGCGCCGGTAGAACGCGAGCGTGGAGCCGTCGTCGGCGAGCTGGTGCGCCACGGTGAGGTCCGCCCAGTCGGCCGGCTGCGGGATCCAGGGCTGGCCCGTCCCGGGCCCGAAGCCGTACGGCGCCCGCGTGCCCTCCCACGGCAGCGGGACCCGGCAGCCGTCGCGGCCGGCCTTGCCGGTGCGGAACCACGCCGGGTCCTGCCGGGCCTCCGGCGGCACGTCGACCTCCTCGAGGCCGAGCTCCTCGCCCTGGTAGACGTACGCCGACCCGGGCAGCGCGAGCATGAGCAGCGTCGCCGCCCGGGCCCGCGCGAGCCCCACCGGGCCGCCGCCGTACCGCGTCGGGTGCCGGACCACGTCGTGGTTGGACAGCACCCAGGTCGGCACCGCCCCCGTCCCCTCGAGGGCGGCCAGGGAGGAGGTGATCACCGCGGCGAACTGCTCGGCGTCCCAGTCGGCGGTGAGCCAGGCGAAGTTGAACGTCTGGTGCAGCTCGTCGGGGCGGACGTACCGCGCCATCGACGCCGGGGTCCGGGTCCACGCCTCGGCGACCGCCATCCGGTCGCCGTCGTAGCCCTCGAGCAACCGCCGCCAGCCGCGGTAGACGTCGTGCACCTCGGGCTGGTCCCACATCGGCTCGTCGGTCCAGACCCGCTCGACCATCGAGTGCTCGTCGTCCGCCTCCTCGGCCGGACGCACCTGGTCGCGCAGGGATGCCTCCTTGAACAGGCCGTGCGCCACGTCGATGCGGAAGCCGTCGACGCCGCGGTCCAGCCAGAACCGCAGCACCTCGTCGAACATCGCCGGCACCTCGGGGTTGCGCCAGTCGAGGTCGGGCTGGCTGCTGTCGAAGAGGTGGAGGTACCACTGGCCGGGCGTGCCGTCCGGCTCGGTGACGCGGGTCCAGGCCGGCCCGCCGAACACCGAGTCCCAGTTGTTGGGCGGCTCGGCGCCGTCGGCGCCGCGGCCGTCGCGGAACAGGTAGCGCGCCCGTTCGGGGGATCCGGGCGCGGCGGCCAGCGCCTTCTGGAACCACGGGTGCTCGACGGAGGTGTGGTTGGGGACCAGGTCGACGACCACCCGCAGGCCGAGGTCGTGGGCGGCGGTCAGCAGCGTGTCGACGTCGTCGAGGTCGCCGAAGAGCGGGTCGACGTCGGTGTAGTCGGCGACGTCGTAGCCGTGGTCGGCCTGCGGCGAGGAGTAGAACGGCGTGATCCACAGCGCGTCGACGCCGAGGTCGCGCAGGTAGGGGAGCCGGGACGTGATGCCGGGGAGGTCGCCGACGCCGTCGCCCCCGGCGGGGTGTGCGTCGGCGAAGCTGCGGACGTAGACCTGGTAGACGACCGCCTCGCGCCACCACGGTCCCGCGGTGCTCAGGAGAACTCCTTCGGGTCGATGGCGATCCAGACGTGCTCGGCGCTGGCGACCACCTCGCCGACCGGGTCGTAGAGCGTCGACGCGGTGCGGGTCTTGCGACCCTCGGTGCCGCGCTCCTCGGCCACGACGACGTAGCGCTCGGCCGTCGTCGGCAGCCGCTCGATGAGGACGGTGATCGTGCCGAGGACCAGCGGCCGCTCCTCGAGGTCGCTGGACCAGCCCCCGGCGCAGTCGAGCGCGGCCCAGGTGATCGGCACGGTCGACTCGAACGGGGTCCAGGTCGCGGCCACCCGGTGCCGGTCGTCCTCGGAGACCGGGCCGGGGAAGATCCGCAGGCCGTCGCCCGGCCGCCGGGCCGGGCCGCAGGCGAAGCACGTGGGGAACGGGTGGTGCTGGTGGCCGTGGTAGCGCCCCTCCGCCAGGGCGGCCTCGCGCACGGGGACCGCCGGGACGGGCTCCGGCGCGCGGTCGGCGTACGACGCCTCGGCCACGGTGCGGCCCTGGTGGGTCGCCAGCACGCCGTTGGCGGTCGCCGCCAGCGGCATCGGTACGTCGAGCGGCGGCGGCATCCGCAGCGCGACCGTGACCGCGGTCCCGAGGTCGGCGCCGGGCAGCAGCGCGGCCAGGGCGCCGGCGGTCCAGCCACCGTTGCCCGAGCGGGGCGGTCCGTTGAACCTCCGGGGTACGCGCAGGTGCTGCTGCATGGCCGCAAGCCTGCCATCCCGGCCGAATACGTAAGAATGGGTCGGTGAGCGACCTGATCGACACCACCGAGATGTACCTCCGGACCATCTACGAGCTGGTCGAGGAAGGCATCGTCCCGCTGCGTGCCCGGATCGCCGAGCGGCTGCACCAGAGCGGCCCCACCGTCTCCCAGACCGTCGCGCGGATGGAGCGCGACGGGCTGCTCACCGTCGAGGGCGACCGCCACCTCGAGCTGACCGACGAGGGCCGCCGGCTGGCGACCCGGGTGATGCGCAAGCACCGGCTCGCCGAGCGGCTGCTCACCGACGTGATCGGGCTGGACTGGGAGCTGGTCCACGAGGAGGCGTGCCGCTGGGAGCACGTGATCTCCGAGACCGTCGAGCGCCGGCTGATCGAGCTGCTCGACCACCCCACCGAGTCGCCCTACGGCAACCCGATCCCCGGCCTCGCCGAGCTCGGCGAGGAGTCCGACGGCGGGGAGTTCATGGACGACGTGGTGCCGCTGTCCAAGGCCGCCGGCGACGACTGGAGCCGGGCGCTGGTGCGGCGGATCTCCGAGGAGATGCAGAAGGACGAGTCGCTGATGAGCGCCATGCGCCGGGTCGGCGCCCTGCCGGACAAGACCATCACGATCCGCAACACCCCCGAGGGCGTGCTGATCGGGTCCACGGGCGAGTCGGCGGAGATCTTCCCCGAGGCCGCTCAGCACATCTTCGTGAAGGTGCTGTAGCCGCTAGCTCCGCGCCGCGGCGAGTGCCGGCAGCCAGTCCGACGTCCCCGCGTCGACGGTGTGCGTCGCGAGGTCGTCGCCGCGGGTCGCGCCGCGGTTGACGATGACGACCGGGACGGCGAGGGCGGCCGCGCGGCGGACGAACCGCAGCCCGCTCATCACGGTCAGGCTCGAGCCGGCGACGAGCAGCGCACCGCCGCGATGGGCGAGCGCCTCGACGGCCGCGTAGCAGCGGGCGACCCGGTCCTTCGGGACGTTCTCGCCGAAGAACACCACGTCGGGCTTGAGCACGCCGCCGCAGCCGCAGACGGGGACGACGAACCCCGCGGTGTCGTCGAGCGCGACGTCGCCGTCGGGGCGGACCTCGACGTCGGCGTGCCGCTCCAGCCAGCCCGGGTTGAGCGCCTCGAGGTCGGCCTGGAAGGCCGCGCGGGGCGACGTACGCCGGCACGAGAGGCACACCACGTCGGCGATCCGCCCGTGCAGCGCGACCAGCGGGTCGGCGCCGGACGCCTCGTGCAGGCCGTCGACGTTCTGGGTGATCACCAGGTCGGCGCCGAGGGCGGCGACCGCGTGGTGACCGGGGTTGGGCTCGGCGCGCTTCATCCGGCCCCAGCCGAGGTGGCTGCGGGCCCAGTAGCGCTGCTGGGCCGACGGCCCGGACACGAACTCCTGGTAGGTCATCGGCCGCCGCGCCGGTGCCAGCGGCCCGCGGTAGTCCGGGATCCCCGAGTCGGTCGACAGCCCGGCACCGGTGAGCACGACCAGGGGGCGGTCGGCGAGCAGCGCGAGCGCGGCTTCGCTGTCGGTCCGGACGGGCGCTGCGGTCACGGCACGAGCGTACGCGGCGGTCCTCACTCGACCAGGGGCACGAACACGTAGTGCCCGTGGCGCTCGAGCGTCGGCGGCGAGCCGTCGGGGTGGCGGGTCAGCCGCTGCATCACGCCGGCGACCGGGGCCACGATCACGCCGTTCGGCGAAAGCTGGTCGACGAGCTGGTCCGGCATCGCGGCCGCGCCGGCGGAGACCAGGATCCGGTCGTACGGCGCCCCGTCGGGCCACCCGAGCACACCCCGGCGCGCGGGGTGCATCTCCACGGGCGCGAGCGGCCCGTCCGACAGCAGCGCGCCGGTGACGTTCTCGCGCCCGAAGCGGAGCACCGCGGGGATCCGCTCGACAGCGACCACACGGCCGGCGGGGCCGACCAGCCAGGCGAGCAGCGCGGTCGTCCAGCCCGAGCCCGCGCCCACGTCGAGCACGCGGTCCCCGGGCCGCGGGTCCAGCAGCGCGAGCATGGCCCGCACCGTGGACGGCTGGCTGTTGGTCACGCCGTACCCGATGGGCAGCGCGGCGTCGAGGCCGGCGAACCGGACCTGGTCCGGCGGCAGGAAGCCCTCGCGCGGCAGCGCCGCGAACGCCTCCTCGACCCGGCCCACGGTCGGCCTACCCGTAGCGCAGCCGCGCCCGCTCGCGTGCCTTCTCGGCCTCGACCTCGCGGTTCTTGGGCGGCGCGGTGGTGACCAGGTCCTCGAGCAGGTGCCGGGTCACGTGCGCCACCTCGGCGACCGCCCGGTCGAACGCCTCCTGGTTGGCCTGCGACGGCTTGGTGGTGCCGCTGACCTTGCGGACGTACTGGAGGGCCGCCGCGTGCACCTCGTCGGACGTCGCCGGCGGCTCGAAGTTGTGGAGCGTGCGGATGTTGCGGCACATGCCGTGAGCGTACGCCGGTCAGAGCGAGAGGAACCGGACGTCCTCGCCGGTCACGAGCACCACCCGGCCGTCCGGGAGGGGGACGGTGCGCACCTGGTCGACGTCGTCGCCGTACTCCACCTTCAGCCAGCGGTTGTGGAGCTCGCCGCCGTGCAGCCGCATGATCGACAGCCACCCCTCGCGGGTGCCGTGCCACTTCGAGACCACGGTCAGCACGGTGCGGTCGCCGGGCAGCCAGGTGAACGCGCGGGGGTCCTGGGCGGCGAGCGCCTGGCTTCCCGGGCCGTAGACCTGCACGTCGAGCCGTCGGACGTGGGCGAGGTCGGTGACGTCGAACAGGCCGGCCTGCGCACCCCAGCCGCCCTCCGGCCCGGGTCCCTCGCCGATGCCGACGAGCCGGTCGGCGCCGAGCGGGTGCAGGTAGTCGGAGAAGCCGGAGACCTTCAGCCGCCCGATGACGCTCGGGTCCGTGACGTCGGTGAGGTCGACGGCGTAGAGCGGGTCGACCTGCCGGTAGGTGGTCAGGATCGCCAGCCCGTCGAACCAGCGCACCGACTTCATGTCCTCGCCGCGGCCGAGCCCGTCGAGCCGGCCGACCTCGACCAGGTCCTGCCCCTTCGCCTCCAGGGTCACGATCGAGGTGAAGTCGCCGGTCTCCGACGTCGGCTCGACCGCCACCCGGAGCACGCCCCCGGCCTCGTCCATCGCCCACCGGTCGGGGATCCGTCCCTCGACCTCGCCGGAGGCGACGTGGGTGGCGCGGGTGCCGTCGAGGTCGAACTGGAAGAGGTACGACGTGCCCTGGGCGGCCCGCGTGGGCGGCGCCACGAGGAGGGGGCCGCCGGGGTCGTAGCACTCGAGGCAGTAGGTGAGGTTGATGCCCGGGGCGAACGTCGACGGTGTCGCGGCGAGGTAGAGGTGGTCGGTGGACTCGTACGCGACGTTGGTGGCACCGGCCAGCCCGATCCCGTCGACGGTGGTCGGGTCGGCGGCGTCGAACCCGACGATGCTGACCCGGTCGAGGGCGAGGTCGTCGGAAGGCACGGCGATGCTCGTGCAGCCGGCCAGCTGCTGGGCAGCCTGCTCGGTGCCGCCGTCGGCCGGGGTCATCGTCGGCAGCCAGTCGTCGATCGTGGAGTCCTCAACGACCTGGCGGTTCTGCTCCCGGGCGTCGGACCGGCTCAGCCGGCCGTCGGGATGCGCGAAGTCGAGCTCGGGCAGCCCGGAGCTCACGACCAGCCGGATCGCGTCGCCGTGCTGGCGGGCCGACTCGATGCGGCCGTCGTAGGCGACGTCGTGGGTCACCCGGGGGTGCCGCGGGTCGGCGATCGACACGGTCTGCACGCGGCCGTCCCGGTGGCGGGTCGAGGACGTGTCGTCGGTGCCGACCGCGACGACGGTGTCGCCGGCGAGCAGCAGCTCCGGGTCGCCGATGCCGGTGAGGTCGAGGGAGGAGAGCCGCACGGTGCGGGCGCCGGAGACGTCGTAGACGACGAGCTCGTCGGCGCGCATCCGGACCAGCAGGTCGCCGTCGGTCTTCACGGTGTCCGGCTCGTCGACGCCCTCCTCCTGGACGTTGGTACCGGTGTCGCTGTCGGTGGAGCGGACGGTGCGCGGCGTGTCGGCGCTGAGGTCCTTGCCGGCCACGTAGCCGCGGCTGACCTCGCCGTGCACCACCTGGGGTCCGCGCTGGTTGGAGAGCTGGCGGATGCCGTCGTCGGAGAGGGGGACCCCCGGGCTCAGGACCCCGGGGTAGGGGATCGCGACGCGCGGGTGCCGCCAGCCCCGCGGCCCCACGAGCGGCAGGGCGCGGTCGACGTACGCCTTCAGCAGCGCGTCGCAGCTCTTCGCCGGGTGGAGGTCGGCCTGGAAGGCCGCGGGCGACGCGTCGCCGCCGCCCGAGCCGGAGTCGGCCCCGTGGTCCCCGGCGTCCCCGCCGCCGCTCACCAGCGCGCCCGCGACGAACGCGCCGACCACCGCGGTCGCGACGCCCGCCGTGAGCAGCGGCCGCACCAGGAACCGGCGGCGCCGGGCGGAGCGCTCCTTGCGCGCCGCCTCGGCCGCGAGCGCCTCGGTCGCCATCGCGGCGCGGTGCGCCTCGCGCAGGATCCTGTCGGTCGGCGCCTTGCCGACCGGGAGGTCGTTCCAGAGGTCTTCGAGGTCGGTCATGACGGGTCTCCGCTGATGGACAGGAGGTGGTCGTTGGCGGCGAGCTGGGCCAGCGAGCGGGACAGCCGGCTCTTCACGGTGCCGGCCGGGATGCCGAGCGCCTCGGCGGTCTGGGCCTCGCTGAGCTGCACGAAGTAGCGCAGCACGACGACGTCGCGGTTGGGCTTGGTCAGGCAGTCGAGCGCACGGTGCACGGCGTCGGCCATGGCGACCGCCTCCGCCGCGTCGACGACGTCCTCGGCCACGGTCGCCGCGACCGTCTCGGGGTCGGCGTCGGCGCGGGACTTCCACCAGCGGGTGCGGCGGGTGTCCCGCAGGCAGTTGAGCAGCATCCGGTAGACGTAGGCGTCGCGGTTCTCGGCCGTCCGCACCCGGTCCCAGCCGGTGTAGCAGCGGACCAGCGTGGTCTGCGCCAGGTCCTCGGCCTCGTGCGGCTGGGCGCCCAGGAACACGGCCGCGCGGACCAGCTGTCCCCACGCCTGCTCGACGTACTCCGCGTACGCCGCCTCGTTCTCCGTGTCCACGTCCCGCCCCGTCAGCTCAGCCTGCTGACCCTACGACGGGACTACGACCGTGGTCGGTTCCATCGGGTCGGGCCCGGATGGGACGATGCCGGACATGGCTGCCTCCGACGACCGCACCTACGACGTTGTCCTCTTCGGCGCGACCGGGTTCACCGGCGGGCTGACCGCCGACTACCTCGCCGCGCACGCCCCCGCAGGCTTCCGGTGGGCGATCGCCGGCCGCAACGCCGACAAGCTCGCCGCCGTGGTGAAGCGGCTCGGGGTCGAGGTGCTGACCCTGGTGGTCGACTCCTCCGACGCCGCCGGTCTCGCCGAGGTCGTGGCGCAGACCAAGGTGGTCGCGACCACCATCGGCCCCTACCTCCAGCACGGCGGCCCGCTCGTCGCCGCGTGCGCCGAGGCCGGCACCGACTACTGCGACCTGACCGGGGAGCCGGAGTTCGTCGACCGCACCTACCTCGAGCACAACGCCGCTGCCGAGCGCAGCGGCGCCCGCCTGGTGCACGCCTGCGGGTTCGACTCGATCCCGCACGACCTGGGCGCCTACTTCACGGTCCACCAGCTCGCCGAGAAGCTCGGCGGTGCGATCACCGGGCCGGTCACCATGCGCGGCGTGGTCCGCAGCAACGCGACCTTCTCCGGCGGCACCTTCCACTCCGCGATGGGCGCGTTCTCCCGCGCCAAGCAGATGCGCGACGCGATGGTCGCCCGGCGCAAGGCCGAGCCGAAGCCGCAGGGCCGCAGGTCCCGCGCGGTCTCCGGCAAGCCGACCCGCGACGGCAGCCTCGGCTACTGGCTGCTGCCGATGCCGACGATCGACCCGTTCATCGTCGCCCGCAGCGGCGCGGCGCTGCCGGCCTACGGCCCGGACTTCTCCTACTCGCACTTCGCCGGGACCAAGACGCTGCGGTACGCCGTGGGCGGCACGGTCGGCATCGGCGCGGTGGCGCTCGCGGCCCAGGTCCCGCCGCTGCGCGAGCAGCTGAAGAAGCGGGTGCCGCAGGGCAGCGGCCCCAGCGAGCAGCGCCGGGAGAAGTCCTGGTTCACCGTCGACTTCCTCGCCGAGAGCGGCGGCACCACGGTCCGCACCCGCGTCTCCGGCGGCGACCCCGGCTACACCGAGACCGCCAAGATGCTCGCCGAGTCGGCCATGTGCCTCGCGCTCGACGACAACCCGACGACCGCCGGCCAGGTCACCACCGCCCAGGCGATGGGCGACGCCCTGCTCGACCGGCTGCAGAAGGCGGGCATGGTCTTCGAGGTCCGCTGACGCCTGTTCGGGTTTGGAGTCGGCCCCGCCTCTCCTGAGAGGATGACGGCTGCGCCCCCGTAGCTCAGTGGATAGAGCAGCCGCCTCCTAAGCGAAAGGTCGTAGGTTCGACTCCTACCGGGGGCACCACCTGGCCGCGATTGGGTACCTCTGCCCGGGGAGGTGCCATGTCCGACTCACAGCTGCACGTCGAACCGTTCATCCACCTGGTCGACGTGACCCACGACTCCGCGCTGGTCGCGTGGGGAGCGTTCCACTTCCGCCGCGACCGGGCGGAGGAGCGGTGGGAGATCCTCGACGACTCCGAGCTGCCGGAGGCGTGCGGGCGACGTACGTGCATCGGCCACGAGGCCGAGCCGTTCGGCGCCGCGACCGTCGAGGTCCTCGACCGGGAGGGCGAGGTGGTCGCGGAGGCGAGCACGGCCGACCGCGCCTGGGTGTGGGTGGAGGGCCTGGAGCCGGACACCGACTACCGCTACCGCGTCGTCGTCGACGGGGAGGAATGGGCGGCGGGCGAGCGCCACGACTGCGTCGCGGACCCCCGCGGCGGCTGGGACCTCGCGCCGGCAGGAAGGTCGTACGACCTGCGGTTCCGCACCTTCCCCGACCCCGCTGAGCCGACCCCGCCGGTGCGCTTCGTCGCCCTCGGCGACTACGGCGTGGGGATCCGCTCGGACTCGGAGTCCAGCCGCCGGCAGCGCCGGATCGCCGACCTGCTCGACAGCCTGGTGGCCGAGGGCGACGTGCGGTTCGTGGTCTCGCTGGGCGACAACATCTACCAGGGCGAGCAGGGGGCGGTGGACGACGAGAGCGGCGGGGAGGACGACGACTGGTACTCCAGCTTCTTCCAGCCCTACCGCTACGCGCTGGCCCGGGTGCCGGTCTTCCCGGTGATCGGCAACCACGACACCACCGACACCGAGGGCAGCGACGACCGCGCCCAGATGGAGGACAACCTCCACCTCGCCAACCGGTTCCGCGGGCCGGGGCGCGACCAGGTGGACCCCGGCCTCTTCTACCGGGTCCGCTTCGGGCGGGACCTCGAGCTGGTCGCGATCGACACCTCGACCGACCCCGAGGAGGACGTGCACCGCCACTTCCAGGGGGAGCGGCAGCTGGCGTGGCTGCGGGAGGCGTTCGGCGAGCCGGACGTGCGGTGGCGGATCCCGATGTCGCACCACCCCACCTACTGCGCCGGGCCGCACCACGACGACGACGCCGAGATGATCGAGAGCCTCGTGCCGCTCTTCGACCGGGCCGGGGTCCGGCTGGTCCTCGCCGGCCACGAGCACAACTTCCAGCTCGGCGAGGTCGACGGGCGGACCTACGTCATCTCCGGGTCCGGCGGGAAGGTGCGCGACGAGCCGCCGCCGCGGCTGGGCGCGCGCGGCGTCGACGTGTGGGCCGCGCACGCCCACCTGCTGTTGGTCGACGTCGACGGCGACCGGGCGGTGCTCACCCCCGTCTCGGGCCGACTGGCGGACGGCACGCCGCACCCGCTCACCGCCCTCGACGCGCGCAATCGCATCGTCCGGCCGCCCTTCACCGTCGGGTGAGGGGGCGCCGACGATGTGGGTCCGGTTGCGGGTGCTCGGTACCGTGGAGGGGGCGCGACGAGGCGCCGGGCCGGTGCGGGCGCTGCTCGGACAGCGGAACGCACACGAAGACCGCCGCACGGCGGACGCACGACCAGGTGATCGATGACGCAGGACGAGCAGGGCAACGTCGTACCCGACGCCGCCGACGCCGGACGCCGCCGCGGCGCCCGGCAGTCCGGGCTGTCCCGCAAGGACCGCAGCGGGGGCAGCGGCAAGCGTCGCGCGGCGACGCCGGGCCGGACCGTCGCCAAGACGATCGGCGCCGCGCTGCTGACCCTGGCGCTGGCCACCGGGGTGGCGGTGTCGATGGTCTACAACCACTGGAACTCGCTGATCGACACCCAGGACGTCTCCGGCCAGCTGCACAACCGGCCCGACAAGAAGGTGACAGGTCCCCAGGAGCCGCTCAACATCCTGGTGATGGGCTCGGACACCCGCCAGGGCGCCGGCAACAACATCGACGGCATGACCGCGATCGGGCAGCGCTCCGACACCACGATCCTGATCCACCTCTCGGCGGACCGGAAGTTCGCCTACGGCATCTCGATCCCGCGCGACACCCTCGTCGACCGGCCGACCTGCTACAAGGAGGACGGCACCGAGATCCCGCCCGCGAGCGACGTGATGTGGAACGACGCGTTCTCGGTCGGCGGGCCGGCGTGCACCATCCAGCAGTTCGAGCAGGTCAGCGGGGTCCGGGTCGACAACTACGTCGTCGTCGACTTCAACGGGTTCAAGGACATGGTCGACGCGCTCGACGGCGTCGAGGTCTGCATCCCCGAGGAGATCGACGACCCCGAGCACAACATCACGCTCGAGCCGGGCACCCGCGAGATCAAGGGCGACGAGGCGCTGAGCTACGTCCGGGTCCGCTACACAGTGGGCGACGGCACCGACCCCAACCGCATCCGGCGCCAGCAGGCGTTCATGGCGTCGATGATCAACAAGGCCGTCTCGGCGGGCATGCTCGCCCGTCCCGACCGGATCGTCAGCTTCATGAACGCGCTCACCGGGGCGCTGCAGACCGACTTCAAGTCGATCGGCGAGATCGCGGGCGTCGCCAAGACGTTCCGCGGGATCGGGCTCGACCAGATCAAGTTCGTCACGACGCCGTGGGTCTACTCCACGACCCAGGAGGGTCGGGTCGAGTGGACGCCGGAGGTCAAGAAGCTCTGGCGCCTGGTCATCAACGACGAGGAGCTCACCCCCGAGTTCGCCGAGCAGTCCATCAGCGCGGCCGACAACCCCGAGGGCGGCTCGGACACCACGTCGAGCGACACCGCGACCGACCCGTCGAGCACCGCGACCGACGGCACGACGGGCGGCAAGAAGGGCGGCGGTGACACCCAGCAGGGGCTGTCCTCCGACGCCCGCGAGGCAGCCGGTCTGTGCACCTGAGGCACCTGATCACCCGATGAGCGAGCACGACGAGCAGGGGCCGCAGCGGCCCGCCGAGACCGAGTGGCAGCGCAAGCGCCGCCTGGCCGAGGTGTTCGGCGACGTCCTGCCCGAGGTGACCCGCGACGAGCGGGACCCGGGCGAGGACCGCGGTGACGGCGAGTCCGCCTCCGACCGCTGGCTGAAGTCGCAGGTGCCGCCCCACCACGGGTGAGGCGGCCAGCCCGTCAGGGACGCGGCGTGGTGAGCGCGTCCCGGATCTGGATGAGCAGGTCCAGCTCGGTCGGGCCGCCCTCCTCGGGCTCCGCCGGGAAGAACCGGTCCTTCGCCCGGGTGTAGGGCACGACAATGACGAAGTAGACGACGGCCGCCAGGATCACGAAGGCCACCACCGCGGTGATCCACGCGCCGAACCCGATGTCGCCCGGACGCCAGGCGGTGAAGTCGGGCTGGCCGCCGACCTTCCCGATGATCTCCATCAGCAGCGTGACGGTCGCGGTGACCACCGAGGCGAACGCGCCGCCCATGATGAACGCGACGGCGAGCTCGATCAGGTTGCCCTTGAGGATGAAGTTCTTGAACCCGGACATGTTGCTCCTCTTGAACGCCGAGACAGGGGTGGGCCATGGGGGTCCTACGACCACGCAACCTAGTGGCTGCGCCAGGCATAAGTCACGAAGGCGCTGACCGCCGCCGACGTCAGGCCCTGCACCTCCGCCGGCGCGACGCCCAGCACGACGACCCGTCCCTGGAGGGCGCCCTCGTCGCTCGCGGCCGGCGGGACGGCGAGCACGACCGCGTCGTCGGCGACGGTGGTCGTGGTGCGCTCCTGCGGGTCGGTGGCCAGGACGTCGACCCGGTCGCCGGCGCCCAGCAGTGCGGCCTGCCCCTCGTCGGAGATCCGCACCGGCACGGCCACCCGGCCGGGGTCGGCGGCGGCGAGGTCCGGCCCGACCAGGCGTACGTCGGTCACCGGCTCGCCCTCCCGCAGCGGCGCCGCGAGCGTCCCGCCCACTGGTGACCCGGCGACCGCTGCGGGCACCGCGTCGGAGGGGACGTCCGCGGGTCGCAGGTCGTCGTCGGTGAGCACCGCCCCGGCCGGGAGGTCGTGCGCCGCGACGAGCAGCTCGACGGTGGCGGGAGGCGGCGGGGCGACGGCGCGCACCGCGGCGAGGGTGGCGCCGCCGGCGCAGAGCGCGGCGAGCACGCGGCGGCGGCGCAGCACGCCGCGGCGGGCGGCCGTCCACCGGTCGCGGAGCCGGCGTCGCACGGAGGGCTGGACGGCAGGATCCCGGGAGCTCATGCTCCGGGACGCTAGTCAGCGGGGGCGCCGTACGGGACGGCTCTCCACAGGCCCCTTCCGGGGCCGCGAGGTCAGCTGGCGGCGGGCGCCGCGGCGGCCGACCCGGTCGACGACGAGCCGGTCGACGACGAGCCGCCGGTGGAGGAGCCCGACGAGCTCTTCGTGGAGGAGTCGGAGGAGGTGCTCGCGGTCGCCGGGGTCGCGCTGGAGTCCTTGCCCCGGCTGTCGGTCCGGTAGAAGCCCGAGCCCTTGAAGACGACCCCGACCGCGTTGAACACCTTGCGCAGCCGGCCGTCGCACTCGGGGCACACGGTCAGCGCGTCGTCGGAGAAGCTCTGGAACTGCTCGAAGGCGTGCCCGCACTCGGTGCAGGCGTACTGGTAGGTGGGCATCGTGTGTCTCCGCGGTTAGCACTCTCGGTGGACGACTGCCAATGATACGCCATCCGGGCACAATGTCGCCCACCATGGCCGACGACCCCTTCGATACACCCGCTCGTTCCTCGCGGGCACTCAGGGACCGCGATGCAGAGCGGCCCGTCATGCGCTGGTGGCGGCGGTTCCGGCTCCTGCCCGGGGTGCTCCGGTTCCCCGTCTACGTCGCGGCCGCGCTGGTCGTGGTCCTGGTCGTCGCCCTGCTCGCCGGGACGGTCGTCGTACGACGGTCCTGGCCGCAGACCTCCGGCGAGGTCGACCTCCCCGGCCTCGACGACACGGTCGAGGTGATCCGCGACGACCACGGCATCCCGCAGATCTACGCGAGCACGATGCACGACCTGGTGCTCGCCGAGGGCTACGTCCACGCGCAGGAGCGCTTCTTCGAGATGGACGTCCGCCGCCACGCGACCGCCGGGCGCCTGGCCGAGCTGTTCGGCGAGGACGCCCTGTCGACCGACATCGTCACGCGGACCATGGGCTGGCGCCGGGTGGCCGAGCGCGAGCTCACCCTGCTCCAGCCGCGGACCCGCGACCTCCTCGACGCCTACGCCGACGGGGTCAACGCCTACCTCGCCGACCGTGACCTGTCGGAGATCTCGCTGGAGTACGCCCTGCTCGACGTCTCCGGGCTGGACTACCAGCCGGAGAAGTGGACGGCCGTCGACTCGCTCGCCTGGCTCAAGGCGATGGCGTGGGACCTGCGCGGCAACCTCGACGAGGAGATCGGCCGGGCGCTGGCGGCGACGGCGGTCGGCGAGCGCCGCGCGGCGCAGCTCTACCCGGCCTACGACTACGCGGCGCACCCGCCGATCGTGCGCGGCGGGGCGGTCGTCGACGACGTCTTCGACCAGGACGCGACGCCCGGCAAGTCCCGGCTCCCCGAGCGCCCCGCCCCCGGCGTCGCCGCGGCGCTGGCCTCCGCCGGCCGGGCCGTCGACGCGGTGCCGCCGCTGCTCGGGAAGGGCGACGGGATCGGCAGCAACAGCTGGGTGGTCTCCGGCGACCGCACCGCCAGCGGGGCGCCGATCCTCGCCAACGACCCGCACCTCGGGGTCTCCCTGCCGGGCGTGTGGATGCAGGTCGGGATGCACTGCGTGGAGATCACCGACGACTGCCCCTTCGACGTCGCCGGGTTCAGCTTCTCCGGGGTCCCGGGCGTGGTCATCGGCCACAACCAGGACATCGCCTGGGGCTTCACCAACCTCGCGCCCGACGTCACCGACCTCTACGTCGAGCGGGTCCGCGGCGACCGCTACCAGTACGACGGCCGGATGCACCGCCTGAAGGAGCGCACCGAGACCATCGACGTCCGGGGAGGGGACCCGGTCGAGCTGACCGTCCGCTCCACCCCGCACGGGCCGCTGCTGTCCGGCCTCGGCGACGCGGTCGACGGGGTGGACAGCGAGCTGGGGGACGACGTGGCCGACTCCGCGGTCGCCGTACCGGACGGCAGCCGCTGGGACCACGAGGTCGCGCTCTCGTGGACCGCGCTCACCCCGCGCCCCACCGCCGACGCGCTGTTCGCGCTCGACGTGGCGACCGACTGGCGGTCGTTCCGGGACGCGCTGTCGGACTTCGACGCGCCCGGCCAGAACGTCGTGTACGCCGATCGCGAGGGCAACATCGGCTACCAGGCCACCGGCCGGGTGCCGATCCGGCGGTCGGGCAACGACGGCCTCGAGCCGGTGGCCGGGTGGCGGCCGGAGAACGACTGGACCGGCAGCTACGTGCCCTACGACGCGCTGCCCAGCGTCTACGACCCCGACGACGGGATGCTGGTCACGGCGAACCAGGCGGTCATCGACCCGGCCGGCGGCTACCCCTACTACCTGACCGCGGACAGCGACTACGGCTACCGCTCGACCCGGATCGCCGAGCTGCTCGCCGCGGACGACAGCCTGACGCCCGACGACATGAGCCGGATCCAGGGCGACGACCTCAACCCGATGGCGTCCGTGCTGACGCCGTACCTCCTCCGGCTGCACCCGGGCAGCGGCTACTACGGCGCGGGCGAGCGGCTGCTGCAGGACTGGGACTTCCGCGAGCCCACCGACAGCGCGGCGGCGGCCTACTACAACGTGGTGTGGCGCGAGCTGCTGCACCGGACCTTCGCCGACGAGCTGCCGAGGACGGCCGAGCCGGACGGCGGCGACCGCTGGTTCGCGGTCGTGACCGACCTGCTGGAGCGGCCGCGCGACCCCTGGTGGGACGACGTGGAGACCGACGAGGTCGAGCACCGCGACGACATCCTGGTCGCCTCGCTGCGCGCGGCCCGCGACGACCTGACCGCGGAGCAGTCACCGGACCCCGACGACTGGTCCTGGGGCCGGCTGCACCGGCTGGAGCTGCGGAGCTCGACGCTCGGCGAGTCCGGCATCGGCCCGATCGAGTGGCTGTTCAACCGCGGCCCGTGGGAGCTCCCGGCCGGCGGGTCCCTGGTCGACGCCACCGGCTGGGACGCGCGCGAGGGCTACGGCGTCGCCACTGCCCCGTCGATGCGGATGGTCGTCCCGATGGACGACCTCGACGGCGCCCGGTGGATCTCCCTGACCGGCGTCTCGGGGCACGCCTTCAACCCGCACTACACCGACCAGACCGACCTGTGGGCCCGCGGCGAGACGCTGCCCTGGGCGTTCTCGCGGGACGCCGTGGTCGACGCGGGCGCGGACACCCTGGTGCTGCGGCCGGCGGACTGAGGGTGCTGCGGGATTCACCGGTTGACCGGTGAAACTGTCGCTTGACGGCCAAAACGATGGCCGTCAAGTGTGCGATTCGCCGGTCGACCGGCGAATCTCACGCTTGCCTGAACCGGCGGATCCCGCGTGGCGAGCAGGCGGCGGTGACCGGCCGGTCGTGATCCTCGTACGGGACGGCGAGGCCGACCTCGTCGTCGTAGAGCAGGACGCAGGTGAACGTGCCGACCGGGACGCGGGGGAGGGCGCGGTCGTAGGAGCCGCCGCCGCGGCCCATCCGCATGCCGGCCGGCGACACCGCGAGACCGGGCACGAGCACCACGTCGGCGGTGGCGACCGCGTCGACCCCCAGGGCGGGGCCGACCGGCTCGAGGAGTCCGCGACGGGCCGGGGCCAGGGACGCCGGGCCGCGGTAGACCGACCAGTCGAGGTCGTTGTCGGGCAGCAGCCGCGGCAGGACCACCCGCTTCCCGGCGGCCACCAGCCCGTCGAGCAGCGCGGAGGTGCCCGGCTCGGAGCCGACGGAGACGTACGCCGCCACGGTGGCCGCGCGCACCACCTCGGGCGCGGCGAGGAGGTGGGCCGCGATCGCGCGGGAGGCCGCGCCGACCTCGGCGAGCGGGCGGCGCCTGCGGGCGGTCAGCAGCTGGTCGCGCAGGGCGATCTTGGCGGTCGCGGGGCCGGGCCCGCCGACCGGTCGATCACCGGGAAGTTGCGAGCTCGCCACCGGACCAGCCTACGATCGAGGTATGGGTGGAACGAGCCGTAGCCAGGGCTTGGAGCTGGCGCGCGCGAAGATGGAGGCCGCGGGCGTCGATCCCGTGGCCATCGACAACTTCTCGCACTACTACCGGTTGCTCGAGCACGGCGAGACGGGGCTGATCCCCGAGACGTCGATCGAGCCCGTCACCATCGAGCGCCTGGCCGACGCCGAGGTCGACGAGACGGTGGCCGCGGACGCCATCCGGAAGACCGCGGTGATCAAGCTCAACGGCGGGCTCGGCACGTCGATGGGCATGGACCGCGCCAAGTCCCTGCTCTGCGTGCGGCGCGGGCTGTCGTTCCTCGACATCATCGCCCGCCAGGTGCTGCACCTGCGCAAGGAGTACGACGCCGCGCTGCCGCTGGTGTTCATGAACAGCTTCCGCACCTCCGAGGACACCTGCGAGGCGCTCGCGCGCTACGAGGACCTGCCGGTCGACGGCATCCCGCTGGAGTTCCTGCAGAACAAGGAGCCCAAGCTCCTGGTCAAGGACCTGACGCCGGCGAGCTACCCCAAGGACCCCGACCTCGAGTGGTGTCCCCCCGGGCACGGCGACCTCTACCCGGCCCTGCGCGGGTCGGGCGTGCTCGACCTGCTGATCGAGCAGGGCTTCCGCTACGCCTTCGTGTCCAACTCCGACAACCTGGGCGCGGTGCCCGACGCCAAGGTGGCCGGCTGGTTCGCGCAGAGCGGTGCGCCGTTCGCGATCGAGGCGGTGCGCCGTACGCCGTCCGACCGCAAGGGCGGCCACTTCGCGCGCCGCAAGGCCGACGGTCGGATCGTGCTCCGGGAGACCGCGCAGACCCCGGACGCCGACCAGGAGGCGCTGGCCGACCTGACGCGGCACAAGTACTGCTCCACGAACAACCTCTGGTTCGACCTGGTCGCGATGCGCGACACCCTCGACCAGCGGGACGGGATCCTCGGCCTGCCGCTGATCCGCAACGTCAAGCACCTCGACCCCAGCGACAAGTCGACGCCGGAGGTGGTGCAGATCGAGTGCGCCATGGGCGCCGCGGTCGAGGTGTTCGACGACTCCCGCCTGATCGAGGTCGGCCGCGACCGGTTCGTCCCCGTGAAGACGACCAACGACCTCCTGGTGCTGCGCTCCGACGTCTACGACATCGGGTCGGACTTCGTGCTCGACCAGGTCGCGGCGGAGGTCCCCTTCGTCGACCTGGACGGGCAGTTCTACAAGCTGGTCGGGGAGTTCGACAAGCGCTTCCCCGACGGTGCTCCGTCGCTCGCCAAGGCGACGTCGGTGACCATCGACGGCGACTTCACCTTCGGCCGCGACGTGCAGCTGGTCGGCGAGGTGCGCCTCGAGAGCCCGGCAGCGGAGCGGGTGCCCGCGGGTGAGGTCATCACCGGGTCCGAGGCCGCGTCGGGGTCGGGTGACTGAGGCAGCGTCCCTCGAGGCGCACGTCGCGCGGATCCTGGGGGCGATCGACACCCTGCCGCCGGTGCCCACACGGCTGCGCGACGCCACGGGCCTGGTGCTCGCCGAGGACGTGACCGCCGCCGTCGACCTGCCGCGGTTCGACCACTCCGCGATGGACGGGTACGCCGTGCGCGCGGCCGACCTCGCGCACGCGACCCCCGAGGCACCCGTCGTGCTGGCCGTCGCCGGCGTGCTCGCCGCGGGCGGCGGACCCGGGCCGGAGGTCGTCGCCGGGTCGGCGGTGCGGATCATGACCGGTGCGGCGGTGCCACCGGGCGCCGACGCGGTCGTCCCGCTCGAGGACGTCGCCGAGGCGGGCGCGTCGAAGGTGTCATTCAGCGGCCCGGTCGACGCCGGGCGCCACGTGCGCCGCACCGGTGGCGACGCGGCCGCCGGAGCGGTGGTGCTGCCCGGCCGCACCTTCCTCGGCGCCCGGCACCTGGGCCTGCTCGCGGCCGTGGGACGACCGGTCGTCGCGTGCCACCCGCGCCCGCGCGTCGCCGTGATCTCCACCGGCACCGAGCTGGTCGCCTCGGACAGCGCGGTCGACGCGCTCGCCGCCGACGCCGTGCTGGACAGCAACGCCGTCGTGGTCGGGGCCGCGGCCCGGATCGCCGGCGCCGACGTGGTCGCGCTGGGACCGGTCGGCGACGACCCCGCGGCGTTCCGGTCGGTGCTCGACGAGGCGCTGGCGACGGCGGACGCGGTCGTCACCACGGGCGGGATCTCGGCGGGCGACCACGACGTCGTCAAGGAGGCGCTCCACGACGATCCCGGGATGTGGTTCGGCAAGGTCGCCGTACGGCCGGGGCGCCCGCAGGGGTTCGGGGTGCTGCCCGCCCCCGACGGCCGCCGGGTGCCGGTCTTCGCGCTGCCGGGGACGCCCGTCGCGGCCTACCTGACCTTCGTCGTGTTCGTGCGGCCCGCGCTCCGCGAGCTCGCCGGCCGACGCCGGCTCCCGGCCCTCCACGCGCGGCTCACCACCGAGGTGCTGGCACAGGCGCGGACCCGGCTGCTGCCGGGGAGGTACGACCCGGCGACCGGCGACGTGGCGCCCGACCTCGGCGCCGGCGGGCACCGCCAGACCGGTCTGGTGCACGCCGATGCGTTGCTCGTCGTGCCGCCGGGCGACAGGCTGTTGCCCGTGGGGGCCTCGGTCGAGGTGATCCCCCTGGACCCGGAGGGGCGATGAACGACAGGCTGACCCACGTCGACGAGTCCGGCGCGGCCCGGATGGTCGACGTGTCCGGCAAGGACGTGACCAAGCGGGAGGCGACCGCCTCCGGGCGCGTGCTGGTCTCACCGGAGGTGATCGCGCTCCTGCGCGGCGAGGGCGTGCCCAAGGGCGACGCGCTCGCGGTCGCCCGGATCGCCGGGATCATGGGCGCCAAGCGCACCCCCGACCTGGTGCCGCTGTGCCACCCGCTCGCGATCTCCGGGGTCACCGTCGACCTGTCCGTCGCCGACGACGCCGTGGAGGTCACCGCCACGGTGCGCACGACCGACCGCACCGGCGTGGAGATGGAGGCGCTCACCGCCGTCTCGGTCGCGGCGCTCACCGTGGTCGACATGGTCAAGGCGGTCGACAAGGGCGCGGTGATCTCCGACGTGCGGGTCGAGCACAAGTCCGGCGGCAAGTCGGGCGATTGGCACCGCGATGGCTGACGGCTGGCCCGCGGCGGTCGTCGTCGCGAGCAACCGCGCCGCGGCCGGGGTCTACGAGGACACCACGGGGCCGCTCATCGTCGACGCGCTGCGCGGGCTGGGCTTCGAGGTCGGAGACCCGCGGGTGTGCCCGGACGGCGACCCGGTCGGCACCGCGATCGCGGCCGCTGTCGAGGAGGGCGCGCGCGTGGTGCTCACGACCGGCGGGACCGGCCTGACCCCCACCGACCTCACGCCGGAGGTGACCCGGCCGCTGCTCGACCGGGAGGCGCCCGGGCTCGCCGAGGCGATCCGCGCGGCCGGTCTCGCCAAGGGCGTGCCGACCGCGGCGCTCTCCCGGGGCCTGGCCGGCGTCGTCGGCGACTGCCTCGTGGTCAACCTCCCGGGTTCGCGCGGGGGCGTGAAGGACGCCCTGGAGGTCCTCGGGCCGGTGCTGGTCCACGCCGTGGAGCAGCTGCGCGGGAGCGACCATTGACCGACGACCTCCACCCGCGCCGCGCGCCCGCGGACCGGATGTACACCTCGATCCCCGGCCGGGCGTGGCCCAACGTGCTGACCTCGGGGACCGACCCGACGGTGACCCTGCGCCCGATCCGCCGCGCCGACGCCTCGGCCTGGCGCGCCGCGCGGCAGCGCAACGCGCTCTGGCTGGCGCCGTGGGACGCGACGGTCCCGCCCGGCGGCGACGCCCGGCCGACGACATTCCGGGCGCTGGTCAGCCGGCTCACCCGGGCGGCGCGGCGCGGGACGACGTACCCCTTCGTCATCGAGGTCGACGGCCGGTTCGCCGGGCAGGTCAGCGTCAACAACATCGTGCGCGGGTCGGCGCAGTTCGCCTCGATCGGCTACTGGATCGACCAGGAGCACGCCGGCCGCGGCGTCGTGCCGCGCGCGGTCGCCATGGTCGTCGACCACTGCTTCCTCACCGCCGGCCTGCACCGCGTCGAGATCTGCATCCGGCCCGAGAACACCAACTCGCTGCGGGTGGTCGAGAAGCTCGGCATCCACGAGGTCGGCTACGCCCCGCGGTTCCTGCACATCGACGGCGAGTGGCGCGACCACCGGATCTTCGCGATCACCAAGGAGGAGGTCCCGCGGGGCCTGCTCGCCCGGTTGATCGAGTCCGGCGGGGACGCGTCGGCCGCTGGAACCTGAACGGCCGGTCCCGAAAACCTCACGAGTCACAGGACTCAATCTGCGACACACGGCTAGACATCCGGTGCGTCCTGCGCTAGCGGTCCTAGCCTCTCGTCTGTGGACCTGAGCGCACTGATCTTCGTCGCCCTGGCAGTGGCCTGGGCCGTCTACCTGATCCCCAAGGCGCTCCGGCACCACGAGGAGGACGTCGCCAACCGGTCGGTCGACAGCTTCTCCGAGCGGATGCGGGTGCTGGCCCGGCGTGAGGCCGTCTCGCCCGCCAAGGCCGAGCTGGTCGTGCCCAGCCGGATCAAGGCCGCGGTCACCGCGGCCGTGACGCAGCCCGCCGCCCCGGTCGCCGAAGACGCCGACACCAACGACGACGCCGACGATGTCGAGGTCGAGGTCGAGGTCGTCGCCGAGTCGCTGTCCCCGGTCCAGCGCCGCCTGCGCCGCGCCGCGGCCGCCCGCGCTGCCGCCCGCCGGCGCCGGGTGCTCGGCGCGGTCCTGGTGCTCAACCTGGTCGTGGTCGTCCTCGCGAGCGCGTCCGTCGTCGCGTGGGCCTGGGTCGCCGCCCCGGTCGCGCTGCTCGTCGCCTGGCTGGTCGCGTGCCGGCTGATGGTGAAGAAGGAGCGCGCCGCCGCGCCGGTGGTCGTCCGCAAGCGCCGCCGCACCCTCGCCGACGAGGTCCTCGACGAGGAGACCGCCGACGAGGTCGTCGACGACGAGCGGTCCGACGAGACCTCGGAGATCGCTGCCGTCGCCGAGGCCGAGCCCACCCCCGGAGGCTGGGACCCGGTGCCGATGACCCTCCCGACGTACGTCGCCAAGGCCGCCGCCGGCCGCTCCGTGCGCACCATCGACCTCGACGCCACCGGCGTGTGGAGCTCGGGCCGCAACGCGGCCGACTCGCAGCTCGCGCGGGAGGCCGACGCGGCCGAGCGGTCCGCCGACCGGTCGGGTGACAGCGACGACGAGCAGCGTCGCGTCTCGGGCGCCTGAGCCGCTCGCGGGGTCCCCTCCCGATTCGGATCGGCGCCCGGCCGGGTGCTACCGTCTTCCCTCGCATCGCCTCCCTCGGGAAGCGGTCACAACTCAACACCTGGGGCTGTGGCGCAGTTGGTAGCGCGTCTCGTTCGCAATGAGAAGGTCAGGGGTTCGAATCCCCTCAGCTCCACGTCTGGAAGGCGGTCCGGGAGGGCCGCCTTTCCGCTTTCCCGGGCCCTCACCCGTCTCCCGGAAATGGCTGCGCCCCGCTCGCCGGGGTCGGTAAGAGCGGGGCGCAACCAGCTGGGAAACCGTCCGGTAGTTACCCGGCGCCGGCATCGGTAGACGCCTCGGGATCAGATCTTTCCCGGGCCCCCTCCGAAAGTCCCCCTCATCGCGTGCTGATGGGTGGAGGCTGATGATCGGAGGGTCCCATGGACACGCTGCACGACCGGCTGGCCGAGCTGGCGGACGACGCCCCCACCGGCGGTGCGCCCGCGGCGGAGATCTGGGCGCGCGGCAGACGCGCCCATCGCATCCGCACCGCGGCCCTCGCTGCCGTCGTGCTGGTGGTGGGCATCGTCGGCACCGGGATCGGCGTACGCGTCGCGGCCGGGGACGACCGTGCCGACCCCGCGCCGGCGGCGCCGAGCGGTCTCTCGCTGCCGATCGTCTACCCCGCGGGCGAGGACCTGCCCGCGCTCGGCGATGCTCCCGGCCCCCTGGCAGCGGTCGGTGGCGCCGGCGGCGCTGGCGCGAGGTGACCACCGACGTCCTACCGGAGGCGCCGCCCCGAGACGGCACGGACGGCGCCGGCGCCGACACAGCCGACCGCCTGGCGCTGCTCGAGGACCTCCGTGCGCTGTCGCCGCGGCAGCGGGCCGTGCTGGTGCTGCGCTACTTCGACGACCTCACCGAGGCCGACACGGCGGCGGCGCTCGGCATCTCCGTCGGCACGGTGAAGTCCCACGCCCGCGACGCGCTGGCACGCCTGCGCAACCAGCAGTCGGGCGAGGAGAGGTCGGCGGCCGCGGCGCCCTGATCCCGGTCCGGCAGGATGGCCGGGTGGATCCCGACCTCGCACCGCCCTCGCCCGTCGCCTCACCGAGCCTTCCCGAGGGGTGGACGACGCGGGTGCCGGTCCTCGACGACCTGCCGGCGCTGATCCCCCTGCGAGGCGCTGATCGAGCGGCCTACACGGGGTCGGCGGCGGTCTCCTCGGAGGCGATCGAGTCCGAGATCGCCGGGCCCGCGTCGTGGACGCGGTGGCAGCTGCTCGCCGTCGACCCCGAGGGGAGTCCGCGTGCGTGGGTCAGCGTGCACGACCGCGCCGCGGGCCGCACGATGGTCGCGCTGTACGTCGACCGTGCGCTGGACGAGGCCGCCGAGGTCGCCGCCGGCCTCTACGCCTGGGCGGAGACCCAGGCCCGCGAGATCGCGGTGCTGCGCGAGGTGACCGGGACGCGGCTGGACGCCAGCCCGTTCGCCGGTGACACCACCCAGCACGCCTGGCTCGCCGACGCCGGCTACAGCAAGCGGCGGACGTGGCTGCAGATGACCCGCCCGGTCCTCGCCGAGGAGGCCACGTCGCTGCCGGGCCCGCGTGAGGGCGTGGTCGTGCGCCGGGTCGCGAGCCACGAGAACGGGCTGCCGGTGGCCGGCGACCTGCACCTCGTGCACGAGATGCTGGAGTCCTCCTTCGAGGACCACTTCAACTCCTACCGGGAGAGCTTCCCCGAGTTCCTGCAGCGGCTGCGTGAGGATCCCGGGCACCGCTGGGACCACTGGTGGCTGGCCTTCGTCGAGGGCGACGACGGTCAGCCCGTCGCCGCGGGGGCGCTGGTGAGCTCGGTCCTGGGTGCCGGCGCGAGCGGCAGCGAGGGCAGCTACATCGACTACATCGGCGTCCACCGCCACGCCCGCGGCCGCGGAGTGGCGAAGGCGCTGCTGCACGTCGTGATCGCCGACGCCGCCCGCCGCGGTCGTGATCGCGTCGGCCTCGAGGTCGACGCCGACTCGCCCACGGGCGCCGACGGTCTCTACACGTCCCTCGGGTGGAAGACCGACTACGCGCTCGAGTCGTGGTTCAAGGACGTGGAGTTCGACTGACTACACGGGCTCGGCCTGCGTCAGGCGCGCCGCGAGCTCGCTGCTGGCCCGGTAGTCGACCTTGCTGACCGCGGTCCGCGGCACCTGCTCGACGAACATCACCTGCTTGGGCACCTTGTAGTTGGAGATCAGCGACCGGGCGTGCTCCCGTACATCGTCTGCGGTCAGTGCCGATCCCTCGCGGAGCTGCACCAGCGCGGTGACCTGCTCGCCCCACCGCTCGTGCGGGGTGCCGACGACGGCGGCGTCGAAGACCTCGTCGTGGCGGAGCAGGACGGCCTCGACCTCCTCGGGGTGCACCTTCTCGCCGCCGGTGTTGATGCACACCGAGCCGCGGCCGAGGACGGTGACCGAGCCGTCCTCCTCGCGGCGCGCGAAGTCGCCGGGCAGCGACCAGCGGACGCCGTCGACCTCCTTGAACGTGGCGGCGGTCCGCACCGGGTCCTTGTAGTAGCCCAGCGGCATCGGGCCCCTGCGCCCGAGCAGGCCCTCGACCCCGACCGGCGCGGGCCGCATGTCCGGGTCGAACACCTCGACGTCGTCGCCGGCACCGAAGCGGGGTGCTCCGACGGGGCCGTCGGTGCCGTCGTCGACGCGCGAGGCCGTCGCCCCCGACTCCGAGGAGCCGTAGGTGTCGAGGATGAACCGGCCCGGCAGCGCCCGGCGGATCTCGGCGCGCACGCCGTCGGAGAGCGGGGCGGCGCCGTTGGAGACCGCCGCCAGGCTGGACAGGTCCCAGCGGTCCGGCTCGGCCAGGATCGCCTCGGCGACGGGCCGTCCCATCGCGTCGCCCAGGAAGGTCAGCGAGACCACCCGGGCCTTCTGCACCAGGTCGAGGATCTTCTCGGGGTCGAAGTGCGGCTCGTCGTAGAGCGCCACCGTGGCACCGGAGACGTGGCCGTTGCCGAGGATCCACTGGCTCCCGCCGTGCATCATCGGGCCGCAGGCGAGCAGCACCATCGGGCTCTCGTTGCCGGCCGCCTCCGCGGCGAGCTGCTCGACCGACTCGATCGGCGCACCGAACCGGCTGGCGTTCAGCGCCGCGAGGATCAGGTCCTCCTGACGCCACATCACGCCCTTGGGGTTGCCGGTGGTGCCGCCGGTGTAGAGCACGTAGAGGTCGTCCGGCGAGCGCTCGGACAGCCGGTCGGCGGACGCGGCGGCCAGCGCGGCGTCGTACTCCTCGCCGAAGACGACGAGGTGCTGCAGCCGGGGCAGGTCCAGGGCGGAGACGGCGTCGACGTGCTCCGGGGCGATGAGGGCGGCGACGCAGTCGGCGTTGTCGTAGAGGTAGGCGAGCTCGTCGTGGAGGTACTTGTAGTTGATGTTGATCGGCACCGCGCGCGCCTTGAGGCAGCCGTAGAAGGCGTCGATCCACTCGATCCGGTTGGCCGAGTGCACGGCGACGTGGTCGCCCGGTCGCACGCCGAGCCCGACGAGGTGGTTGGCCAGCCGGGTGGAGCGCTCGTCGACCTCGGCGTAGCTGTAGTCCCGGGTCAGGGTCGCGATGGCGGTGCGGTCGGGGACGACGTCCGCGATCGCCTCCAGGATGTCGGCCAGGTGCAGCGGCCGCGACGGTGCGTCCACGTTCGTCCCTCTCCCTCGGGCTGTTGCCCGGTCCCTCGTGCACGATCAGAGCTTGCACCAGAACTAGAACTGGTTCTAGGCATGGTAGACACACTCGCGTGCCGCCGCTGAGGTTCATCCCGCTCCCGCCTGGTGCGCCCGTGCTGGCCGCGGCGGTCCCCGGGCCGGACCTCGCGGCCGCCGGCTACGGGGAGCAGGAGCTCCGCGTCGCCGGTACGGCGCACCGCTTCCTGCCGGGCGACGGGCCGGGCGGTGTCGAGCCCGCCGACGAGGCGCCGTTCGTGACTCGGGCGGTGCTGCGCGCGCCGGCCGAGGACGACCGGGCCAGCGGCGTCCTCGTGGTCGAGTGGCTCAACGTGAGCAGCGGCAGCGACACCGCGCCGGAGTGGACCTACCTGGCGGAGGAGATCGTGCGCCGCGGCCACGCCTGGCTCGGCGTCTCGGCCCAGCAGGTGGGGGTCACCGGCGGCACGCCGTCGGTGGGCGGGCCGCCGTCACCGGGCCTCCGCGGCACCGACCCCGAGCGCTACGGCGACCTGGCGCACCCCGGCGACGCCTACAGCTACGACCTCTTCACGCAGGTCGCCGCGGCGGTCGACCGGCCCGGCGGACCGCTCGCCGGGCGTCGCGTCGGCCGGCGGATCGCGGTGGGGGAGTCGCAGTCGGCGTTCGCGCTGACGACCTACGTCAACCACGTCGCACCGTCGGCGGAGGTCTTCGACGGCTACCTGGTGCACAGCCGCGGTCGCGGCCGGCTCGGCCTCGGCGCGCCGGGCCGGCCGCACGACGTGGCGGACGTCCGGTCCGGGGCGCCGGTGGCCTTCCGCGGCGACCTCGCCGCGCCGGTCATCGCGGTCCAGACCGAGACCGACGTGCTCTCGCCGCGCTTCCGGTCGGTCGAGGCGCGCCAGCCGGACGGGCCGCTCCTCCGGCTCTGGGAGGTCGCGGGCTCCGCGCACGCCGACCACTGGCACATCGGGGAATTCGAGTCGCTCCTCGGCTGTCCCGAGCCGGTCAACCGCGGCCAGCAGGCCTACGTGCTCCGCGCCGCACTGCGGGCGCTCGAGACCTGGACGCCCGGTGCTGCCGGGCCGCCGTACGCCGAGCGGCTGGCGGTCGTGGACGGGGCCGGCGACCGGTTCGAGCTCGACACCGCGGGCAACGTCCGTGGCGGCGTGCGGACGCCGTGCGTCGACGTGCCCACCCAGCAGCTGAGCGGCCTCGGCAGCCCCGAGTCATCGGTCCTGTGCAGCCTGTTCGGCGCCACCCGGGAGCTCCCGTCCGACCTCCTCCGCGCGCGCTACCCCTCGGTGGCGGGCTACCTGGCGGCGTACGCCGCGTCCGTCGACGCGACCATCGAGGCCGGGTTCGCGCTCGAGGAGGACCGCGCGGCGCTGCTCGCCGAGGCGCGGCCCGACCTCGTGGCCTCCGCACTGGCCTAGTCCGGCTCTCAGGTCCGGCGACCCGCTGCCGATGGGGCGGCTAAACGAGGTCGCGGGCACGGATGCCCGGTCGGCCACCGCGGACGAGCAGCGGAACGAGGTTAGGGATGACCGCCAGCGCAGCCTCCCCTGTCGGGGGTGCCGACCGGCGGTTGCCGTTCCAGCACCCGCGCGACGTGATCGCCGCGGTCTTCCACGCCGCCACCGCGGACCCCGAGGTGGCCCTGGTCGTCGTCGAGCTGGGCGACGTCACCGAGCCCATCGTCCGGTGGAGCAACCTGCGCGCCTCCGAGCTGCTCGGCCTCGCGTGCTCCGACCTCGAGGGGGAGCGGCTCGCCGACTTCGTGAGCGTGCCGGGCGACGTCACCCTCGCCAGCACGTTCCGGCGCGAGCGCACCACCTCGACGTCGGTGACCGTGCGGACGGCGGTCGGCGAGACCGTGACCTGCCGGCTGCACGCCATCCCGTCCCCCGACGCCCGCCTGTGGGCGCTTCAGGTGCACCCGGCCCAGTCCGACGTGGAGCTCGCGCTGCGTGCCTCCGCGGAGGCCCACGAGCAGCGGTTCAAGGTGCTCGCCGAGCGGTCCCCGGTGCCGACGATGATGTCGGAGCAGGGCATGCGGCTGGGCCACGTCAACGACGCCCTCTGCGCGCTGCTCGGCGTGACCGCGGACAAGCTGGTCGGCACCGGCTGGATGACCTACGCCCACCGCGACGACCTGGAGCAGATCACCGACACCGTCGTGGCCGTGCTGGCCGGGCAGGAGCGCGAGATGCAGGCGCGCTTCCTGGACAGCCAGCGCCGGGTCCGCCACACCGACATGCGGTTCACGCCGCTGCACACGCCGGGAGTGGGGGACGGCTTCGTGGCCACGCTCGAGGACATCACCGAGCGCCGGGCCTTCGAGGAGCAGCTCAATTACCAGGCGACCCACGACGCGCTCACCGGGCTGCCGCGCCGCGGCAAGCTCTGGGACCACATCACCGAGGCGATGGCCGAGCCCGGCGCCGGGCTCGCCTGCATGTTCCTCGACCTCGACAACTTCAAGCTCGTCAACGACAGCCTCGGGCACAAGGCCGGCGACGCGCTCCTGGTGGAGGTCGCGCACCGGCTCACCGGCTCGGTGCGGCCGGGCGACCTCGTGGCACGCTTCGGCGGCGACGAGTTCGTCGTCGCGTGCGGCACCGGTTCCCTCGACACGGCGCTCGAGGTGGCCGACCGGATCCTGCGGGTCCTGTCCGAGCCGGTGGTGCTCGACGGCGTCGAGATCCACCCGCGCGGGTCGATCGGCGTGGTGCTGCGCGGTCCCGAGCACCGGTCGGCGGACGACCTGATCCGGGACTGCGACATCGCGATGTACCAGGCCAAGGCGCGCGGCAAGGGCCGGATCATGGTGCTCGACGAGAGCGCCCGCAGCGCCGTGTACGACGCCCTCACGCTCGTCGCGGACCTGCGGCAGGCGATCGAGGAGCGCCGGATCACCCTCTGCTACCAGCCGATCATCCGGTACGACGGCGGCGACGCCTGCCTGGTGTCGGTGGAGGCGCTGGCGCGCTGGCACCACCCCGCCCGCGGCACGGTCCCGCCGGACGTGTTCGTCCGGCTGGCCGAGGAGCACGGGCTGGTGCGGGAGCTCGGCCAGGTGGTGCTGGACGTGGCGTGCGCCGCGATGGCGGAGTGGCAGCAGTCGCTCGGTCCGCTCGCGCCGGCACGGCTCAACGTCAACCTGTCGGCCCTGCAAATGAACGACCACCTGCTGGCGCAGACGGTGCAGCGGACCCTGCGCCGGCACGGCCTGCGGCCCGAGCAGCTGTGCCTGGAGATCACCGAGTCGGCGCTGATGAACGACCCGGAGACGGCGTCGTCGGTGCTGACCCAGCTGCGGGACAGCGGCGTGCAGGTCGCCATCGACGACTTCGGCACCGGCTACTCCTCGCTCGCCTACCTCCGCCGGCTGCCGGTCAACTACCTCAAGGTCGACCGCTCGTTCGTCGCCGAGCTGCAGGACGGGCACACGGCCGTCGCCCAGGCCGTGATCAGCCTGGCCCACAACCTGGGGCTCGGCGTGGTCGCCGAGGGCGTGGAGACCGCAACCCAGGCGCGGATGCTCGAGGGGATGGACTGCCCGGTGCTGCAGGGCTTCGGCATCAGCCGCCCGCTCACCGACCCCGACTTCCTCGAGTGGTGCCGGGCCGGCTACCCCGTGGCGCACGCGGGTGCGTCATGACCACCGTCGAGCTGGACATCGCCGCCGTCCTGGAGAGCCTGGACCAGATGTCCTCCCAGCGGCCGGTGGCCGCGCAGATCGTGGCCACGGCCAACAACGAGAACTGCGGCGCGGCCCAGCTCGCGGGCATCCTCGGCGCGGACATGGCACTGGCCGCCAAGGTGATGAAGCTGGCCAACTCGGCGTACTTCGGCCTGTCCGGGAAGGTGACCAGCCTGCAGTTCGCGGTCACGGTCGTGGGCTTCAACACCGTGCGGTCGATCGCGACCGTCGCCCTCTCCGGCACCGACGAGGCCGTGGTCCTGCCGGCCGACTTCTGGACCACCTCGGTGCACCTGGCGGCGGCGTCCGGGACGCTCGGGCCGCAGTTCCACGAGCGCAACGCCGACGCGATGTGCCTGGGCCTGCTGGCCCAGCTCGGTGCCGCGCTGCTGCACCAGGCCGACCCGGACGGCTACGACGAGCTGATGCTCGCCACGCCGTTCGGTCCTGAGCGCTTCGCCGCAGAGGCCCGCCGCTACGGCATCTGCACGCCCCAGCTCACCGCGGACGCCCTCGAGCAGTGGCACTTCCCGACCGCCATGGTCGACGCCCTGCGCGCCGTGCAGGCAGGCCGGGAGGGCGCGCTGGTGCGGACCGCCTACGAGCTCACCGGACGGCTGGTGCAGGTCGGCCACCGGAAGACCCCGCTGGAGCGGGTGTCGGACGGCACGGTGCGGGAGATCCAGGCCGCCTTCCAGCTGGCCGCCGTCCGCGCCGACGTCAAGGAGCTCCGCAGCGCCTTCGGGCTCTGACCCGGGACCGCGACGGTCGGGCCGTTGGACCCTGTGCCGCGTCCCCGGCGCGGCCGCACGCTGGAGGCATGGTCCTCCGGCACCGGCCCGACGGCACCCTGGTCTCGGACCTGCCGCCGCTGCGCCGGATCGTCCCCTACCTGCTGCGCGGCCGGGTCGAGTCCACGGTCTACTTCCCGATGCGGATCGAGGTCGACGACCTCCTGGCCTGGCTCGAGCAGGTCAACGCCGGACGCCCGGCCGACGAGCGGATCACCCTGTTCCACGTCTTCCTCGCCGCGATCTCGCGCACCATCCGGCTGCGTCCCGAGACCAACCGGTTCATCGCCGGCCGGCGCACCTACCAGCGCGACGCCATCACGATCTCCTTCATCGTCAAGCGCCACCTGGCCGACGAGGGTGACGAGACCGAGGTCCGGGTGCGGTTCACGGGCCACGAGACGGTGGACGACGTACGCCGTCTGGTCGAGGCCGCCGTCCGGCCCCAGCGCGCGGGCACCCGCGGTGCCGACGACCGGCTCACGGCGTTCTTCATGTCCTGGCCGCGCCCGGTGCTCGAGGGCATCAGCCACCTGATCCGCCGGTTGGACTACCACAACGCCCTGCCGACGCCGCTGATGGGCGCCATCCCGCTCTACACCAGCGCGTACGTCGTGAACACGGGCTCGCTCGGCATCGACCCGCCCTTCCACCACCTCTACGAGTACGGCACGGCCAGCGTGTTCGTGGCGATCGGGCGGGTCGGGAAGGAGCCCGTCGTCGACCCGGACGGTGCGGTGGTCGCCCGCTCCTGCGTCAACCTCGTCTGCAGCCTCGACGAGCGGGCGACGGACGGGTTCTACTTCGCGAGGACCGCCGAGGTCCTCCGCCGCCTGATCTCCACCCCTGAGCTGCTCGCCGACCCCGGGCTCACCGTGGCCGACATCGTCCCGACCTGGCCGCCGCAGCGACGGTGACCGTGTCCGGCCGCGACCTCCTCCGCACCCGGGGCAGTGGAGCCGCCGGGGTGCTCGTCGAGCTCGGCCTGGTCGCGATCGCGGTGGCCTGCAACGCCGTGGTCCGGTGGTACACCCTCGACGACGGGGCCGTCGCGGCCGCGCACGCGCGGGACGTGCTCGAGCTCCAGCAGGCGCTGGGCCTCGACTGGGAGCGGCCGATGCAGGACGCCGCGCTCGCCGCCGGCTGGGTGAGCGGCTTCGCGAGCTGGTTCTACGTCTGGGGCTACCTGCCGGTGCTCGCGGCCGCGCTGGTGGGGCTCTTCGTGTGGCGACCGGCCGCCTACGCGGTGCTGCGCAACGCGCTCCTCGCCGCGGGCGTGGTCGGCCTGCTCTGCTACGCCCTCTACCCGACCGCGCCGCCGCGCCTGCTCGACCTGGGGTACGCCGACACGGTGGCGGCCGACGGGCTGGGTGCGACCGCGCGACCGGTGGGGATCGCCAACGAGATCGCCGCCATCCCCAGCTTCCACATCGCGTACCTGGTCGTGATCGCGGTGGTGGTGTTCGGTGCCACCCGTTCTCGCGCGTTGCGGGTCGCGTGCGTGGTGGAGCCGGTGCTGATGTCGTGGGCCGTGGTCGTCACCGGCAACCACTGGGTGCTCGACGTCCCGGCCGGTGCGCTCCTGGCGCTGGTGGGCCTCGCGGTCGCCGGCCGGATCCGCGACCGCGCGCGACGTCCCGCAGGCGAGCCGACGAGCCGCGCCCTCGCCGGGTGAGGGTGACAGGTGGCCCGACCGGTACCCCTGTTCAAGAAGCCGGCCGGGCCCCCCGGCAGAGCCTCGGTCGCTGCTCCTCGGCTCGCCGAATCTTGAGTTACCCAGCCTGCGCGGTCCTCAGACGGTCTGGGCGAGCGGGGCCGCGCCGAGCATCGCGACCAGCTCCGCCCGGGTCGGCCCCTCGAGCGCGGGCCGCCAGCCGTCGCGCAGCATCTGCGCGACCGGCTCGCGCACCTGGTCGAGGACCTGCGGACCGGCGAGCATCCCGGAGTAGGGGCCGACGGCGGGCATCAGGGCAGGGTTGGCGGCCGCGGCCGCGACGATCACGTCACTGGTCGGGGGCTCGTCGGCCGACAGCTCCTCGCCGTGGAAGCGGCGCAGCATCGCGCCGTCGGTCACCACGTGGTCGGCCCACCAGGGCCGGATGTGCTCCTCGGCCCACTGGTCGAGGAGCAGCGACACGTCCGTCTCGTCGCCGCCGAACGCCTCGAGGAACGCCTGGGCGTGCGGGAGGTGCAGGGCGACGCTCCGGCCGTTCGCGGGGTTCAGCGTGCAGACGCTGTCCCCGAGGAAGTAGAGGCCGCGAGCCGGAGGCAGGCCGAGGGCCGGTCCCTGGGTCCGGTAGGTGTTGGTGAGGTTGCTGCCCACCTGGATCGGGCCGATCGGCTCGTGCGCGTGGGGGTCCGCCCACGGGGCCGTGTTCGGGATCGCACCGACCGCCCGCGCGAAGCCCTCCTCGGTGCGCAGGGCGGCGAGCTCGGGGGCGTCGGAGGGACAGATCAGCAGCACCTGGTGCGTGCCGTTGTCGGCCGGCATGACGAGCGAGGCGTAGCCGCGGCCCACGGCGAACGAGGGGAACGGGGCGGCGTAGGGCGCCGCGCCGTCCCGGGTGCGGAACGGCCGGAAGATGTACGACGTACCGCACGAGCCGCCCTCGACCGGTCCTCTGAGCTCGTCGCCGAGCTTGCTGCTGCGCCCGGCCGCGACGACGACGGCGTCGGCCCAGACCGGGTCGCCGTCCACCACGGCCCCGCGCACGCGGTCGTCGGTCAGCAGCAGCGACTCGGCGTGGCCGGTGCGCCACCGCAGCCGCGGCTCGGCCTGGGCGGTCTCGCGCAGGACGCGCTCGAACAGCGGCCGGCGCGCGAACATCGCGGTCACGAAGCCGGGCATGCCCGGCATCTCGGCGACCCGGGCGCCCGCTGCGCGCAGGGCGTCGACGACGTCGGGCGTCTCCGCGAGCATCGTGCGCACGACCTGTCCGCGCCAGGCGTGCGGTGACGCACCCTGCATGACGCCGATGCGCTGCCACGCGCCCTCGTCGGGCGGGCCGGGGTCGCGGTCGACGACCACGACGTCGTGGCCGCGGCGGGCGAGCCCGATCGCGGTGAAGCAGCCGACGGGTCCAGCGCCGATGACGAGAGTCTTCATGGTGTGCCTCCTCGAGAGTCCGGATGTCCGGAACCTAGGGCGGCACCCACCCGGCGGGCGTCGGGCGAAATGTGCAGATCGGTATGCAGATCCGGGTCAGGCCAGGCCGTGCTGGTGCGCGTAGGACGTCGCGGCGGCGCGGTTGGACACGCCCAGCTTGGTGAACAGGTTCGCCACGTGCCGCGCGACGGTCTTCTCCGAGAGCACCAGCTCCTCCGCGATGCCCCGGTTGCTCGCACCCGTCGCGAGCAGCCGTAGCACCTCGACCTCGCGCCGGGTCAGCCCGTGCCGCTCCGTGCGCGTGGTGCCGTCGAGGGCGTCGAGGTCGGGCTGGGCCCGCAACCGGGAGAACGTCGTCCGGGCGGCGTCCCGCTCCAGCCGCGCGGTCTCGCGGTCGCCCAGGGCGTCGCAGGTCTCGGCGATCAGCACCTGGCACCGCGCGACGTCGTACGGCGAGCCCGCGGCGCCGAACCCCTCGAGCGCGGACCGGAGCGGGCCGAGCGCGTCCCGGGGCCGGCCCGCGCGCAGCGCGACCTGGCCGCGCGCCATCGCCGCCGCGGCGTGGAGGAACCCGGCGTCGGAGCGCGCGGCGGTGTCGTCGAGCAGCGCGCTGTGCTCCGCGGCGGCGTCGATGTCGCCCGCCGCGAGGGCGACCTCGACCTGCGCCCGCCGCAGCTTGGTGAGCATCTGCGCCGGGCGCGGCTCGTCGAGCGCGCGCTGGAGGGCGAGCGAGGCCGCTTCCGTGCGGCCCTGCGCGAGCCGCATCAGCGCCAGGCCCGGCTGCGGGTCCTTGCCGCTCGCGACCGCCTCCCGGTAGGCGGCCTCCGCCGCGTCGTACTCGCCGCGCAGCCGGTGCAGCTCGGCCCGCTGGTAGTGCGCCTCGCCGAGAGTGTTGCGGTTGGGCCCCGGAGCCGCGATGAGGTGGTCGACCTCGTCGATCGCGCGTGCCCAGTCGCCGCGGATCTGGAACATCTCCGAGCGGTGGACCACGCACGCTCCCTGGAACGGCACGAGCCCGGGCTGTGCCGAGCACCAGTCGTCCAGGACCCGGGTCCACTCCATGCTGCGCTCGACGTCGAGGCACTCCTTGCAGTTGGAGACGATCGCGCAGTAGACGATGCCGACCGCCTGGGGGGTGACGTCGCCGGTGGTGGCCAGCAGCATCGTCGCGTCGAGCTCGCCGAGCCCGCCGGCGAGGTCCCCGCTGGCCAGCAGCGCCTGCCCGTGCGCCGAGCCGCCGAACACCCGCAGGTCGATGTCGTCGTGGGCGACCGCGATCCGGAGCACCTCGGCCGACAGGCGCAGCGCCTCGGCGGCGCGCGCCTGGAAGAGGGCGGTCATCGCCTGCTGGAGCAGCGCGTACCCGGGCCAGACCGACCGCTCGAACGCGTCTCCCTGCACGCTGCGCATGAGGCCCCACCAGCCGGTCGCCTGCGCCGCGTCGCCCCGGAAGAACGCGGTCAGCCCGATCCAGAAGGCCACCCGCGACGCGCCGTCCTGGTCGCCCTCGGCCAGCCACGCGTGGTGGGCCCGCTCCCGCGCCGACGCCGCCTCCTCGAGCTCGCCGACGAGGAACGCCGCCAGGCCCCACTGCTCGAGGTCGCGCGCGGTCAGCCCGTCGGCCGCGGCGTACGCCGCGCGCGCGTCGGGCCACGCGTGCGCTGCGTAGGCCTCCCGGGCCGACTCGAGGGTCACGGCCCCATCATGGCCCGTCTCGCGGCCGGTGGGCGCCTACTGCCGGGGGACGTTGGCGGAGCCGCGCATCTGGGTGCCGGGCGGAGGGTCGGTGCACCGCACGCCGGTCGGCGGGGGACGGCGGCTGAGGTCCTGGATGTCGCGCTGGACGCTGCGGTCGTAGACGCAGTTCTTCAGGATGCGGGGGACCAGCAGCACCCGGCCGCTGCCGTCGCGCGTGCTGCCGGCCATGACCGATGCCTGCATCGGCGCCCAGTCGAGCCAGTGCTCGAGGCCGCGGAGGTGGCGGGCGGCCATGTCGGTCAGCGGCACCCCGTCGGCGAGCAGGTGGCGCACCTCCGGCGACGCCTGGCGCCACCAGCGGTCGAGACGGGGGAGGAGGTCCAGTGCCGTCACGACGGTCCGGCGGACCGCCGGCGTGGCCTGTGCCAGCGCGGCAGCGACGTCCTCGAGGTCGGTGGAGAGGCCGCGGATCTCCGGGGAGAGCGCGCTCACCGTCGACAGGGGCTGCTCGCCGTCACGGACCAGGCGGGTCAGCTGCGGCTCGAGCCGACGCAGCATCGCGAAGGCGGACTCCAGCTCCATCGACAGCGCCCGGAGGTCGACGTCGTCGCCGCTGCTGCCGAAGATCGTCTGCGTCTCGTGGGTGATCGTGCGGATGTCGGCGACGTCGAGGTGGGACATCAGGCTCTGCGCGTGCGCGAGCACGGTGGGCAGCGCGGTCGGCACCGACGTCCGCCGGACCGGCACGACCGCCCCGTCGGCGAGGTACGGCCCGTCGGCGGTCTGCGGTCGTACGTCGAGGTACTGCTCGCCGACGGCGGAGAGGTCGCGGACCTCGAACCGGCTGTCGACCGGGATGTCCACCGACGACTCGACCGAGATCTCGGCGACCGCCGCCACGCCGGGCTCGTCGCTGAGCCGGACGTCGGTGACCTCACCGATCCGCTGGCCGCGGTAGGTGACCACCGATCCCTGGTGCAGGCCGGCGGCGTCGGGAAGCTCGACCGTCATCGAGGTGGGGCGGTGGAACAGCGAGCCGCCGACGACGGTGTCGGCGATGTAGACCATGCCGGCGACGAAGATGACCAGGATCAGCGCCTGCGCGATGCGGACCCGCCGGTGCCACGCGCGGGCGCCCGCCGCGGCAGCGTTCGCGGCCGCGTCGTTGCGCACGTGCTTCGCGATCTCGACCGGGTTGCTCATCGGGTGCCTCCCGACCGGGGGATCTCCGGGTGGACCGGAGGCCCGTCGCCGTTCTGGACCTCGAGCAGGGCCTGCAGGTCCATCAGGAACGTCAGGTCGAAGTTGACGTAGTCGCCGGGTGAGGCACGGTCGCTGCCGCGGGCGAACGCGATCAGGCCCTTCATCACCCCGTCGACGTCCCCGCGTCCGTCCAGCAGGGTCTGCAGCACGGGCTTCATCTCGCCGAGCTGGCGCAGCAGGTCGTCGCGGACCGCCTGGGTCAGCGGTGTGGCGACGGCGTCGAAGCGCTGGAGGGACGCCATCGCCGCCACCAGGCGGGTGCGCTGGTGGTCGAGGGTGGCGACCAGGTCGGTGAGGTCGGTCAGCGAGGCGGCGAGGTCGGGTGCGTCGGCGGCGAGCCGGGCCGACAGCCGGCCCACCGACCGGGTGAGCCGGTCGATGAGCGGGAAGTCCTGGTTGAAGCCGGTCACCGCGTCCTCGAGCCGCGCCAGCAGCTCGCGGACGTCGCCGGCGTTGCCGGTGAGCGCGACGTTGAGCTGCTTGATGATCGTGGAGATGTCGTCGAAGCTGCCGCCGGTCACCACCGTGGAGAGGGCGGAGAGCAGGTCGGTGACGTCGGGCGCCGTGCTGGTCTCGTCCACGGGCAGCACGTCGCCGGCGGCGAGCAGCGGGCCCTTCCTGCCCGGGAGCAGCTGCACGAACGCGGTGCCCATCGGCGACGTCAGCCGGATCTCGGCGTGCGAGGTGGCCCGCAGGTGCACCTCCTCCGACAGCGCGAGCTCGACCTCCGCGACGTACTCGCCCGCACGGACGTCGGTCACCTGGCCCACCGTCGCGCCGTCGAGCTTCACCGGTGCGTCGACCGGCAGGTTGAGCGCGTCGGCGAACTCGACCGTGATCGCGTACGTCGGCCCGTCCACCAGCGAGGGCAGCGGCACGTCCTCGAGGTCGAGGCCGCACCCGCTCCCGACCGCGCCCACCAGGGTCAGCAGCGCGGCCGCGAGGGCGGACCGGCGCAGCGCCCGGCTCACGGGAACGCTCCCGGCAGCGAGTCGTAGACGCCGTCGAGCAGGGGGTCGAGCGCGCCGGTGCCCTGGGGGGTGAACAGGGCGTCGCAGAGCCGGCTGCCGAGGTCGGTCAGCGTCGCGAGGAAGACCTGGCAGCTGTGCGAGCGGAACGCCGCGGCGAACGGACCGGCGCTGAACGCGAACTGCACGCGCAGCCGGCCGAGCTTCCAGTCGTAGGCCCGCGCGAAGTTCTCGGCCATCGTCGGCATCACGTCGAAGGCCTCCGACAGCGACGCCTCGTGGGCCCGCACGACCGACACCAGGTCGGCCATCCCGGACAGGTCGTCGGTGAGCACGTCGCCGTTGCGACGCAGGAAGCGGTCGGCCTGGCGGGTGAGCGTGTCGAGGCTGTCGAGCGTCTGCACGAGCTCGGTGCGCTGGTCGGCGAGCACGCCGGTGGTGTCGGCGGCCGACCGGGTGAACGTGCGGATCATCCGGTCGCGGCGGGACAGCACGTCGACGAGCTGGGTGAGGTTGTCGGTGACCGCGGTGATGTCGGCGTCCTTGGAGTTGAGGACGGCCAGCGCGTCCTGGCCGTGCGCGAGCGCCCGGCGCAGGTAGGTGCCGTTGCCGTGCAGCGCGTTCGCCGCGGTGGACAGGGCCTGGCCGAGGTCGTGCCCGCCGCCGCCCTCGCCGAGCCCCGCGTTCAGCGCCAGCACCAGGTCGTCGACGGCCTTGGCGACCTCGTCGACGGTCGCCGGGGCCCGGGTGTGGGAGGTCGGGATGTGGTCGCCGTCGGCGAGCGTGGGCCCGCCCTCGTACGCCGGCCCGAGCTCGATGTAGCGGTCGGTCACCAGCGAGCTCTGGAGGATCTCGGCCCCCGCGTCCTCGGGCACCTGGGTGTCCGGGTCGAGGTGCATCACCACCCGCATCGTCGTGCCGCGCGGCTCCACGTCGACGATCTCGCCCACCCTCACGCCGAGGTAGGTGACGTCGTTGCCCACGTAGACACCGGTGGTGTCCTCGAACTCCGCGGTCACCACGATCGCGCCGTCGTCCTCGCCCCCGAGCCACCCGCCGATCCGCGGGACGGACACCCCGACGGCCACCGCGAGCACCAGGCCCAGCACGACCGGCAACCTGCGCCGGCTCACCTGCACTCCTCCGGTGACAGCGAGCAGACCAGGTCGTCGGGGACGATCGCCCACGGTGCGTTGACGCCGAGCCACGGACCGTCGCCGGTCGCGTTGGTGAAGACCCGCATCGTGGGGCCGGCCAGCCGCATCGTCCGGTCGAGGTCGGCGCGGTGGTCGTCGAGCACCTGGAGCGTGCTCTGCAGGTTGCGCAGCTCGGGCCGGAGGTGGGGTGCGGTCTCCCGCACGACGGCGCTGAGCCCGGTCACGAACCGGTGGGCGTCGGTCAGCAGCGCCCGCAGCGTCTCCCGCCGCTCGTGCACCATCCGGAGCACGGCGGTCCCGTTGGACATCACGTCGTCGAGCTGGTCGGTCTGGTCCAGCACGAGCTGGGTGACCTGCCGGATGGAGGTCAGCAGCTCGTCGAGCTGGGCCTCGCGGTCGGTCACCATGGTCGAGACCCCCGCGATGCCGTCGAGCGCGCTGCGCAGCTGGCCCGGAGCGACCTTCAGGTCCGTCGCGAGCACGTCGACCGCCTGCTGGATCCGCTGCAGGTCGAGCTGCTTGACCTTCGGCGTCGACTCCAGCCAGAACCGCTCGAGCGTGTAGGTGTCCACCGCGTGCTCGACCGCGATGGTGCCGCCCTCGGCCAAGGCGTCGCCCGCGCCGGGGGTGAGCGCCAGGAAGCGCTGCCCCAGGATCGACAGGAGCTTCACCTCGACGGGGCTGTCGGCGGTCACGCCGAGCTCGGCGGGGTCCTGGTCGAGGGCGAACGTGACGTCCACCTGGTCGCGGTCGGCCTCCACCGCCTGCACCTTGCCGACCCTCAGGCCGGCGACGCGCACGTCGTCGCCCGGCTCGAGCCCGGCGGCGTGGCGCAGCCGGGCGTGGTAGGTCGCGTCGCCCTGCAGCGCCTGGACGCCCATCACGACCAGCGCGCCGACGACCACCGCGACGACGATCCGCAGCGGCCAGGCGAGCTGCTGCCACACGCCGGACACCGGCCTCATCAGCGGCACCTCGCGGAGTGGCGGTCACCGGCGACGCCCAGGTCGAACTTGGCGTCCGAACCCTTGAGCTGGCCGTAGTTGGTGCAGACGTAGGTGTTGAGGTAGCTGCCGTAGCCGAGCGTGCGCAGGTAGACGGCGAGCTGCTTCGGCACCGCGCGGCTCGTCCGTCCGAGGAGGTCCTGCCGGCTCGCGAGGTAGGCCAGCCACGGGTCGCTGAGCCGGGTGACGTCGACCAGCCCGGGGCCTGCGCCGTCCACCAGGTCGGCGGTCGTGCGGGAGAGCCGGGCGATCGAGTCGAGGCTCGAGGCGATCCGGTCCCGGTCCTGCGCGAGGCCGCCGGTGAGGGAGTCGAGGCCGTCGACCAGCCGCGCGATGTCGGCGCGGTGCTGGTGGGTCGTCTGCAGGACGAGCGTCACGTTGTCGGCCACCTCGGCGATCGTCGCGTCGCGGTCGACCAGGCCCGAGGTGAGGTCCGCGGTCTGCGAGAGCAGGTTGCGCAGGGTCGGGCCCTCGCCCTGCAGCACCTTGACGATGTTGGTGGCCAGGGCGTTGACGTCGCCGGGCTGCAGCAGGTCGAAGATCGGCCGGAAGGCGTTGAACATCGCGGTCAGGTCCAGGGCCGGACGGGTCTGCTCGAGCGGGATCCGGTCCCCGTCCTGCAGCCGGGCCGGGGAGTCGGACGGGTGCTCGGGCCGGGACAGGGACACGAACCGCTGGCCCATCAGGTTGAGGTAGTCCACCGAGGCGATGACGTCGGTGCCCAGCGGCTGGTCCGCCGCCACCGACAGCGTCACGACCGCCAGCCCGGTGTCGTCGCCCGACCCGAGCTCGGTCCCGGTGACGCGGCCGACCCGGACGCCCGCGACGCGGACGTCGTCGCCGGCCCGGAGCCCGGTCGCGTCGCGGAACACCGCGGTGACGGTGATCGCGTCACCGTGCTGGGCGCGGGAGAGCGTGCCGGCCACCATCGCGGTGAGGACGAGGGCGAGGAGGGTGAACAGCGTGACCCCGACGACGGCGCCCTTGTTGCGACGCAGCTCGCTGAGCTGACGGCTCATCGGCCACCTCCGCACGGCCCGGACAGGCCGCGGTAGGTCGGGCAGTCGCCGGCGTCGTAGGGGTCGAGGTGCTGGAGCCCGAGCACGCCCTCCATCTGGACGCGGCCACCTCTGACGGTCGCCGCGCCGTTCTCGAGCAGCTGCGGCAGCCGCGCGAGCAGCAGCGCGAAGGAGGGGTGCCGCTCGGCGAAGACGCGGAGGTTGGCCTCGGTCGCGTCGAGCAGCTGGGCCAGGTCGCGACCGTTGTCGTCCAGGAACGCGGTCGCCCCGTCCTCCCCGTCGAGCATCCGGCTCATCCCGGTGAGCAGCGCCGACGTCCCGTCCTCCTTCTCGACCAGGGTCCGGGCGAGCGGGCGGGTGTTCCGGATCGTGCTGAGCAGCTGGGGCTCCACGTCGGCGAACAGGTCGGAGTCGCGGGCGAGGAGGGCCAGGTCCTCCCGGAACTGCGGCCGCAGCGCCTGCCAGCGGGCGAGCAGGTCGTCCCCGGTGCGGAACGTCGCGGCCAGCGAGCGGCCGCGGCCGTCCAGTGAGTCGGCGAGCTGGGAGAGGGCGACGTCCCACTGCGCCGGGTCGACGGCCGCGAGCAGCCGCTGGGTGGCCGCGAACGTCCCCATCAGCCGCAGCGTGCGGGACGAGGTGTCGGCCGGGACGACGTCGCCGTCGGCGAGGTGGCCGCCGGCCGTGCCTGCTGCGGAGCCCGTTGCCGCGGCCGCGGTCACCACGGACGGTCCGCGCGCGGGCGGCGGCACGGCCAGGTCGACGAAGTCGTTGCCGAAGAGCGTGCCGGGCAGCACCCGGGCGCGGACGGTCGACGGGATCAGGTCGGCGTGCTCCGGCTGGACCAGCACCTCCGCCGTCGGGCCGTCCCAGCCGTCCGCCCGGGCGGGGCCGTCGCCGACGCCGGGGTCGACCGAGACCACCCGGCCGACGCGCAGGCCGTCGTACTTGACGTCGGAGTTGATCCCGAGGCTGTCGCCGACGGTCGGGAGCTCGACGGTCAGCCGTACGTCGTCGCTCACCACGCCGAGCGTCTGCAGCCCGAGGTAGCCGGCGAGCAGGCCGAGGGCGACGCAGCCGACCAGACCGGTCGCGGCGAGCCGCAGGCGCAGCAGCCGCGGTGCCAGCCGGGTGTGCGGGAAGAGGACGTCGCTCATCCGGTCACCCCGAGATCTGCACCTGCTGGTCCGCTCCCCACAGCAGGAGCGTCAGCAGGATGTCGACGACGGTGAGCGAGATGATGCTGGCGCGGATGGCGCGCCCGGTGGCTCGGCCGACCCCCTCCGGCCCGCCGCTGGCGACGTAGCCGTGGTAGCAGTGGATGAGGGTGACGATGGTGGTCAGCACGACCACCTTGATCGCGGAGTAGACCAGGTCGACCGGCGCCACGAACGTGCGGAAGTAGTGGTCGTAGGTCCCGGCGGACTGGCCGTAGAACGTGGTGACCATGAAGTCGGTCGCGACGTAGGTGCCGACGAGGCCGAGCAGGTAGAGCGGCAGGACGATGATCCAGGCGGCGACGAGCCGGGTGCTGATCAGGTAGGGGATCGGCCGGATCGCCATGGCCTCCAGCGCGTCGATCTCCTCGCTGATCCGCATCGCGCCGATCCGCGAGGTGAAGCCGCAGCCGATCCGGGCGGCGAACCCGAGCGCGGCGATCATCGGCGCGAGCTCGCGGGTGTTGGCGTAGCCGGAGATGAAGCCGGTGAGCGGGGCGAGCCCGATCACGTCGAGTCCCTGGTAGCCCTCGAGGCCGACCTCGGTGCCCGTCAGCGTCGAGAGCAGCAGCACGACGCCGACCACGCCGCCGCCCACGAGGAAGATGCCGGACCCGAGCGTGACCTCGGCGAGGACGCGGCCGACGGCGCCGCGGTAGCGCGTGAGGGCCAGGGGCAGCCCGGCCACGGCCCGCCACGCCATGACCAGCTGCAGGCCGATCCCGGCGAGCGGCTCGACGACCACCCGGTCGACGGTCTCCTCCACGGCCGTCATCCGACCGGCCCCCCGCCGAACGTGCTGAACACCTGGGAGATCAGGAAGTTGGCCGCGAAGAGGAGGACGAAGTTGGTGACGACCGCACTCGTGACCGCCTCGCCGACGCCGGTCGGTCCCTTGGCGGCGTTCAGGCCCTTGTAGGACGAGACGATGGCACAGATGACCGCGAACACGGCCGCCTTCATCAGCGACAGCCACAGGTCCGACATCTGGGCGAGGGTCGTGACCGACGCGAGGTAGGCGCCGGGCGGCAGGTCCTGGATCACGACGCTCACGAGCAGCGTCGTGATGATGGTGAAGAACATGACGACGCCGTTGAGCAGCACCGCGACGGCGAGGATCGCGAACATGCGCGGCACGACGAGCCGCTCCACGACCGGCAGGCCCATCACCTCCATCGCGTCGATCTCCTCCCGGATCGTGCGGGAGCCGAGGTCGGCGCAGATGGCACTGCCCGCGACGCCGGACAGCATGAGTGCCGTGATCAGGGGAGACGCCTGCCGCACGACGGCGAGCGTGTTGCCGGCGCCGGTGAACGCCACGGCGCCCACCTCCTGGGCCAGCACGCCCACCTGCAGCGCGAGGATGATGCCGAACGGCACCGAGACGGCCAGCGCGGGGAGCGTGCAGACGCGGATCGCGTACCAGACCTGCACGACGGTCTCGGCGACCGGGAACCGGCGGTTGGCGACGGAGGTGCCGATCGCGCCGAAGACCCGGCGGGCGAAGACCACCATGCCGAGCACCTGGGCCAGCGGGTCCCGCACGGCGACCGGAAGGCGACCGGTCCCTGTAGCCGACATCAGTGCTCCTGCTCGTCTGAGAATGACAGTAGAACTGTCACACCCGTACTGTGATGGACAGTGTGACGATCGTCAACCCATCCGAACGGGTGATCTCGCGGATCTGCGAATTGCGCCTAGATTCCGTAACTTTGAGCGATTGCCAAACGTTGTGGCACAGTTCTACTGTGACAGTCATGAGTGCGCTCGCGGGCGTCGAGCCGCCGGAGGATGACGACGGCGCCGACCTGAGGACCATCGACGAGCTCGCTGCTGCCGCGGGCCTGACCGTGCGCACGACGCGCTACTACGCGAGCCTCGGCCTGCTGCCTCCGCCGGCCCGCCGTGGCCGGATGGCGTGGTACGACGAGCGCCACCTCGCCCGCCTGGAGATGATCCGCGCCCTGCAGGAGCACGGCTTCACCCTGCAGGCCATCGAGAAGTACCTGGCCTCCCTCCCGGCCGAGGCGGGTCTCGAGGAGCTCGCCGTCCAGCGGGCGATGCTGACCTCGTGGACCGTCGGCGTCCCGGAGAACCTGAGCCTGCGCCAGCTCGAGCAGCACGCCGGCCGCCGGCTGAGCGCCGACGACCTCGCCCTCATCGAGGAGCTCGGCATGGTCCGGCGGGTCGAGGACGAGCGCGGCCGCACGCGGTACACGCCGGTCCACGGCTTCCAGGTGGCGGTGGCGCTCCTCGACGTCGACATCCCCCGGAGCGGCATGCGCGCCGCGGGCCTGGCGATCTCCCGCCACATGGAGGCGCTCGCCGTCGAGCTCACCGAGGTCCTGCACACCGAGGTCATCGAGCCGTGGCGCGCCGAGCAGCACTCCAAGGACGACGCTGTCCACCTCCAGTCGACGCTGGCCGCCCTCCGGCGGCTGACCCTCGAGGCTGTCGTCAGCGCGTTCCAGCGCTCGGGCAACGACGTCATCGCCCGCGCGCTCGCCCAGCGCGACCGCTGAGACCGACCACCGCTCCTCACCGGGGCGGTGCGAAGCTGCGCAGCTCCGGGCGCTGGTAGGCCGCGCGCAGGCGTTCGTACCGGTAGCGGTTGTAGGCGAGCGGGTCGAGCAGGGCCCACTTCGGCAGCCGGCGCCGGGCCACGCGCAGGACGGCCGTGTAGAGCCGGAGCTCCCGCTGCCGGGCGCGCGACCAGCGCACGCCGAGCAGCTCGCGCATCCGTGGGTGCGCGGCGCCCTCGGCACAGACGCGGGCCGGCCGGGACAGGACAGGGACGACCAACCGCCAGGCAGGCGTGACGAGCAGGTGGAGCCAGCGCGGCCCGATGAGGGTCGGCACCGGCAGCCGGTCGAAGCTCCGGTCGGCCCACCGGAGGAACTCGTTGTCCTCGAGCCGGGTCGTGGCGACCTCGTCGTAGTAGGCCTCGGCCTCGGCAAGGGTCGCCGGGACGTTGGCGGCCTCGCTGGCGAGGTCGAGGTCGTTCATGAACCGGAGCGTGCGGTAGACCACCTCCCGCTGCTCGCGCGTCAGCGACGGGTAGGTCGCGACGTAGCCGGAGTAGGCGACCATCAGGCTGCTGGTCCCGACCCACTTCCACAGCGCCGGCATGAGCGCGCTGTAGCGCTCGCCGGCGAAGTCGCCCTTCCCCCTGCCCCGGACCTGGCCGTGCAGGCTCTTGAGCCGGTCGGCGGTCGCGCGCCGGTCGGCCTCGTCGCCGAACAGCATGACCGGGCCCCAGAGGTAGCTGCGGATGCCGCGGTTGGTGAAGTTGGCCGCGAACCGACCGCTGGCGTCGACGGCTGCGGCGACCTCCCGGTAGGCGACCTGGTCGAGCGCCAGCCGGCCGAAGAGGCCCACGCCGACGGGGGTCCCCAGCCACCACCGCACGTCCGTCGCGAGCTCGTGGTGCGGCTGCGAGGGGTGCCACGGTGCGACGTCGGGCGAGGTTGTCGGCATCGTCACTCCTTGCTCACGCGTAGCTCGGGTTGTTGCCCGTCGGCATGGTGATGTCGATGGTCCTGCCCTCGCCGAGGAAGAAGAGGACCCCGAGCCGCAGGAACTCGTCGAAGGCCCAGTAGCCCTGCGGCGCGAGCGGCAGGACACCCAGCCCCTCGCGGAAGGCCACGAACGGCTTCCAGCCCATCGCCACCATCGCGTCGCTGGGCTCGCGCGGGATCTGCAGCCAGGTGGCGATCTGGTCGCCGAGGCAGTAGCGCGTGAACGAGCGCAGCATCGGCCGGGAGAGCCCCTGGTCGTACTCGGCGGCGAGGTCGAGCAGGGTCTTCGCCAGTGAGACGCCCTCGGGCGTGGGCGCGAGGACGGGGTCGAGCACCTGGCGGGACTGGGAGCCGGCCTCGGCCCAGGTGGCCGGGATGTACTCGTCCCGGACGCCGAGCATGTGGGCGGTGATCTGCCACAGGTGGAGGTACGCCGCGGAGTCGGCCGCCGAGACCGGGACCCGCCAGGCGGCCAGCTTGTTCCTGGTGAAGGTGGCGAGGCTGTGCCAGGTCACCATGATGTCGGCCTGGCTGATCGGCAGCTGCTCGTCGGCCGTGGCGTGCCAGTGGCTCGACTGCGGGAGGAGGTGGCGGACCGCGGCGTGGGTCAGCCGGGTCTTCACGCAGGTGACGACCATCTGCCCGCCGGCGCCGTAGGCGTTGCGCGCGCCGATGTCGTAGCCGAGCTTCGCGGTCTTGGCGATCCGCTCCTTCATCGCCGCGCCCCCGGCCGAGTAGTAGACGGCGCGGGCCTCGTGCGGGATGACGCAGCTCATCATCCCGCTGCCGAGCCCGTAGAGGATGCCGAGGTAGAGGCCGCGGCGCTCGTAGAAGGAGAAGACCCGGTCGAGCTTGGCGGGGTCGGCCCACGACGGCAGCCGGCGGGCCTGCTCGATGAACGCGACCAGGTCGTCGGGGAGGCCTGCCGGGAGAGGCTGGTCGTTGTGCGTCCACCCGGCGAGGAGCTCGTTGACGCGGTCCACCTCCCCGCGCTCGAAGAGCGCGGCGACCACCGGGTCGGCCTGGTCGTCCCAGACCCAGCGCGGGTCGGCGCCGGTCCCGGTGCCGAGGACCGACCCGGTCGGCGACCACGACCAGGCCGGTGCCGGGAGGACCAGCCCGAGCGCTCCGACGGCGCCCAGGGCGCTGCCGCCGAGGAGCATGCTGCGCCTGCTGAGAGGTTCCATGGACGACTCCTGGGACTGATACGGTGATACGCGATGAGTATCGTTGTATCAGGACGGTGACGGCCCTCACAAGGGGTTCGGCATGATGGACCGGACGCCGACCGTCGGCCGAGAAGGGGTGAGGCGATGAGCACCGAGGCCGAGACCCTGCTCGAGCGGGCGCTCGCCCTCGCTCCCGACGGTGGCGACGACGCCAACGCCGAGATCCTCGACGCGGCCTACGAGCTGTTCTGCCGGCAGGGCGTGCAGCGGACGACGATGGACGACGTCGCGCGCCGGGCGGGGCTCTCGCGGATCACGGTCTACCGGAGGGTCGCCTCCAAGGAGGCCCTCGTCGAGCAGGTCGTGCTGCGCGAGTTCCGTCGCTACTTCGACCAGTTCCTGCTCGACATCGGCCGGGCCGAGACGCTCGCCGACCGCGTGGCCGTGGGCTTCGTGAGCTCGCTGCGCGCGATCCGCAACCACCCGCTCATCGGCGGCCGGCTGGCCGCGGAGCCCGAGGTGTTCCTGCCGTCGCTGGTGGGCGCCAGCGGGGGGACGATGCGCGTGGTCTCGCGGTTCGTCGCGGGCCAGCTGCGCCGGGAGCAGGCGGCCGGCAACGTCGCCGCGACCGTCGACGTGGACGTGGTCGCCGAGCTGATGGTGCGCATGTGCGCCTCGTTCCTGCTGTCCCCGAGCGAGCTCGTCGACGTCGACGACGACGCCCGGCTCGACGAGCTGGCCCGCCGCTACCTCGTGCCTATGCTGCAGCCGGGAGCCTGAGCGGGTCCGGTGGGCGGCCGGGCGGCGCTCACCGCGCCAGGACCGTGCTGGTCACGAAGAGCAGCACGTCCCGGAGCAGGTCGTGGGCCTGCTCGCGGGTGAGGGTCTGCTGGCGGATCCACTCCCGCACCGTCGCCTTCGCCATCCCGCCGTAGCAGCGGATGGTCGCCCGGGCCAGGTCGTCCTCGGCATCGAGGCCCATCAGCTCGAGGACCCGCCGGGCGGCCAGGTCGTCGGCCTCCTCGAGGATCGCGGTGACCTCGGGGTCGCGCGACATCCCCTCGCTGCCCAGGGCGTTGAAGTAGGACGCGGCCCGCTGCTCGACGGAGTCGAGGAACCAGTCGACCGCGATGTCGACGCGGTCGGGCGACGCGGTCGCCGCACGCGCGGGCAGCGCCTCGAGCATCGGGAGGAGCACCGAGCGCCGTACGACCTCCAGGTAGAGGCCGCGCTTGTCCTTGAAGTAGTGGTTGAGCAGCCCCCGCGCGATGCCCGCCTCGCGGGCGATCTCGACGGTGGAGACGTCCGCGTAGGGCCGCACCTCGAAGAGCCGCGACGCGGTCTCGAGGATCAGCTCGCGGCGCTCGTCGGGGTGGAGGCGCCGTCGCTGGGCCGGGTCGACGGCCGGTGCCGCCCCTGTGGTCGCTCCGGTGCTCATCGCGCCAGTCTTGCATGTTGGCGCCCTGCCAATAAAGTGCTTCCGAAACTATTGGCACCATGCCAACAACGTCCTATGCTGAGGAGTGTCCCACCGCCCGCACGATCCGGGGAGCACCGATGAGCACGACCGCCGAGGCCCGAGCGACCGAACCCGTGCCGGCCCGCGGTCCGCGCCACGTCCCCGTCCCCGCCGGCTTCGACATGCGCGACCACCTCTCGGGGCTGGGTGCGCAGCTCGCCGGTCCCGCCAACGTGATCATGCAGCTGAGCTGGCCGGGGGTCGGCTACGGCGTGATGAACAGCCGCGTGCACGACGGCTCGGCGATGCTCCACCCGGTCAAGCGGGCGCGGACCACGTTCACCTACCTCGCGGTCTCCATGCTCGGCTCGGAGGACGACCGCACCGCCTACCGCCGCGCGGTCAACGGCCAGCACGCCCAGGTGGTGTCGCGGCCGGGCGAGCCGGCGGAGTACCGCGCGATGGACCCGCGGCTGCAGACCTGGGTCGCGGCCTGCCTCTACTACGGCACGCGCGACATGATCGAGAAGATGCACGGCCCGCTGGACGCGGCGGAGGCCGACGCCCTCTACGCCCACTGCGCCAAGTTCGGCACCACGCTCCAGATGCCGGCGCACGCCTGGCCGGCCGACCGCGCGGCGTTCGACGCCTACTGGGAGGAGTCGCTGGCGGAGGTGCGCATCGACCCGGCGGTGCGCGACTACCTCCTCCAGCTCACCACGCTCCAGAACCTGCACAAGCCGTTGCGCCGGCTCGCCCGGTTCAACGTCTTCGTGACCACCGGCTTCCTGCCGCCGATGTTCCGCGAGGCGATGGGTCTCCCGTGGAGCGCGGCGCAGCAGCGCCGGTTCGACCGGCTCCTGCGCTGGGCGGGGCGCGTCGAGCGGCTGCTGCCGCGCGCGGTGCGCATCTTCCCGTTCAACGCCCTCCTGCTCGACATGCGCCTGCGGCGCAGGCTCGGCCGCCCGCTCGTCTGACGCCGGCGACCCATCGCAGCCCGACCCACCGCACACCCTCCCGAGGAGCACCCGTGCCCGACGTACTCGCCGAGCGTGCCGCGATCGAGTCCTCGATCGCCGACCTCACGCTTCCCCGCACCCTGGAGCGGGTCGTCGCCGAGTACGGCGACGGGCCGGCGTACTCCGACAAGGTCGGCGTCGAGGGCGCGGGCTGGCGCACGGTCACCTGGGCCGGCTACCGCGACCAGGTCCTGTGCGTCGCGGCCGCGCTGCGGCGCCGGGGGCTGCGGCCCGGCGACACCCTGGCGATCATGGCCTCGAGCCGGATCGAGCACGTCGTCGCCGACATGGCCGCGGTCCACGCCGGTGCGACCCCGACGTCGGTCTACGCGACCCTCGCGCCCGAGCAGGTCGCCTACGTCGCCGCGCACGCCACCCCCTCGGTCGTGGTGCTCGAGGGCGCCGACCAGCTCGCCCGCTGGGAGGCGGCGCTCGACGCGCCCTCGATCCGCACGGTCGTCGTGCTGGACGGGTCCGCCGTCCCTGCCGACGACCGCTTCGTCGCGTGGTCCGACCTCCTCGCGGAGGATGGCGCGGACGACGTCGCCGGGCTCGAGCAGGTCTGGCGCTCCGTCGAGCCGTCCGACCCGGTGACGATCCTCTACACCAGCGGGACGACCGGCCACCCCAAGGGTGTCGTGCTCACCCACCGCAACGTGCTGTTCGAGGCGCACTCCTCGCTGCGCACGGCCGCGCCCGAGGGCGAGCTGGTCTGGGTCTCCTACCTCCCGCTCGCCCACATCGCCGAGCGGCTGCTCGGCATGTACGTCCCCCAGGTCATGGGCGGTCACGTCCACCTGGTCGCCGACCCCGCTGCGCTCCTGCCCGCCCTCGTCGAGGTGCACCCGACGCGGTTCTTCGGCGTCCCCCGGGTCTGGGAGAAGATCAAGACCGGCCTCGGCGCCCGGCTCGCGGCGGAGCCCGACGAGGCCCGCCGCCAGGCCGTCGCGGACGCGATGGCGCTCGGCCGGGAGTACGTCGAGTCGCTCCAGACGGGCAGCAGCCCCACCCCCGAGCTCACCGCCCGGTTCGACCAGGTCGACCGGCTCGTCCTCGCCCCGATCCGCGGCCTGCTCGGTCTCGACCGGGTCGAGTGGGCGACCTCCGCGGCCGCGCCGATGCCCATCGAGGTGGCGCGCTTCTTCGCCGGGCTCGGCATGCGGATCTACGACGTCTACGGGATGACCGAGACCACTGCCGCGGTGACGGCCGGCGGCCCGGGCCAGTTCCGGCTCGGCACCGTCGGCAAGCCGCTCGCGGGCATCGAGGTCCGGCTCGCCGACGACGGCGAGATCCTGGCCCGCGGCCCGGTCGCGACCCCGGGGTACTTCCGCCAGGACGACGCCACCCGCGAGCTCGTCGACGAGGACGGTTGGGTCCACACCGGCGACATCGGCGAGCTCGACGACGACGGGTTCCTGCGGGTGGTGGACCGGAAGAAGGAGATGATCATCACCTCCTCCGGCAAGAACATCGCGCCGTCCAACATCGAGAACCTGCTCAAGGAGTCGCCGGTCGTCGGTCACGCGCTCGTCTTCGGCGAGGCGCGGCCCTACTGCGTCGCCGTCCTGACCCTCGACCCGGAGGTCACGCCGGTCGTGGCCCGGCAGCTCGGTCTCGGCGACCTCTCGCTCGCGGAGCTCGCCCAGCACCCCGTCATCCTCCGGCTGGCGCAGGACGCCGTCGACGCCGCCAACGCCCGGCTGTCGCGCCCGGAGCAGGTGAAGGCCTTCGAGCTGCTGCCGGTCGAGTGGACCGCGGAGTCCGAGGAGCTCACGCCCACGCTGAAGCTCAAGCGCCGCGTCGTGCACCAGAAGTACGCCGACGTGCTCGACCGCCTCTACGGCTGAGAAGGAGAAGCCCGTGACGCAGCAGCCCCGGACGTCCGGCGCGCCCGCGCGACCCGCGTGGGTCGACGCCGACCGGATCGCGCGGATGACCCGGTGGGTCAGCCGCTCCGACGACAACGGTGCCGACCCGATCGAGCCGCTGGCGCCGTACGACGGCCGGCCGACCGCCCGGGTGCCCGCGAGCACCGCCGGTGACGTCGCGCTCGCGGCGACCGCGGCCCGGCTCGCGCAGGGCCCGTGGGCGCAGCTGCCTGCCGGCACCCGTGCTGCGGTCGTGCTGCGGTTCCACGACCTGCTGCTCGAGCGGCAGGACGAGGTCATCGACCTCATCCAGTGGGAGATGGGCAAGAACCGGTTCAGCGCGTGGCAGGAGATCCCGCAGGTCGCGACGATCGCCCGGCACTATGCGCGCCACGGCGGCGAGTACCTCAAGCCCCACCGGGTCCGTGGGGCGATGCCGGGCCTCACCAAGGTGCAGGAGGTCCGGGTCCCCAAGGGCGTGGTCGGGATCATCTCGCCCTGGAACTACCCGCTCTACCTCGGCGTCGGTGACGTCATCCCCGCGCTGCTGGCGGGCAACGCGGTCGTGTCGAAGGCCGACAGCCAGACCCCGCTGACCCTGCTGTGGACCCGCGACCTGATGGCCGAGGCGGGCCTGCCCGAGGATCTCTGGAAGATCGTCGCGGGGCCCGGCTCGGTCGTGGGCAACGCGCTGATCGACCACGTCGACCACATCTGCTTCACCGGCTCCACCGCGACCGGTCGCCAGGTCGGCCGCCGGGCGGGGGAGCGGCTGATCTCGGCGAGCCTCGAGCTCGGCGGCAAGAACCCGATGATCGTCCGTGCCGACGCGGACGTTGCCGCCGCCGCGGCCGGGTGCATCGCCGCCGCCTTCGCCAACACCGGCCAGATGTGCATCCACATCGAGCGGGTCATCGTGCACGACGACGTCTACGACGCCTTCCGGTCGGCCCTGCTCGAGGGCGTCGCGGCGCTGCGGATCGGGCAGTCCTACACGTTCGCGCACGACATCGGCTCGCTCGCCTCGCCCGCCCAGCTGACCGCCGTCAGCGGCCACGTCGACGACGCGCGCAAGGGCGGCGCCACCGTCCTGGCGGGCGGGCACCACCGGCTCGACCTGGGGCCGCTCGTCTACGCCCCGACGGTGCTCGAGGGCGTCACCGGCGAGATGGACGTGTGCCTCGAGGAGACGTTCGGCCCGGTGGTCTCGCTCTACCGGGTCTCCTCCGACGCGGAGGCGATCGCCCGCGCCAACGAGGGCAGCTACGGGCTCTCCGCGAGCATCTGGAGCAGGGACACCGCGCGCGCCGAGGAGATGGCGCCCCGGGTCCGCGCCGGGTCGGTCAACATCAACGACGGCGCCGGCGCCGCCGCCGGCTCGATCGAGGCCGGCATGGGCGGCATGGGCGACTCCGGCATCGGCCGCCGCCACGGCGCCGAGGGCATCCGCAAGTACACCGAGTCCCAGACCATCGCCACCCAGCGGCTGGTGCCCTTCGGGCCGCCGCCGTCGATGGAGGTCCCGCGCTTCGTGGGCCTGGTCAACACCCAGCTGAAGGTCCTGCGCAAGCTGCGCGTCCGCTGACGAACACCACGAGAAGGAATCCCGATGAGCACCGTCTACGAGACCGACCGCCCGCTGTTCGAGGAGGAGCACCAGCACTTCCGCGAGACGGTGAGCGCCTTCGTCGACAAGCACGCCAAGCCCAACGCCGAGCGCTGGGCCAAGGACGGCAAGGTCGAGAAGTGGCTGTTCGAGGAGGCCGCCAGCGCCGGCGTCCTCGGGTTCAACATCCCCGAGGAGTACGGCGGTGGGGGCACCCGCGACTTCCGGTTCAACGCGGTCGTCAGCGAGGAGCTCTCGCGCAACCCCGTCTCCGACGGCATGGGCTGCATCGGGCTGAGCAACGACATCGTCATCCCCTACTTCACCGACCTGACCAACGACGAGCAGAAGGCCCGCTGGCTGCCGGGGATCGCCGCGGGCACGTCGGTCGTCGCGGTCGCGATGACCGAGCCCGGCACGGGCAGCGACCTCGCGGGCATCCGTACCTCCGCGGTCCGCGACGGCGACCACTACGTCGTCAACGGCAGCAAGGTCTTCATCTCCAACGGCCAGAACGCCGACCTGGTGGTGACCGCGGTCCGCACGGGCGAGGACCCGCACAAGGGGATCAGCCTGCTCGTCATCGAGGCCGACGCCGCGGGCTTCAGCCGGGGCCGCAACCTGGAGAAGATCGGGCTGCACGCGCAGGACACCAGCGAGCTGTTCTTCGAGGACGTGCGGGTGCCGGTCGAGAACCTCCTCGGTCCCGAGGGCAGCGGCTTCCTCGGTCTGATGCAGAACCTGCCGCAGGAGCGCATCTCGATCGCGGCGAGCGCGATCGCCGCGACCGAGGGCGTGCTCCAGCGGACCCTGGACTACGTCAAGGAGCGGCACGCCTTCGGGCAGCCGATCGGCCGCTTCCAGAACACCCGCTTCGAGCTCGCCGACATGGTCACCGGCGCCCGGGTCACCCGCAGCTACGTCGACGATCTCCTGGCCCGTCACTCCCGCGGCGAGCTGAGCGCTGTCGACGCCGCCGCGGCGAAGTTCTGGGCGACCGAGCAGCAGGTGAACGTCGTCAACCGCTGCCTGCAGCTGCACGGCGGCTACGGCTACATGCTCGAGTACCGCATCGCGCACGACTACCTCGACGCGCGGATCACCACGATCTACGGCGGAACCACCGAGATCATGAAGGAGATCGTCGGCCGCGACCTCGGGCTCTGACGGGGCGTCGCCCTTGTTGCGGGCGCCGGTTCCGGGCACGCTAGCCGGATGACCAGTGCGAGCGACGACCCTTTCGAGACGGCCAACGAGGCGGACGTCGCCGAGCAGGCGCAGGACGTCTCGGGTGAGGGGACGGTGACGGAACCCGCGGTGTCGTCGGAGGAGGCCGACGAGGCCGACGTCCTCGAGCAGGGCGCCACCGTCTCCGACGACGACGAGGACGACTACCCCCACGAGCAGGAGTAGGCGTGAGCGGCGTACGCCAGCTCCGGCTCGTGGTCCACGCCAGCGACTACGACGAGGCGCTGACCTTCTTCCGCGACGTGCTCGGGATGCCGGTGGCCGAGGCGTACGCCGGGGACGGCGGTGCCGAGGTCACCATCCTCGAGGCGGGCCGGGCGACGCTCGAGCTGGCCAACGACGCGCAGGTCGACTTCATCGACGAGGTCGAGGTCGGCCGTCGGGTGGCGCCGCGGTTCCGGGTCGCGCTGGAGGTCGACGACTGCGTGGCGGCGTCGGTCGAGGCCGAGGCCGGGGGAGCGACCCGGGTCGCCCCGCCGACCCGCACCCCGTGGGCGTCGGTCAACGCCCGGTTCGACGCCCCCGGCGGCGTGCACCTGACCCTCTTCGAGGAGCAGGGCTGACGAGTCCCGTCAGAGGCCGACCGCCGGCTCCTCGGTCGCCGCGGTGCCGCCCAGACCGATGTCGCCGACGACGTTGGTCATCACCTCGGCGAAGCGGTCCGGGTCGGTGATCAGCCAGTTGTGGTCGCCGGGCACGGTGTGCACCTCGGCGTCGCGGGCGAGCGCCTCCACCGACGCGAGCGGGATGACCCGGTCCTCCTTGCCCCACAGGATGAAGACCGGGAGCCGGCGACGACGGACCGTCGCGAGCTGCTCCTCCAGGTTGGCGTCCCGCGCGAGGCGGCCGACGTGCCAGACGCCCTTCGGGTTGCGCAGGGCGTTGCCGATGGCGTCCTCGAGGACGACCGGCAGCACGCGGCTGACCCGCCGCGGGGACAGGACGTTGGTGCCTAGGTGCAGCCCCCAGTCCCACAACGGTCGGTCACGGAGGGCCCGGCCGGTCTTCCACTCCGAGCCGCCGACCGCGTTCACCAGCACCAGCCGGCAGACCAGGTGCGGGTGGTCGTGCGCGGTCTGCAGGGCCACGCCGCCGCCGAACGAGTGACCGATGAGGGTGACCGGTCCGGTGATGCCGGCGGCGACGATGAAGTCGGCCACCCAGCGGCCGTAGCCCTCGAGGCTCAGCGCGTCCGGGCGCAGCGGCGGGGTCCCGCCGAAGCCGGGCAGCGACGGGGCGTAGACCGCGGCACCGGCGCGTTGGAGCCGTCCGAGCGCGGCCCGGTAGGACCGGTGCGAGAGCGCCCACCCGTGCAGGAAGACGACGGGGTGGCCGTCCCCGCCGGTGACGTAGTTGATCGGACGCCCCTGCACGCACGCCGACTCCCACGCGAGCCCCGGAACCTTCGCCGCCATGATCTCTCTCCGTTCGATCCGGTCCGCCGCCGGCCGCTAGGACAGCAGCACCCCGCCGTCGACGACGACCTGCGCGCCGGTGACGTACGACGCCAGCCCGCTCGCCAGGAACAGGGCGGCCCGGGCGATGTCGTCCGGGTTGCCGATCCGGTGCATCGGGATCTTGGCCATGAAGGCCTCCAGCACCGCCTGCATGTCGACGCCCTCGGTCGCCTCCTGCATGTGCGCGACGCCGGGCGTGGCGATGGCGCCCGGCGCGATCGCGTTGACCGCGATGCCGTACGGCGCCAGCTCGAGCGCGAGGTTCTTGGTGAAGCCCCACTCGCCGTGCTTCGACGCGTCGTAGTGCGCGAGCCCGACGGTCGAGGGGTGCACCGCGTCGACGGAGGTGATGTTGATGATCCGGCCGCCGTTGCCGCGCTCGCGCATCCGCAGCGCGACCTCCCGGCAGGTCAGGAAGACGCCGCGCAGGTTGACCCGCAGCACGCGGTCGAAGTCGTCGGGGGTCATGTCGAGGACCGGCGAGGTCGGGAAGATCCCGGCGTCGTTGACCAGGATGTCGACCTGACCGGTCCAGCCGATCGTGTCGGCGACCAGCCGGTGCACGTCGTCGGGATCGCCCACGTCGGCGTACATCGCCAGCACGCGGCGACCGCGGTCGCTCAGCTCGTCGGCCGCGGCCTGCGCGGCCTCGAGGTCGGCGTCGGCGATGACGACGGCCGCGCCGGCCTCCGAGAGCCGGTCGACGATCGCCCGTCCGATGCCCATGGCGCCGCCGGTGACGATCGCGGTGCGCCCGCTGAGGTCGATCAGCTCATGGATGCTGGGAGGGGCTACTGCTACCTGTGTCATGGCATCAGGTCTAGTTGCCGTCCCCGGCACGAGACAGAGCCGTTCGTCCCGTCGGCCCGGGACCGATGGCGCGCCACCCTGCCAAACTCGGTTCGGCGACGAATGCCCGGTGAAGGGTCGTCGCCGAGGTGGAGGCAGAGCGTGATGCGAGGGGTGCTGGCGGTGGATGAGAGCGGACGGCAGGCGCTGGTCGCCTGGGTGCACCAGTACGTCGCCGAGGCGACCCGCGAGGAGAACGTCGAGGCGTTCGTGGCGCTCGTCGACACCGCGATCCTCGCCGAGGTCCCCGAGATCGCGGGCGACCCGGTGCTCGTCGCCGACCTGCACGCGAGCACGCGCTCGCAGTACCAGGTCTTCCTCAGCCTGCTCGAGCGCGAGGAGCAGGAGCTGCTGCTGCCGCCGCAGGCGGTCGACCTCGCGCTGTCCATCGCCCGCCGCCACCTCGAGCTGCGGGTCCTGCTCAAGGTCTACCGGGTTGCTGCCGACGCGGTGTGGGACTACTTCACCCAGGTCGTCGCCACCGTGCCCGAGGACGGACCGGACCGCGCCGACGCCCTCGTCTACCTGTGGAACCACGGCGGCACCTGGATCAACGAGGCGGTCGAGCAGCTGACCGCGCAGTTCTACGCCGAGCGCGAGGCGACGATGCAGGGTGCGCTCGCGCGGCGGTCCGAGACCGTCCACGCGCTGCTCCGCGGGGAGCAGCTGCCTCCCGCCGAGGCCAGCGCCGTGCTCCAGCACCCGCTGCGGTCGCTGCAGACGGCCGTGGTGCTGTGGATCGAGGGCGGCGGCGGCGCGGACGCGCTCGTGTCGCTGTCCGACCGCGCGACGGCGATGGGCGCGGCCGTCGGGGCGAGCCTGCTGACGATCCCGGCGGGCAGCGGCGAGGTGTGGTGCTGGGTGGCGAGCACCGCCGCGCCGGACCCGGCGGTGCTGGAGGAGGCGGCCCTGGAGCGGACCGGTCCGGCCGCGCAGGGGGAGGAGGTCCGCGTCGCGATCGGCACGACCTCCGCCGGGGTGGACGGCTTCCGGGAGAGCCACCGCGAGGCCGTCGCCGCCCAGCGGCACGCGGTGTCGGTGGGCGGCGAGCGACGGTGCACGCGCTACCTCGACGTCGAGCTGGCGTGCCTGGTGAGCGGGAACGAGGCGGGCGTCCGGGCGCTGGTCGCCCGCGAGCTCGGGGAGCTCGCGGGCGACTCAGCGGCCCTGTCGCGGGTGCGCGAGACGCTCGCGACGTACCTCGCCTGCGGCGGCAACGTCGAGCACGCCGCCGAGGCGCTGTTCGTCCACAAGAACACCGTCCGCTACCGCCTGGCCCAGGCCGAGGAGCTGGTCGGGCACCCGCTCTCCGAGCGCCGTACCGAGCTCGCGCTGGCGCTGAGCTGCCTGGACCGGTACGGCGCCGGAGCGCCCTAGGCGGGGTGCGTCAGGCGGTCTGGGTGGCCGGCCGGGTCGCGGGGGCGTGGCCGCCGTCCTCGGCCGTGAGCGGCCGGGCGACGTTCTCCAGCGACTCGCCCTCGGCCTTGACGCCGAGGAAAGCCGCGACGATGCCGCCGCCCACCATCAGCACCGCGCCGATGTAGTAGCCGATCGCGATCGCGGAGATGCCCTGCCCGCCGGCTACCGCGCTGTCGATGAGCTTGCCGAACAGCAGCGGACCCGCGATGCCGCCGGCGGCCGTGCCGATCGCGTAGAAGAACGCGATGCACAGCGCGCGGGTCTCCATCGGGAAGACCTCGCTGGCGGTGAGGTACGCCGCGCTCGCCCCGGCCGAGGCCAGGAAGAAGATGATGCACCCCATCAGCGTCAGCGTGGTGGCGTTGTAGCTGCCCAGGGTGAGCCCGGTGATGCCCAGCAGGACACCGGAGATCACGTAGGTCGCGGTCAGCATCTTCACCCGGCCGACCTTGTCGAACAGCGGGCCGAGCAGCAGTGCGCCGACGAAGTTGCTCACCGCGAAGACGGCGATGTAGTAGCCGGTCTGCGTCACGCCCATGAACGTCGTCAGGGTGTCGCCGTAGGTGAAGAAGAAGGCGTTGTAGAGGAACGCCTGGCCGACGAAGAGCGAGAAGCACAGGACGGTGCGGCGCGGGTACATCGTGAACACGGTCTTGGCGATCAGCGTCAGCGGGATCGTCTTGCGCTGCCGGATGGTGATCGTCTCGTCCACGGACTCCAGCTGGGAGTGGGACTCGCTCTGCACCCGGGTCTCGATGTCACGCACGATCCGCTCGCCCTCGTCCTCGCGGCCGTGGATGAACAGCCAGCGCGGGCTCTCCGGGACGCTGCGACGCACGATCAGGATGCCGACGGCGAGGATCGCGCCCAGACCGAAGGCGAAGCGCCAGCCGGTCTCGGGGTTGACCATGGTGGGGTCGAGCAGCGGGATGGTGAGCAGCGCGCCACCGGCGGCGCCGACCCAGAAGCTGCCGTTGATGGCCACGTCGATCCGGCCGCGGAAGCGGGCCGGGATCAGCTCGTCGATCGCCGAGTTGATCGCGGCGTACTCACCGCCGATGCCGGCGCCGGTGAGGAAGCGGGCCGCGAAGTACCACAGCGGCGACATCGAGAACGCCGTGAGGACGGTGGCGACGGTGTAGACGGCGAGCGTCACGAGGAACAGCTTCTTCCGGCCGAAGCGGTCGGTGAGCTGGCCGAAGAAGAGGGCGCCGAGGCACGCCCCGGCGACGTAGACCGCGCCGGCCAGGCCGACGTCGAAGCTGCTCATGCCGAGACCCGTCTTCGGGTCCTTCAGCGCGTCGGACATGGAGCCGACGATCGTGACCTCGAGGCCGTCGAGGATCCAGACCGTGCCCAGTCCGACCACGATCAGCCAGTGCCACCGGCTCCAGGGGAGCCGGTCCAGACGTGCGGGGATGTCGGTCGTGATCCGACCGGTCTCTACTCGGTTCGACATCGTTGTCGCCTCTCTGCTGTGGTGCCTGCGTCGGGCGACAGGAGGACCTGGCTCGACCCCCTCGGCATTACCCGCGCGGATCGGGCGCCATACGCCTTGTCCGGCGGACCGGCCCCCAGCAGACTGGCGAGCAGATAGCCGACCCGACCAGGAGGAACGATGACGAGCACCCCTGAAGAGCCGCTGAGCGACGAGGACATGACGACGGCCCCTGCCGGGGACCCCACGCAGGGCCTGGGCGGCGGTGACGCCGACGGCACCGACGGCGGCGACGCGGACGGCACCGACGGCGGCGACGCGGACGGCACCGACGGTGACGCGAGCGACGGGGACGCCGGGGATGGCGACGCGTCCGACGGTGACGCCGGGGACGGCGACGCCTCCGACGGCGACGCCTCGGACGGCGACGCCTCCTGAGTGAGCGCCCTCGACCTGCTGTCCGGTGACGCCCAGACCTTCCTGGCGAAGGTCTGGGCGTCCCGCACGCACCTCCACCGCACCGACCCGGCGCAGCTGGTCGGCCTGCTCTCGCTCGACGACGTCGACCGGCTGATCACCGGCGCGGCGCTGCGCACGCCCGCCCTGCGGTTGGCCCAGGACGGCGCGGTCCTGCCGGAGTCGGCGTACACCCGCGCGGGAGCGACGCTCGCCGGGAAGCCGCTGACCGGGCTCGTCGACGCGCGCCGCACCCTCGCGCTGTTCGACGAGGGCGCGACGATCGTGCTGCAGGGGCTGCACCGCTACCACCCGCCGCTGACCGACCTCGTCGCCGAGCTCGAGCTCGAGCTCGGCCACCCCTGCCAGGCCAACGCCTACCTGACGCCGCCCGGAGCCCAGGGCTTCGCGGTCCACTCCGACGCCCACGACGTCTTCGTGTTCCAGACCGCCGGTGCCAAGCGGTGGGAGGTGCACGGCGAGGACGGCGCCGAGGAGGTCCTGCTGGAGCCTGGCCTCTCGCTCTACCTCCCGGCCGGGACGCCGCACGCCGCGCGCACCGAGGACGCGGTCTCGCTGCACGTGACGATCGGGATCAACCAGCTGACCTGGCGGGGGCTGGTCCGCCGCTCGGTCGACCAGCTGCTCGACGGCGTGCCGGACAGCCACCTGCCCGCGGGCTACCTCGACGACACGACCGCGCTCGCGGCCGGCCTGCGGGACCACCTCGACGCGCTGGCCGACGGCGTACGGCGCCTGGACGCCTCCGCGGCCGCGGAGGCCGAGGTGCGCCGCTTCGTGACGACCCGGCCGACCCGCGTCCGCGGCGGGCTCAACGACATCGTCGCGCTGCGGGCCGACCTCGCCGACGACACGCCGCTGCGCCGCCGCGCCGGGCACCCGTGCGTCCTGGTCGACCGCGGCGAGCGGGTCGCGGTGCTGCTGGGCGACCGCGAGCTCACGGTGCCGGCCCGGGTCCGCCCGGCGCTGGAGGAGGTCCGCGTCCGCGGCACGCTGACCCCCGGGGACCTCGCCGCGCACCTCGACCCGGTGAGCCGGGTCGTCCTGTGCCGGCGCCTGGTCCGCGAGGGCCTGCTCGAGGTGCTGGCCCGTTGACCCAGGCCGACGAGCGCTACCGCTGCGCGGTCGCGAGCCTGGCGCGCGCCGAGCCGGCCGCCGGCAGCGCCACCCACGTCCGCACCTGGCTCCTGCTCGAGCACTCCGGCCCCTGGGGCAACGACGCCCTGCTCGACGCGCGGCTGCCCGAGGGGCTGGGCCCGCAGCTCAAGCAGCTCGCCCAGGACCACCGCGCCAAGGTGCTGCTCGCCCGGCGGGCCCGCGCGGGCCGCGACCCGCAGCGGCTCACCGTGTTCGCCGCGCACACCGACCCGGCCCGGCCCCGGGTCGAGCGCGGCACCGTCGCCGACCTGCGCGAGGTGCTCGACCTCGACCTCGCCGGCTTCCGCGCGGGCGGCTCCACCGGCCTCGACCCGCACGACGGCACCCTGTTCTGCGTCTGCACCAACGGCCGTCACGACGCGTGCTGCGCGGAGTTCGGGCGGCCGGTCGCGATGGCGCTCGACGAGGCGTTCCCCGAGCAGGCGTGGGAGGTCTCCCACGTCGGCGGCGACCGGTTCGCGGCCAACATGGTGGTCCTCCCCGAGGGCCTCTACTACGGCCGGCTCGACCCCGCGTCGGGTCGTGCGGTCGCGGAGGCGCACCTCTCCGGGCGGCTCGACCTGGACCACCTGCGCGGGCGGTCGTCGTACCCCATGGCCGTGCAGGCGGGCGAGATCCGGCTGCGGCGCGACCTCGGGCTCCTCGCCATCGCCGACCTCGCACTGCTCCGCACCCGCCGCGACGGCGACGTCGTCGTCGCCACCTGGGCCGCCGGCGGGGCGACGTACGACGTCGCGGTCCGCACGGTCGCCGACCCGGCCGTCTCCGCGCGGCTGACCTGCAAGGCGCACCGCGACAACCCGGTGCCCCGGCACGAGGTGGTGTCGATCGAGCCCGGTCGCTGATCCGGCGGCGTGTTGTTCTTGACTAGTTCAAGAAAAGCGGCCAGGGTGAGGAACGTGTCCACCGCCGACTACGAGCAGATGCTCCGGACGGCCGACCTGCGCGTGACCCGGCCCCGGCTCGCGGTGCTCGAGGCGGTCCACGGGCATCCGCACGCCGACACGGACTCGCTCATCGACGCCGTCCGGCGCCGGCTGTCCGACGTGTCCCACCAGGCGGTGTACGACGTCCTGCGCGCCCTCACCGCGGCCGGGCTGGTGCGTCGCATCCAGCCCGCGGGGTCGGTGGCGCGCTACGAGGCGCGGGTCGGCGACAACCACCACCACGTGGTGTGCCGCTCCTGCGGCGCGATCGCCGACGTGGACTGCGCGGTCGGGCACGTGCCGTGCCTCACCGCCGCCGACGACCACGGCTTCCGCATCGACGAGGCCGAGGTCGTCTACTGGGGCCTGTGCCCCGCGTGCTCCGCTGACCGTTCCTGAAGATCCACCAGTTCCGCCACCCCCCGAAAGGTTGCAGCATGACCGACAACTCCACCGGTTGCCCCGTCGCCCACGACGGGTCCGGAAGCGAGAGCGAGAACCCGGCCATCGACTCGCCGACGCCCCAGACCGGCGGCCGGCCGCGGACGATCAAGGACTGGTGGCCCAACCAGCTCGACCTGTCGGTCCTCCACGCCCACCCCGCCGACGGCAACCCGCTCGGCGCGGACTTCGACTACGCGGCGGCGGTCGCGCAGCTCGACGTCGAGGCGCTCAAGCAGGACATCGCCCAGGTGCTGCGAACCTCGCAGGACTGGTGGCCGGCGGACTTCGGCCACTACGGCGGCCTGATGATCCGGCTCAGCTGGCACGCGGCCGGCACCTACCGGGTGCACGACGGCCGGGGCGGCGCGGGTGACGGCAGCCAGCGGTTCGCGCCGCTCAACAGCTGGCCCGACAACGCCAACCTCGACAAGGCCCGGCGCCTGCTGTGGCCGGTCAAGAAGAAGTACGGCCAGAAGATCTCCTGGGCCGACCTGCTCGTGCTCGCGGGCAACGTCGCGCTGGAGGACATGGGCTTCGAGACCTTCGGCTTCGCCTTCGGCCGCGAGGACGTCTGGGAGCCGGAGGAGGTCTACTGGGGTCCGGAGGACACCTGGCTCGGCGACGAGCGCTACAGCGGCGAGCGTGACCTCGCCAACCCGCTCGGCGCCGTGCAGATGGGCCTGATCTACGTCAACCCCGAGGGCCCCAACGGCGAGCCCGACCCGCTCAAGGCCGCGCACGACATCCGCGAGACGTTCAAGCGGATGGCGATGAACGACGAGGAGACGGTCGCGCTGATCGCGGGCGGCCACTCCTTCGGCAAGACCCACGGCGCGGGCGACGCCGACCTGGTCGGCGCCGAGCCCGAGGGCGCGCCGCTCGAGGAGCAGGGCCTCGGCTGGAAGAGCGCCTACGCCAGCGGGAAGGGCGCGGACACGATCACCAGCGGCCTCGAGGTCACCTGGACACCGACGCCCACCCAGTGGGGCAACGGCTTCTTCGACATGCTGTTCGGCTACGAGTACGAGCTCACCAAGAGCCCGGCCGGGGCCAACCAGTGGGTCGCGAAGGACGCCGAGGAGATCATCCCCGGCCCGACGCCGGACTCGCCGAAGCGCAAGCCGACGATGCTCACCACCGACCTCTCGCTCCGCTTCGACCCGGAGTACGGAAAGATCTCCAAGCGGTTCCACGAGAACCCCGACCAGTTCGCCGAGGCGTTCGCGAAGGCCTGGTACAAGCTGCTGCACCGTGACATGGGACCCGTGTCGCGCTACCTCGGCCCGTGGGTGCCCGAGGCGCAGCTGTGGCAGGACCCGGTGCCCGCCGTGGACCACGAGCTGGTCGACGACGCCGACGTCGCGTCGCTGAAGGAGAAGCTGCTCGGCTCCGGTCTCAGCGTCGCCCAGCTGGCCGGGACCGCGTGGGCCTCGGCGGCGACCTTCCGGACCACCGACAAGCGGGGCGGCGCCAACGGCGCCCGGATCCGGCTCGAGCCGCAGAAGGGCTGGGCGTCCAACCGCGACGTGGCGCCGGTGCTGGAGAAGCTCGAGCAGGTCAAGGCCGACTTCGACGCCGCCGGCGGCGGCAAGAAGATCTCGCTCGCCGACCTGATCGTCCTCGGCGGGTGCGCCGCGGTCGAGAAGGCCGCCAAGGACGCGGGCGTCGACGTGACCGTGCCGTTCCGGCCGGGCCGCACCGACGCGAGCCAGGAGCAGACCGACGTCGAGTCGTTCGACTACCTCGAGCCGCGGGCCGACGGGTTCCGCAACTACCTGCGCGAGGGCGAGAAGCTCCAGCCGGAGACGCTCCTGGTCGACAAGGCCTTCACGCTGGGCCTCTCCGCGCCCGAGATGACGGTGCTCGTGGGCGGTATGCGTGCGCTCGGCGCCAACGTGGGCGGCGCGCAGCACGGCGTGCTCACCGACCGTCCCGGTGTCCTGTCGACCGACTTCTTCGTCAACCTGCTCACTCCCGGCCGGGAGTGGAAGGCCTCGGAGTCGCAGGAGAACGTCTTCGAGATCCGCGACCTGGCGTCCGGCGACACGTGGACCGCGACGGCCGTCGACCTGGTCTTCGGCTCCAACTCGCAGCTGCGGGCGCTCGCCGAGGTCTACGCCAGCGACGACGCGACCGACAAGTTCGTCGCCGACTTCGTCGCCGCGTGGGTCAAGGTGATGGAGGCCGACCGCTTCGACCTCGACTGACCTTCCGGTCAGCCCACAGCCCGGGTCCCTCGGCGTCGTGCCGGGGGACCCGGGCTGTTCCGGACTCCGGGGAGGCGCGAGGATGCGGCCCGTGACCGCACCGCTGCCGCGCCGCCTGCTCGCCGAGCTCCTCGGGACCGCCCTGCTCGTCACCGTCGTGGTCGGGTCCGGGATCACGGCGCAGCAGCTGTCGCCGGACGACGTGGGCCTGCAGCTCCTGGAGAACTCGCTGGCGACGGTGCTCGGCCTGACCGCGCTGATCCTGCTGTTCGGGCCGGTCTCCGGCGCGCACCTCAACCCGGTGGTCTCGCTCGCCGACTGGTTCCTCGGCCGCCGCGCCGGCTCGGGCCTCTCGTTGCCCGAGGTCGCTGCCTATGCCGCCGCGCAGGTCGTCGGCGGCATCGCGGGCGCCTTCCTCGCAAATGTCATGTTCGAGGTCGGGGCCGGGCTCTCGGGTCAGGAGCGGGCGACCGGCGGGCCCCTGGTCGGCGAGGTCGTCGCCACGGCAGGGCTGGTGGCGCTGGTCTTCGCGCTGGTCCGCAGCGACCGCGGCGCCGCGGCCGCCCCCGCTGTGGGGGCCTACATCGGGGCGGCGTACTGGTTCACCTCGAGCACGTCGTTCGCCAACCCGGCGGTGACCGTCGGGCGGATGTTCTCCGACACCTTCGCGGGCATCGCGCCGTCCTCGGTGCCGGCGTTCGTCGGCATGCAGCTGGTCGGGCTGGCGGTCGGCGTGGTGCTCACCCTCGCGCTCTACCCCGATGCGGGTGAGAGCGCCGACGAGGTCGTGCTGCCGCACGGAGCACCGGGCGGGCGGTAGGCCGCGTCGGCTCAGCGCTTGCGGCGGATGAGGAGGTCTCCGTCGGGGAGGACCTGGTGCTCGTAGCGGGGGTCGTGGATGCGGTGGTGGTGCCAGGAGCAGATCAGGACGGCGTTGTCGAGGTCGGTGGGTCCGCCTTCGGACCAGGGTTTGAGGTGGTGGGCTTCGCACCAGGTGGCGGGGGCGTCGCAGCCCTTGACGCGGCATCGTCGGTCGCGTAGGCGCAGTGCTTTGCGTTGGGGTGGTCGGTAGAGGCGGTCGGTGCGGCCGAGGTCGAGGACCTCGCTGTTGGTGCCGAGGACGGCGGGGATGATGCCGGCGGTGCAGGCCAGGCGACGTGCTTCGGTCGCGGACAGGTTGGGGCCGAGGGCAGGGTCGGAGCCGTCGAGGATCGACGCGGTGCCGAGGTCTTGCTGCAGCTGGGCGAGCGGGATGGTGACGATGACGGTGGTGGCGTCGCCGCCGTGGTCGGGCAGCGTGGCGGGGTCGAGGTGCTCGAGCAGGGAGCCGAAGGCGTGGGCCAGGCGGCGGGGGTAGGGGATCCGGTCGGCCTCTCCGGGCGGGGTGCCCGTGGGGTTGCGGGGTGAGGTGAACGCCTCGAGGTAGGTCCGCAGCCGGGCGGCCGAAGAGTCGGGGAGCAGCCCGGAGATGCGGGTGGTGCCGTCGCCCTGAGGCTTGAAGGTGAGCCGCATCTTGTCCCGGGCGTTCTGCTCCTCGTGCTGGAGGCGCCGGGCGTCCTCGGCGTCGGCGGCGTCGGGGTCGAGGTAGGTCAGGATCCGTTTGCCGAGCAGGCGCAGCTCGTGGGGCTTGAACTGGGTGCACCAGGTGACGAGCTGGGTCTCGGCCTTGGTCATGATGTCGGGGTCGAGATCGTCGGGCAGGGCGTCGAGGGCCTCGACGACGACCTTGGCCTGGGCGGGGGAGAGGGTGCCGTCGGTCATCCCGGCCGCGACCCGGGCCCAGCGTCGGTCCAGGGCCTGGGCGAGCTCGACCTCCGGTCGGGTGGCACGCAGGTCGGCGCGGGTGTGGTGGGCGACCCAGGCGGCGACGTCACGGGCGCCGTCTTCCTCGGCGAGGACGTCAACGGCCGCGACGAGGCGGGCCTTCAGTGCGGCGACCTGGGCCTCGAGGGCGGTGACCTCGAGCAGCGCCTGCCGCTTCTCGCCGGTCGAGAGGAACGTGGCCGGCAGGTCGCGGACATCGCCCAGCGCACCGCGGGCGGTCGCGACCGCGGCCAGCAGCGGGTGCTGGTCCGGGACCGGTGCTGCGACCACGGGATCTGCCCTCCTGACAGCGCACGACGATGGAGTCTGTCGCGCCGCCGGGGGCCCGGTGACCGGGCAATTACGTAACCGAT
>DATMHR010000031.1:0-29605 GCA_035554955.1 Nocardioides sp. | reverse complement strand
GGCAGGCCGTCGCCGGCGCCGACCAGGCGCCAGGCCTCGGGGCGGACGCCGACGGTGACCGCCGGGCTGAGCGCGCCGGCGGTGGCGCGGTCGACGGGCACCTCCTGGTCGCCGAGCCAGACCCGGCCGTCGGCGACGCGGGCCTCGAGCAGGTTCATCTGCGGGGAGCCGATGAAGCCGGCCACGAACAGGTTGGCCGGCCGGTCGTAGAGCGCGAGGGGCGTGTCGACCTGCTGGATCTCGCCGCCGCTCATCACCGCGACCCGGTCGCCCATCGTCATCGCCTCGACCTGGTCGTGGGTGACGTAGACCGTCGTGACGCCGAGCCGCTCCTGCATCGCGGCGATCTGGGTGCGGGTGGAGACGCGCAGCTTGGCGTCGAGGTTGGAGAGCGGCTCGTCCATCAGGAACACGTGCGGCTGGCGCACGATCGCGCGCCCCATCGCGACCCGCTGCCGCTGCCCGCCGGACAGCGACTTGGGCTTGCGGTCGAGGTAGGGCTCCAGGTCGAGCAGCTTGGCTGCCGCCCGCACCCGCTCCCGCCGCTCGGCCTTGCTGACGCCGGCGATGCGGAGCGCGAACGCCATGTTGTCGCCGACCGTCATGTGCGGGTAGAGCGCGTAGTTCTGGAACACCATCGCGATGTCCCGGTCCTTGGGCGCCACGTGGGTGACGTCCTGGTCGCCGATCCAGATGGAGCCGGAGGTGCACTCCTCCAGCCCGGCGAGCATCCGCAGCGACGTCGACTTCCCGCAGCCCGAAGGGCCGACCAGGACCATCAGCTCGCCGTCGTCGATGGTCAGCTCGAGGTCGCACACGGCCGCGCGCCCCGCGCCCGGGTAGACGTGCTCGGCGTGGTCGAACCGCACGGTCCCCATGGGGCTCCTTCCGGCCGGCCACCCGGCCGGTGCCGGGTGACGTGGGTCATCCGCGGCACACAGTACGACGCCCCGCGGCACGCGTCTAGTGGAAGCGCTCCCACACCCCATCCCCGATCTGGCGCCCGCCCACAAGCGAGGCTCTTGACACACGATGTGACCGGTGTCATGGTGACGCCGTCGCCAGATGTGGAAGCGCTCTCACAGGCCTCCACCCCGTGCCCGCCCCCGGCGACGGCAGTCCCCTCGACGAATTCGCTGCAGTCAGGAGTGTCCCGTGCGCACAACGACCCCCGGACCGGCCCGCCGGTCCGCCGCCTCCCGAGCGGCTCTCGGCAGCCGGTCCCGGCGCGCCCTCGCGGCGGCCGCCATCGGCACCCTGGTGCTCGGCCTCACCGCTGCCTGCGGTGACGACAACGACCCGACCAAGTCCGCCGACCAGCAGAAGCTGGGCGACGGCGAGAAGCTCACCATCACCACCTTCGGGGAGTTCGGCTACGACGACCTGATCGAGGAGTGGAACTCCGAGCACCCCGACGTCCAGGTCAAGCAGACCAAGGTCTCGCTCTGGGACGACTGGAAGAACGAGCTCAACACCAAGATGCAGGCCGGCTCGGGCCTCACCGACGTCGTCGCCATCGAGGGCGACTTCATGCCCGCGATCCTCGCCGCGCCGGACCGCTGGGTCGACCTCTCCTCCCCCGACGTCGAGGGCCGCTGGCTCGACTTCAAGGAGCAGGCCGCCACCACCTCCGACGGCCAGCTCCTCGGCTACGCGACCGACGCCGGCCCGGAGGCGATCTGCTACCGCGCCGACCTGTTCGCCAAGGCGGGCCTCCCCACCGATCGCGACGAGGTCGCCCAGCTGATGACGACCTGGGACGACTACTTCTCCCTCGGCGAGGAGTTCGTCAAGAAGGTGCCCGGCACCAAGTGGTACGACGCGAGCGGCTCCATCGCGCAGGCGATGCTCAACCAGGTCGAGTACCCCTTCGAGGAGGCCGACAACACCGTCAACATCGACAACGACGGCCTCCAGCAGGTCTGGGACACCGTCACCAGCCACGCCGACACGCTGTCCACCCAGGTGCCGCAGTGGAGCGACGACTGGAGCGCGAACTTCCAGAAGGACGGCTTCGCCACCATCCCCTGCCCCGGCTGGATGCGCAGCAACATCCGCGACAACACCGGCGACCCGGCGCCCAAGGGCGTCACCTGGGACATCGCCGACGTCTTCCCCGGTGGCGGCGGCAACTGGGGCGGCTCGTTCCTGGCCGTGCCGAAGACCTCGACCCACCAGGCCGAGGCGCAGGAGTTCGCGGCGTGGATCACCGCGCCGGAGCAGCAGCTGAAGATCTTCGAGGCCACCGGCAACTTCCCGTCGCAGGTGGACGCGCTCGAGGACCCGACCCTGCTCAGCACCAAGGACGACTACTTCAACGAGGCGCCGGCCGGCCAGATCTTCTCCGACCGCGCTGCTGCGATCGACGTCCAGCCCTACCACGGGCCGCTCTACTCCGACATCCTCGGCAAGTTCCAGGACGCCATCACCCGGGTGGACCAGGGCACCTCGCCCGACGACTCCTGGAAGACCTTCACCCAGGACGTCGCGTCGCTCCAGTGAGCCGCTCCCGATCGGAGATGCTCACCACGGGCTGACCGACCAGCCAGGCCGCCCGGCACCGCCAGCACCGGGCGGCCTGGCCCCCTCCCGACGGCCCACCAGCACAGGAAGGCGCGCCGATGCTCACCGACGAACGTCCCGCCGCACCGGGCGCCGTACCTCCCCCGCCACCGGGTCCCTCCCCCACGGACAGCGACCGGCGCCGGCTGCTCCGGCGCCAGCGCCGGTCGCGCTGGGACCTCAAGCTCTCGCCGTACCTCTACGTCTCGCCGTTCTTCGTGCTGTTCGGCATCGTCGGGCTCTACCCGCTCGTCTACACCGCCTACCTCTCGGTGCACGACTGGGACCGGCTCTACTACCAGCGCGGCGCCTTCAACGGCTGGGACAACTACGACTTCGTGCTGCACGACCCCGTCTTCCAGAAGTCGCTGGTCAACACGTTCAGCATCTTCCTGATGTCGTCGGTCCCGCAGGTCATCTGCGCGGTCGTCGTCGCGGCCCTGCTCGACACCCACCTGCGCGGGCGCACCTTCTGGCGGATGAGCGTGCTGCTGCCGTTCGCGGTCGTGCCCGCCGCGGCGGTCCTGATCTTCGGCAGCCTCCTCGCCGACCGGTCCGGCGTCATCAACGCGGCCCTCGACGGGATCGGGCTCGAGCCGATCCGGTGGCACGTCGACCGCTGGTGGAGCCACTTCGCGATCGCCGGGATGGTCAACTGGCGCTGGACCGGTTACAACGCCCTCATCTTCCTCGCCGCCATGCAGGCGGTCCCCCGCGACCTCTACGAGTCCGCCGCGCTCGACGGCGCCGGCAAGGTCCGCCAGTTCGTCTCGGTCACGCTGCCGATGATCCGCCCCACCATGGTCTTCGTCGTCGTCACCAGCACGATCGGCGGCCTGCAGGTCTTCACCGAGCCGCGCCTCTTCGACGACACCCCCAACCGCGAGGGCGGCGCCGACCACCAGTTCATGACCTCGACGCTCTACATCTACGTCAAGGGCATCGAGGACCAGTTCTACGGCCGGGCCTCGGCGGCCGCGGTCATCCTCTTCGTGATCATCGTGGCGATCGCGGTCCTCAACTTCGGCCTGACCCGCTACTTCACGCGGAGGAGCGCATGAGCCGCCACGACAGCGGTACGGCGACCAGCCGGCCGGGGTTCCTGGTCTACGGCCTCCTCGCGGCGGTCGTGATCGGCTCGGCGCTCCCGCTCTACTGGTCGTTCATGATCGGCTCGCACACCAAGGACGAGGCCAACGACAGCCCGCCGCCGGTGTGGCCGGGCGGCCACTTCCTCGAGAACGCCCGGCGGGTGCTCGACACGGTCGACTTCTGGCAGGCGCTGCTCAACAGCCTGATCGTCTCGACGGCGTGCGCGACATCGGTGGTGCTCTTCTCGACGCTGGCGGGCTACAGCTTCGCCAAGCTGCGGTTCCGCGGCAGCAACGCCCTGATGGGCTTCGTCGTGATGACCATGGCCGTCCCGGTGCAGCTCGCGACCGTGCCGCTCTTCGTGCTGATGCGCGACTACGGGCTGCTCGACACCCTGGTGGCGGTCGCGCTGCCCACGCTGGTCACGGCGTTCGGCGTCTTCTTCATGCGGCAGTACCTCGTCGACGCGATCCCCGACGAGCTGATCGAGGCCGCCCGCGTCGACGGTGCGTCGATGCTGCGCACGTTCTGGTCGGTCGCGGTACCGGCCGCCCGCCCGGCCATGGCGATCCTCTTCCTGTTCACGTTCATGATGGTCTGGACCGACTACATGTGGCCGCTCGTCGCCCTCCAGGACACCGAGACGCTGCCCATCGCGCTCGACCGCCTCGCGCTCACCGGTCAGGGCCAGACCACCGACTACGCCCTCGTGCTCTGCGGCGCCGGCATGGCGACCGTGCCGCTGCTCGTCCTGTTCGCCCTCTCCGGCCGCCAGCTGGTCGCCGGCATCATGCAAGGAGCCGTCAAGGGATGACGACCTCGACCTCGCCCGCCGCGCCGTCCCCGGCCACCGCCACGGACGGCGAGGTCCGGTTCCCGGCCGACTTCCTCTGGGGGGCCGCCACCGCGGCGTACCAGATCGAGGGAGCCGTCGCCGAGGACGGGCGTACGCCGTCCATCTGGGACACGTTCTGCCGCGTGCCCGGCGCCGTCGTCGGCGCCGAGAACGGCGACGTGGCCTGCGACCACTACCACCGGATGCCCGACGACGTGGCCCTGATGGGCACCCTCGGCCTCGGCGCCTACCGGTTCTCCACCGCGTGGCCGCGGGTCCGTCCCGACGGGGGCGCGCCCAACCAGGCCGGCATCGACTTCTACTCGCGGCTGACCGACGAGCTGCTGGCGCAGGGCATCACGCCGTGGCTGACCCTCTACCACTGGGACCTCCCGCAGGCGCTCGAGGACGCGGGCGGCTGGACCAACCGCGACACGGCCTACCGGTTCGCCGACTACGCGCTCACCCTGCACGACGCCCTCGGCGACCGGGTCCCCTACTGGACCACCTTCAACGAGCCGTGGTGCTCGGCCTTCCTCGGCTACACCGGCGGCCAGCACGCGCCGGGACGGCAGGAGGGCGTCGCCGGCGTGGTCGCCGCGCACCACCTGATGCTGGCCCACGGACTGGTCGTCGACGAGCTGCGGCGGCGGCAGGCGGGCGCACAGCTCGGCATCACGCTCAACCTCACCGTGGCCGACCCGTTCGACCCCGACGAGCCGGCCGACGTCGACGCCGCCCGCCGTCTCGACGGGTTCTGGAACCGCATCTTCCTCGACCCGATCTTCCGCGGCCGCTACGCCGACGACCTCGCCGCCGACACCGAGGGAATGCTCTTCGACGGCCGGCCGTGGCAGGACTTCGTCCGCGACGGCGACCTCGAGCTCATCAGCGCGCCGATCGACGTGCTGGGCGTGAACTACTACCACGGCGACGCCCCCACCGGCCGTCCCTGGCAGGGCGGGGACCTGCTCGGCAGCCGGATCGCGCACCCCACCCGTCGGGTCCGGATGCCGTGGCCGGCCTGTGACGACATCTCGTTCCCGCGCCGCGGGCTCCCCGTGACCGGGATGGACTGGGAGGTGCAGCCCGAGGGGCTCACTCGGCTGCTGGTCCGGCTGAAGAAGGAGTACGACGTCCCGCCGGTCTACATCACCGAGAACGGGGCGGCGTACGACGACCACGTCGCGCCGGACGGCAGCGTGGACGACCGGGAGCGGCTGGCGTTCATCGACGCCCACCTGCGGGCGACCCACGCCGCGATGGCGCAGGGCGTCGACGTGCGCGGCTACTTCGCCTGGTCGCTGCTCGACAACTTCGAGTGGGCCTACGGCTACGGGCAGCGGTTCGGGATCGTCCGCGTCGACTACGACACCCAGGAGCGCACCCCGAAGGCCAGCGCCCGCTGGTACGCCGCCGTCGCCGCGAGCGGTCGGCTGCCGGCCGACCCCGACGCAGCGGGCAGGGGCTAGCGTGACGCGCGTGAGTCCGCCGCAGGGCCCGGGACAGGCGCCGACCCTCGACGAGGTCGCGCGCCTGGCCGGCGTGTCCCGGGCGACGGCCTCGCGCGCGATCAACGGCGGCAACCGGGTCAGCCCCGCGGCTCGGGCTGCCGTCGACGCGGCGGTCGAGTCGCTGGGCTACACGCCCAACCCCGCGGCCCGGAGCCTGGTCACCCGCCGCACCGACTCGATCGGCCTGGTCGTCCCCGAGCCCGACGAGCGGGTCTTCACCGACCCGTTCTTCGTGCACACGCTGCGCAGCGTCAACCGGGTGCTGTCCGCGCGGGACCTCCAGCTGGTGCTGCTGCTGGCCAAGCCGGGCGACGAGGAGCGCCGGATGCTGCGCTACCTGCGCGGCCGGCACATCGACGGCGTCCTGGTCGTCAGCCACCACCGCAGCGACCGGCTCGCCGACCACCTGGCCGCCCTCGCGATCCCGTGCGCGTTCGTGGGCCGCCCGATCGACGGCGCCGACAAGGTCCCCTACGTCGACACCGACAACGTGGCCGGCGGCCGGCTCGCCACCGAGCTGCTCGTCGAGCGCGGGTGCCGCCGGATCGCCACCATCGCCGGGCCGACCGACATGGCGGCCGGCACCGACCGGCTCCAGGGCTGGCGGGACGCGATGGCCGAGGCCGGGCTCGCCGACGACGCCGTCGCCTACGGCGACTTCACCGAGCTCGGCGGCGAGGCCGCGGCACGCGAGCTGCTCGCGACGTACCCCGACCTCGACGGCATCGCCGTCGCCTCCGACCTGATGGCCGCCGGTGCCCTGCGCGTCCTCGCCGCCGCCGGCAAGCGGGTGCCGGAGGACGTCGCGGTCACCGGCTACGACGACCTCGGCACCGCCGACCGGACCCAGCCGCCGCTCACCACGGTGCGCAACCCGATCGGCGAGATGGCCGAGCAGGCCACCCGGCTGCTGCTCGAGCAGGTCGAGGGCGAGCGTGCCGCACGGGCCATCCGGGTCATCTTCTCCCCGGCGCTGGTGCGGCGGGAGAGCGCCTGAGGGAGCCCATGAATCGCCGGTTGACCGGCGAAACTGACGCTGGACGGCCAAAACGATGCCCGTCAAGGGTGTGATTCGCCGGTCGACCGGTGAATCCCGCACCCCTTGACGCCGCCCCGACACTGGACCCGTGGACCTCGAGGACCGCGGACTACCCGCGTGGCAGGTCGCCGCACTCGGGGCAGGCGGCTTCACGGCGCTGCTGTGGCTGATCGAGATCGTCGACACGGCGATGAACCACCGCCTGGACCAGTACGGCGTGCAGCCGCGCTCCGGGGAGGGACTGCTCGGGATCGTGTTCGCGCCGCTGCTGCACGGCGGGTGGGCGCACCTGGAGGCCAACACGGTGCCGTGCCTGGTGCTGGGGTTCCTGACGCTGGCGACCGGGCTGCTGCGCGGGCTGCTGGCGACGGCGGTGATCTGGGTGGTCGGCGGGGTCGGTGTGTGGCTGGTCGCGGGCAGCAACTCCGACCACATCGGCGCGTCCGGGCTGATCTTCGGCTGGATCGTCTACCTGGTCGTGCGCGGGATCGTGAACCGGCGGCTGTGGGAGATCGCGCTGGGCCTCGTGGTCCTGCTCCTCTACGGCAGCGCCCTGTGGGGCGTGCTGCCGGGCCAGCCGGGCGTCTCCTGGCAGGGCCACCTGTTCGGCGCGATCGGCGGCGGCCTCGCGGCGGTGCTCTTCAGCAACGACCGTCTGGCCGAGATGGCCGCCGCCCGCAAGCGGCTCGGCCAGGCCTGACCCGAGCTCAGCCCCCCGGCCTCAGCCCTGGCCGAACACCGGCTTCTCCTTCGCCAGGAAGGCCCGCACGCCCTCGGCGAAGTCGGGACCGCCGTAGACCTCGTGCAGCAGCTCCGCCTCGTCCGGTGGCTCGTGCTCGGTCAGCTCGGCCCGCTCGCGCAGCTGCTGCTTGGTCACCCGCAGCGTGACCGGCGACGCCTGGGCGATGCCGTCCACCAGCCCCGCCACCTCGGCGTCCAGGGCGGCGGGGTCCTCGACGCAGGCGAGGAGCGCGCCGGCGCCGTACGCCCGCTCGGCGCCGACCAGCCGCGAGGCGAGCAGCATCTCCTTGGTCAGCGACTCACCGAAGACCGCGGCGCAGCGGTAGAGCACCGGCGAGGACAGCGCGTTGCCCAGGGTGCGCGCGATCGGGTAGCCGAACCGCGACCCCGCCGTGGCCACCCGCAGGTCGCAGTACGTCGCCACGGCCAGCCCGCCGCCGACGCAGACGCCGTCGATCGCGGCGACCGTGACCTGCGGCAGCACCGCCAAGGCGTCGAACATCCCGCGGATCCAGTTCTCGTACTCCACGACGTCGTCGTTGCCGACGAAGTCGGAGATCTCGTTGCCGGCGGCGAACGCCTTGCCGCCCGCACCCCGCAGCACGACGACCCGCACCGAGCGGTCCTCGCGCACGGACTGCCACAGCTCGCGCATCTCGCCGTACATCGCCTTGGTGAAGGCGTTGCGGCGCTCGGGCCGGTTGAACGTCACCTCCAGCACGCCGGGGGCGAGACGGTCGCGGTCGATGAGGAGGTCGGGCTCGGTCACGGGCGTGAGGGTAGCGGTCAGAGGTCGAGCGAGCTCTCGTAGTCCTCGTCGAGGCCGTGCGGCGTCTTCTCCCATCGGTGCGGCACCAGGATCGTCTGGAACAGCGCCCGCCACGCGGCGAACGCGTGCAGGCACCAGTAGACCGGGTTGAGCAGCGCGAAGATGCCGATCCGCCAGCCGTAGCGCCGGGTGGCGGCGAGCCCGGAGACCACGATCATCAGGGTGTTGCCGAAGATCATCGTGAACTGCCCGCTGGCCAGCACCCACACCGGCAGGTTCAGCCCGATGAACTGCACCCCGACGTAGGTCACCACCGTGAACCCGAGCACGAGCGGGTAGGAGAGGAACGACAGCGGCGTCCCGAGGATCAGGCCGATCATCCCCACCATGCCGAGCACGCCGGCGTGGCGCAGGAAGCGGACCGGGTGTCGCAGGTTCACCGCCGCGGTGATCATGTAGCCCTTGATCCACCGGGTCCGCTGCTTGATCCACGCCGGCACCGAGGAGCAGGCCTCCTCGCCCGTGGTCGAGGCGAGCACGTCGACGCGGTAGCCCAGCACGGCGGCACGCATCCCGAGGTCGGCGTCCTCGGTGACGTTGTAGGGGTCCCACGCGCCGAGCTCGCGGAGGATCCGGGTGTCGAAGTGGTTGGACGTCCCGCCGAGCGGGAGCGGGATCCCGGTCCCCTCGAGCCCCGGCAGCATCGACTCGAACCAGTGCGCGTACTCGACGGCGAACATCCGGGTGAGCACGTTGTAGTCGGCGTTGTAGTAGTGCAGGCCGGCCTGGACGCAGGCCAGCGGCGGCCTGGTCGACCCCAGGTGCTCGTGCTCGAAGCGGTCCTGCCAGAACGCGGCGACGGCCTTGCGGAGCTGGAGCGGCTCGGGCCGGTCCTCGGCGTCGTAGATCACCACGAGCTCGCCGCGGGCGAACACCAGGCCGTAGTTGCACGCGCGCGGCTTGGTCTGCGGCTCCCCCGGAGGTACGACGACCAGGCGGACCCACTCGGGCGGCTCCACCGCCTTCGCCTTGGCGACCGTCTCCGGGTCGTTCTCCTCCATCAGCAGGAGCACGTCGAGCCGCGAGTGCGGGTAGTCGAGGGCGTCGAGGTTGGCCAGCAGCCGCTCGATGATGTTGGCCTCGCGGAAGACCGGGACGAGGATCGTGTAGACCGGCAGCTCGTCGTCGGCGGCCGTCATCGGGTCGGGCGGCACCAGCCCGCGGCGGCGCCACTCCAGCAGCTCGTCGCGGCGCACCCGCTCGCGGCGGGCGTGGGTGTACGGCGTGCGGATGCTCGCGGCGGTCTTGAAGAGGATCGCGATCGTGAAGACGACGTTGGCGATGGTCAGGAGCAGGATGAAGGCGGTGCGGACGTCGAAGACCGCGCTCACCAGGACGGCCGCGGCGAAGACGACCGGCACCGCGATCTGCAGGTGGGTCAGCCCGCGCCGGGCCGACAGGTCCGGGTGGGAGTCGGCGAACTGGTCCTGGGAGCGGTAGAGCAGCTGCTCGCGGTCGAGCGCCTCGAAGGCGTGGAAGACGTCCCAGTCGGTGGTCGCGACGAGCTCGACGCGCTCACCGGGGAAGCGGGCCGCGACCTGGTCGACCAGCTCCTGGGTGGGCCGGTCGCTGGTGGCGATCACCAGCTCCCCCTCGTCGTTGTGCTCGCAGGGCACCCACCCCAGCGTCGAGATCTCGTCGAGACTCATCCGGCCGGCGAGGGCGGGGTCCGGCGGCTCGGCGACGAGGTCGCGCTGCTTCAGCTCCCACTGCTCGGCGAGCGCCGCGTAGAGGTCCCGCCGGCTGAGCGCGTGCGCCAGCAGCAGGTGGCGACCGAGGACGCCGCCCTCGTGCTCGCGCTGCACCATCGCCTCGGCGAGCTGCTGGCGGGTGATCAGGTGCTTCGCGAGGAGGAGGTCGCCGATCCGTTCGGTCTTCACTCGATCCTCCGGTAGACGCCGAAGTTGGCGACCGCGTAGACCAGCGCGTAGCGGGCGTGGAACTGCGGGTCGGTCGCGAGCGCTCCGGTCACCAGGTCGATGGCGGTGCGGGTGGCGTAGGTGGTGACCTGCTCGCGGTGCATCACCACCCAGCGCACGTGCCGCTCGGGCGCGGCGAGCGCCTCGTAGAAGAGCCCGCCGGCGGCGCGGTCGTAGATGTCGTCGAAGTCGATCGCGATCACGGGGGCGACCGCGAGCTTGTCGGCGGACTCGTCGATGAGCAGGCCGCCGCCGTCGTAGTGGTCGTGGAGCCAGGCCGCGACCTCCTTGACCGCCTTGAAGTTCCGCTGGCCGAGCGCGCCCTCCTCGAACACGGCCATCCGCTCGGTCGGGTCGTGGGACCACCACACGTTCTGGGCGGCGACCCCGGTGAGCGCGGCGGTCGCGACGCCGACCGCGACGACCCCACGCCACCACCGGCGCGCCGGCCGGCGGAGCGCGGCGCCCGCGTGCACCGCGAAGGTGACGAGGTAGGCGCACAGCAGTGCGGCCCAGGGGACCGAGGACAGGACGTAGCGGCTGTTGTAGGAGCCGGTCGGCAGGGAGACGTCGTTGACCATGATGTGCTGCCCGGAGACCAGGCTGACCAGCAGGAACGCGCTCGACGTACCCCCGAGCCAGACCGCCAGCGCCCGGTTGTCGAAGCCCCACCGCCAGGTCATCAGCAGCAGGCCGAGCCCGGCGAGCACCAGGACGACCAGTCCGTCGGACTCCACCAGGGCCCACCCGAGCACCTTCAAGGACAGGCCGGGGTTCCCCTTGGTGGTCAGCTGGCCCTGCTCCTCGAACCGGTCGGTGAACGCCGCGGCGGAGTAGGGCCCGGTGAGGAACTCGATCGGGTTGCCGTACCAGGCGGTGTTGTAGGCCAGCCACCACCCGATCGCCACCGTCGGCACCGCCGCGAAGGCCGACGCGCACACGAGCGCCCGCCGCAGGCCGTCGCCCCGCCGGAGCACGACGACGACGACGTACGCCGACCCGGTCGCCACCATGGCCCAGCCCTCGTAGCGGGTCAGCACCCCGGCCGCTGCCGGGATCCCCGCGAACACCGCGAGCTCGCCGCCGCTGAGCCGCCGTCTGCTGACCGCCCAGCCGGTCAGGCCCGCGATGCAGGCCGTGATGGCGGCGATCAGCACCGGCTCGGTCAGGGCGGTCGTCGAGGCGTAGAGCAGGCTCGGGTTGGCCAGCAGCACGGCCATCCCGACGACCCGACCGGCCGCGCCGAAGCCGAGGTGGGCCATGGTCCGGAAGAGGGCCGCGCTCGCGATGCCCAGGCACAGCGTCCCGAGGATCGCGCCGGCGATCCCCGTCCGGAACAGCAGCATGTTCTGGGTCAGGGGCATCAGGAGGAGGTGCGGCAGCGGGAGCCAGACCGTGCCCAGCTGCTGCATCCCGGGGTTGGGGCCGTCCAGGATGCGCCGCGCGATGGTGAGGTGCGCCATCGCGTCGCCGTAGTCGAGGTTGGTCCCGTGGCTGACGGTCCAGTACGACGCCGCCGTGCCGACCGCGCACCCCAGGGCGAAGACCCATCCGGTCCCCTGGACGCGGCGTCCTGACGGCGGGGCACCGAAGCGCCGGAACCAGTCGGCGAGCACGCGTCCCAGGGGTCGCCGCGGCGTGGCGGTGACGGCAGCCGTCCGCGCCGTGGCCGTCGCCGCCACGACGCTCACCGGCCTCCGGGCGGGTGCGCGGCCGTCTTCGCGTCGACGATCGTGGCGATCTGCCGGCGCCGCCGGGCGATGACGACCTGGCGCAGCACGAGGACCAGGACCAGGACACCGGCGCCCGCGACCAGCCACAGGATGAACGACTGCTGCTCCTCGACCCGCTCCTTCTGAGGGACCACGGCGTTGGAGTCGAGGGTGAACGGCTTGGTGTCGCCGGTGGCGACGAAGAGGTCACCGGTCAGGCCGCTCCACCCGCTGACCTCGACGGCGCGCGCCAGCCGCCTGCTCAGCCCGGGAGCGCCGCCCACCGGCGACCAGGACCCCATCAGCAGCACGTCGCGGCCCTGGGTCCGGACGGCCTCGAGGGCGGCGAAGGCCTGGTCGGTGCCGACCTGGAAGCTCTCCTTGGCGGAGTCGATCAGCCGCATCTCGTCCAGCCGCAGCGGGGCCTGGATCGTCGAGGAGTCGCTCCCGTCCGCCCCGACCAGGAGGCCCGAGGCACTGCCGACGAGCAGCTCGTCGGGGTCGACGAGCGACACCGCGAGGGGCCGTGCGGCCTGGCGCTGCAGGGCGGACACGACGTACGCCGCATCGATCGCCGAGCCGAGCGGGTTCGCGCCGTCGGCGATCGCGACGGGGAGCACGCCGCCGAGGACCTGGGGGAAGCGCGCGAGCCCGGCGACGCTCTCTCCCGGCGTGGCGGTGACCGTCGACGCGCGGGCGTCGATGTCGACCTCGAGCGGGAGCGGGCGGTCGACGCCGATGCAGGACCGCCGGTCGGGCACCGCCGAGAGGGCGAGCACGAGACCGTTCACCCCTTCGAGGCGGGTCCCGGGGATCGTGATCACCTGGTCGATGTCGGTCCCGCCCTCCAGGCGCATCGAGTGCACCAGCGCGTTGTTGACGTAGACGTCGAGCTGGGCGCGGGCGTCGCGCGGCACCGCGGAGTGGGTGCCGACCAGGTGCAGGTCCAGCGTGCCGATGGGGCTGCCGAAGGCGTCCTGCTTGACCCCGACGTAGCTCTCGACGTGCCCGTAGCCGGAGAGCACCAGGCGGTCGGCGCCGCTGAGCTCGGCGAGGGTCCGGGTGAGGACGGGGTCGTTGCTGCCGCGGGAGCTCTCGAAGAGGCCCTCGGTCCGGTCGCCGTTGGCGAGGCTGAGCCCGCGGGAGGCGAGCGCACGCACGGCCGCGAGCAGGGACGGTGCGTCGCCCTGCACGGTCAGCGTCGGCACGCCGTCCTCGGTCGTGATCGCCGTCCGCGCCTCGCCCCCGGACTCGCGGACCCGGATCACCCGGTAGCCGGTCTCGGCGGGGACGGGCGGCTCGGTCGCCGCCCGGAGGACCACGAGGGTGGTGGTGCTCGGGTAGCGCGAGCTGACCGCGGCCACGGCCGCCAGCCCGGCTGCGATCTCTCCGTCGGTCGGGTCCCGCGGCACGGTCACGTCGACGCGCGGCGAGTACGGCGGCAGGAACCGGGCCACGGTGGTGGGCGGCTGCTCCCTCCCGGAGAAGACCAGACGCACGTGGTCGAGCGTCGCGCTGGCGTCACTCTCGATGCACCGGGTCCCCGGCACCGGGTCCGGCTGCAGGTCCATCCGGAGGAGGATCCGCCCGCCGACCACGTCGGCCGGCCCCACCGGGACCCGCACCCACTGCACCGGCTGCGCCGCCACCGAGAGCGCGGCCCGGCCGCGGACGCTCACGACGACCCGGCCCTTCATCGGCCGGTCGATCGCGAGCCGGCCCGTGACGGCCTCGGGCCGCACGCCGGCAGGTACGTCGATCGTGAGGGTGGCCTCACCGGACGGGAAGGCGGTCGTCGAGTAGGGCACGTCCACGGTGTCGGCCACGCTCGGGGGCACTCCGACGAAGACGCTCGTCAGGAGCGCGAGCAGGGCAGCGGCTGCACGGGTTCGCGCCATTCCCCCTCCTTCTGCGGACGGTGTGGCCCGAGCCTGCTGCGCGCCGAGTCGCCTCCCTCACAGGAATTCCATCCCGCCCACGCGAGCGGCCACCACGGCCTAAGGTCCTTGGGTAGAGGGTCAAACGCGAGGGGTTCGCCATGACAGCCGTGGACCTGCCCCCGCCGCAGTACCGACGCAGCGGGTCGCTGATCCAGTTCGTGCTGCCCGTCTTCAACGAGACGGAGGGCCTGCGCGCCTTCCACGACACGCTCAACCACGCGCTGGAGGAACGGCCCGACCTGCGCTTCGGCTTCCTCTACGTGGACGACGGCAGCACCGACGACTCCCTCGACCAGCTGCTGCGGCTGCGCGACATGGACAGCCGCGTCACGGTCATCAGCCTGTCCCGGAACTTCGGCCACCAGATCGCCATCACCGCGGGTCTCGACGCCTCCGACGCCGACGCGGTGATCGTCATGGACACCGACCTCCAGGACCCGCCGGCGGTGTGCCTGCAGCTGATCGACCGCTGGGAGCACGGGAGCGACGTGGTCTACGCCCAGCGCCGCACCCGGCACGACAGCGCGCTGAAGCGGTCGTCGGCCTGGCTGTTCTACCTGGTCCTGGACCGGCTGTCGGCCACCCGGATCCCGCGCAACGTCGGGGACTTCCGGATCATGGACCGCCGCGTCGTCCTGGAGGTCATTCGCTACCGCGAGCACGCCCGCTTCGTGCGCGGCATCGTCGCGCACGTCGGCTTCCGCCAGGAGGCCCTGCCCTTCGACCGCGGCGAGCGCGCGGCCGGGTCGACCGGCTACCCGCTGCGGTCGATGGTCAAGCTGGCCTCCGACGGCATCTTCGGGTTCTCCACGGTGCCGCTGCGCGCCATCTCCCGCCTGGGGGTGCTGGTCTCGGTGCTCAGCCTGGTCGCGGCGGCGTACGTGCTGTGGGTGCGGCTGTTCGAGCCCGAGCGGTCGGTCCCGGGCTGGGCCTTCCTCGGCACCGGCCTGTTCCTCCTCGGCGGCGTGCAGCTGATCATGCTCGGCGTGCTGGGCAGCTATCTCGGCCGCGTCTACCAGGAGACCCAGGGCCGGCCGCTGTACTCGGTCGGCCTCGCCACCCGCTCCCCGCAGCGCCACCTCTTCGCCACGGTGCCGGCGATCCGGTCCTCCCGGCGCACCGCGCAGGGCACCGCGCTGCCCCGGCTCGGTGAGGCGCTGGTGGAGGCGGGTCTCGTGTCGCCGCGGGACGTGACCGACGCCCTGGCCCTCCAGCGCCGCCACGGCGGGCGGCTCGGCGACCACCTGATGGCGCTGACGGCGCTCCCCTCGCACAAGATGTGGGAGGCGCTCGCCGACCAGTGGGACGCCCCGCTGCTGGACCTCATCCTGGAGCCGGCCGACCCGAGCCTGCTGGAGGGCAGCGACAGGTTCCGGCACCGCGGCTGGATCCCCTGGCGCCGGGTCGAGGACGGGATCGTCATCGCGAGCTCGGTGCCGCCGACGCCGCGCCTGATCAGCGAGGCGGCCGCGGTCCTCGGCGAGCCGGTCGCCGCGGTGCGCACCGCGCCGGAGCACGAGCTGGAGGCCGAGCTCGAAGGAGTCGACCACGAGTGACCGGCCCCCGCCCGCCCTCCCGGCCACCCTCGCAGCCGGTCGCCCGCTTCGTCGCGATCGGCATCGCCAACACGGTGATCGACGTCGGGCTGTTCGCCCTCCTCCACGAGCCGCTCGGGATCGTGCCGGCCAACGTCGTCTCCACCGCGAGCGGCATGACGTTCAGCTTCGTCGCCAACGGGCGCCTCGCGTTCGGCGGTCCGCTCACCCTGCGCACGGCCCTGCTGTTCGCCGCCACCAACGTCGTCTCGCTGTGGGTGCTCCAGCCGATCGTGATCCTGACGGGCGTCGACCTGCTCGGCCTCGACGCCGTGGTGGCCAAGCTGGCCGCCGTCGGCGCGAGCACGGTGACGAACTACGTGTCCTACCGCTACCTGGTCTGGCCCGACCGTCGGCAGCCCGAGCGGCGGCGGCCGCCGGTGCGTGATCAGGCGTAGCCGATGACCCAGTACTGCACGCCGTACGGCGCCGCGTCGTAGCGGACGTCGACGCGTTGGGCGGGCGTCAGCAGGTCGGCCAGGGCGACCAGACCGTCGACGTCGGCCCACAGCTCGGCGCCGAGGGCGGTGTCGATCGCGGCCAGCCCGGCGGGATCGGGGCCGGCCAGCAGCTCGCGGAGCGACTCGTCGAACGCCTCCGCGCGCTCGTCGAGGTGGCCGGGCGCCTTCTCGGTGCGCGTGGCCGACCCGTTCGCGACGACGAGGACGCCCGTCGGGTCGTGCTCGGCGACCTCGGCGCCGGCGGCGCTGACGAGGTGCTCGCCGACGCGCCGGGCCGACGGTGTGGAGGCGACGACCCGGACCCTCGGGCCCAGCGCGGCGACGGCCTCCCGGCACGCCGCGCGCAGGTCGGCGACCGGGTCCTCGAGCGAGGCGTAGTCCGGCAGCAGCGCGAGCACGCCGGGCACGAGCGCGACCGGGATCACTGGAGCCCCCGGATGGCGCGGCGGGGCGGGCGGCGGCCTGCGATCGACCAGGCCATGTCGACCGTCTGCCGGGTCTCGACGACCTCGTGGACGCGGTAGATCCGCGCACCGGCGAGGGCGGACACGGCGGTTGCGGCGAGCGTGCCGACGAGGCGCTCCCCGACCGGCAGGTCGAGGGTCTCGCCCACGAAGTCCTTGTTGGACAGCGACACCAGCACCGGCCACCCGGTGGCGACCATCTCGCCGAGCCGGCGGGTGAGCTCGAGGGAGTGGAAGGTGTTCTTGCCGAAGTCGTGGGCCGGGTCGATCACGATCGACTCCCGCGCGACGCCGGCCGCCAGCGCCCGCTCGGCGTAGGCGACGGTGTCGGCGATCGCGGCGGCCACCACGTCGTCGTACTCGATCCGGTAGGGGCGGGTCCGCGGCGTGACGCCGCCGGTGTGGGTGCAGATGATCGCGGCGCCGTGCTGGGCGGCCGCGTCGACCAGCTCGGGGTCGGCGCCGCCCCAGGCGTCGTTGAGGACGTCGGCCCCGGCGGCGCAGACGGCGTCGCCGACCTCCGCGCGCCAGGTGTCGACCGAGATCACCAGGCCGGGGTACGCCGCGCGCACCCTCGCCACGAAGTCGACCACCCGGGCCTTCTCCTCCGCCGGGCCGATCTCGACGCCGGGGGCGGCCTTGATGCCGCCGATGTCGACGATCTCCGCGCCCTGCTCGACGACCGTGCGCACCCGCTCGAACGCGGCGTCCTCCGTCCAGGTCGCGCCCTTGTCGTAGAACGAGTCCGGGGTGCGGTTGACGATCGCCATCATCAGCGGCGCGTCGTCGTCGAACGCGTGCCGCCCCAGCTGGAGCGTCATAGGTACTTCTCCGCCCCGGGGCGCTCCAGGACCGGGACGACCCGGTCGGCCGGGACCGGCCCCGGCAGGAACTGCCGGAGCACCACGCCGGCCTCGTCGCCCGTCCAGCGCTCGCCGACGCCGGCCCGGTCGAGGATCGCGGCGGCGACCTGCACGGCCATCCCGCCGAGGTCGAGCAGGTCCTGGTGGCCGTGGGAGCGGGTGCCGAGGTCGACTTGGGCGATGCCCTTCTCGTCATGGACCGCGAGCGTGTCGATGAGGCTCGCGACCTCCACGCCGTACCCGGTCGGCACCGAGAGCGTCGCGAACCACGAGCGGCGCACGGCCCACTCACCGGCCAGCGGCTGCACCACGTCGGCGAGGCGCGGGAAGCACATCGCGAGCAGCGGCCGCGCGACCAGCTCGGTGACCCGGCCGCCGTCGAGCGGGCCCTGCTCGCCGGGCCGCTCGTAGAAGCCCTTCACCAGCTGCACCGCGGGGTCCTCGAGCAGCGGGCCCAGCAGGCCCGGCACGAAGTGGGTGTCCCAGTCGAGCAGGTCGGCGTCCATGAAGACGACCAGGTCGCCCGACGTCACGAACAGCGACTTCCACATCGCCTCGCCCTTGCCCGCGTGGGTCCCCAGGTCGGGCCGGATCTCCAGCGAGCGGTGCACGTCGGCGCCCGCCGAGGCCGCGGCGTCGTAGGTCCCGTCGACGGAGTCGCTGTCGATGACGACGATCTCGTCGACCAGGCGCACGGTGTCCACCAGGCGCTCGCGCACGCGGGTCACCACGCCGCCGACGGTGTCGACCTCGTTGCGGGCGGGAACGACCAGGCTGACCGTGGTGTCGCCCTTCGCGGCGACGAGGTCCTCGAGCGACCAGTCGTCCCACCGGGCGGTGCGGATCGCCATGCCGCGACCCTACCGACCGGGGTCACACGCCCCGCCGCCCGCCCGTCGCCGCCGCTTCGCAAAGAATCCGGCAATCGGCTGCTCGGCCGCCGCGGACGGTCCTACGCTCGCGAGGTCTCGGGACCCCAGACCCGACGGACCCTCGGAGCTCCCCATGAGGTGGTTGCGGAAGATGCAGCGGAAACGCCGCTGCCGGAAGAAGTACGGCGCGCACTGTCCGCACCTCGAGCGCCACTCGCCACGACCGACCCGGATCGAGAAGTACGCGGGCAAGCACGTCTAGCCCGCTGCGACGGATGTCGCGCAAACCCCTGTGCCCGGCGCCGCTCCTGTGGGAGATTGGGTCACCTCGGGTTCTCGGACTGCTCCACTCTCTCTGGGGGGAGAAGGGACCACCGAGACATGCGGAAGGCTCTCCGCAGGTTGAGGCGCAAGGCCCGGTGTCGCCGACGCTACGGCGACGAGTGCCCGCACGGGCTCGGCAAGTGCCGCGACAACGCCGTCCACGTCACCGCTCCGACGCGGGTCAGCGCAGGTAGGAGCTGACCCCGGCGACGAGCGCCGCGGCGTAGGCCTGCTGGCCGTCGGCGCTCGCCATCACCGCGGCGTCGCCGGGGTCGCGCATGTTGCCGAGCTCGACCATCACCGTGGGCTCGTCGGCGAGGTTGAGCGTGCCGAGGTCGGTGCGGACGTCGATGCCGTCGCTGCCGGTGTAGGTCGACACGGCGAAGCCGCCCTGCACCAGGGCGTCGCGCACCACGTGCGCGAGGTCCAGCGAGTCGGCCTCGATGTCGTCGGTGTAGCCCGGCAGGTCGCCGGGGGCGATCACGTGGAAGCCGTGCGCGCCGGACTGGTAGGTCCCGTCGCCGTGGATGCTCACCTTCACGTCCGCGGTCGGCCCAGGCTCACCGGGGTTGCCCGCACGCCCGCGCTCGTCGACGCAGGGGCCCCACAGGTCCGCGCTGTTGCTCTCGCGGGTCAGCTCCACGGTGGCGCCCAGGCCCTCGAGCATCCGGCGCGCGCGGACGGCGACCTCCCAGGCGAACGTCGCCTCCGGGTAGCCGCCGTCGGTGCTCGTCCCCGTCGTGTTGCAGGCCTTGGTGAACCCGCCGGCGTCGACGGGCTGGTTGATCTCGGAGGGGTGCGCCGCGTTGCCGAGCTGGTGACCGGGGTCGAGGACGACGACCCTGCCGGCGAGCGGTCCCTCCCCCGGTTGCGCCGGCTGTCCCTGCTGCCGGTCGCGGGCGCTGCCGCGCCGGTGGCTCGGCCGCAGCTCCTCACCGGGCTGGGTCGGGGCCGCGGACGGCTCGTCCGGCGAGGCCGTCGACGAGGACGACGGGGAGGTCGGGCTCGGCGACGGGGCTGGGGCCGCGGCGTCCGCCCCCGCTCCCTCGGCGGCGTCCCAGCCGTCCCCGAGCAGGGGTACGTCGACCCCGCGCGCCTCGACCACCCCGGCGGCGCCGAGCGCCGCGACCGCGAGGCCGACGCCGAGCGCGACGACGGCGGCGAGGACGCGGACGAGGGTGGTCACGACGTTCGAAGGTAGCCGAGAGCCGGGGATGCCCGCCCGAGGCCTTGACTTAGTACCCTAGGGGGGTATGGTGTTTGTTATGGAGCACGACCACCACCACGGCTACATCGAGGCCGCGCACAAGGACGACTTCCTCAAGCGCCTCCGCCGGATCGAGGGCCAGGCCCGCGGTCTCCAGCGGATGGTCGAGGAGGAGAAGTACTGCATCGACATCCTGACCCAGGTCTCCGCGATGACGAAGGCCCTCCAGTCGGTCGCGCTCGGCCTCCTCGACGACCACATGGCGCACTGCGTCGCCGACGCGGTCGCGGCGGGCGGGCCGGAGGCCGACGCGAAGCTCGCGGAGGCCTCCGCGGCGATCGCCCGGCTCGTCCGGTCCTGAGCACGACAGCACCCACACCACCACCCCCACCCGGAGAGGAACTCCCATGAGCAACGTCTCGACCTACACCGTCACCGGCATGACCTGCGGCCACTGCGTCGCCTCCGTCACCGAGGAGGTCCAGGAGATCGCCGGCGTCGAGGACGTCGCGGTCGACCTCGCCTCGGGCGCGGTCACCGTCACCAGCGCCGAGCCGCTCGACGACGACGCCGTGCGCGCCGCCGTCGAGGAGGCCGGCTACCAGCTGGCATGAGTGCCGAGAAGGGCCTCGGCACCGCGGCGAAGCTGGCCGGCTTCGTCCTCGCCGTGGCCGCCGTCTTCGGCGCTGCCGTGCTCGTCGGGCGGGCCGTCGGCCCGTTCGACGAGCCCGCGGCGATGGCGGGGCACGGCACGGACGCCATGGACGACGGAAGCCACGCCGACGCCGGAGGCCACGACGACATGGCCCCCGCCGCGGCGTCCGAGGTCCCCGGCGGGCTCCAGGTCTCCCAGGACGGCTACACGCTGCGCCTCGCCGACGACCGGCTGCAGCCGGGCCCCTCGCGGGAGGTCGCCTTCACGGTCACCGGCCCGGACGGCGAGCCGCTCACGACGTACGACGAGGAGCACGAGAAGCTGCTGCACCTGATCGCCGTGCGCCGCGACCTGACCGGCTTCCAGCACGTCCACCCGGTCCTCACCGACGGCGTCTGGCGCACCGACCTCGCGCTGACGCCGGGCGAGTGGCGGGTCTTCGCGGACTTCAAGCCGGCGGGCGACGACCCGCTCGTCCTCGGCGCCGACCTCGCGGTCGCGGGCGACTACCGTCCGGCTCCCGCGGCGACGGAGTCACGCACCGCCACCGTCGGCGACTACGAGGTCACACTCGACGGCGACCTCGCCGGCGGCGAGGACGCGATGCTCACCCTGACCGTCACCGAGGACGGGGACCCGGTCACCGACCTGCAGCCCTACCTCGGCGCCTACGGCCACCTGGTCGCGCTCCGCGCAGGCGACCTCGCCTACCTGCACGTCCACCCCGACGGCGAGCCGGGCGACGGGACCACCCAGCCGGGGCCCGACGTGGTGTTCCACGCCGAGGTGCCCAGCGCCGGGACCTACCACCTCTTCCTCGACTTCCGGCACCGCGGCGTCGTCCGCACCGCCGCGTTCACCGTGGAGGCACGATGACCACCCAGCACGCCCCCGCCCACGAGGTCGAGCTCGCGATCACCGGCATGACCTGCGCCTCCTGCGCCAACCGGATCGAGCGCAAGCTCAACAAGCTCGACGGCGTGACCGCGACGGTCAACTACGCGACCGAGAAGGCGAAGGTCTCCTTCCCCTCCGAGCTGTCGCCGGAGGACCTGGTCGCGACCGTCGAGGAGGCGGGGTACGGCGCGCGCCTGCCCGCCGCCGAGAAGGCGCACGGCGACGAGGAGGAGGTCGACCCGACGCGGGCCCTGCGGCAGCGGCTCCTCGTCTCCGCGGCGCTGACCGTCCCGGTGATCGCGCTCGCGATGGTGCCGGCCTGGCAGTTCACCTACTGGCAGTGGCTCTCGCTCACCCTGGCCGCGCCGGTCGTGGTGTGGGGCGCCTGGCCGTTCCACCGGGCCGCCTGGACCAACCTGCGGCACGGCACGTCGACGATGGACACCCTGATCTCGCTCGGCACGCTGGCCGCGCTCGGCTGGTCGGTCTACGCGCTGTTCTGGGGCACCGCCGGCACGCCGGGCATGACCCACCCGTTCGAGCTCACCGTCGAGCGCACCGACGGCGCCGGCAACATCTACTTCGAGGCCGCTGCCGGGGTGACGACCTTCCTGCTCGCGGGGCGCTACTTCGAGCAGCGCGCCAAGCGCCGCGCCGGCGCCGCGCTGCGTGCGCTCCTCGAGCTCGGCGCGAAGGACGCCACCGTGCTCGCCGACGACGGCACCGAGCAGCGGGTGCCGATCGACAGCCTGGCCGTGGGCATGCGGTTCGTCGTACGCCCGGGCGAGAAGATCGCCACCGACGGCGTCGTCGAGCAGGGCAGCTCGGCGGTCGACGCCTCGATGCTCACCGGCGAGTCGGTGCCCGTCGAGGTCGGCGTCGGCGACAGCGTCGTGGGCGCCACCGTCAACGCGGGCGGGCGGCTCGTCGTGCGCGCCACCCGGATCGGCTCCGACACCCAGCTCGCACAGATGGCGCTCCTGGTCGAGGAGGCGCAGAACGGCAAGGCGCAGGTGCAGCGGCTCGCGGACCGCGTGTCCGGGGTCTTCGTGCCGGTCGTGCTGCTGCTGTCCGCGGGCACCCTCGGGTTCTGGCTCGGCACCGGCAGCGGGCTGACCGCCGCGTTCACCGCGGCCGTCGCGGTCCTGATCATTGCCTGCCCGTGCGCCCTCGGCCTGGCCACGCCGACCGCCCTGATGGTCGGCACCGGCCGCGGCGCGCAGATGGGCATCCTGATCAAGGGACCCGAGGTGCTCGAGTCCACCCGCGCCGTCGACACCGTCGTGCTCGACAAGACCGGCACCGTCACCACCGGCCGGATGACCCTGCGCGACGTGGTCGCCGCCGAGGGCGAGGACCCCGGCGAGGTGCTGCGGCTCGCCGCCGCGCTCGAGGCCGCGTCGGAGCACCCCATCGCCCGGGCGATCGTCGACGGGGCGCGGGACCGGGTCGCTGCGGTGATTGAGGTGCGAGGCGCCCCAGCGCCGAGCCTCGAAATCCCGCCCGTCGGGGACTTCGCCAACGTGCCGGGACTCGGGGTCCAGGGCGTGGTGGCGACCGACGACGGCAGCAGGGCCGTGCTCGTCGGGCGGCCGGCGCTCCTCGAGCAGTGGTCGCAGCACCTCGGACCGGACCTGGAGGCGGCCCTGACCGCGGCCCGGGACGGTGGGGGCACGGCGGTCGCCGTCAGCTGGGACGGGAAGGCACGCGGGATCGTCGTCGTGGCCGACGCGGTCAAGCCGAGCTCCGCGCAGGCGATCGCCTCGCTGCGCAGCCTCGGCCTCCGGCCTCTGCTGCTCACCGGCGACCACGAGGCCGTCGCGCGGGCGGTCGCCGCGGAGGTGGGCATCGCGCCCGAGGACGTCGTGTCCGACGTACTGCCGGCCGACAAGGTCGACGTGGTCAAGCAGCTGCAGGAGGAGGGGCGCGTGGTCGCGATGGTCGGTGACGGCGTCAACGACGCCGCGGCCCTGGCCCAGGCCGACCTCGGCCTGGCGATGGGCACCGGCACCGACGTCGCGATCGAGGCAGGCGACCTGACGCTGGTCCGCGGTGACCTGCTGGTCGCCGCCGACGCCATCCGGCTCTCCCGCCGCACCCTCGCGACGATCAAGGGCAACCTGTTCTGGGCGTTCGCCTACAACGTCGCCGCCCTGCCGCTCGCCGCCTCCGGCCTGCTCAACCCGATGCTCGCCGGCGCCGCCATGGCCTTCTCGTCGGTCTTCGTGGTGTCGAACAGCCTGCGGCTGCGCAGGTTCCGGTGAGCACGTTGAACCGTGGGTTCGAGCACGTTGAACCGTGGATTGGAACATGTTGAACCGTGGGTTCGCAGCGTTCTAATCCACGGTTCGACGTGTTCCAACCCAGGGTTCGACCTGAGGTCAGTAGGCGCCCTTGGGCCGCACGACGGCACCGAAGGTGCGGAACAGGATGTGGAGGTCCTGCAGCATCGACCAGTTGTCGACGTAGTAGAGGTCCAGGCGTACGGCGTCGTCCCACGAGAGGTCCGAGCGACCGGAGACCTGCCACAGGCCGGTCATCCCGGGGCGCACGTGGAGGCGGCGGCGGGCGGCGTTGTCGTAGCGGGCGACCTCGATCGGGAGCGGCGGCCGCGGGCCGACCAGGCTCATGTCGCCGCGAACCACGTTGAGCAGCTGCGGGAGCTCGTCGATCGAGAAGCGGCGCAGCCAGGTGCCGGGCTTGGTGATCCGGGGGTCCTCGGCCAGCTTGAAGAGGCCGTCGCCCTGGTAGCCGGTCGCCGCGTGCAGCTCGGCGAGCCGCTCCTCGGCGTCGATGACCATGGTGCGGAACTTCGCGCACCGGAACGGGATGCCCTGGCGGCCGACGCGCGACTGGTGGAAGAACACCGGGCCGCCGTCGTGGAGCTTGATGCGCAGGGCGACGAACAGCATCACCGGGGCCAGCACGAACAGCAGCGCCGAGGCCCCGAGGATGTCGAAGATCCGCTTGCCGACGCGGGTCGCCTCGGCCCAGGCCGGCGTGCCGAGGTGCATCAGCGGGAGGCCGCTGACCGGCTGGATGGAGACGCGGTCGGAGACGATGCCGGTCACGCCGGGAGCGACGACCACACCGATCCCGCGCTCCTCGAGGTCCCAGATGCGGTCGCGCAGCTCGTGGCCGGCGGTCGAGGAGCCGTCGGTGAACAGGACGACGTGGGCGTCGGCGTCGATCGCCGCCTTGGTGGTGTCAGCGGTCGAGCCGACGACGGGGACGCCGCCCGGGGTCACCGGTGCGGAGCCGTCCGGCGTGAGGGCACCCACGACGTCGAACCCGAGCCACGTGGAGCGCTGGATCAGCCCCACCATCTCGTCGATGTGCTCGGGCGCCCCGGCGATGAGCACCGGGAAGCCGAGGTAGCCGGCGCGGCGGGCGGCGTGCAAGCCCTTGCGGACGCTCCAGCGCCCGGCGAGCAGCAGCGGGAGGCCGGCGGTGAAGAGGGCGACGAAGAAGCCGCGGGAGATGGCGGCCTCGCTGAGGAAGCAGCCGACCGCGACGCCGCCGACGGTCAGGATCGAGGAGTTGAAGACCCGCTTGTACTCGTTGCTGCCGCCACCCAGCACCTGCGTGCGGTAGGACCCGCCGATCGCCAGCGCGACCAGCCAGCCGAGCGCGATGAGCGGCGCGGCCACCCGGGTGCTGACGTCGACCGGGGCGTCCGGCGCGAAGAACGGCATCCCGTCGGCGACGACCGACGCGAACGAGGTGGCGACCACGACGAGGAGCGCGTCCACGCCGAAGATGGCGAGGGGCAGGCGCGGCAGGCTCCGGCTCGACGCCGGGCGCACCGGGCGCTCGACGGCCGTCGCGTGCCCGAGCACAGCAGTCACTCACACCACCCCACTACGAACGTGTCCCCTGGCCCGTGTCGCCGGGCCCCCCGACAGAACGACACGTGCCCCCACAACGAGGAAGGGGGCCGTCGGGTTACTCAGATCACGTTGTTGTGGTCTAGACCACGGTGCCGCGGGACGTCGTACGGCGACCGCCGGGGAACCGCTCCGAAGTCGGCCCCAAGCGGGTTCCAAGCGCCCCCGCCGAGGGTGGGGACATCTTCCAGAACCCGACCAGGAGAAACCGAGATGTCCACCCTGCACCGCCTCGGCCTCGCGACCGCACGCCACCCCTGGCGCACGACGGTCGCCTGGCTCCTCACCCTCGCCGCCCTCGGGGGCCTCGCCTCCGTCGCCGGCGGCCAGTTCCAGGACAACTGGAACGTCCCCGACACCCGCGCCCAGGCCGGCGTGGAGCTGCTCCGCGACCACCTCCCGGACGCCGGCGGCTCCTCGGCCCAGGTCGTCCTGCACGACGACGGCCGGCTCGACGCCGACGTCGTGCGCCAGGTCGTCGCCGACCTGCGCGCGAGCGACCACGTGACCACCGTCGCGACCCGGCTCTCCGAGGACGGCGACACCGCCCTGCTCGCGGTGCGCTACGACGTCCCCACCACCGACCACGACCTCTACGGCGACATCGGCGGCCTCGAGCGGGCCACCGACGCGGCCGAGGACGCCGGCTACCAGGTCGAGTACGGCGGCGAGCTGCCCGGCACCGCCACCTCGCTCGAGGGTCGCGGCGAGCTGATCGGGATCCTGGTCGCGCTCGTGCTGCTCGTGATCGCGTTCGGCGCCGTGCTGGCCGCCGGGCTCCCGATCGCGACCGCGGTCGGCGGGCTGGCCGCCGGCTCGTCGGGGATCGCGGTCCTCGCCGGGACGACGGACGTGTCCACGTCTGCGCCGACGATCGCCACCATGGTCGGCCTGGGCGTCGGCATCGACTACGCGCTGCTGATCCTCACCCGGCACGTCGAGCGGCTGCGGGCCGGCGACACCCCCGTCGAGGCCGCCGCCCGCGCGACCGCGACCGCCGGTCGCGCCGTGCTCGGCGCCGGCGTGACGGTCCTCGTCTCGCTGATGGGCCTGCGCCTGGCCGGCCTGCCGACCTACGACGCCTTCGGCTTCGCCACCGCGATCGCCGTCGTCGGCGTGATGGCCGCTGCCCTCACCCTGGTCCCCGCCCTCTGCGCCCTCGCTGGTTACCGCCTGCTGCCGAAGAAGGAGCGCGCCGCCTCGCCGGTGGTTGAGGTGCGAGGCGCCCCGGCGCCGAGCCTCGAAACCCCCGGCGCCAAGGAGCCCCTCACCGCCCGCTGGGCGAAGGTGGTCGCGAGGCGCCCGCTCGCCTGGGCGGCCCTCGCGCTGACCATCCTGGTCGCCCTCGGCGCCCCGGCGCTCGGGATGCGGACCTGGCCCCAGGACGGCGGCTCGGACCCCCAGGGGACCACCACGCGCGCGGCGTACGACCTCGTCGCCGACGAGTTCGGCCCCGGTGCCAACGGCCCGATCACCCTCGTCGCGGACCTCGACGTCGTCGACCGCGCCGCGGTGCGGCAGGTGTACGCCGACGTGGCCGCCTCCTCGGGCGTGGCGGAGTCCGGGAAGCTGCTCTTCTCCCCCGACGGCCGGCTGGCGGTCTGGGACGTCGAGCCCACCACCTCGCCGATCGACGAGCGGACGACCGACCTGCTGGCGCACCTGCGCGCCGACGTGCTCCCCGAGGGCGTCGACGCGACCGGCTACACCCCGCTGCTCAGCGACATCTCCGACCTGCTCGGCGAGCGCCTGTGGCTGGTCGTCGGGTTCGTGGTCGTGCTGTCGGTGCTGCTGCTGGCGCTGATGTTCCGCTCGGTCGTGGTGCCGCTCAAGGCGGCGGCGATGAACCTGCTGTCCATCGCGGCGGCCTACGGCGTGATGACGCTGGTGTTCCAGCACGGCTGGGGCTCGTCGCTGCTCGGCGTCGACCACGCGATCCCGGTGTCGAGCTGGGTGCCGATCCTGATGTTCGCGGTGCTGTTCGGGCTGTCGATGGACTACGAGGTGTTCCTGCTGTCGGCGATCCACGACGACTGGCTGGACACCGGCGACGCCCGCGGCTCGGTCGTGCGCGGCCTGTCGTCGACCGGCCGGGTGATCTCGGTCGCCGCCGCGATCATGGTCGCCGTCTTCCTCGGGTTCGCCAGCGAGCCTGCCGTGGTCGTGAAGATGCTCGGCGTCGGCCTCGCCGCCGCCGTCGCGCTCGACGCCACGGTGGTCCGGATGGTGCTCGTGCCCGCCACGATGACGCTGCTCGGGAAGTGGAACTGGTACTGGCCGTTCTCCCGGCAGGCCGACGTCGACGCGGAGCTCGAGCTCGAGGGGAGCGTCCGATGACCACGACCTACCCCGAGCAGCTCGTCCTGCCCGGGCAGACGGCAGCGCCGGACGGCCCGATCGACATGATGATGATGTACCTGATGCACCACGCGTTCCGGCGCGACCTGCGCAGGTTCGCGGGCGCCGTACCGCTCACCCCGGTCGACGACCTCGCCACCTGGCAGGCGCTGCGCGACCGGTGGGACTGGTTCGGGCACGTCCTGCACAAGCACCACACGGGCGAGGACGCGGGCATCTGGCCGTTCCTCCTCGACCGGGCCGACCCCGACGAGCGGGAGACCCTGCTCGCGATGGAGGCCGAGCACGAGCGGATCGACCCGCTGCTCGCCTCGTGCGAGGTGCTGTTCGCGGCCCTGGCCGACCCCGGTGATCGAGGAGGTCGCGCAGCGACCGGCAGCCCCGGTGATCGAGGAGGTCGCGCAGCGACCGGCGGCCCCGGTGATCGAGGAGGTCGCGCAGCGACCGTCTCGAGATCAGAGCTCCGCGCCGCCCTGGCTGCCCGGCTCGCCGACGCCGAGGCGGTGCTCGGGCAGCACCTCCGCCACGAGGAGACCGGCGCGATCGCGATCCTCCAGCGGCACACCACGCCCGAGGACTGGGAGCGCATCGAGGAGGAGCACTTCAGCGACAAGGAGAGCCTCGGCTTCCTGCGCACCGTGGTGTGCTGGATCGCCGAGGACGTCCCCGAGGAGCACCTGGCCCGGGTCTTCGCCACGGCCGGCCAGGCCTTCCGGGTCGTCTGGTGGCTCAGCCGCCGCGGCTGGCGCCGCCGCGAGGCGCGCGCCTTCCGCCACCTCCCCCGCTGACGGACGCCGAGTCGGCTCTTGTCGACAAGAGCCGACTCGGTGTACCTACTCGTAGCCCAGGACCGACTTGCGCTTCTCACCCCACGCGAGGGCAGAGGCGATGGCCTCGTCCAGGGAGTGCTCGGTGCGCCAGCCGAGGAGCTCGGCGGCCTTGTCCGCGTTCGCGAAGGCGCCGACGGCGTCGCCGGGGCGCGGCGGGGCCTCCTTGACCGGCACCGGCTTGCCGACGACCCGCTCGACGGCGGCGATCAGCTCGCGCACGGTGACGCCGTCGCCGGCGCCCAGGTTGATGTAGGAGTACGGCGCGCCCTCGGCGTCGATCACGTCGTCGAACCTCTCGACCGCCGCCACGTGCGCCTTGGCCAGGTCCCACGCGTGGATGTAGTCCCGGATGCCGGTGCCGTCGCGCGTCGGCAGGTCGGTGCCCGTGATCGTGAACGAGTCGCGGTAGCCCAGCGCGGTCTGCGCGAGCAGCGGCACGACGTGGGTCGCGTCCTTGAGGTGGTAGCCCGTGCCGAGCCCCGGCTCGGTCCCGATCGGGTTGAAGTAGCGCAGGATGATCGCCCGCAGCGACGTCGCCTTGGCGATGTCCTCCAGGCACATCTCCATCATCCGCTTGGTCCGCGCGTACGGCGACGTGGGCTCCACCGGGTCGGTCTCCCACACCTCGAACTCCGGCTTGAGCGCGTAGAGCGACGCCGTCGAGGAGAACAGGATCCGCGGCTTGCCCAGCGACTCGAGCTCGTCGAAGAGCTCGAGCGACTTGGCGACGTTGTCGCGGTAGTACTCGTAGGGCAGCTCCACCGACTCCGGTACGACGATCCGCGCCGCCATGTGCACGGTGGCGTCGATGTCGGGGTGCTCGTCGACGACGCGGCGCAGCAGCGCGCGGTCGGCGATGTCGCCCTCGTAGAACGCCCGGTCCCCCACGAACGCCCGCGGGCCGGACAGGAGCGAGTCGAGGACGACCGGCACGTGCCCGGCCTCCTCGAGTGCCTTGGCCGTGATCGAACCGAGGTAGCCGGCGCCGCCGGTGACGAGGACCTTCATG
>DATMHR010000030.1:0-58019 GCA_035554955.1 Nocardioides sp. | reverse complement strand
CGCCCATGCAGGGCACCATCGTCAAGGTCGTCGTCGAGGAGGGCCAGACCGTCGCCGAGGGCGACGCCGTGGTCGTCATCGAGGCCATGAAGATGGAGCAGCCCCTCAAGGCCCACAAGGCCGGCACCATCACCGGCCTCAAGACCGAGGTCGGCGCCACCATCGGCAACGGCGAAGTCGTCTGCGAGATCAAGGACTGACCAAGGCCTGACCAGCGAGGCGGGTCACCGCCGCCGCATCTCGTACCTGACGCCTGAGTGGTGAGATCGTCGACTTCACCACTCGAACGTCAGGTACGCGGCGGTCAGAGGAGCGGGCAGTCGCCGTTGACGGTCTCGACCGAGATGCAGTGGTTGCTCCCGCCACCGACGGTGGCGGTGTCGGTGCCGGCGCCGCCGTTGATCGAGTCGTTGGCGTCGCCGGTCAGGATCCAGTCGTCCCCGCCCTTGAGTGACGCGGTCACCGGGCCTGGGCCGACGAGCAGCGCGTCCTGGGCGTCGGTGCCGTTGTAGGTCCAGGTGTGGTCGCCGCTGAGGCTCAGCGTCCCGAAGTCGCCGACCGCGCCGGTGCGGCCGGCGATGGTGATCTGCCGGGTGCCCTGGTCGACCTTGATCGCGAGGCCGGAGCCGCCGACGGTGAGGAAGAGCTGGTTGGTGCCGCCGGCACCCACCGCGGACACGGTGCCCTCCGGGCCCGGCGCCAGCGAGACGTTGTCGTCACCCGGGCCACCGTTGACGTCGTCGCCCTCGGGTGCGGAGAGGAAGAGGGTGTCGGCTCCCCCGTTGCCCTGCACCGTGTCGAAGCCCTCGGTGCCCGAGACGTAGTCCGTGCCTGCGCCCGCGAGGATCGTGTCGTTGCCCGCGCCGCCGTCGGCCACGTCCGCGGCGTCACCGAGGCAGATCACGTCGTCGCCGCCGTTGCCCTTCACGTGGTCCTTGCCGCTGAGGGACACGATCACGTCCGCCTGCTCGGTGCCCTTGAGCTTGTCCGGACCCTTGGTGCCGACGATCGTCGCCTTCAGGCCGTTGCACGTGTAGCCCGCCGCCTGCGCGGCCGGTGCGACGGCGCCGGCCGACGTGAGCAGGGCAGCGACGACGCCGCTGGCGGCCATCAGGCGGGCAGGGGTGGAGAGCATGGGCGAAGGCTAGAGGGAGACCGGCCGCGGGGTGGGCGAGTTCAGGAGGATGTGCCGGGGTTCTCCGGGTTCTCGCAGTCGGAGACGACCTCGACGGCGACGCACGTGTCGTGGCCCGGCCCGAGGTCGGCCCGGTCCCGACCGGGACCGCCGTCGACGCGGTCGTCGCCCGTGCCCGTCACCAGGCGGTCGTCGCCGGCGCCCAGCCGAGCGGTGACCGGCGGGCTCGCGCGGTGGGTGACGACCACGACGCGGTCGGCCCGCTCGGTGCCGGTGAGCCGGAGCGGCCACCGGATGCCCAGCACGAGGTCGCGGAACCCGCTGACCTCCGCCGTCACCGCGCCCATCGTGAAGGCGCCGGTCGACAGGTCGGCGACCGTCTCGACGGCGGGAGGCTCGAACCGCACCCGGAGGGCGAGCTTGTCCTGGCCGGGGCCGCCCCGCAGCGCGACGTCGGTGGCGGTGTTCTCGAAGACGCGGAAGTGGTCAGCTCCCGGACCGCCGTCGAGGTCGAGCACGCCGTAGACCAGCACGTAGGAGTCGTCGTCCCCGCGCCCGGTGCGGATCGTGTCCGACCCGGTCACGTCGACGACCGTGTCGTTCCCTGGGCCGCCAAGGACCACGTCGTCGTCCGGCCCGGTCCCGGGCAGGGGCTGCTCGCCCTCGCTCACGAAGAAGCCGCTGAGGCCGCCGTCGAGGCGATCGTCGCCGTCACCGCCGACGAGCCGGTCGTGACCGGACTGGCCGACGACGACGTCGGCACCGGTCCCGCCGTCGATGATGTCGTCACCGTCCCCGCCGCAGATGACGTCGCCGCCCCCGAGGCCGTCGACCGTGTCGGCGCCACCGAGTGCCAGGACGACGTCCCGGTGGCCGGTCCCGGTCAGCTGGTCGTCGCCGTCGGTCCCGACGATCGTCGGCAGCCAGTCGTCGCACAGCGCTGTGCTTCCACCGACGGCTGGTGGCGGCGGGAGCGTGAGCACCAGCGCTGCCACCGCCACCGCCAGACCTGCGCCGACGACCCTCGAACCGATCACCAGACCTCCCTCGCCCCCTGCTCCCAGTGTCCCGCGGGCGCGGTCCGCCTGTACGTCGAGCGCCGTACCCGCGACGGTGACCTCGGCCACCTCGGACCCGGGTGGCACCATGGCGCCGTGAAGTCGCTCCCGCTGCTCGCCGGTTCAGCGCTCCTCGCCGCGATGCTCACGGGTTGCGGGTCCGGGCCGACCTTCGACTACGGCGCCGATCTCGCCGCGCCGGACCCGTCGGCCTACCCCGGGGGCGACACCGAGCCCGGCGCGGACGGGCGCGCCGACCTGACGCTCGACGACGGCACGCGCGTGGTGATCTGGATCGACCCCGACCACATCCAGAAGGTCTACGAGCAGCACTCCGACCCCGACCACCCCGACTCCTGGACCGAGCCGAAGGTGCTGTTCACCGCCGGCGACGGCTGCCTGTTCGTCCGGGCTGCCACCGACGGCGACCTCGTGGCGGCCACCTTCGGCTGCTACGGGAGCGACGCGTTCCTCCAGCAGGCGCCCGACCAGGGGCAGGCGGTCGTCACCACCGACCTGGCCGACTGGGAGGTGCACGATGCCGGCGAGCTCTGGGGCGAGCCGCAGATCGCCGACGGGGCGGTCGACTGGTCCGAGTCGGACCTCGCCTGGAGCGAGAACCACGGCTTCAACCGCTGAGGTGCTGCGGGCGGCGACCGCGCGTCAGGGCGTCGGGACGACGCAGGTGCCCATCTCGAGGGAGTCGCAGACCGCCGCGCCGTCGGCGTCGCGGCCGATGTCGCTGCCGTCGTCCCCGTAGAGCTCGTCCGCGAGCGAGCCGCGACCGTCGAGGATGTCGTCGCCCGCGCCTCCGTGGAGCTGGTCGGCTCCGTCACCGCCGAGCAGCACGTCGTCGCCGCCCGCGGTCGTGGCCGACTGCACGTCTCCGACACCCAGGTTGACGTAGGCATCGCCGTCGCCGGCGAAGGTGACGTGGTCGTCTCCGCCGTACAGGAAGGCGGTCAGGGTCCCCCCTGTTACGGACAGGCCCTCTCCCGCGTCGTCACCCAGGTAGGTCCAGTCGACGTCACCGCCGAGGGAGAGCGACTCCCAGCCGTCGAGGCCGCCGCGATAGCCGAGAACCAGGGTGGAGCTCCCCCTCTGGCTGAGCCGTGCTGCACCGACGGCTGCCGGGAGGGTGACGTCGACGCTGTCGGTCCCCGGCCCGCCGAACAGGGAGACCCCGGCGTCCAGGGTGCCCGCGTGCAGGACGACCGTGTCGTCGTCCGCGCCGGCGTTGACGTAGGTGCCGCGGTCGGCGACAAGCTCGACGAGATCGGAACCGGCTCCGCCGTCAACGAACCCGTAGCCGCCCGTCCCAGTGATGTGGTCGGCGCCGTCACCGGCGACCACGAGGTCGAAACCCGCGCCGCCGTCGAGCGCGTCGTCACCGGCGCCCGCCTGGAGGACGTCCTGGCCGCGGCCGCCGTATGCACGGTCGTTGCCCGACCCCAGGCAGATGATGTCCTTCCCACCCCGGCCGCGAACCACGTCGTCACCGGCGCCGGCGAGGATCACGTCGCGTCCGGGCGTCCCGACGATCGCGTCGTCACCGTCGGTGCCGACGATCGTCGCGCTCCGCTTACCCGGGCAGCCGCCCCACAGGACCGAGTGCGATCCACCCGCAGCCGCCGGCTGCGCCGCGGTTCCCACCAGCACGACCGCGATCAGACCTGCGCGCACGGCGCTCTTGTTGCTCATTCGAGGTCATCCCATCTCGAGAAATCAGTTCTCACAGTTGTCCGGGACCACGTCGAGGCCCCGGCAGATCGCCGCACCATCAGGATCACGGGCCACATCGAAACCGTCTCCGGCCTCCAGCCAGTCGGACGTGGACAGCCCGCCGAGCAGCACATTGTCACCGTTTCCTGCGAAGAGGTGGTCGATGCCGTCTCCGCCGATCAGCACATCGTCACCACCGCCCGTCTGTGCCGTCTGAATGTCGCCAGGGCCCAGATCCACATAGGAGTTGCCGACCGTGCCGGATGCATAGACGTTGTCTCCGCCGGCACCCATGTCGGCATTCAAGGTGCCGCCGTAGACGAGCAACGACTCCTCGGCGTCTGTCCCCACGTAGGTCCACCGGACATCCCCCTCGAGAGAGGCCAGCTCCCAACCCGTGAGGACCTGGTGACCTGTGGGAGTGATCAAACGGCCCGCCCTCTGATCGAGGCGCACCGCGGACGAGTCGCCGGTCACGCGCAGGACCAACTGGTCCTCGATGCCGTCTCCGCCGACCAACGACAGTGCTGCCGCCGTCGCAGCCGTAATAGTCACCGTGTCATCGTCGGCGCCCGCGTCGATGACGATGCCGTCAGTGGCCGCGATCTCGACGACGTCAGCGCCATCACCGGTGAGAATCCGATCCCGGCCACTCTGCCCGCGCGTCCCGGCGGCTTGAGCGACGAGATCGGCACCCGGCCCGCCCACGAAGCTGTCATTTCCGGGATCGCTGTCGAAGAAGTCACCGCCACGGCCACCTCGCACTCGGTCGTTGCCGCCTCCGCCCAGGAGTCCGTCGCGGCCGTCTCCACCGAACCCGATGTCGTCGCCCGCTTCTGTCAGCACCAGGTCGGACCCCCGGCCCCCGCTGACGACGTCGTCACCGGCACCGCCGCAGACCACGTCCTTGCCAGCGCCCGCCCGGATCACGTCCGCGCCGCCGCGTGCCGCGATGACGTCGTCCCCCGACGTTCCCTGAATGACGTCGTCGCCACCCGTGCCCGAGATCGTCACTGGTCGAGATGCACACGTCGCCTCGTTCACAGCGCCGGCAGGTGCCGGCGACCAGACCGCCACGCTCACGAGCGCGACACCGACACCGAGGGCGCACCGAACGGCGCCCGAGATCTCCCTCATCCTTGCTCCCTCCGAGCCGGACAAGGTTAAGCGGCATCGAGCGGGGCCGCAGCGGTTGTTACCGATCCGTACCGCGGGCGCGCGACACGCTGCTGTGACGTGGCCCACCTAGGGTGTGCGCATGTTCTCGAAGGTGCTCGTGGCCAACCGTGGGGAGATCGCGATCCGGGCGTTCCGGGCGGCGTACGAGATGGGTGCGCGGACCGTGGCGGTGTTCCCCTACGAGGACCGCGGGTCGGAGCACCGGCTGCGGGCGGACGAGGCGTACGAGATCGGCGAGCGTGGCCACCCGGTGCGCAGCTACCTCGACCCCGCGGAGATCGTGCGGGTGGCGGTGGAGTGCGGGGCGGACGCGGTCTATCCCGGCTACGGGTTCCTCTCGGAGAACCCGCGGCTGGCCGAGGCGTGCCAGGACGCGGGGATCACGTTCGTGGGGCCGACCTCGCAGATCCTCCAGCTCACCGGCAACAAGGCGCGGGCGATCGCGGCGGCCAAGGAGGCCGGGGTGCCGACCCTGAAGAGCGTGCCGCCCTCGACCGACGCCGCTGCGCTGGCCGCGGCGGCCGCGGAGCTGCCCTTCCCGCTTTTCGTGAAGGCCGTCGCCGGCGGTGGTGGCCGCGGCATGCGGCGGGTCGACGACCCGGCGAACCTCGAGGAGGCGATCGCGACCTGCATGCGCGAGGGCGAGGCGGCCTTCGGCGACCCGACCGTCTTCGTCGAGCAGGCGGTGGTCGACCCGCGCCACATCGAGGTGCAGATCCTCGCTGACGGCGAGGGCAACGTGATCCACCTCTTCGAGCGGGACTGCTCGCTGCAGCGACGCCACCAGAAGGTCATCGAGCTCGCCCCGGCGCCGAACCTCGACCCCGACCTGCGGGACCGGATCTGCGCGGACGCGGTGCGGTTCGCCACGGCGATCGGCTACCGCAACGCCGGGACGGTGGAGTTCCTGCTCGACCCCGACGGCAACTACGTGTTCATCGAGATGAACCCCCGGATCCAGGTCGAGCACACGGTCACCGAGGAGGTCACCGACGTCGACCTGGTCCAGTCCCAGCTGCGGATCGCGGCCGGGGAGACGCTGGCCGACCTGGGCCTGTCCCAGGACACGGTGCGGCTGCGCGGCGCGGCGATGCAGTGCCGGATCACCACCGAGGACCCGGCCAACGGGTTCCGCCCCGACACCGGCAAGATCACCACCTACCGCTCCCCGGGCGGGCCGGGCGTGCGGCTGGACGGCGGCACGACGTACACCGGGGCCGAGGTCAGCCCCCACTTCGACTCGATGCTGGCCAAGCTGACCTGCCGCGGCCGCACGTTCGACAAGGCCGTGGAGAAGGCCCGGCGGGCGCTGGCAGAGTTCCGGATCCGTGGCGTCTCGACCAACATCGGGTTCCTCCAGGCCGTCGTGGAGGACCCCGACTTCGCGGCCGGGCGGATCACGACCTCGTTCATCGAGACCCACCCGCAGCTGCTGCGGTCGCGGCCGAGCGAGGACCGCGGCTCCAAGCTGCTCACCTACCTGGCCGACGTCACCGTCAACAAGCCGTACGGCGAGGCGCCGGTCTCGGTCGACCCGCGCGAGAAGCTCCCGCCGGTCGAGCTCGCCGTACCGGCGCCGGACGGCACCCGGCAGGAGCTGCTCCGGCTCGGCCCGGAGGAGTTCGCGCGGCGGCTGCGGGCCCAGACCCGGGTCGCGGTCACCGACACCACGTTCCGCGACGCCCACCAGAGCCTGCTCGCCACCCGGGTCCGGTCCGCCGACCTGCTCGGCGTCGCCGGCCACGTCGCGCGGATGGCGCCGCAGCTGTGGTCGATGGAGTGCTGGGGCGGGGCGACGTACGACGTCGCGCTGCGCTTCCTGTCCGAGGACCCGTGGGAGCGGCTGGCGAACCTGCGCCAGGCCCTGCCCAACGTGTGCCTGCAGATGCTGCTGCGCGGCCGCAACACCGTCGGCTACACGCCCTACCCGACCGAGGTGACCACCGCGTTCGTGGAGGAGGCGGTCGCCACCGGGCTCGATGTGTTCCGGATCTTCGACGCCCTCAACGACGTCGACCAGATGCGGCCTGCGATCGAGGCGGTGCGGGAGACCGGGACGGCGCTGGCCGAGGTCGCGCTGTGCTACACCGGCGACCTGTCCGACCCCGGCGAGCGGCTCTACACCCTCGACTACTACCTGCGCCTGGCCGAGCAGATCGTCGACGCCGGCGCGCACGTGCTGGCGATCAAGGACATGGCCGGCCTGCTGCGCGCCCCGGCCGCACGGCGGCTGGTCACCGCGCTGCGCGAGCGGTTCGACCTGCCGGTCCACCTGCACACCCATGACACCCCCGGCGGCCAGCTCGGCACCCTGCTCGCCGCGATCGACGCCGGGGTGGACGCCGTCGACGCCGCGACCGCGTCGATGTCGGGCACCACCTCCCAGCCGTCGCTGACCGCGCTGGTCGCCGCCACCGACCACTCCGACCGCGAGACCGGCCTCGACCTCGCCGCCGTCAGCGCGCTGGAGCCCTACTGGGAGGCCGTGCGCCGCGTCTACGCGCCGTTCGAGTCCGGCCTGGCCTCCCCCACCGGCCGCGTCTACCGCCACGAGATCCCCGGCGGGCAGCTGTCCAACCTGCGCCAGCAGGCGATCGCCCTGGGGCTCGGGGAGAAGTTCGAGCAGGTCGAGGACATGTACGCCGCGGCCAACGACATCCTCGGCAACGTCCCCAAGGTCACCCCGTCCTCGAAGGTGATCGGCGACCTCGCGCTCGCACTGGTCGGCCGCGGCGCCGACCCGGCCGACTTCGCCGAGCACCCGGACAGGTACGACATCCCGGCCTCGGTGATCGGGTTCCTGCACGGCGAGCTCGGCGACCCGCCCGGCGGCTGGCCCGAGCCGTTCCGCACCAAGGCGCTCGAGGGCCGCGACTGGACGCCGCCGGCCGCGGAGCTCACCGAGGAGCAGCGGGAGGGACTCGGCAAGGACCGCCGGGCCACGCTGAACCGGCTGCTGTTCCCCGGGCCGACCAAGGACTTCGAGAACGCCCAGGCGACCTACGGCGACCTCTCGATCGTCCCGACGCTCGACTACCTCTACGGGCTGCGCTCCGGCGAGGAGCACGAGGTGGACCTGGCCGAGGGCGTGAAGCTGCTCGTCGGCCTGGAGGCCATCAGCGAGCCGGACGAGCGCGGCTACCGCACCGTGATGTGCACCCTCAACGGCCAGCTGCGCCCCGTGGCCGTGCGTGACCGGAGCGCCTCGGCCGACGTCGCCGAGACCGAGAAGGCCGACCCGGGCGACCCCGCCCAGGTCGCCGCGCCGTTCCAGGGCGCCGTCACCGTGACCGTCGCCGAGGGCGACACCGTCGAGGCCGGCGCCACCGTCGCGACCATCGAGGCCATGAAGATGGAGGCTGCGATCACCGCGCCGCAGGCGGGCACGGTCAAGCGGCTGGCCATCCAGGGCACCCGGCCGGTCGAGGGCGGTGACCTGATCCTGGTGCTCGGCTGAGCAAGCCCCGCCGTGGGGGTTCAGGTCGGCGTGACGATGACGTTGACCGCCTCCAGCGGGGCGTCGGGACCTGCCAGGTAGGCGTGCGGCTGGTCGGCCGGGAAGCGGACGTGGTCCCCCGGGCCGAGGGGCACCCGGTGGTCGCCGTGCTCCACGGCGGCGGAGCCGCTCAGCACGACCAGCTGCTCCTCCACTCCCGCCACGTGGGCCGGCGAGCGACGTACGGCGCCGGCGGCGAGGCGCAGCAGGTAGACCTCGGTCGTCCGGTGCTCCTCGCGCACCACCCGCACCCGGGTCGCGACGACGCCGGCGTCCTCCACCACCGCGCCGTCGTGGTCGTCGAGCAGCGCAGACAGCGGTACGCCGAGCGGGGACGCCACGGCGTACAGCGTGTCGAGCGTCGGGTTGCGCCGGCCGGTCTCGAGCTCGGAGAGCGACCCCTTCCCCACTCCCGCGGCCGCGGCGAGCGCGGACAACGAGAGACCCCGCGCCTCGCGCAGCGCCCGGATCCGGGCGCCCACGCCGGGGGCCCCGCCGGCAGCACCGGCAGCACCGCCGCGCGGGGAACTCGGTCGCGTCATGGGCACTCGCTCACCTAGGGTGTTCTGTATACGGAACACCCTAGCCGGGAAGGGCACCATGAGCAGGGAGACCACCCATGGTCCCGTGGTCGCGGGCATGGTCACGGCGCTGGTCGGGTTCAGCAGCTCGTTCGTCGTGGTGCTGGCGGGCCTCACCGCCGTCGGCGCGAGGCCGGCCCAGGCGGCCTCGGGCCTGCTCACCCTCTGCGTGACCCAGGCGCTCGGCATGCTCTGGCTGGCGCTGCGGCACCGGATCCCGGTCACCCTGGCGTGGTCGACGCCCGGCGCGGCGCTGCTCGCCTCGGCGTCCGGGGTGGCCGGTGGCTGGCCGGCCGCGGTCGGCGCGTTCACGGTCACCGGCCTGCTCATCCTGACCACGGCCGCCGTCCCGCGGCTCGGCGACCTGGTCGCGTCCATCCCGCCGGCGCGGGCCAAGGCGATGCTCGCCGGCGTCCTGCTCCCGCTCTGCCTGGCCCCGGTCACCGCGCTGGTCGACGCGCCCGCCGAGGTCGCGCCGGTGGTGCTGACCTGGCTGCTCCTCCTGCGGGTCGCCCGCCGGTGGGCGGTGCCCGGCGCGCTCGCGGCCGCGCTGGGCGTCGTGCTCGTCACCGCGGACGTGGCGACCGCCGACCTCGTGCCGGTGCTGACCTGGACGACCCCGCACTGGACGCTCTCCGCCGCGGTCGGCGTCGCGCTGCCGCTCTACGTGGTCACCATGGCGTCGCAGAACGTGCCGGGAACGGCCGTGATGACGACCTTCGGCTACCGGGTGCCGTGGCGCGAGACGCTGGTCGTCACCGGCCTCGGGACGGTCGCCGGGGCGCCGACCGGCGGCCACACGATCAACCTCGCGGCGATCACCGCCGCCCTCACCGCCGGACCGGCGGCCGGTCCGGACCGCTCGCGCCGGTGGGTGGCCGCGGTGTCGGCCGCGGTCTCCTACCTCGTGCTGGCCTCCAGCAGCGCCGCGCTGGCGGCGCTCGTCGCCGCGGCCGCGGGCGGCGTGATGCAGGCAGCAGCCGGGCTGGCGCTCCTCGGCACGTTCGGTACGGCGGCCGCCGAGGCACTCGCCGACCCGGGCGAGCGCGAGCCCGCCGCCGCGACCCTGCTGGTCGCGGCCTCCGGCATCACCGTCGCCGGGGTGGGCGCCGCGTTCTGGGCGCTGCTGGTCGGCCTGGCGCTGCGGTGGTTCCTGCGGGTGGGCGCCGGCGCCTACGCGCCGATCTCGCAGCCGACCTCGACCTCGGTGGCGCAGATGTCGCCACCGGCACCGCCGTCGGCGCGGTCGTAGCCCTTCCCGCCGCGGAGGATGTCGTTGCCGCCGGCACCGCGGAGCACGTCGTTGCCGCCGCGGCCGTCGAAGTACTCCGCCACCGCCGAGCCCGCGATCACGTCGCTGCCGCGGCTGCCGCGGACGACCTCGATGCTCTGCAGGCCGAGCGAGCCGCCGCGCCAGTGACCGGTGCCGGCGGCGAGGTCGATCCGGGTGCCGACCTTGGCCTTGCGGAGGTTGAGCGAGTCGGTGCCGGCGCCGCCGTCGAGGCGGGAGCCGGTGCGCCGGCCGAGCAGCGCGAACAGGTCGTTCCCGGCTCCGCCGGCGGCATGGTTGGCGCCGCGGCCGACCTGGATCTGGTCGGCACCGTCCGCGCCGCTGACCGTCGCGCCCCCGGTCGCCTCGATCGAGTCGGCGTCCGGGCCGCCGTCGGCGGTCCCGCCGCTGACGACGATGACGTCGTTGCCGTCACCCCCGCGGACCGTCGCGTCCTTGCCGGCCAGGCGGTCGTTCCCACCGTTGCCGTCGACCGTGTCGTTGCCGCCCGCGCCGTCGAACCCGTCGAAGCCCGGACCGCCGTTCATCGTGTCGGCCTGGTGGGTGCCGCGCACGGTCTCGACCTGGCCGTACTCGTCGGTGCCCGCCGCTGCGCCGGTCACGGTGGCGTTGCCGCCGTCGACCGTGATGCCGCTGGTGAGCTGCCCGTAGCTCAGCACGTCGACGCCCTTGCCGCCCGCGATCCGGTCGTCCCCGAGGCCCTCGAAGAAGTTGTCCGGCCCGACCCGCCCCCAGAGCGTGTCGTTCCCGGAGCCGCCGGTGAGCCGGTCCTTGCCCTTGCCGCCGTCGACCTGGTCGTCACCGCCCCCGCCGTAGAGGAGGTCGTTGCCGCCCCCGCCGCAGATCAGGTCGGCCGAGGTGTCGCCGTGGTAGGTGTCGTTGCCGGCGCCCAGGTAGACCACGTCGGGGAGCACCGGGTTGCCGCCGAGGTCGTCGTCACCGCTGGTGCCCACGACCGTGGCCTGCTGGCCCATGCACGTGGGCACGGCCGCGGCGGGCCCGGCCACCGCGGCGAGGCCGGCGGTGGCGAGCAGGGTGGCGAGCGAGGTGCCGAGGATCATCCGCATGCCGGTCTCAACGACCCGGGCCGCCGGTGGTGCCGGGCCGGTCCGGTCCCGACCACGTCGTGAGACGCGGGTCAGAGCTGGCGGAACCAGGTCGAGCGCAGCCCGAGGGCGGCCCGCAAGTCGTCCCCGCTCACGGTCCGGGCGTCCCGTCCGCCGACGACCCGGATCCGCAGCACGCGCCCGTTCCAGACCCCGTTGCCGTCGCGGCGGAGCACCCGCAGCCGGCGGAAGTCCCCGATCGCGGGGAACGCCTGCTCGATCGTGGTGGCCGGGACGGTGGTGGTCCAGTGCCGGTTGGGGTTGCCCGACCAGGGGTCCCACGGGTCCTGCTGGGCCGGCAGGTAGCCGTAGCCGCCGTCGACCGTCCAGCCGCCGTTGCTCGACGAGAACTGCGTGAACGCCGGCTTGCCGTCCTTGGTGAGCACCTGGTGCCGGGTGGCGCGCACCGCGGCGTCCGCTGCCGGGTGCTCGGCGCTCGCGCCGCCGTAGACCTGGCAGGAGGAGGTGTCGCAGATCTGGTAGTCCCCTGCGATCGGGTTGCGCCGCTCGAACGCGGCGTAGGTGCGCGCGGCGACGGCCTGGGCCTTGACCGCCTCGGGGTCCCACAGCGCCGGCACCTCCTGGGGTACGACGCCCCGCAGGTAGCTGTCCAGCGGGAGGACGTTCACGGTGTCCCGCCCCTTGCCGGAGTCGGGCACCGCGGAGCGGAGCACGCCGCGGTAGCGGGTCGAGCCGCCCGGGTGGAACAACCGCATCGGCGCCCCGCCGGCGCTGAGCTGGGCCTCACCGGCGATGTCGCGCACGGCGTGCCAGGAGTCGGTGAGCACCGCGACCCGGGTGCTGCGGCCGTGGTCGGCGGGCACGAGCCGCCAGCGCCGGGCGTCCCGGCGGGACAGGTCCCAGGTCTTCCCCGAGGTGACGCTGCTCACCTGGAGGTGGCTGCGGTCGCGCACCACGACGTCGTCGGAGGTGTCGGCCGTCAGGAGCACCGAGACCTTGCGGCCGGCCGTGCCCCAGCGGGTGCCCGGGTAGTAGAACGCCAGGATCTGGCGGTAGGTCTTGTCGTGCTGCGAGGCGGCGCCCTGGGCGCCGTACTGCGACATCCCGTGGCCGTGGCCGTAGCCGCGCCCCTCGAGCGAGACCGACGCCGGGCCGCGACGGGCCGCGTCGCCGTTGCCCCCGGTCGGGTGCTCGGCGGTCGCCGGGAGCGGTCCGGCGACGACGAGGGCGGTGGCGAGCAGGCCGATCGAGAGCAGCGAACGCATCCGTCCGAGGTTATCGGCTGATTTCAAACCGCACCGTGGCGAGCACTAGCCTGGAAACATGAGCGACACCCAGGCACAGGCACCCGACGCGACGAGCACCGACACCGGTGCCGTCGTCGTACCGGACAAGCCTGCGCTGGAGGGCCTCGAGCAGAAGTGGGCCGAGAGGTGGAAGGCCGACCGGACCTACGCGTTCGACCGGACCCAGCCGCGCGAGAACGTCTACTCGATCGACACGCCGCCGCCGACCGTCAGCGGCAGCCTGCACGTCGGGCACGTCTTCTCCTACACCCACACCGACCTGATCGCCCGCTACCAGCGGATGCGCGGCAAGTCCGTCTTCTACCCGATGGGCTGGGACGACAACGGCCTGCCGACCGAGCGCCGGGTGCAGAACTACTTCGGCGTGCGCTGCGACCCCTCGCTCCCCTACGACCCGGAGTTCACGCCGCCGGAGAAGCCCGACCCGAAGCGGCAGATCCCGATCAGCCGGCCCAACTTCATCGAGCTGTGCGAGCAGCTGGTGGAGGAGGACGAGCAGGTCTTCGAGTCGCTGTGGCGCACCCTGGGCCTCTCCGTCGACTGGGAGACGACCTACACGACGATCGGCGCGAAGGCGCAGGCCGTCAGCCAGCGCGCGTTCCTGCGCAACCTGGCCCGCGGTGAGGCCTACCTGCACGACGCGCCGACGCTGTGGGACGTCACGTTCCAGACCGCCGTCGCGCAGGCCGAGCTCGAGGCGCGGGAGTACGCCGGCGCCTACCACCGGGTCGCCTACCACCGTCCCGACGGCAAGCCGGTCTACGTCGAGACCACGCGGCCGGAGCTGATCGCCAGCGCGGTCGCGCTGATCGCGCACCCCGACGACGAGCGCTACCAGGAGCTGTTCGGCACCACGGTCACCTCGCCGGTCTTCGGGGTCGAGATCCCGGTCCTCGCCCACCCGGCGGCGGAGATGGACAAGGGCGCGGGCATCGCGATGTGCTGCACGTTCGGCGACCTCACCGACGTCCAGTGGTGGCGCGAGCTCCAGCTGCCGGTGCGCACGGTCATCGGCCGGGACGGCCGGTTCAGCCGGGAGACACCGGAGTGGCTGTCCGGCGAGACGGCTGCGGCGGCGTACGAGGACCTGAAGGGCAAGACCGCCCACTCCGCCCGCGAGGCGATGGTGGTCAAGCTCAAGGAGACCGGCGACCTGGACGGCGACCCCAAGGCGACCCAGCGGATGGCGAACTTCTACGAGAAGGGCGACAAGCCGCTCGAGATCGTCGCCACGCGGCAGTGGTACATCCGCAACGGCGGCCGGGACGCCGCCACCCGCGACGCGATGCTCGCGCGCGGCGCGGAGATCGACTGGCTGCCGCCGCACATGAAGCACCGCTTCGACAACTGGGTCGGTGGCCTCAACGGCGACTGGCTGATCTCGCGGCAGCGGTTCTTCGGCATCCCGTTCCCGGTCTGGTACCCCCTCGACGAGGAGGGCGAGCCGGACTACGCGCGGCTGCTGCTCCCGACCGAGGCCGAGCTGCCGGTCGACCCGTCGACGCAGGTGCCCGCCGGCTACACCGAGGACCAGCGCGGCAAGCCGGGCGGCTTCATCGGCGACCCCGACATCATGGACACCTGGGCCACCTCGTCCCTCACCCCGCACATCGCCGGCGGCTGGGAGCAGGGCCCCGACGGCGACGACCTCTTCCAGCGGGTCTTCCCGATGGACCTGTGCACCCACGCGCACGACATCATCCGCACCTGGCTGTTCTCGCGGGTGGTCCGGGCGCACTTCGAGAACGGCTGCGCGCCCTGGTCGCACGCGATGATCTCCGGCTTCATCGTCGACCCCGACCGCAAGAAGATGTCGAAGTCCAAGGGCAACGTCGTCGTGCCCAACGAGATCCTCGACAAGTACGGCGCCGACGCCGTCCGCTGGCGCGCCGCCATCGCCCGGCCCGGCCTGGACTCGCCGTTCGACGAGACCCAGATGAAGGTCGGCCGCCGGCTGGCGATGAAGGTCCTCAACGCCTCGAAGTTCGTGCTCGGCAGCGTCCAGGCCAGCGAGGTCAGCTCGGTCGCGATCACCGAGAAGGTCGACACCGCCCTCATCGGCCGGCTCGCCAACGTGATCGTCAAGGCGACCGAGGCGTTCGACGCCTACGACTACACCACCGCGCTCGAGGCGAGCGAGAAGTTCTTCTGGGAGTTCTGCGACGACTACCTGGAGCTGGTGAAGGAGCGCGCGTACGCCGACAGCGGGCAGCCGACCGCGTCGGCCAAGGCCACCCTCGCCACCGCGCTCGAGGTCCAGCTGCGGCTGCTCGCGCCGTTCCTCCCCTACGTCACCGAGGAGGTCTGGTCGTGGTGGCGGCCCGGCTCGGTCCACCACGCCGAGTGGCCGACCGTCACCGAGCTCGGCAGCGCCGCGGCCGAGGACGCCCGGATCATCGACGCCGTCGCCGCCGCCCTCGCCGGCATCCGCGGCGCGAAGTCGCAGGCCAAGGTCAACATGAAGACCCCGCTCGCCCGGGTCGAGATCACCGGTCCCGAGAAGCTGGTCCGCGACGCCGAGTGCGCCGCCGACGACCTCCGCGCCGCCGGCAAGATCGAGGGCGACCTGGTCTTCACCGTCGACGACGGCCTCACCGACCTCTCCGTGAACGCCGAGATCGCCGAGGTCCCCGAGCAGTCGTAAACCTGTTCGACCGCCGCCCGGTGGTCGAGGAGGTCGCGCAGCGACCGTCACGAGACCCCGGTCACCCGACGGTATGCAGCACGGTAAAGCTGGGCACCGACCGACCATGTACATCGGACTTGGAATCGTTCTGCTCGTTCTCGGCCTGATCCTGGCGTTCGACGTGATCACCGTCGACCTGAGCTTCATCAACGACCAGGCGCTCGGTCTCATCCTGATCCTCGCGGGCGTCCTGGCCATCGTGCTGTCGTTCGCGCTCACGCGACGTCGTCAGGACACGGCCGTCTACCACGACACCACCTACCGCAACGGGCCCATGTGACCGGTGACCCGCTCACCGGCCTCGCCGGGCCCGACCACGAGCACGCCTGGCGGTTGGTGAGCGTCGAGAACGAGGACGGCGGCGTGCACGTGAGCGAACGCCTGTGCGCGACGTGCGCCGCCGTCCAGATCGACGGCGCCTGACCTCTCGTGGGGCGCCGTCGGCGTGTGTCGGCGCCGCGTGCCAGCCTTCCGGCATGGACATCATCGAGCAGGACTTCTCGGGCGCCCGCTTCATCCGGTGCAACCTGTCCGGCGCGGTCATCCGCGGCTCCTGGGCCTCGGGCATGGAGATCGACGACCACGACCTCGCCGAGGCGCCGTTCCTCGTCAACGGCGTCGACGTGGTCCCCTACGTCGAGAGCGAGCTCGACCGCCGCTTCCCCGGCCGCGCCCTCAAGTCGGCCACCACGCCCTCAGGCCTCCGCGAGGCCTGGGCCGCCGTCGAGACCGCGTGGGCCGCCGTGCTCCCGACCGCTGCCGGCCTCGAGGACGTCTCGGTCGACGGCGAGTGGTCCTTCGCCCAGACCCTCCGCCACCTGGTGATGGCGACCAACGTCTGGCTGCACGGCGCGATCCTCGGCCAGCAGCAGCCCTACCACCCGATCGGCCAGCCGTTCGCCGAGTTCGAGTCCGACGGCTACGACACGAGCGTCTTCCGCGAGCCGACGTCCTACGACGAGGTGCTCGCCGTCCGCGCCGACCACCAGGCGATGGTCCGCGACTACCTCGCCACGGTCACCGACGACGTCCTCGCCGAGACGCGCGCCAACCCGTGGGCGCCCGCGCACGAGGAGACCGTCCTCCGCTGCCTCCAGGTGATCCTCAACGAGGAGTGGGAGCACCAGCGCTACGCCGTCCGCGACCTCGCGATCGCGGGCGCCCGCTGAGCCGGGTCACCACATCCAGTCGTCGTCGGGGTTGAGGTCCTCGAGCTCCCAGCGGTCGTCCGCGACCCAGAAGAGGTGCGGCCGGGGCGCGTACTCGTAGTGCGCGTAGCCGACGAGGTTCTTCCGCTCGGGATGCTGCCGTCCGACGTACGGCGCCAGCCACGCCAGCGCGTCGCTCGCCGTCTGGTAGTCGGTCTTCCACGAGAACCGGCAGTCGAGGTTCCACCCGCCCATCCCCGACCACTGCAGCAACCCGTGCGGCGTCGTCTGCACCCCCATCGCGGTGGACACCCACATCGCCCAGTCGTGCCGCCACGGCTCGTGCTCGTAGGGGTCGCCCTGGCCGGGCGGCCACCCGGCCAGCCGCCAGTCGGGCTCGAACATGTCCCACGCCTCCACGACCGGCTCCGGGAGCGCCGGAGCTCCCTCCGGCTGAGCCGGGGTCGCCAGCGCCGCGAAGGCGGCCAGCACGTGCTCCGGCGTGTCCTCGGCGAAGTCGAACGACAGCACGATCTCGGTGAACGAACCCATGGTCTCGGAGCGTACGTCGCGATCGATGGTCGGCTCGGTAGGGAAGACTGGCGCGATGGCTGATCTTGCCGAGCTTGCCCGGGCGACGCTCGCACGGAATCGGTTCATGGTGCTCGGGACCGTCGATCCGGACGGTCGGCCGCGGGTGTCGCCGGTGTGGTTCTCGCTGGTCGACCACCAGGATGTCTACTGGTTGTCGTCGCCCGATGCTCATCACTCGCGGAACGTGGAGGAGCGACCCGAGGTGAGCATCGTGGTGTTCGACTCAGGTGCCGATCCTCATACCGGGCAGGCGGTCTACCTGGAGGCCACAGCGTCGAGGGTCCGGGAGGACAAGCTCCGTGACGCGTGCACGCGCGCGTTCCGCGGAGTCGCTCCCGAGCTCTCCTACACCGCTGAGTCCCTGGCGCAGGAGCCGTTCGTGCTCTATCGAGCGCGGATCACGGCGACGGAGGTCCACGTGCGCGGACGTGACTTCGGCGATGGGACCGGCGCGGACCAACGGGTGGCGGTCCGCCTCTGAGCGCCGATGTGCGGCGCGCGGTCGGTGGTCCCGAGCTGCCCGCCTTCGACGGCGGGCCGGACCGCGACGCTCCTCAGAGCGGGTCGAGGAACGCGAGGACCCGCTCGGTCGCCAGCCGCGCGACCTCCGCGTCGTAGTCCGGGTGCCCGGGCTCGGCGAACAGGTGGCCCGCGCCCGGGTAGACGAAGAGCTCGCCACCAGGCACCTGGGCGACGTACTCCTCCTCCGCCTCGGGCTCCCGCCACTCGTCGCCCTCCGTCACGTGCGCCTGCGAGGGCACGTCCGCGGGCCAGGTGGCGTCCCACCACGACGGGGCGACGGCTCCGTAGAGGAAGAACGCGCCTCGCGCCCCGGGTCGGGTGAGCACCTGCTCGGCGGCGCGGGCGGCTCCCATCGACATCCCGCCGTAGACCAGCCCGGCCGGCATCGGCGCGACGACCTCCGCCACGCGTGCGGCCAGGACGTCCTCCCCGATGCCCTGCGCGAACGCCACCCCGTCGCGCACGTCGTCGAACGTCCGTCCGTCGAAGGCGTCGGGAGTCTGCACCGCGTGACCCGCGTCGCGCAGCGTCTGCGCGAACGCCGCGACGCCGTCGGTCAGGCCGCCGGCGTGGTGGAACAGAACGATGTCGGCCATGCCCGCGACGGTAGCTGCCGCCACCGACAGTCCCCTCGAGCAGCGCGGTCCTCGGCACCGCAACGCCGGCGCCGGCCCTAGAGGAACAGCGACGGGTCGAACTCGTCGATGGGGATGATGCGGACCCGCGGCAAGCGCGTGTTGAAGGCGGCGACGTCGTACTCGAGGTCGTAGGTCTCCAGGCCGTGCTCGACGAGCCCGGAGAAGGCACTGCTGCGGAACTCGCTGAAGCCGATGACGCCGAGGCGGCGGCCGTCGAGCAGGTCGTCCATGTGGTCGGCGAAGTCGCCGTCGTTGCTCACCAGGAAGACGTCGGCGTCGCGGTTGCGGAGCTCGACGAGGGTCCGCTGGATGGCGACGTCGACGACCTTCTCGTCGGGGCCGCCGGAGAGCGGGATCGGGCGGTAGCCGATCGCGAGCAGCGCCTGGACGAAGCTCATCGGCAGCTCGTTGTTGGCCGCGAGGAAGAAGAGACCGACGGCCTGCTGACCCCAGGTCTCGTTGGCGAAGTCGAGGAGACGGTCCCAGCGTGGCCGCTCCTCGGGACGGGGGCGCCGGCCGAGGATCGACGTGCCCAGCGTGGCGTCGATGTTCTCCCCGTCGATGAGGAGGTAGGTGGTGCGGGCCTCGTCGTCCATGCCCCGACCCTAGACCTCAGCGGCGACCCCCTGACCAAGGTCCCTCCAGGTCAGGACGTTCGCGGCCCCCGCGGCGGCCGACGAGCCAGCAGGCTCTACCCATGCCCACGTTCTCGGTGCTCAGCCCTGTCCTGCCTCAGCACGAACGGTGGTTCGTGCCGTCGCACACCGCCGGCGACTGGTCCTTCTTCTTCTCGCCGCTGCCGCTGGTGCTCACGGCCGCCGTCGTGGCCGTGACCGTGGCCTGGCGGATGGTCGCCCTGCGCGTCGACCACCCCGAGCTGCCGTTCCTCGCCCGCCTGGGCGGGCTGGTGCCCTGGGTGCCGCGCCTCCTCGGCATCCACCTCGGCGTCGCGTTGCTCGCGCTCGCCGCGACGGGCGCGTTCATCACGCCGTCCAACGACCACCTCGACGGCGTCGGCGGCAACACGCTGCTGCTCGTCGAGGCGGCACTCGGCATCTGGCTCGTCACCGGCGTCCAGGTGCGCATCGCCGCGAGCCTGGTGCTCGGTCTCGGGCCGGCGCTGGCGCTCGTCGCCGGCGCGACCGCCCTCGGCGAGTGCGCCAACCTGGCCGCCGTCGCTGCGTTCCTCGTGGTGGTGCCGCCGGGCAAGGACGCGTACGGCGCCGCACGGCCCTCCGCCGAGCAGCTCCACCTCGGCCTGCTGCTCCTCCGGCTCGGCGTCGGCACCGCCCTGATCGTGCTCGCCTTCACCGAGAAGCTGACCAACCCGGCGATGGCGCTGGACACCCTCCACGACTTCCCGTCGCTCGACGTCCTCGGGCTCGTCGGCATCCACGTGGCGCCGGAGACCTTCGTCGTCATCGCCGGTGCGACCGAGCTGCTGTTCGGCCTGCTGGTGATCTCCGGTGCCTTCCCGCAGGTGGCCGTGCTGGTCGCGATGGTGCCGTTCAACGCCACGCTGATCCTGTTCGGGCAGACCGAGATGGTCGGCCACCTGCCGGTCTACGGCGTCTTCCTCGCACTCCTGGTCTACGGCTCGTCCGCCGAGACCGCGGCCGGCGTGCGGTGGCTGCCCACCCGACTGCCGCTCAGTCCTCGGGCCGCCCGCGCAGCCGCTTGATCTCCCCGCGCCGCTTCTTCTGGTTGACGCGGCGCTGCTGGGACCGCTTCGACGGCTTCGTCGGTACCCGCCGTGGGGGCGGCGGCCGCAGGGCGGCCTCGAGCACCTCGGCGAGGCGGTCCTCGGCCGCGCGGCGGTTGCGCAGCTGCGAGCGGTGCTCGGACGCCGTCACCACGACCTCGGGACCGAGGCGGGCGAGCATCCGTTGCTTGAGGTGGTCGGGAAAGGCATCCGACGCGGCGAGGTCGAAGACCAGCTGCACCCGGGTGTCGGTGGTGTTCACGTGCTGACCGCCCGGGCCTGACGAGCGCGAGAACCGCCAGGCCAGCTCGGCGTCGCTGACGACGTGGCCGCCGACCGTGATCACGTCGCTCCTCGCACGGGGCCCATCATGCCCGCGCCGCCGCCCACGGCAGGACGGCCCGGATCGGGTCAGGCCGGCAGCGGCAGGGGCGGCCGGGACATCCAGTCGTCGGCGAACTGGTCGGCAGGGAGCGGCTTGGAGATCAGGTAGCCCTGGATGAACGGGCAGCCGAGCTCGGCCAGCGCCTGCCGCTGCTCGTCGGTCTCGACACCCTCGGCGACGACCGCGATCTCGCAGGCCGCAGCCAGCCGGACGACGGCGGCGACGATCTCGGAATCGACCTGGCTCTCCCCCAGCCCAGCGGTGAACGCGCGGTCGACCTTCACGATGTCGACCGGGAACCGCTGGAGGTAGGACAGCGAGGAGTAGCCGGTGCCGAAGTCGTCGATGGCGACCCGCAGACCGAGCTCCTTGAGCTCCTGGAGCGTGGTGATGGTCAGCTCGGTGTCGCTCATCATGCCGGTCTCGGTGATCTCGAGGCAGAGCTGCTCCGGCGGCAGGCCGGTGCGGCGCAGCACGTCGGCGACCTCGGCGACGATCGTCGGCCGGCTGAACTGCACGGCGGAGAGGTTGACGTTGACCCGCAGCGGCTCGCGCTCGGGGTTGGCCATCGTCCACTCCCGCGTCTGCCGGCAGGCCTCCTCCAGCACCCACGCACCGAGCGGCACGATGAGGCCGGTCTCCTCGGCGACGGGCACGAACTTGAGCGGGGCCACCAGCCCGTCGGCGGAGTTCCAGCGCACCAGCGCCTCCACTCCCACGATGTCGCCGGTGAAGGTGTCGACGACCGGCTGGTAGTGCAGCTCGAAGCCGTCCTCCTCGAGCGCCCGGCGCAGTGCGGCCTCGAGCTCCAGCCGGGCGCGCGGGTCCTCCGCAGCGGTCGGTGCGAACAGCCGGTAGGTGCCCTTGCCCGCCGCCTTCGCGGCGTACGTCGCCCGGTCGGCCGCTGCGACGAGCGCCTCTCGGGACTCGACCTGGTCGGTGGTGGCGATGCCGATCGAGGCGCTCACCGGCACCTCGTGACCGCCGATGACCGAGCCGGCCGCGACCTCGTCGAGGATCCGCTCGGCCACGGAGATCGCCTGCTGGATGTCGGGGATGTCCTCGATCAGGATCGCGAACTCGTCGCCGCCCAGCCGGGCGCAGGTGTCCTCGGGCCGCAGGCTGCGCTGCAGCAGCGACGCGACGTGGACGAGCAGGTCGTCGCCGATCGGGTGGCCGTAGGAGTCGTTGACCAGCTTGAACCGGTCGAGGTCGAGCATCAGCAGCGCGTGCCGGGTCTTGTGCCGCTTGGCGCGTGCCATCGCGTGCTCGACCCGGTCCTGGAACAGCCGCCGGTTGGGCAGGCCGGTCAACGGGTCGTGGAACGCGAGGTAGGACAGCTTCTCCTCGTAGGCCTTGCGCTCGGTGATGTCGTGCAGCACCAGCACGACCCCGATCTGCGGCGCCGGCAGGCCGGTGGCCCGCAGCGCGACCGGGATCCGGTCCTCGCCGACCCGCAGCACCGCGTCGTCGTCGCGGACGCTCCGGTCGGACCGGGCGACCTCCTCGAGCAGGAAGCCGTCGCCGGCACGCTCGATCGCGAACAAGTCGTTGGCGACCCGTCCGACCACGTCGCCGTCCTGCGCGAGCAGCCGGCACGCGGCCGGGTTCGCGAACGTGATCACGCCTGCCGCGTCGAGCGCGAGGACGCTCTCGGACTGGGCGTCGGTGATCGCCGTCAGGTGCGCGAGCAGCTTGGCGTTGCGCAGCGCCTCCGCGCCGACGTTGCCGAGGGTGGAGAGCGCGTCGCGCTCGGTGTCGATCCACCCGCGGCCGCCGATCCGGTCGGTCACCCGCAGGTCGGTGTCCTCGTCGATGTCGACCCGCAGCTCACCGCTGACCTTCGGCTCGTGGGCGGGGACGTAGGTCGCGCTGCCGGCGTGCAGGACGCTCTTGGCGGCCGACAGCAGGTGGGCCCGGACCGCGTCGGGGTCACCCGAGCTGCGGACCTCGACCACGCCACGCTGCAGGTCCTCCGCAGCAAGCCGTCCCTGCCGCTGCACCACCACGGCGACGTACGCCGCCTCGATCGTCCAGCCGAGCGCGATGGCCGGCACGGCCACCCACGGGTGGTCCCGTACGGCGACGCCCGCGACCACACCCAGCAGGAGGGCTCCGAAGGACGGCAGCCCCCGGGTGCGCCACTGCTCCCAGATGCCCGGGAGCACCGGGTCGCCGGCGGCGAGCCGCACGATGACCGCCACGGCGAGCGACGAGGTCAGCGCGAACACCAAGCCACCGACGCCGCAGGCCACCAGGGCCGCCGTGCTGACCGGCGCCGAGGTGTCGGAGGTGATCAGGCCTGCAACCCCATAGCCGGCGAGGCTGGCCAGCACGGTCTGGCCGACGTTGAAGACCGTCTTCACCGGCGCCCGGCGCGCGGCCAGGTTGCCGGCGTAGGAGGCCGCCAGGACCGCGATCGCTCCCTCGAACGGGGTGAGCATCAGGATCATCGGAGGCAGCAGCGCCTCGTCGAGGTGGTCGGACTCCACGCTCCCGTGCCGGTGCACGAGCCGGGTCGGGCGCAGGTGCGTGTAGACGAGCAGCGCGGCCAGGACGGCGAAGCTCGTCGGGTGCTGGAAGGCGGGCCCGCCGGTGTGGATGCCCGCACCGACCGTCGCGACAGCCGCCCCGACACCGACGATGGTGCACACCACCGTGATCCCGGACCGCGACATCACCTTCCGAGAGGTGGGCGAGGTCGGCATCAGCCGCTCAGTTCCACGCCGCCGACCAGAACCCGGTCGAGGCCCAGCCACCCGCGTTCCACGCTGCCGAGTTCCAGGCTGCGGAGTTCCACGCGGCGCTGTCCCACGTCGTGTTGTTCCAGGCGGCGGAGTTCCAGGCTGCGCTGTTCCAGGCGGCGGAGTGCCACTGATAGCCGTTCCACGCCGCGCTCGACCACTGGTAGGCGTTCCAGGCCGCGGAGTTCCAGGCCGCGCTGTTCCACGCCGCCGAGTTCCACGCGGCGCTGTTCCACGCCGCGGAGTTCCAGGCGGCGCTGTTCCACGCCGCGGAGTTCCACGCGGCGTTGTTCCACGCGGCCGAGTTCCACGCCGCGCTGTCGCCGGAGGGGCCCGCGTTCTGCAGCGATCCCTCGGAGGCGAACGGCGAGCCCGACCCGTCGGAGCGGGGCAGGTCCCGGTTGGCGACCTGGCCGGTCGGGGCGGCGAGCAGGGCGCGGATGTTCAGCGCCCCCGCACCCTGGGCGGTGGCCGGCACGCCGGGCAGGGCGGACGCCGTGGACGTCAGCAGGCCCTTGACCTGGTTGTTGGTGAGGTCCGGCCGCTGCTGGAGGAGCAGGGCGGCCGCTCCCGCTGCCTGGGGAGCCGAGAACGACGTGCCGGAGCCGCGGAAGTAGACGGGGTCGATCCGCGAGGCGGGGAACGCCGTGTCGATCGAGGAGCCCAGCGCACGGGTGGATACGACGTGGGCGCCGGGTGCGACGAGGTCGGGCTTCGCGATGCCGGCCGCCGTCGGGCCCGTCGAGGAGAACGGGGCGACGGTGTCGTCGGCGGCGTCGACCGTGGTCGCGTCGTCGGTCGAGCCGACCGTGATCACGTAGGGGTCGTCGCCGGGCTTGCTGATGCCGGCGGAGCCGGAGTTGCCGGCGGCGACGGTCACGACCAGGCCCGCGCGCCAGGCGCCCTCGACCGCGGCGTCGAGCGGGTCGATCCGCCAGCTCTGCGTGGAGTCGGTGCCCAGCGACAGGTTGAGGACCCGGATGTTGTCCTTCGACGCGTGGTTGACGACCCACTGGATCGCGGTGATGACGCGGACGACGTCGCTGGCGCCGCTCGCGCCGGCCACCTTGACCGAGACCAGGTCGACCCTCGGGGCGACGCCCTTGATCGCGCCGCCGGAGCCCGCTCCCGAGCCGGCGATGATGCCGGCGACGAACGTGCCGTGGCCGAAGCTGTCGGTGGTGTAGCTGCCCTCGGTGGAGAAGTCGTAGCCGTCGATCACCCGGCCGGCGAGGTCGCCGGTGTTGCTGATGCCCGTGTCGATGACCGCGACGCCGACGCCCTTGCCGTCGAGCCCGTCGGCCCAGGCGCCCGGAGCGCCGTCGACCTGCGGGTAGACCGCGGACGCGTCGTGGCTCCCCGCGCCCCAGTCGGCGTCGGTCAGGGTGACCGGCGCGTTGGGGGCGACGTTCAGGCCACGCGCGGCGAGCGCGTCGGCCTGCCCGTCGGTGACCTCGGCGGCGAAGCCATGGATGATCGGGAGGTTGCGGTAGCCGTCGGCGTGGGACACCAGGTGCCGGGCGTCGCGGACGTCGGCGCGTGCGCCGGTGACGATGACCGAGTGGGTCGCCGGCTCCGCGGACGCCGCCGCCGGAGCGGGCCCGCCCGGCGTGGACAGCGCGGTGACCGACAACGCGGCCGCCAGGAGCGCAGGAACACCCACCTTGAGTCGATCCGAGAGAAGACGCATGGCGGGTTTCCAACCTCTAGTCGGGCACTACGGGTGATTTCCGTGGGACGGGTGTGCTGACGTCGAGTGTCGCGGCGAGCCGGAGCGCGCCGGCGACGAAAGGCGTCGTGACGCCTATCGTCCCCCTGTTGAGGGACCTGAGAGGTCGGAAGTCGACTTTTCCTGGAAACACGAAACTTTGGTCCCTGCTGGCCGATGGGACCTATTTCCCGGCGGATCGGATACCTACTGGCGGGTACGTTCGCACCGTGAGCTCCACGACCACCTCCCCGACCTCTGCACGCCTGACCTCCGCCTCGTGGTGGTTCCGCTCCCCGGACGGGAGGCTGGCGGTGGGACAGCTCCCCAACCCGGCGCTGTTCGTCTGGCTGGCGGCTCTCGTGGTGGGCCTGTTCGACCTCTCCGCCGCGCACGAGCAGACCGTGGCCGGCGTACGCCAGGGGGCGCTGCTGGTCTGGGCCCTCGACGAGGTGGTGCGTGGCGACAGCCCGTTCCGACGGGTGCTCGGCGCAGTCGTGCTCGTCGGTCAGCTCGTCCTGCTGGTGACCGGCTGAACGGAAGCGGCATCAGGACGCGCGCGCACCCGGCACACTTCAGCCGGTGGAGACCACGGCGACGACGCACCGGCCCGACGGGTCCGCCGGCAGGACGGCGCGGTCGCTGCTGATCATGGGGGCGATCGTCGTCGGGTTCGCGGCCGTCGTCGCGGTCAGCGGATGGCTGCTGACCGCGCCCCGCGCCGAGGTCCCGGTGCCGGGCCCCGATGCCACGCCGGCGGAGGTCGTCACGGCGTACGTCGACGCGATCAACGCGCGCGACTTCGACACCGCCAACGCGATCGACGGGCGCGACGGACACGACCTGGGCCGGTTCAGCCGGGCGGGCCGGATGGACGACCTGCGGATCATCTCCGTCGACCGGGACGGCCGCTCGATGCACGTGCTGTTCGAGGCCGACTTCAGCGGCATGGACGCGAGCATGGAGGACGTCAGCGAGTGGGGCTACTACCTCCGGCGCGGGGCGGACGGGTGCTGGCACATCGAGGACGCGGGCGTGGCCTGAACGGCGTGGCCCGAGCGGCAGGCGACCGATGACTCCTGGGGGCGGTGACGGTCATCCTGGGCACACGACGCAGGAGGATCAGCCATGGCCGTCATCGACGACGTGCGCTCGCTCGGCAGCGAGCTGGAGCGCTCCTACCCGGTGCACGTGCGCGGCCGGCTGAAGTTCCGGGTCGGGCAGATCGTCTACGTCGCCTTCTCGCTCGACGAGACGGTGATGGGCTTCGCGTTCCCGAAGGAGGAGCGCGCGGCGCTGGTCGCGGGCGAGCCGGACAAGTTCCGGATGCCGTCGGAGTCGGACCTGCGCTTCAACTGGATCCACGCCGACCTCGCCGCGCTCGAGCCGGCCGAGGCCCGCGAGCTGGTCGTCGACGCGTGGCGGATGGTGGTCCCGCAGAAGCTCTCCCGCGCCTACGACCTGGTGCACCCGCTCGGCCCGGGCTGAGCGGGTTCACCTAGCGACCACCGCGTGCGACGACCTCGTCGACGACCTCAGCCATCGCCCGCCGCTCGACCGGACCGTGACCGGGCACGAGGACGTCGGCCGGCAGCCGACCCATCGTCCGGAGCGAGGCGAGCATCTGCTCCTCGTCCTCGCTGAAGAACCCCGGCAGCAGCTGGGGGCGGGGCCCGCCGGGCAGCAGCGGGTGGGCGGTGGCGAGCGCGTCACCGGCGAACACGACGCCCTCGGAGGGCAGCAGGTAGGCGGTGTGCCCGGTGGTGTGGCCGGGCGTGGCGACCGGCACCAGCCCGCCCGGGAGGTCGAGCGGGACGTCGTACGGCGCCGCCTCGGCCTGCGGCACCTTCATCGAGGCATGCGGCAGCACCGCCCTCAGCGTCTGCGCGACCCACACCAGGCCGGCGCGGTGCCGGCACTGGCGCAGCATCTCGACCGGGCCGATCTGCTCGAGGTGGTCCCGGTGCGCGTGCGCGACCTCGGCCTCCCCCGTCAGCACCGGCACCGGGTGCGCCGCCAGCAGCGTCGGGATCCCGCCCATGTGGTCGAGGTGCGCGTGCGTCAGCACCACCGCCGCCACGTCCTGCGGCCTGCGTCCGACGGCCTCGATCGACGCGAGGAGCGCCTTGCCGTCGTTGGGATAGCCCGCGTCGACGACCGTCACGGCGTCCCCGTCGGTGATCAGTGCCCAGTTGACGTTGGTGCCGGTGACCATGTGGACGGCGTCGGTGACGCGGGTGACCTTCACGCGGCGAAGTATGGTCCAGGCGCGGACTACCCTGGAAGCGTGCCGGCGCTCCTCCAGATCTCGTTGCTGCTGGCTCTTCGTCGGCGCGTCCCGGGCCTGGGCTTCGGGCTCGGGCAGGGACGGGCGATCGTGCTGCTCGCGATCCTCGTCGCGGTGATCGTCGTGATCCTCATCGCGCGGCGCCGCGACCGCTGAACCCCGCTCAGCCGAGCAGGCGGTCGACGGCTCCCTGCGAGACCGAGTGGTACGTCGGCCGCGCCTGGGCGTAGATCTCCCGGGCCCGCGCCAGCCCCCGCTCGGAGAGCGCGAGCTTGTCGTAGACCTTCCGGATGTAGAGCGCCCGCCCGTGCCGGGTGAGGAAGTCCTCGAGCGCCGCGTCCACGGCGGGCTCCTCGAACACGTAGCCGGACTGGACCGCCAGCTCCAGCCACGCGGTGGCGACCTCGATGTTGCCGCTCGGGGTGAACCCGAACTGCGCGTCCACCTCGGCCAGCCGCTGGCTGCCCACGTCGAGCGGCAGGGCGCGGATGAAGTGCACCCACTGCTGGCTCACCCACCCCTCGGTGTCCAGCGCGTCGGCGGAGCGACCGCCGAGCAACAGCGCGACCTGCTCGTCGACCCGGTCGAAGGCGTCGGACGGGAAGTGCGGCTCGTTGTCCGGCACTCCGGGCCCGTGCACCCACGCCTCGAGCTGGATGTCCTCGGCGCTGACCCCGGCGGGCTCGAGCAGCTCCTCGTCGAGGTAGGCCAGGAACGTCGGGGTGTCCATCGACTCGAACGCGAACCGGTCGAAGTAGGCGCGCAGGAACGCGTCGAACCGCTCCCGGCCGACGGTGGCCTCGAGCAGGCGCAGGAACAGCGAGCCCTTCTCGTAGGGGATCTTCGACGGACCCTCGTCGGGGTCCCTCTCGGTCAGGTCGAGCTCGAGCCAGGTGTCGCGCGGGTCCTCGGCCTCGACCGCACGCTCGAGCTCCTGGCGGCCGAGCCGCAGGATCATGCTCGTGTAGGCCGCGCCGTAGAGCTCCTCGTCGATGCGGGTCTCGAAGTAGACGGTGAAGCCCTCGTTGAGCCAGATGTCGTTCCAGGTCGCGTTGGTGACCAGGTTGCCCGACCACGAGTGCGCGAGCTCGTGGGCGATCAGCGTCACCAGCGACCGGTCGCCGGCGAGCACCGTCGGCGTCACGAACGTCAGCCGCGGGTTCTCCATGCCGCCGTAGGGGAAGCTCGGCGGGAGCACGAGCATGTCGTAGCGACCCCAGCGGTAGGGACCGTAGAGCCGCTCCGCGGCCTCGATCATCTGCTCGGTGTCCGCGAACTCCCAGGCGGCGCCCTCCACGACGGACGGCTCGGCGTACACCCCGCTGCGCCGGCCCACCTCGCGGAACTCGAGGTCGCCGACGCCGAGGGCGATGAGGTACGCCGGCACCCGCTGCGGCATCGAGAAGCGGTAGACGCCGTCGGCGGTGCGCTCGACGGGGTTCTCCGCGCTCATCACGGCGAGCAGGTCGGACGGCACCCGGATGGTGGCGTCGTAGGTGACCCGCACGGCCGGGCTGTCCTGGCACGGGATCCAGCTGCGGGCGAGGATCGGCTGGTTCTGGGTGAACAGGAACGGCTTCCCCGACGCGGTCTGCTGCGGCTCGAGCCACTGCACCGCGCGGGCCTCCTCCGGGCTGGTCGCGTAGTGCACGACCACGCGGTCGCGCTCACCGGTCGTGATCGTCAGCGGCGCGCCCAGCACCGGGTCGTGCTCGCCGATCGTGTGCGCGAGCTCGGTCCCGTCGGCCGCGGTCACGGACGTGACGTCGAGCCGCCAGGTGTCGAGCACCAGCTCGGTGGCGTCCGGCGCGCGGCGCTCGAGGTCGAAGGTCGCGGTGCCGGTCAGCCGGCGGGTCTCGAAGTCGACGTCGAGGTCGAGCGCGACGTGGCGGACGACGACCTCGTTGGGCCGAGCATGGGAGTGGGGATCGACAGGGAACGACCGGGTCACCGGACCAACCTAACCAGCCGCGGCGCGGACCCCGGCGTCGGTCACCGATGCAGGCGCGGGTCCTGCGTCGGGTCGGCGTACGGCGGCGGGCAGCCGCGCTCCGCGGCGTCCGGCCGCAGCTCGTAGTGCCAGGGCTCGTTGCCGTAGACCTGGCACAGCCCGTACGCCGCACCGCGCCCGGCCAGCCATGCCGCCGCCGCGTCCCCGCCGACGTCGACCGCGTCGCCGGACACGTGCGGCGAGGTGTCCGGCGTGGCGACCCAGCGGGCCGCGGCCGCGGCCGAGCCGTACTCCGCCACCGCCTCGTCGAGCAGGTGCTGCTGGTAGGACCGGGAGCGCCAGCCGCTGTTCACCGCGATGACGACCCCGTCCTCCGCCGCGTCCTCCGCGGCGGCCTGCAGCGCGGCGAGCAGGGCGGGGTCGAGGTTGGCCAGCGCCGGGTAGCCGTCGTCGAACACGGTCGTCCCCTCGGGCACGACGCCGTCGGCCTCGCCGAGCCCGGCGTGATCGTCGCCGAGGACGTCGAACGGCGAACCGGTCGAGGACGCCAGCGACGCGCAGCCGACGAGGCCGAGGATGCCGACGAGGAGCAAGACCCCGGCGGCCCGGACGGTAGACAGGGAGGACATGGGTCCAGTCCAGGGAGCGCGGCGTTGCCGGGGCGTATCCGGATTTCCATATGCCCGCGATATGCCCTGCCTCGTAGCATCGCCCCACGATGCGCGTGCTGATCGTCGAGGACGAGCCCTTGCTGGCGGAGGCCATCCGCGACGGCCTGCGCCTGGAGGCGATCGCTGCCGACATCGCCGCCGACGGGGACACCGCGCTGGAGCTCCTCGGCGTCAACAGCTACGACATCGCCGTGCTCGACCGCGACATCCCGGGACCGTCGGGTGACGAGGTCGCCCGGCGGATCGTCGCCTCCGGCAGCGGCATGCCGATCCTGATGCTCACGGCCGCGGACCGGCTCGACGACAAGGCCACCGGGTTCGAGCTCGGCGCCGACGACTACCTCACCAAGCCGTTCGCGCTGCAGGAGCTGGTCCTCCGGCTGCGGGCGCTGGATCGCCGGCGTGCCCACCACCGGCCGCCGGTCCGGGAGATCGCCGGCCTCCGGCTCGACCCGTTCCGCCGCGAGGTCTTCCGCGACGGCCGCTACGTCCCGCTCACCCGCAAGCAGTTCGCCGTGCTGGAGGTGCTCGTCGCCGCCGAGGGCGGGGTCGTCAGCGCCGAGCAGCTCCTCGAGCGGGCCTGGGACGAGAACGCCGACCCCTTCACCAACGCCGTGCGGATCACCGTCTCCGCACTGCGGAAGCGGCTCGGTGAGCCCTGGGTGATCGCGACCGTGCCCGGCGTGGGCTACCGGATCGAGATCGCGGCCGACTCCGGCGGCGCGGGCGGCGGCCATGCGTAGGCGCAGCGGCCTGAGCGCCCGAGCGAAGCTCACGCTCAGCTATGCCGGGTTCCTCATGGTCGCCGGGGCTCTGCTGCTCGCGGTGGTGTGGCTGTTCCTGCTGCGCTACGTCCCCGACGGGGCGGTCCTCCTCGGCGGCCGGCACAGCAGCCAGGGCCCCGGGCGGAGCCCGGTGCTCTTCATCCCGGGCCGGTCCGACCTCTGGCGGGCGTTCGCGCCGAAGGCCGCCGCGGCGCTGGGCGTGCTGCTGGTCGTCGGTCTCGGCGGCGGGTGGCTCCTCGCCGGCCGGATGCTCGCCCCGCTGACCCGGATCACCGACGCCACCCGGGTGGCCGCCCGGGGCTCGCTCTCCCACCGGATCGAGCTCCCCGGGCGCCGGGACGAGTTCCGCGAGCTCGCCGACGCTTTCGACACCATGCTCGCCCGGCTCGAGGCGCAGGTCGCCGAGCAGGAGCGGTTCGCCGCGAACGCCTCCCACGAGCTGCGCACCCCCCTGGCGATCACCCAGACGCTCCTCGACGTGGCGCGCAACGACCCCGAGCACGACGTCCGCGGCCTGCTCGAGCGGCTGCACGCCGTCAACACCCGGGCGATCGACCTGACCGAGGCCCTGCTGCTGCTCAGCCGCGCGGAGCGCGGCCCGGCCACCCGCGAGCACGTCGACCTGTCCCTCCTCGCCGAGGAGGCCACCGAGTCACTGCTCCCCCTCGCCGAGGGCCGCGGCGTCACGATCGAGACCTCGGGAGACCCGGCCCCGACGACGGGCTCGCCGGCGCTGCTGCTCCCGATGACGACGAACCTGGTGCACAACGCGGTCGTCCACAACCTCCCGGAGGGCGGCAGCGTGCGGGTCACCACCAGCGCGCACCCGGACACCGTCGAGCTGACCGTCGAGAACACCGGGCCCGAGCTCAGTGCCGACCTGGTCCCCACGCTGGTCGAGCCGTTCCAGCGCGGGAGCAGGCGCGTGCGCACCGACGACGCCGGGGTCGGGCTCGGCCTGGCCATCGTCCGCAGCATCGTCGAGGCGCACGGCGGCACGCTCGCCCTCGCGCCACGCCCGGGCGGTGGGCTGCGGGTGGACGTGCGACTTGATAGGAGTGAGGGGTGAGCAAGCGCAACGGACACCTCCGCCGGTTCGACCACGTCGGCGTCACCGTCGCCGACCTCGACACCGCGACCGCGTTCTTCCAGATGCTGGGCCTCGAGGTGGAGGGGACGGCGTCGGTCGAGGGCGAGTTCCTCGAGACCGTCAGCGGCGTCCCCGACTCGCGCTGCGAGATCGTCATGCTCCGCACGCCGGGCGGCGGCACGATGATCGAGCTCTCGAGCTTCGTCCGCCCCGACCCCCTGCCGGGCTCGCCCGAGGCCCCCACCAACGAGCTCGGCCTGCGCAGCCTCGCCTTCGAGGTCGACGACGTGAAGGCCGTCGTCGAGCTCGCCGCGAAGGAGGGCTACGGCCTGGTCGGCGGCGTCGGCGACCACGAGGACGTCTGGCGGATGGCCTACATCCGCGGCCCCGAGGGGATCATCGTCGCGGTGGCCGAGCGGCTGGGCTGACCGGCTGGACTGAGCAGCCCTAGCCGACGACCTCCAGCGCGAGCCGGGCGCCACGCTCGAGGTCGGCCGGGTCGCCGTACAGCTGGAAGCGGCTGACCCCGGCGTCGAGGTAGGCGTCGATCCGGAAGGCGTCGTCGACCGGGTCGGGCGAGCCGGCGGCGCGGAGGTCGTGCTCGAGGAGATCGAGCCACTCCCGCTTGAGCCGTCGTACGGCGTCCGCGACGGGACCCTCACGGTGGCCGTACTCCACCGACGTCGATGCCAGGAAGCAGCCGCCCGGGAAGACCTCCGAGCGGAGGTAGTCCTGCCACGCGGCGAGGAGCGCCCGGAGCCGCGGACGGCCGGGCTCCTGCTCCCAGGCCGGCGCGATGACGTGCTCCTGGTAGATCCGGCGGGCCTCGGCGACCGCGCCGACCTGGATCGCCTCGCGGCTGCCGAAGACCGTGAGGATGCCGCTCTTGCTCACCCCGGTGCGCTCGGCGAGGCCGCCGACCGAGATCGAGTCCAGGCCGCTGACGGTGGCCAGCATCGCCGCCTCGCGCGCCACCCGCCGGCGGGTGGCGTCGCCCCGGGCGCGGCGTCCGTCGACGGCGGTGGTCATGCGGATCACTGTACGACCGACTGGACGTAAATCCCAGACCGGCGTACGGTCGACCCCACCAATGCGACCGATCGGTCGCTTAGTTGAAGGAGTCGCCATGATCGACACCCACGCCGGCGTCCTGGTCCGCAAGCGCATCTACCTCGACGACCTCGACGGCTTCGGGATGCTGCACCACGCGCGCTACGCCCTGCTCTTCGACAACGCCGTCATCGACTTCTGGACCGATGCGGGCTGGCAGATCGACCCGGCCGCGTCGGTGCTCGTGATCCGCGAGCTGGGCCTGACCTACCACCAGCCGGTGCAGGGCCTGAGCGAGGTCGACGTGCACTTCTGGGTCAGCCGCGCCGGCCGGACCAGCGTGACCTACCACTTCGAGGTGCTCTCGGCCGACCACACGGTCGTGCACGCCGAGGGCCACCGCGTGGTGGTCTTCCTCGACGGCCAGAGCCTGCGCCCGACGCCGATCCCGGAGGACGTGTGGGAGAAGGCAGCGCCGCTGCTCGGGCCGGGTGTGGAGCGGCCGGCCGCCTGAACCGCGCGGGATCAGTCCCCCGGCCACTCCCCCGTCCACCGCTCGAAGGCCCGGGCGCCGCCGCGCGCGATGAGCGCGCGGACGACCGCGAAGATCGCGCCCTGGACGACGGCCGCGACCAGGATCTTGGGCAGCCCGTACTCCGACTGCAGCGGCTTGGGCGGGTCGTCGGTGCCCTGCGGGTCGACCCGCTTCCACAGCTGCTGGAAGAGCTGGCCGGCGATCAGGCCGCCGAGCAGGCTGCCGATCAGGCCCCAGGGCCGGTAGAGGATCTTGGCGGAGGTGCTCGACTGCTTCTCCCGCGCCGTCGTGGTGGTCATCGCGGACGTCACCGTCCCTTTCCCGAGCTCGCGAGCTCGTCGTCGGCGCCGCGGGTCAGCCGGAGCCGGCGGCCGCGCTCGATGTCTTCCTCTTCCTTGCGCGCCGCCTTCTCGCTCTTCCGGGTGTCCCGGGCGGGGAGCTGGATGGTCTCCTCGGCCGGCATCCCGGCCTGCAGCTCCCGGCCGCGCTCGAGCTCGGCGTCCAGCTCGGCGCCGAACAGCAGGGCCAGGTTGGTCAGCCACAGCCAGAGCAGGAAGACGATCACGCCGGCCAGCGAGCCGTAGGTCTTGTTGTAGCTGGAGAAGTTGGCGACGTAGAACCCGAACGCCGCCGACGCCACGACCCAAACCAGGATCGCCGTCAGCGCGCCGACGCTGATCCAGCGGAACCGTGGCTGCTTCACGTTGGGCGTGGCGTAGTAGAGCAGCGCCACGATGAGCACGACGACCGCGAGGATGACCGGCCACTTCGCGATGTTCCAGACCGTCACGGCGGTCGAGCCGAGGCCGATCGCGTCGCCGACCGCCTGCGCCGCCGGGCCGGTGAGCACCAGACCGACCGCGACCAGGGCGGTCAGGGTCACCGTGACCAGGGTGACCAGCAGCATCGCCGGGCGCAGCTTCCAGATCGGCCGGCCCTCGTCGATCTCGTAGATCCGGTTCATCCCGCGGGCGAAAGCGCCGACGTAGCCGGAGGCCGACCAGAGCGCCACGGCGAGCCCGATGACCAGCGCGACGCCGGAGTTCTGGGTCTGGCTCAGCTGCAGGACGGTCGGTTCGAGGGTGTCCGCGGCGCTCGACGCGCCGACGTCACGCAGGATCTGCAGCAGCGTCTTGGCCGTCTCGGGCCCCTGGCCGACCAGGCCGACCAGCGACAGCACCGCGATGAAGGTCGGGAACAGCGCGAGCACCGAGTAGTAGGTCAGCGCCGCGGCCAGGTCGGTGCACTGGTCGTCGGAGAACTCGCGCGCGGTCTTGCGGGCGACGTACCACCACGACGTCTTGGTCAGCTCGGTCGGCGAGTCGGGGTCGCGCTCGGGCTGGTCGGCCATCAGCGGTGCCCCCTGCGTCGCTTCAGCACGACGATCGCGACCACCGCGGCGACGGCGACCGCCGCGGCGCCGACCACGGTGGAGCGGGCCGGCTTGGCCTTGGCGACCAGCTGGTCGACCGTGTGCTCCAGGTCGTCGCGCGTGCGCTGGATCTCGGCCTCGATGGCCGCGAGCTCGAGGTTCGGGTCACCCATGGTGGCGCACCGCCTCGACGTCCCGCTTGACGTTCTCCACCGTCCGCTCCGGAACCGGCGGCGCCGCCTCGGTGACCTTGTTCTTCCCGAGAAGCGCCGCCAGCCCGGCCGCGGCCAGCAGGACGACCGCGACGACCAGAGCGGCCAGCCACGCGGGCATGACCAGGTCCAGCGCGAGGACGACCGTGGCGATGAGCACGCCCACGCCGTACAGCGCGAGCAGGCCGGCGGCGCCGAACATGCCGGCGCCGATCCCGGCGCGCTTGCCCTTCGCCGTCATCTCCGCCCGCGCCAGGCGGAGCTCGTCGCGCACCAGGCGCGACACGTCCTGCGACATCCGCGACACGAGCTCGCCGGTGGACTGGCTGTCCGGCTCCGGCGCCCGCACGCGGGTCTTGGTTGCGTGGTCGTTGCTCACGGGACCTCCCAGGGTCGTCTGTCCTTGGGAGGTTCCCGGTCAGCCGGGAGGCATACGGCGCTGGCTCCTCGGGCGTGGAAGGACGCCGGGTCTCGATACGCCGCTCTCGCGGCTTCGTGCCTCAGCCGCGACGGCTACTCGACCTCGCGCGATGACGCGACCGGCCTCGTTCCTCGGCCGGTCGCTGTCACGCAGACTTCTTCTTCTTGGTCTCGCGGAGCACGAGGGTGGGGGCGACGTCGTCGTCGACGACCTCGCGGGTGACGACGACCTTCTCGACGTCGCCGCGGGACGGGACCTCGTACATCACGTGGAGGAGGACCTCCTCGATGATGGCGCGCAGGCCGCGGGCACCGGTGCCGCGCTCCATGGCCTTGTCGGCGATGCCCTCGATGGCGTCCTGGGTGAACTCCAGCTCGACACCGTCGAGCTCGAAGAGCTTCTTGTACTGCTTGGTCAGCGCGTTCCGCGGCTCGGTGAGGATCTGCACCAGCGCCTCACGGTCGAGCTTGGAGACGCTCGCGATGAGCGGGAGCCGGCCGATGAACTCGGGGATCAGGCCGAACTTGGTGAGGTCCTCGGGCCGGACCAGCGCGAGGAGGTCCTCGGCCTCCTTCTCGGCCTTGCCGTGGACCTCGGCGGTGAAGCCGAGCGTCTTCTTGCCGACCCGCTGCTCGATGATGTGCTCGAGCCCGGCGAACGCGCCGCCCACCACGAACAGGATGTTGGTGGTGTCGATCTGGATGAACTCCTGGTGGGGGTGCTTGCGCCCCCCCTGCGGCGGCACCGAGGCGGTGGTGCCCTCGATGATCTTGAGCAGCGCCTGCTGCACGCCCTCGCCGGAGACGTCGCGGGTGATCGACGGGTTCTCGGCCTTGCGGGCGACCTTGTCGATCTCGTCGATGTAGATGATGCCGGTCTCGGCCTTCTTGACGTCGTAGTCGGCGGCCTGGATCAGCTTGAGGAGGATGTTCTCCACGTCCTCACCGACGTAGCCCGCCTCGGTGAGCGCGGTGGCGTCGGCGATCGCGAACGGCACGTTGAGCATCCGCGCCAGCGTCTGGGCGAGATAGGTCTTGCCGCAGCCGGTGGGCCCGATCACCAGGATGTTGGACTTGGCGACCTCGACGACCTCGTCCTTGCTGTGCTTGCCGGTCACCGGCTGCACACCCGCCTGGACCCGCTTGTAGTGGTTGTAGACGGCCACCGCGAGCGACTTCTTCGCCTGCTCCTGGCCGATGACGTAGGAGTTGAGGAAGTCGAAGATCTCCCGCGGCTTGGGGAGCTCGGCGAGCTCGACGTCGGAGCCCTCGTTGAGCTCCTCCTCGATGATCTCGTTGCAGAGGTCGATGCACTCGTCGCAGATGTAGACCCCGGGTCCCGCGATCAGCTTCTTGACCTGCTTCTGGCTCTTCCCGCAGAAAGAGCACTTCAGCAGGTCGCCTCCGTCACCGATGCGAGCCACGGGGGGTCCTCCTCGTCCCAGATGTTGCGATCGCGAGTGGTTGCGAACCCTCCGACGGTACCCCGAGCGGCGCCCGCTGTGGTGCGGGACACGAGGAGCGGGTCGGAGGGTTCGCCATCGTCATTCCTTCTGCGGGGCGCTCAGGTGAGCGCCGGGGTCTGCTTCAGCGAGGCGAGGACCGAGTCGATCAGGCCGTAGTCGATGGCCTGCTCGGCGGTCAGGATCTTGTCGCGCTCGATGTCCTTGCTGACCTCTTCGATGGTCTTGCCGCTGTGGTCGGCGATCATCTTCTCGAGCAGCTCCCGCATCCGGAGGATCTCGTTGGCCTGGATCTCGATGTCGGAGGTCTGGCCGAACGTGCCCTCGGTGTAGGGCTGGTGGATCAGGATCCGGCTGTTGGGCAGCGCGAGCCGCTTGCCCTGGGTGCCGGCCGCCAGCAGGATCGCCGCCGCCGAGGCGGCCTGCCCGATGCACACGGTCTGCACGTCGGGCTTGATGAACTGGATCGTGTCGTAGATCGCGGTCAGCGCCGTGAACGAGCCGCCCGGGCTGTTGATGTAGATGCTGATGTCCTGGTCGGGGTTCATCGACTGCAGGCACAGCAGCTGGGCGATCACCGCGTTGGCGACGTCGTCGGAGATCGGCGTGCCGAGGTAGATGATCCGGTCCTCGAACAGCTTGGCGTAGGGGTCGATCCGGCGGAAGCCGTAGGAGGTGCGCTCTTCCCACTGCGGGATGTAGTAGTTCATGTCTCGTCTAGCCCCTCAGTCGTTCTTGTGGGCCGGACGGCCCTGGTCGGCGGCCTCACGGGCGCTGGCGATGACCTGGTCGACCAGGCCGTACTCGAGGGCCTCCTGGGCCGTGAACCAGCGGTCACGGTCGGCGTCGTCGGTCACCTGCTGGACGGTCTGGCCGGTGTGCTGGGCGATCAGCTCGAGCAGCACCTTCTTGATGTGCAGCGACTGCTGGGCCTGGATCTTGATGTCGGACGCGGAGCCGCCCATGCCGGACGACGGCTGGTGCATCATGATGCGCGCGTGCGGCAGCGCGTAGCGCTTGCCCTTCGCGCCGGCGCAGAGCAGGAACTGGCCCATCGACGCGGCGAGGCCCATGCCGACCGTGGCGACGTCGTTGGGGATGTAGTTCATCGTGTCGTAGATCGCCATGCCGGCGTCGACCGATCCGCCCGGCGAGTTGATGTGCAGGAAGATGTCCGCGTCGGGGTCCTCCGCCGAGAGCAGCAGCAGCTGGGCGCAGATGGCGTTCGCGTTCTGGTCGCGCACCTCGGAGCCGAGGAACACGATCCGCTCCTTGAGCAGCCGGCTGTAGATGTTGTCGTCGAGGAAGCTGATGCCACCGTTCTGAGTCACGAGGCGACCCTAGCCCCCGGCGGCGTCGGAACCACGCGTTCTCGCCTGCTGTTCGCCGACAGCGGATTTGGTGTGACCTAAGGCCTGGTGACGCCCGCCTCGGCGGCCGCCTTGAGCCCGGCGACGGTCCGCGCCATGCCCTGCTCGAGCTCGTCGGCGTGCTCCACGGAGCCGCCGAGCGCCAGCGGCGCGAACAGCCGGCTGCCCAGGGCGAGCCGCTGCGGCACCGGGCGACGGTGCACGACGCGCGTCCCCCCGTCGGCCGGCTCGAGCTCCCAGATCCACTGGGCACCGCTCGACCGGGTGTCCCAGACCAGGCGGCGCGGCGCCTCCACCGCGGCGACGACCGAGCGCGTCGGCCAGACGACGGCCTTGCGCCGGTTGATGCCGAGGTACCACTGGCCCGCCCGGAGCCCGCCCCTCTTGAGCGGGACCATGCGGAGCAGCTCCGGGCTCCACTCCGGCATCCGGGAGAAGTCGGTCAGCAGCGCCCAGACCTGCTCCGGCGGGGCGGCCACGACCGCCTCGGCGCGCAGCTCGCGCTCGGCTCGGTTGCTCGTCACGGGGCCGATGATGGCACAGGGACGACTCAGGCGAGCCAGTCCCTGAGGCCGGCCAGCACCCGCGGGTGGTTCAGCAGGCCGAAGTGGTCGGTGCGGCCCACCCGGAGCACGGTCGCGTCGGGGAACAGCTCCCGGCCGTGGCGGTCCCGGCCCGAGGCGGACAGCGGTGAGACGAGGCCGTCGCCGAACACCCCGCCGATCGGGTTCCACCCCGTGCGGGTGATCGTCCCGGACACCAGCCGGTAGCGCGCATGGCCGATCGGCGGCACGTCCTCGGCCAGGCCCTCGACGAGGTCGAGGATCCCCTCGGACTGCCGGTCGATGATCCGGCCGAACGCCGCGGTCTCCTCCAGCCAGCCGAGCAGCCGGCTGCCGTGGCCCGCGGAGACGGCGAACCAGGAGCCGCGGTGCGGCGCACCGAGGGTCACCACGTCCGACACCAGTCGCGTCCACGCCGACGGCGCGTCGCCGTCGGCCATCACGGCGGAGGACGCACGCATGATGAGCGCTCCCATCGAGTGCCCCACGAGCGCGATCCGCTCCACGCCGGTCGGCCAGCGGTCGACCACCTGCTGCAGCAGGGCCGCGAGGGCGACGCCGTTCTGGCGGATCGGAAGCCCGGTGTTGGCGCGGAGCAGCACCGGGGTCCAGCCCTCGGCCTCGAGCGCCTCGGGGTACGTCGTGCCGGTGCGGTCGCGGTGCAGCTGCCAGCACTGCTCGTCCTCGCAGAGCCCGTGCAGGAAGACGGCGACCTTCCCCGTCGCCTCGGGGTACGCCGCGCGCACGCCCGCGTCGTCGTAGACGTCGACGTCGCGGCCGTCGACCCGGACCGCCATCGGGATCGCCATCTGCGGCCGCTCCCGGAGCAGCTCGTCGCCGATCAGCCCGTTGACCGCCGCGGTGAGCAGCCGACCGCGGTGGTCGGCCTCGAGCGGGGGGCCGACGCCGGTCGCAGCGAGCCGGTCCAGACCCTTGCTGCTCCCGCGCAGCGCAAGGCCGAGCCCGCCGAAGACGGCGCCCGCGATGGCCCGGTGCACGGCCTGCGGCGCCGACGTCGCCTGACCGAGACCGAGCCGCGCCGTGCCGTAGACCCGGGTCGCGATCGCGTCGTGGGTGTCGCGCGCGGTCGCGAGGAGCAGGTCGTCGGCCACCTGGGTGAGCAGCGAGAGCCCGTCCAGGACGCTCGGACCGGGGACGGACCCGGAGGAGGCTCCCGGGACGGCCCCGGAGACAGCAGAGGGTGCGGGCATGGCCCGCACCCTACCGCTTGAGTGCACAGTTGTGCACTGTGTGCTGCTCAGTCCTCGGTCGAGGTCTCCTCCGCGGCAGCGGCCTCGGGGGCCTCCTCGGCCTCGGCCTCGGCCTCGGGCTCGGGCTCGGGCTCGGGCTCGCCGATGGTGCCGTCCGGGCGCAGGTTCTTCAGCTCGACGACGTTGCCGGAGGCGTCCTTCACGACAGCTCCCTCGACCAGCTCGGCGAGGGCCTTGCCGCGGCGGATCTCCTGGACCAGCTCGGGCACGTGGTTGTGCTCGAGCATGTGGTTCACGAACTCCTGCGGGTCCTGGCCGGACTGCTGCGCACGACGGACCATGTGCTGGGTGAGCTCGCTCTGGTCGACGCCGATCTCGGACTTGTCGGCGAGCTCGTCGAGGAGGAACTGCGCGGCGACCGCGTCGCGGACCCGGCGCTCGAGGTCGGCCTCGAACTCCTCCTCGGTCTGCTCCTCCTCCTCCAGGTACTTGTCGAGCGTCATGCCGGCGAAGGCCAGCTGCTGCTCGACGCTCTCGCGGCGGGCGTTGAGCTCGTCGGTGACCATGGTCTCGGGCAGCGGGATCTCCACCTTGTCGAGCAGGGCCTCGAGCACGGCGTCGCGCGCGGCGGCCGCCTGCTCGAGCCGCTTGCCGCGGGTCAGGCGCTCCTCGACGTCGGCCTGGAGCTCGGCGAAGGTGTCGAACTCGGAGGCCATCTGGGCGAAGTCGTCGTCGAGGTCGGGGAGCTCCTGCTCCTGGACCTGCGACACGGTGACCTCGACCTCGACGTCCTGGCCGACCAGGTCGCCGCTGGCGAGCTGGGAGGTGAAGGTCGTGGTCTCGCCGGCGGAGACGCCCGCCAGGGCCTCGTCGAGGCCGTCGATCATGCCGCCGCGGCCGACCTTGTAGGAGAAGCCGGTGATCTCGGCGCCCTCGACGACCTCGCCGTCCTTGGTCGCCTTGAGGTCGATGACGACGAAGTCGCCGTCCTGGGCCGGCCGCTCGACGTCGATCAGCGTCGCGAACCGCTCGCGGAGCGCGGTGACCTGCTCCTCGATGTCGGCCTCGGTGACCTCGACGTTGTCGACCGTGGCCTCGAGGCCCGCGGTGTCGGGGAGGGTGATCTCCGGCTTGATGTCCACCTCGGCGGTGAACTCGAGGGTCTCGTTGTCCTCGAACTTGGTGACCTCGATGTCCGGCTGGGCCAGCGGGGTCAGGTCGTTGCTCTGCAGCGCCTCGACGTACGCCTTCGGCAGCACCTCGTTGACGGCCTCGTCGAGGACGACGCCACGGCCGACCTGGCGGTCGATGACCTGCGGCGGCACCTTGCCGCGGCGGAAGCCCGGGATGTTGATCTGCTGGGCGATCTTCTTGTACGCCGCGTCGAGGCTCGGCTTGAGCTCCTCGAAGGGCACCTCGACGGTCAGCTTGGCCCGGGTCGGGCTCAAGGTCTCGACGGCGCTCTTCACAGGTCTTTCTCCTACTGCTTGATGGTGGGGTTTGTCGGGGCGACAGGACTCGAACCTGCGATCTCCTGCTCCCAAAGCAGGCGCGCTAGCCACTACGCTACGCCCCGCCAAGAGGCCTTCGGCAGGCCCGTCCGGACCGCCCGAGGGCTCCTTGGAGGGGATGACGGGAATCGAACCCGCGTAGCCAGTTTGGAAGACTGGGGCTCTACCATTGAGCTACATCCCCGCACGCGCGAAACGCGGTCGTCATCCTCCCACACGCGCTCGATCAGCCCCTAAACGGCTAGCGGCGGTGGACCACCAGCAGCGCGCGGTCGTCGTCCCTCGAGCCGACCGCCGTGGTGAGCCGGACGGCCATCCCCTCCCAGGACCTGCGCAGCATGGACTCCGCGGTGCCGAGCATCGCGTCGAGGCCCAGGTCGATGTCGCGCCGCGGCTCCTCGACCATGCCGTCGGTGTAGAGCAGCAGGGTGTCCCCCGGCAGCAACCGCCCGTGCACCACGTCGTACGTCGCGTCCTCGAGCAGCCCGAGCACGGGCCCGTCGGCGCGCAGCACGTGCCAGCGGCCGGAGCCGGCGTGGCGGTGGGCCGGCGGCGGGTGCCCGGCCGTGCGCACCTCGAAGGTGCCCTGGTCGAGGTCGAGGGAGAGGTGGACCGCGGTCGCGAAGCCCTCGTCCCACTCGCGCTGGAGCAGGTACTCGTTGGCCGCAGGGAGGAAGTGGTCGGGCGGCAGGGCCCCCAGGAGGCCGCCCATCGCACCCGAGAGCTGGAGCGCCCGGGTGCCGGCCGCCTCTCCCTTGCCCGACACGTCGACCACGGCCACCTCGAAGAGGCGGCCGTGCTCCCGGGTCGTCGCCACGACGAAGTCACCGGCGAACGGCGAACCGCCGGCGGACGACAGGGACGACTCCACGAGCCAGTCGGCGGGCAGCGCCGGGATCTGGCCCTGCGCCAGGATCCGGTCGCGCAGGTCGACGAGCATCGACTCGCCGCGCCGCCCGGTCACCCCGATCGGCTTCCCGCGCAGGCACAGGTAGAGCACGAGCAGCGACAGGACGACCACGCTGGCGAGGTAGACCGTCGTCGTCACCGACGGGTTCCCCGCGGCGGCCATCGCGCCCACGAGCACCATCACGACGACCGAGAAGCCGGCCAGGAGCCGGTTGTCCAGCAGCACCACGCCGAGGAGCAGCGGCGCCAGCATCGCGAAGGGGACCTTGACGTCGCCGTGCATCACGGTGGTCACCGCGATGGTCCCGGCCAGGACGCACAACGCCGTCAGGACGAGGAGCTGCGACCCCAGGCCGCGCCCGCCCCACCCGGTCATGCCGCCCTCCCGCGTCCCGCGCGGGACCGGAACACCGGCTGGCAGCGCGGGCACCAGAACAGGTTGCGGCCGCCCAGCACCTCGGTGCGCACCGCGCTCGCGCAGACGTGGCAGGGCTGGCCGCTGCGGCGGTAGACGTAGACCTCGCCGCCGTGGTCGTCGACCCTCGGCGGGCGACCCATGGCCTCCGGGGTGTGCTCGGGGCGCACGGTGTCGATCCGGCCGGTCCGCACCCCGTCCTCCATCAGCTCGACCAGGTCGGACCACATCGCCCGCCACTGGCCGGCGCGCAGCGTGCGGCCGGGCCGCAGCGGGTGGATGCGGTGCCGGAAGAGCAGCTCGGCGCGGTAGACGTTGCCGACGCCCGCGAGGACGGTCTGGTCCATCAGCAGGGTGCCGATCGGCGAGGCGCTCCGGCTGATCCGCGCCCAGGCGAGGTCGGGGTCCGCGTCGGGCCGCAGCGGGTCGGGCCCGGATCGCGCGACCACGGCGTCGCGCTGCGCCGCGGTGACCAGCTCGCACGTGGTGGCGCCGCGCAGGTCGGCGTACGCCGTGTCGGTCATGATCCGCAGCCGGACCTGGCCGACCGGCGGCGGCACGGCCGTCCCCGGCTCGAGCGTGGTCACGTCGAAGGTGCCGTAGAGACCGAGGTGGACGTGGACGTACAGCTCGTGCTCGAGCTCCAGGAAGAGGTGCTTGCCCCACGACTCGGCCCCGACCAGGCGGGTCCCGTCGACCCGGGCGGCGCCGTCGGCGAAGCGGCCCTGGGGGCTGCCGACGCGGACCACGCGGTCACCGAACACCTCCGCCAGGCGCGCCGCGAGCCGGTGGAGGGTGTGCCCCTCAGGCATCCGGCGTGGTCAGGGCGGACTGCGGCAGCGGCGGCAGCGAGCGCGTCGCCTCGTAGGTCGTCATCTGCGCGATCCGCCGCACGTGCCGCTCGTCGCCGGGGAACGGAGTCGACAGGAAGACCTCGACCAGGCGGGTCATCTCGTCGAGGGAGTGCATCCGGCCACCGACCGCGACGACCCACGCGTCGTTGTGCTCGCGGGCCAGCGACGCGGTCTCCTCCGACCAGGCGAGGGCGGCCCGGATCCCCTGGACCTTGTTGGCGGCCATCTGCTCGCCGTTGCCCGAGCCGCCGATCACCACGCCGAGGCTGTCGAGGCCGGCCGCGCGGTCGGTCGCGACGCCCTCAGCGGCGCGCAGGCAGAAGACCGGGTAGTCGTCCTGGGCGTCGTAGACGAAGGGTCCGTGGTCGACGGGCTCGTAGCCGTGCTCCTCGAGCCAGCCGATGAGGTGGGACTTCAGCTCGAGGCCGGCATGGTCGCAGCCGAGGTGCACGCGCATGGGCGGCATTCTCGCAGACCGGGGACCGCCGTTCCCAGGGCCGGCCGCCGACCTGGCGCCCGTGTGATCTCGACCGCTCTGCCGGACCGATCAGAAGTGGTGGAGGCGGCGCGCGGCCTCGGCCACCGAGCCGCTCATCGACGGGTAGACCGTGAAGGCCTGCGCGAGCTGGTCGGCGGTGAGGGACTCGGCCACGGCGAGGGAGACCGGGTGGATCAGCTCGCTGGCGCGGGGGCCCACCACGACGCCGCCGACGACGATGCCGGTGCCGGGGCGGCAGAACAGCTTCACGAAGCCGTCGTGGACGCCCTGCATCTTGGCCCGCGGGTTGCCGCGCAGCGGGAGCATCACGGTCTCGGCCTGGATCTCACCGGCGTCGATCGCCCGCTGGGACCAGCCGACGGTCGCGATCTCAGGGGCGGTGAACACGTTCGACGAGACCCGCTTGAGGTCCAGCGGCGCGACCGCGTCGCCGAGGAAGTGCCACATGGCGATCCGGCCCTGCATCGCGGCGACCGAGGCCAGCATCAGCACCCCGGTGCAGTCGCCCGCGGCGTAGACCCCGCGCGCCGACGTCCGCGACACCCGGTCGACCTTGATGAATCCGCCGTCGTCGGTGATCACGCCGGCCTCCTCGAGACCGATGTCCTGGGTGTTGGGGATCGAGCCGAGCGCGAGGATGCAGTGCGAGCCCTGGACCTCGCGTCCGTCGGAGAGGGTCACCGTGACGACGTCGCCGTCCCGGGAGACCGACTGCATCCGCGACTGCGAGAGGACGGTCATGCCGCGCCGCTTGAGGACGTCCTCGAGCACCTGCGCGGCGTCGGCGTCCTCGCCGGGCAGCACCCGCTCGCGCGAGGAGACCAGCGTGACCGGGATGCCCAGCGACTGGTAGGCGCTCGCGAACTCCGCGCCGGTGACACCGGATCCGACGACGATCAGCGAGGTGGGGACCTCGGTCAGGTCGTAGACCTGCTCCCAGGTCAGGATCCGCTCCCCGTCGGGCTGCGCGCTCGGCAGCGTGCGCGGCGCCGCGCCGGTGGCGACGAGCACGGCGTCCGCGGTCAGCGTCTCGCTGCCGCCGCCGGCCAGGTCCGCGACGACCGTGCCGAGTCCGTCGAGCCGTCCGCGACCCCGCAGGACCCGCACGCCGTCCCGCTCGAGCCGGCGCGCGATGTCGGCGGACTGGTCGGCGGCCAGCAGCTTCACGCGGGCGTTGACCTTCTCCAGGTCCACGTGCACACCGGTCGCCGAGTCGCCCTCCGCGTCGCGGGCGTCGATGCCGAGCTCGGCCGCGCCGCTCATCTCGGCCATCAGCTCCGCCGTCGCGATCAGCGTCTTGCTGGGCACGCAGTCGGTGAGGACGGCCGACCCGCCGATGCCGTCGGAGTCGACCACGGTCACCTCGGCGCCGAGCTGGGCGGCGACCAGGGCCGACTCGTAGCCGCCCGGCCCGCCGCCCATGATCACGACGCGGGAGTGGGGCGTGGTCGGCGCGCTCGACATGCCGCTCATTGTTGCAGGGGCTGCCCCTACGATCGCGTGGTGCCTTCCCAGCCCTCGCACGCCCTCCGGGTCGCGGCCGTCCCGGCCATGCTGGTCAGCGGCGGCCTGCTCGCCGTCCAGTCGCAGATCAACGGCCGGCTCGCCGACGACATGGGCAGCGGGCCGCGGGCGGGCTTCGGCGCGGCGGTGATCAGCTTCGCCACGGGGCTGGTCGTCCTCGCCGTGCTGACGCTGGTCGTCGCGCGCAACCGCCAGCGGGTGCGGGACCTCGCGGACGCGCTGCGGACCGGCAGCCTCCGGCCGCTCGAGCTGATCGGCGGGCTGCTCGGTGCGTTCGTGGTCGCCAGCCAGGGGCTCACTGTCGCCACCCTGGGGGTCGCGCTGTTCAGCATCGCGCTGACCGCCGGCCAGTCGTGCAGCGCCCTGCTCGTCGACCACCTCGGGATCGGCCCGGCCGGCCGCCAGCAGCTCAGCGCGTCGCGCGTCGTCGCCGCCGCGTTCGCCGTCGTGGCGGTGCTGCTGGCGTCGGCCTCGCGGCTGCAGGAGGCGTTCTCGTGGCAGGTCGCCCTGTTCACCGTCGTCCCCTTCCTCGCCGGAGCGGCGGCATCGCTGCAGCAGGCGCTCAACGGCCGGGTGGCGCGCGCGGCGCACCCGTGGGTCACGACCCTGGTCAACTTCGTCGTCGGTACCGCCGCGCTCGTCGTCGCGCTGGCGATCAGCCTCCTGGCGCACGGCGACTTCGAGCCACTGCCGGGCGAGTGGTGGCTCTACCTCGGCGGGGTCCTCGGAGTCGTGTTCGTCTGGCTCGCGGCGCTGCTCGTGCGCGTGCACGGCGTGCTGGTCCTCGGCCTCTCCGTCATCGCCGGCCAGGTCATCACGGCCGAGCTCATCGAGGTGGTCGTGGACGGGTCGGAGGTGAGCCTGCTCGGCGTCGTCGCGGGAGCACTGACCGTGCTCGGTGTGGTCGTCGCGCTCGCCGTACGCCGCGGGCAGCCTGACGACCAGCCCGCCGAGCAGCCTGCCGGTCAGGCGTCCTGAGCGACGCGCTCCCGGTCGGAGGCCTCCAGCGCGTCCAGCGCGTCTCCGACGAGCTCGCTCGGCGTCACGCCGCGCAGGGTCGCCGCCGCGACCAGCCGGGTCTCGACCGAGGGCACCAGCACCAGCGGCGCCTGGCCGGCGACCCCGCCGACCGACCGGGTCAGGCGGACGACGATCGCCAGGGCGACCAGGACCACCGTGCCGAGCGCGTCGAGGATCGCGACCACGCCGAGCGTCCGGCCGAAGCCGGGGGCCGGCTCGTGGTCGGTGATGATCAGGACCGAGATCATCGTGCACACCGCTGCCGCGGCCGTGAGCGTGCCGACCAGGAGCGGCACCGTACGGCGACGACCGGCCAGCGAGATGAGCAGCGAGGCCTGGGCGAAGGTCGCGGCCACGAGGGCGGAGACCCCCATGAACTTGCCCAGGACCTCGCTGTCGTTACCCCAGGTCATCAGCAGGGCGGCGATCGTGGCCGCGAGCGACACGGTGGCGCCCACGGCACCCACCGCGGCCCAGGGCCTGCCGGAGAGGCTGAGGTAGCAGAGGGCGGCCACCGACTCGACACCGACGATCACCGTGGTGAGCAGGACGCGGCCCTCCGTCTGCCCGAACGGACCGGGCTGGAGGAGCGCGATGATGCCCATCAGGGCGGCGATGGAGAACGACCCGATGACCACAGCGACGACGATGCGACGCAGGTCCCTCATGGCCCCAGCCTTGCGCTGCTGTCCCCCGGCGGCCTGAGCCCGAGGGCCCGGCGCCGGAGGACCAAGGTCACAGGTTGATCATGTGCCCCGCGATGCCCTCGATGGCCTCCTTGACGGCCTCGGACAGCGTCGGGTGGGCGAACACGTTGCGGGCGACCTCGTCGGCGGTCAGGTCCCACTGCTGGGCCAGGGTCAGCGCCGGCAGCAGCTCGGTCACCTCGGGGCCGATCATGTGGGCGCCGACGATCTCGTTGTGCTCCGCGTCGGCCACGATCTTGACGAACCCGACACCGTCGGCCATGCCGCGCGCCTTGCCGTTGGCGGAGAACGGGAACGTCGACGTCTTGACGTCGTAGCCCTTCTCCTTGGCCTGGGCCTCGCTGTAGCCGAAGGACGCGATCTGCGGCTGGCAGAACGTGGCCCGCGGGATCATGTCGAAGTTGAGCTCCATGGTCTCGGCGCCGGCGATCGTCTCCGCCGCCACGACGCCCATCGCCTCGGCAGTGTGGGCGAGCATCAGCTTGCCGGTGCAGTCACCGATGGCGTAGACGCCCTCGACGTTGGTGCGCCCGCGCTCGTCGATCGCGATGGCGCCGCGGTCGGTGAGCTCCACACCGGTGCTGTCCAGGCCGTAGCCCTCGATCCGCGGCGCGAAGCCGAACGCCGCGAGGAACTTGTCGGCCTCGAGCACCTGCTCGTCGCCGCCCGAAGCCGGCGCGACGGTGACCCGGACGCCCGAGCCGGTGTCCTCGACGCCCTTGACCGCGGTGGAGAGCAGCACCTTCACGCCGAGCTTCTTGTACTGGCGCAGCAGCTCCTTGGAGACGTCGGCGTCCTCGGTGGGCACCATCCGGTCGAGGAACTCCACGATCGTCACGTCGACGCCGAAGGCCTTCATGACGTAGGCGAACTCCACGCCGATCGCACCGGAGCCGCCGATCACGATCGAGGAGGGCAGCTGGTCGGTGAGGATCTGCTCCTCGTAGGTGACCACGTTGTCGCTCAGGCTAACGCCCGGGACCAGGCGCACGGTCGCGCCGGTGGCGATGATCAGGTTGTCGCAGGAGTACGACGTGCGCGCGCCGTCGTCGCCCTCCACGTCCACCGACTTCGGGCCGGTGAGCGTGCCCCAGCCGTCGATCTCGGTGATCTTGTTCTTCTTCATCAGGTAGTGGACGCCCTTGGCGCTCGCGTCGGCCACGCCGCGGCTGCGCTGGTGGGTGGCGCCGAAGTCCATCGTCGCGTCACCCGAGATGCCGAAGGTCTTCTTCTCGTGCGTGAGGATGTGCGCGATCTCCGCGTTGCGCAGCAAGGCCTTCGACGGGATGCACCCGACGTTGAGGCACACGCCGCCCCAGTACTTCTTCTCGATCACGGCGACGGACTTGCCGAGCTGCGCTGCGCGGATGGCGGCGACGTACCCTCCGGGGCCGGCACCGAGGACGAGGACATCGAAGTGCGTGGTCACCCGCCCAGCGTAGTGGGCACTAGCCTGACCCTCGTGACCGCGTACGCCGCCTACGGGACGAACCTCGATCCCGCCCGGATGGGCGAGCGGTGCCCGCACTCGCCCCTCCAGACGACCGGGTGGCTGACCGGCTGGCGGCTGACGTTCGGCGGCGAGGAGCACGGCTGGGACGGCGCGCTGGCGACGATCGTCCAGGACCCGCTCGAGCAGGTCTTCGTGGCGGTCTACGACGTGAGCCCGCTCGACGTGCAGCGCCTCGACGAGTGGGAGTCCGCCGACTCCGGGCTCTACCGCAAGACAAAGGTCCGGGTGTCGACGATGACCGGCGAGCTGGTCGCCTGGACCTACGTGCTCGACGCCTACGAGGGCGGCCTGCCCTCGGCGTCGTACCTCGGCGTCCTCGCCAACGCGGCGGAGGCCGCCGACGCCCCGGTCGACTACGTCGCCGCGCTGCGCCGGCGCAGCTGCCGGTCCACCGGCCTGTAACCCGTTCCACTCCCGGGTCGTTGGACCTGTCGTGCGCCTCCTGCCTCTCACCGCCTCCGCCTGCCTGGCGACCGCCCTGCTCGTCCCAGCCCTCTCGCCGACGCCCGCGGCCGAAGCGGTCGCGACGCCTCCCGCGGCGGCGCCGACCGGCCTGCGCGACGTCATGTTCGTCGGCAACAATTGGGACGGGACCGCGAGCATCGTCGACGCGCACACCTTCGAGGTGCTCAAGCGCGGCGTGAACCTGATCCCGGACAAGCAGCAGGAGCTCGCCGACATCTACTCCAACCCGGTGTCGCTCGCCCTCTTCCTGGCGATCCGGATGGGCCCCGGCGAGGGCAACGACCAGTTCGTGGACGACATGTTCACGACCAACGACGGGCGCTACCTCGCCGTCAGCCGGCCGAGCTTCGCCGACGTGGTCTGGATCGACATCGCCAAGGCGACGGCGGGCGACCCGGACCCGATCGTCCGGGAGCAGTCGATGGACGGCTACCGCTCGGACCACATGGGCCTCTCCCCCGACGGGCGGCGGTTGCTCGTCTCGGACTCGACCGAGCGCCAGGTGATCGAGTTCTCGATGGTCGACGAGACCCTGCCCGACGGCACGGTCGTGCACATGGGCGACCGGCTGCGCACCTTCGAGTCCGGCGAGACGCCGCACGAGAGCAACTACACGCCGGACGGGCAGCTGATCTACCACGCGTCGATCGGCAAGGTGTACACGCCCGGCGACGGCACCGACGCCCTCGACGCGCTCTTCGACCCGATCAGCGACGCGGTCAAGGGCGACCGCTGGTTCGAGGTCGTCCGCAACTCCGACTTCAAGATCCTCAAGCGCTGGGACATGGGTGAGGAGCTGAAGGAGGCCGGCTACCCGAACATGTCCAGCGCCGTGCGGCCGATGGCGCTCGCCCCCGACGGCCGGCACCTCTACTTCCAGGTCAGCTTCCTGCACGGCTACGTCGCCTTCGACCTCAAGGCGCCCGACATCAACGGGAAGACGAACTACACCCTGGGCGGCCTGCCCGAGCCGACGACCGGCCGGGTGCTGAAGGTGGTCCGGCTGCCCAAGCGGACCACTGCCACGCGCGACCAGTACGTCAACGACTCCGCCCACCACGGGCTCTCGATCGACGCGGACGGCGACACGCTCTGCGTCGCCGCGACCATGGACGACTACGCGGCACTGGTCAACGTGCGGACCGGCAAGCCCAAGATCTTCGACACGGCCTCGACCGGGCACGCCTACCTCAAGCCCTACTGGACCACCGAGGGGCTCGACGACACGTGCTGGATCTCGCTGAGCGGGTCCGACGCGGTCGCCGTCCTCGACACGAAGACCGGCAAGGAGCTCGCCTTCCGCGACGTCGGCAACCACCCGCAGCGGGTGCGCCACGGCTACGTGTCGGAAGCCCTCGCGCAGACCTGGTGAGGACCGCCGGTGGTTGAGGTGCGAGGCGCCCCAGCGCCGAGCCTCGAAACCTCCGGCGGTCTAGGCTCAGCGCTGTGACCGAGGAGCCGACGCCGTACGACCACGCCGACCAGGCAGCCGCCCGCCTCGCGGAGCTGACCGGGGTCGCCCGCCACGACATCGCGCTGGTCGCCGGCTCCGGTTGGCTGCCCGCGATCGACGCCCTCGGCACGCCGACGGCGGAGATCGACGCGACCGAGCTGCCGGGCTTCACCGCGGCCGCGGTGGCCGGGCACAGCGGCAAGATCCGCTCGATCTCCGTCCCCGGTGACGACGGCGGCGCCGCCCGGCAGGTGCTGGTCTTCCTCAGCCGCACCCACTACTACGAGGGCCGCGGCGTCGCGGCGGTCGTGCACGGGGTCCGTACGGCGGCCGCCGCCGGCTGCCGCGCGATCATCCTGACCAACGGGGCCGGCGGCCTGAAGGAGACCTGGAAGCCGGGCCAGGCGGTGCTGATCAGCGACCACATCAACCTGACCGGCCGCTCCCCCGTCGTGGGCGCCAACTTCATCGACCTGACCGACCTCTACTCCGCACGGCTGCGCGCGCTCGCGCACGAGGTCGACTCCTCGCTCGACGAGGGCGTCTACGTCCAGTTCCCCGGGCCGCACTACGAGACCCCCGCCGAGATCCGGATGGTGCGCACCATCGGCGGTCACCTCGCCGGGATGAGCACCACCCTCGAGGCGATCGCCGCCCGGGAGGCCGGCATGGAGGTGCTCGGGATCAGCCTGGTCACCAACCTCGCCGCCGGCATCACCGGCGAGCCGCTCAACCACGCGGAGGTGCTCGAGGCCGGCCGCGCCGCCGCCGCCCGGATGGGCGACCTGCTCAGCCGGCTGGTGCCGCGGATCTGACCTGCCGAGGCACCCACCGTCCGGCACCTCATCCGACCGAATTCAGGTGCGTGACGGTGGGTACGTCGGAAGCTGCCGCGCGCGCCTCCGACCGCCGGGCGTAGGAGCGGTCCCGCTCGCCGCGCACCCACACCGGGTCCTCGGTGCCGGTGCCCTCGGCGACGAGGGTCCGCTTGAGCACCTTGTTGGTCGCCGTCGCGGGCAGCGCGGGCGCGATCCGCACCCAGCGTGGCCACGCCTTGGCGGACAGGTCCTCCTGTGCGGCGAGGAACTCCTCGAGCTCCGCCGGCTCGAGCGTCGCCCCGTCGCGCAGCACCAGGGCGCACATCAGCTGGTCGCCGACCCCGTCAGGGTCGGGAACGCCGTACACGGCGGCCTGGCTGATCGCGGGGTGCCGCAGCAGGATCCGCTCGATCGGCGCCGCGGCCAGGTTCTCGCCGTCGACGCGCAGCCAGTCGGCGGTGCGCCCCGCCAGGTAGACGTAGCCCTCGGCGTCGCGGTAGGCGAGGTCGCCGGACCAGTACATGCCGCCGTCCATCCGCTCGGCCGTCGCGGAGTCGTCCTTGTAGTAGCCGGAGAAGAACCCCGCCCCGGTCGTGTTGACCAGCTCGCCGACTGCCTGGTCGAGGTTGGTCACCCGGCCGCTCTCGTCGAAGACGGCGCGCGGGCACTCGGTGCGGGTGGCGCGGTCGTAGACCGCGACGCCGTCGTGCGGCATGCCGATCGAGCCGGGCGGCGTCTCGGGGACCCGGGTCACGACCACCGCGTTCTCGGTCGAGCCGAACCCGTCCCACACCACGCAGTCGAACCGCTTGCCGAACTGCTCGATGTCGCGGTCGGAGGCCTCGTTGCCGAACGCGACCCGCAGCGGGTTGTCGGCGTCGTCGGGGCGCTCCGGGGTCGCCAGCACGTAGGCGAGCGGCTTGCCGACGTAGTTGAGGTAGGTCGCGCCGTGGTGGCGGACGTCGTCGATGAAGCGGCTGGCGCTGAACTTGCGGGCCAGGGCCAGCGTCGCCCCCGCCGCGGCGGCGACGGCGTAGCCGGCGACGACCGCGTTGCTGTGGAAGAGCGGCATCGCGCAGTAGCAGACGTCGTCGCCGGTCAGCGAGAACCGCTCGGCCAGCATGGTGCCCGCGACGACGACCATGAAGTGGGAGACCTGCACCGCCTTCGGGTCGCCGCTGGTGCCCGAGGTGAAGATCAGCATGAACGTGTCGAAGGCGCCCTGCTCGGGGAACCCGTCGGTGCTCGTCGGCGCGTCCGCCACGCGCCGGACCCAGTCCTCGCTGTCGGTGTCGACGACCTCGATCCCGCCGAGCTCGAGGCCCTCGAGCAGCGGCAGGTGCTGCCGGTCGGTCAGCAGGACCGTGCAGTCGGCGCGACGTACGTCGGCCGCGAGCGCCTCCCCACGCCGGGTGGCGTTGACCCCGACCGTGACGTGGCCGCCGATCGCCCCTGCGCCGAGCAGCATCGCCATCTCCGGGGTGTTCTCCATGAGCACGCCCACGTGGAGCGGCTGGTCGGCGCGCGGGCCCGCGGCGTGGTCGGCGGCCAGCAGGTGCGCCCGGGCGGCGGCCGCGGCGACGTACTCCTGCCAGGTCCAGGTGCGGTCCTCGAAGGCCAGGCCGGGGGCGTCGCTGGCCGCGTGGGCGAGCAGGAGGTCGCGGACGGTCTCAGGCATCGAGCACCCTCCCCAGGAACTGCACCGCGTGCTGGACGGCGGGCTCGTGCCAGTCCTTGCCGGGGAACAGGTCGAAGTGGTCGCACGGGTAGTGCCGGACCTCGGCGCGGCCCCGGAAGGCTGCCTTCGCCGCGGCGTGCGGCGGGGCGCTGCGGTCGAAGTCGGCGATCTGCACCAGCCACGGCACGCGCAGCCGCTTGGCGTCCTGGTAGGGCCGGCGACCACCGAGCTCCATCACGACGTCGGCGGCGATCTCGTTGCGCCAGGAGGGACCCGCGATCGAGAGGTAGTCCTCCATCGCGCCCGGGAGCGTGAGGGCGCCGCGCTCGCCGGGCCGGGCGACGACGGGCATCATCATCGGCGTCCCGCCGACCCGGCGGCGGACGGCGCTCGCCATCCCTCGCCCGGTGGACGCGATCAGCTGGGCAGGACGGTGGTGCTCGCGCGCGAGCCGCGCGGCCGCGAGCCCGTCGACGAGCGGCACCGCCGACACGACCGCCGCGACGTCGTCGCGACCGGCGGCGACCGAGACGACGTGACCGCCGCCGAGGGAGATGCCCCAGAGCACGACCCGCTGCGGGTCGACACCCGGGAGCAGCTTCGCGGCCTCCACGGCGGCTGTCAGGTCGGCCACCTGGCCCGCGACCGACACCGCCTGGCGCGGCGCTCCCCCGCTCACGCCGAAGCCGCGGTAGTCGAAGGTCACCGCGTCGATCCCGCTGGCGGCGAACGCCTTCGCGAACGGCTCGAGGCCGGAGTCCTGGGTCCCGGCGAGGCCGTGGGCCAGCACGGCGACCGGGCGGCCGGCGGGGCCGGCGAGCTCGTCCCCGGTCGCCGGGTGGTGGGTGGCGGCGCAGTCGGCGTCGCCGGACCGGAAGGTGAAGGTGGTGGTCATCGGGTGCTCCCGTTCGGGTCGCCGTAGATGGCACGGATCCAGATGTGGGTCAGGGCGTCGATGTGCTGCTCGCGCGGCGGGCCGGCGCCCACGGCGTGCCGCTCGAGGGCGTGGTCGTTGAGGTCGAGGAGGACGGCCGCGAGGCCGGTCGCGTCGGGGCCCGGCGTGGCTCGTCCGGCGACCCGCTCCCGCTCGACCATCTCCGCGACCATCCCGGCGAACTCGGCCCGGCCGGCCTCCCAGGTCTCACGCACGCCGCTGCTGGCGGCCCGCGCCTCGAGCAGCGCTCGGTAGGTGTGCGGCGTGCGGTCGACGGAGTCGAAGAGCCTCGTGATCACCGCGCGGATCCGGGGCTCCGGCTCTCCCTCGGCCTTCACCAGCAGGTCGGTGGCGTCCGACGCGTCGTCGTAGAGCTCGTGCATCAGCGCCATCGCGGCGGCGGCCTTGCTCTCGAAGTAGAAGTAGAACGCCGAACGGGTGACGCCCGCGCGGCGGGAGATCTCGGCGACGTTCACGTCCTCCAGGCTCTGCTCCTGCAGAAGCTCGTCGAAGGCGTCGAGCAGGGCGGTCCGGCGCAGGTCGCCGCGGTTGACGCTGCGACGGTCGACCATCCGGGCCCAGGGACGCTCCTCCGTCACCGCGACGTCCTCGTGGCGAGCGCGCGGTCGCGGCCCGCCGGGATCTCCTGGGTCCGCAGGTCGTGCTCGTAGAGGAAGTAGTCCAGCTGCTGGGTGTGCCGCGGGCGCTGGACCATGTGCGCGGTGAACTTCTGCTGGTCGGCGTCGATCACCCGCTCCATCTCCTGCTCCGACGGAGGCGCCCACTGGCCGACCAGCCAGGCGGCGACCAGCCGCGTCTGGCACTCCACGAACGGGAACAGGGTCGGCGTCGCCTGCGCGAAGCCGAGGAACGCGAGGTCGTCGATGCCGGGCTTGAAGATCCGCTTGTAGAGCCGGATGACGTTCTCCGGCGCGCTGATGAAGTCCTCGTCGAAGAACGGGAAGGTGATGTTGTAACCCGTCGCGTGCACGACGACGTCGAAGTCCTCGGCGGTGCCGTCGGCGAAGTGCACGGTCTGCCCGTCCCACCGCACGATGTCCCCCTTGGCCCGCAGGTCGCCCGAGCCGAGCCGCAGCGGCAGCTCGACCGACTGGGTCGGGTGCGCCTCGAAGAACTTGTGGTTGGGCGTCGGCAGGCCGTAGTCCTCGGGGCGTCCGGCGGTCATCGGCTGCATCATCTGCACGAACTTGCGCTGCCACGCGAACGGGATGTGGGGCGAGGTCTTGTAGTACTTGTCCGCGGGCTTGCCGGCGAAGTACTTCGGCACGATCCACGCGCTCGACCGGGTCGACAGGACGACCTCGTTCTGGAGCGTCTTGCTCGACAGCTCCACCGCGATGTCGGCCGCGCTGTTGCCCAGGCCGATGATGAGGATCCGCTTCCCCGTGAGGTCGTGGGGGGTGCGCGGGTCGATGTAGTGGTGGGAGTGCAGGGTGAGCCCGGTGAACTCGCCCGGCTTCTCCGCGAACCGCGGGTCCCAGTGGTGCCCGTTGGCGACGAGCAGCACGTCGGCGTGCCGGGTGCCGGTGCGCTGCGTCTCCAGCTCCCACCCGCCGCCCTCGGCCGCGGGCAGCCGGCGGGCGTGCACGACGCCGTTCTCGAACTCGATGTGCCGCCGCACGTCGAACGCGTCCGCGTAGGCGTCGAGGTAGTCCTTGATCTGGGTGTGGTGCGGGAAGTCCGGGTAGTCCTCGGGCATCGGGAAGTCCTTGAAGGACAGCTGGTGCTTCGAGGTGTCGATGTGCAGCGAGCGGTAGGCGCTGCTGTGGCCGTTGGGGTTGCCGAACGCCCAGTTGCCGCCGACCCGGTCGGAGGACTCGAAGGTGGTGAACTCGAGGCCGTAGTCGACGAGCATCTTGCTCATCGTCAGCCCGCTGATCCCGGCGCCGATCACGGCGACCGTGGGACGACCCTGCATCCGCATCTCCCTTGACAAACGGTGTGGCGCCCGCCACGTTAGAACGTGTTCTAGACAGGTGTCAACGTTGACTGACACGCGTCAAGTAGCGAGAGGGAGCGGGCATGGCACAGCGGGTGAGCGTGGTCGTCGGCGGAGCGTCGGGGCTCGGGCGGGCGACCGCGGACCTCCTCCGGGCGGACGGCCACGCGGTGGTGGTGGCCGACCTGCCGGGGACCGGCGCCGACGTCGAGGTCGACGTCACCGACGAGGCCACCGTCGAGGCGCTCTTCGCCGGCGTCGCCGAGCAGCACGGCGGCTTCCAGGGCGTGGTCAACTGCGCCGGCACCAGCACCCTGGCGCGGGTGGTCGACCACGACGCGGCGGAGTGGCGGCGGATCGTCGACGTCTGCCTGACCGGCGCGTTCCTCGTGCTCAAGCACGCCGGGCGGCTCGTCGCCGACGGCGGCTCCCTCGTGTCGCTCACCTCGCTGAACGCCCGCCAGCCCGGCACCGGCCTCGCGGCCTACTGCGCCTCGAAGGCCGGCCTGGTCGCGCTGACCGAGGTGACCGCGCTCGAGCTCGCCCCACGGAGGGTGCGGGTCAACGCCGTCGCGCCCGGTCTCGTCATCACGCCGCTCACCGCGCCCGCCATGGACATCCCCGGCGTCCGGGAGGCGTACGTCGAGAACACGCCCCTCGGCCGGCCGGGCACGCCGGAGGAGATCGCCGCCGCCGTCCGGTTCCTGCTCTCCGACGACGCCGCCTGGATCACCGGCGAGACGCTGGACATCAACGGTGGCGCCCACCTGCAGCGCTACCCCGACCTGGTCGGCCTGGTCGAGAAGGCCTTCGGATGAGTCGCCTCGGTGGTCGAGGAGGTCGCGCAGCGACCGTCACGAGACCCGTGACCACCTACCGCGGCCGCTCGGCCATCGTGACCGGCGCCGGCTCCGGCATCGGGGCGGCCCTCTCCCGCGCGCTGGTGGCCGCGGGCGCGCACGTCGTGTGCGCGGACGTCGACCTCGAGGCCGCCGAGGCGACGGCCGCCCGGGCGACGGGCCCCGGCAGCGCGCGAGCCCTGCGCCTCGACGTCACCGACGCCGCGGCGGTGCGCGAGGCGGTCGACGGGGTCGTGGCCGAGCACGACCGGCTCGACCTGATGTTCAACAACGCCGGCATCTGCCTGCTCGGCGACACCGAGGACCTCACCCTCGAGCAGTGGAACGCGATCATCGACGTCAACGTGCGCGGCGTCGTCCACGGCGTGCACGCGGCCTACCCGCAGATGATCCGGCAGGGCGGCGGCCACATCGTCAACACCGCCTCGATGGGCGGGCTGATGGCCGGCGGGCTGCTCACGTCGTACGTGATGACCAAGCACGCGGTGGTGGGTCTCTCCCTCGCCCTGCGCACCGAGGCGGCCTCGCGCGGCGTCGGCGTCACCGTCGTGTGCCCGGCCGCCGTCGAGACGCCCATGCTCGACAAGGGCGAGGTCGGTCCGGTCCGCGGCCGCGACTACTACCTCAAGGGGCAGGGCATCAAGAACCCCGTGGACCCGGCCGCCCTCGCGCGCACGGTGCTCGCCGCGGTCGCCGCCGACCGGCCGCTCGTGGTCGAGCCGGTGCAGGCCCGGATCGCGTGGCGGATCGGCCGCCTGTCTCCCGCCTTCGCGCTCCGGTCGGGCACCCGGTTCGTGGAGATGCAGCGGGCTAGGTGTTCTGACCACGGACGTTAGGTACGGCGGGTCGGCTGGACCATGACGAAGACCTCCGGGTGAGGTGTGGAGCTACCACGCACCCACTCATCACCACGGAGGTCTTCGTGTCCCACGCTAACGCCACCCTCACTCCGGCCG
>DATMHR010000029.1:0-51239 GCA_035554955.1 Nocardioides sp. | reverse complement strand
GGCTGGTTCATAGAGTTACGGCGGCCATAGCGACAGGGAAACACCCGGTCCCATACCGAACCCGGAAGTTAAGCCTGCCAGCGCCGATGGTACTGCAACCGAGAGGATGTGGGAGAGTAGGACGCCGCCGGACATACATTCACGTAGAGGCCACCTCCGGGTGGCCTCTACGCTATTTCCACCATGTTTGACCGGGACTGTGTCTCACCGGCACCAGGCAGCACCCAAGAGAAGAGAGTGAGCGTCGTGGCAGAGCAGCGTCGTGCATCGAGCAGCAGCTCCCGCGGGAAGCGACCCGACCGCAAGCCGTCGGGCTCCCGGACGCAGGGAGGCGGCCGGCCGCCCGCGCGCCGCGCCTCGGCGCCGCGCGAGCCCGGGCCCCGCACCCGTGACCAGGAGGTCTACGACGGACCCCCGCTGCCCGACGCGATCACCGGCAAGGAGCTGGCGCCGGAGGTCCGGGCCCAGCTCAAGAGCCTGCCGGAGAAGCTCGCGATGCGCGTGGCCCGGCACCTCGCGGCCGCGGGCGAGCTGATCGACGAGGACCCGGAGACCGCGTACCAGCACACGCTCGCTGCCCGCGCGCGTGCGTCGCGGCTCGCCGTGGTACGTGAGGCAGCCGGGGAGGCGGCCTACGCCGCGGGTCACTACGCCGAGGCGCTGGCCGAGCTGCGCGCTGCGAAGCGGATGAACGGCGCGACCGCCTACCTCCCGATCATGGCCGACTGCCACCGCGCTCTGGGCAACGCCAAGCGCGCGCTGGAGTTGGCGAAGAGCCCCTCGGTGGCCAAGTTCACCCCCGCGGCCAAGGCGGAGATGACGATCGTCGAGGCCGGGGCGCGGCGCGACCTGGGCCAGTTCGACGCTGCGTTGCGCACGCTCGAGCTCGCGCCGATCAACAGCAAGAGCCGCGAGTCCTGGGTGGTGCGGTTGCGCTACGCCTACGCGGACACGCTGGAGCAGGCCGGCCGCGAGCAGGACGCCCTGACCTGGTTCCACCGGACCAACGCGATCGACAGCGAGGAGCTCACCGACGCCGCCGAGCGGGCCGGCCAGCTGGAGTCACGACTTTCCTGACGACCGCAGGGTCACCGCGACCCCGGCGACGCCGGCGTCCTCCGTCGCCGACCGGATGTCCTGGCTGAACCCGATCCGGATCCGGTCGATGTGGGCCTCGAGCGGCTGGTCGGCCTCGATCTCCAGGACGATGCTGTCCCCGGCGCCGAGGTCCGCGCCCTCCGGGTCGGTCAGTTCGCCGCAGAACGGGCCGGGGTCGGTGGTGACGTCGATGCTGGCGCCGGGGCAGAGCAGCGGGGTCACCGTCAGGTCGGCCGACGCCTCGGTGTGCACCTTGACGCCCGAGACGTGGAGGGTCCGGTCGAAGCCGGTGGGTGCGGTGAAGACGCCGACGTAGAGCGGTGTGCCGACGACGCCGGAGGCGGTGACGATCCGGTCGTCGGTGGGCAGGTCGCCGGGGGAGCGCAGGAACCACACGAGCCAGGCGCCGACGACCGCCAGGACGGCGACGAGCACCACGACGCGCGTCGTGCGGCCGCGCCCGGTCGGGTGCGGCAGGGTGGGCGGCTCGAGCGCGGTGTCGCGGACCATGTCCGCAGCGTAGTGCGCCGCCGTGGCGCACCCGGTGGACGTGGGACACTCCACCCCATGAACTTCACTGGCAAGGGCGCAGGCTCACCGCGACGCCCCACCCTGGAGGGCAACGTCGGCGTCCGCGACGGCCGGCGCCTGAGCTTCGCCGAGTACGGGTCGCCGCGCGGCCCGGCTCTGGTGTGGATGCACGGCACACCCGGTGCCCGCCGCCAGATCCCGCTCGATGCCCGGGCCTTCGCCGAGGAGCACGGTGTGCGGATCATCGGGGTGGACCGGCCGGGGATCGGGTCGTCGACCCCCTACCAGTACCCGGACCTGCTCGACTGGACGGCCGACCTCGCGCTGCTCGCGGACGCGCTCGCCCTGGACACCTTCCGGATCATCGGCCTGTCCGGCGGTGGCCCCTACGCGCTGGCCGCGGGGGCGGGCCTCCCCGGCCGCGTCACGGGTGTCGGGGTGCTGGGGGGCGTCGCGCCCACCGTCGGTCCCGACGCCGTCGCCGGTGGGCCGATCCAGCTGGCCGTGCGCTTCGCACCGCTGCTGAGCTATGCCCGGGTGCCGCTCGGTGTGCTCCTCACCGGCGCGATCCGGGCCGTGAAGCCGCTCGCCGGACCCGGCCTCGACCTCTACGCCGCGGTGCAGCCGCCGGGGGACAAGAACCTGCTGTCCCGTCCCGAGTTCAAGGCCATGTTCCTCGACGACCTCCTCAACGGCAGCAGGTTCCAGACCTCCGCGCCCCTGGCCGACCTGGTGCTGTTCACCCGGGACTGGGGCTTCGACCTGGCCGACGTCAAGGTGCCGGTGCGCTGGTGGCACGGGGACGACGACCACATCGTCCCGCTCCGGCACGGCCAGCACGCCGTCTCCCGGCTGCCCGACGCCACCTTGACCGTCATCGACGGGGAGAGCCACCTCGGCGGCCTCGGGATCGCGCGGCACGTGGTGGAAGAGCTGCTATCACTGGCGTGATCGCGCCTCATGGGCCACAATAGGGTTCACAACTACACTTGGGTCACTGGACCGCTCGACGATCCGACCGAAGGCGAGACCGCTGGGGAAGGCGTATCTCGCGCCGGAGGTAGGAAACCGAGGAGCTGTCGTGGTGACCGCAACTAACAGTGCAACCAGGGGCGTGTTCTACGTCCACTCCGCACCGTCCGCGTTGTGCCCCCACATCGAGTGGGCCGTGGGCGGTGTGCTCGGCGTTGCCGTCAACCCGCACTGGACCCCGCAGCCCGCGCAGCCGGGCAGCTACCGGTGCGAGTTCTCCTGGACCGGACGCGCCGGCTCGGCGGCTGCGATCGCGTCCGCGCTGCGTGGCTGGAACCACCTGCGGTTCGAGGTGACCGAGGAACCGACCTCGGCCACGGAGGGCGCCCGCTACTCCTCGACCCCCGACCTCGGCGTCTTCCACGCGGTGACCGGCATCCACGGCGACATCATGATCCCCGAGGACCGGCTCAAGGCCGCGGTGGTGCGGGCAGCGCTCGGTGAGACCACGCTCGAGGTCGAGATCGACAAGCTGCTCGGCAAGCCGTGGGACGACGAGCTCGAGACCTTCCGGCACGCGGGTGAGGGCGCACCGGTCCGCTGGCTGCACCAGGTCGTCTGAGCGACCCGGCAACCCGGTCCGTCGGGTCCGTCAGGGCCGGGTGAGCCGGAAGTACGTCGGGCGCACCCAGCCGGTGTGCGGGGTGTGCTCGAGGTCGCTGGGGTAGTACCAGGTCACCTTCATCCTCAGCTTGTGCCGACCGGGCACGGTGCTGGACCGGCAGACCCTGAAGTGGCGCCGCCCCTTCGGCGGGTCGACGCCGTCCTGGCTGTTGAGCACCTGGTAGCCCAGTCCCTTGCCCGTGGGGCTGACGAGGAAGATCTCGACGAGCCACGAGTTGGTGGGTGCGTTGACCCGGTAGTGGTACCGGTAGTTGCGGCAGCCTCGGCGCAGCACCTGGTCGGGTGCGGCCGCCCGGCCCCAGTGGTGGTAGGTCACCGCGTCGGCGGCAGGCACGACGGCGGGCACCGGCAGCAGGCCCGGGACCAGGCCGAGACCGAGGAGGACGCTGGCAAGCGCGCGGGTGACGGGGCTCACAGTCATCCAACGTACCTGCGACGTACCGGGTTACGAACCGGCGTCCACGGAGCGTCGCTCAGAGCGGGATGTTGCCGTGCGCGCCCCGGCCGACGCCGTGCGCCTGGACCTCGTCGACGATCGCCCGGGCGACCGCCGTCCGCGTGCGGCCCGGCTCGACGACCTCGTCGATGACCCCGATGTCGAGGGCCCGGTCCACTCCTCCGGCGATCCGCTCGTGCTCGCTGGCCAGCTCCTCCTCGACCCGGCCGCGGACCTCCGGCGCGACGTCGGCGAGGCGGCGGCGGTGCAGGATCCGGACCGCGGCGAGCGGTCCCATCACGGCGACCTCCGCCCCGGGCCAGGCCAGGACGCGGGTCGCGCCGAGCGAGCGCGCGTTCATCGCGATGTAGGCCCCGCCGTAGGCCTTGCGGGTGACCAGCGTGATGCGGGGGACGACGCACTCGCCGAAGGCGTGGAGAAGCTTGGCGCCGCGGCGGACGACGCCGTCCCACTCCTGCCCGACGCCGGGCAGGTAGCCCGGGACGTCGACGACGACCACGAGCGGCACTCCGAACGCGTCGCACATCCGCACGAAGCGGGCGGCCTTCTCCGCGGACTGGGCGTCCAGGCAGCCACCGAGCCGCAGCGGGTTGTTGGCGACGACGCCCACGGTGCGGCCCCCGAGCCGGCCGAGCGCCGTGACGACGTTCGGCGCCCACCGGGGGTGCAGCTCGAGCGCGGTGCCCGGGTCGAGCAGGTCGTCGACGAGCGGGTGCACGTCGTAGGCGCGCTTCACGGACTCGGGGAGGTGCTGGGCGAGGTCGCGGTCGGCGACGTCCTCCACGACCAGGCTGCGCTGGTCGCCGAGCAGGGCGGCGACCTCCCGGGCCTGCTCGAGGGCGTGGGACTCGGTGTCCGCTACCAGGTGGACGACGCCCGAGCGCCGGCCGTGCGGCTCGGGTCCGCCGAGCCGGAGCATGTCGACCGCCTCGCCGGTCACCGAGCGGACCACCTCGGGGCCGGTGACGAAGATGCGGCCCTCGGGGCCGAGGATCACCACGTCGGTCAGCGCCGGGCCGTACGCCGCACCGCCGGCCGCCGGCCCGAGGACCACCGAGATCTGCGGGATCCGGCCCGAGGCCTGGGTCATCACCTGGAAGATCCGGCCGACCGCGTGGAGCGAGAGGACGCCCTCGGCGAGCCGGGCGCCGCCCGAGTGCCACAGGCCGATGATCGGCACCTGGTCGGTCAGGGCGCGGTGGTAGGCGTCGACGACGACACGGCAGCCCTCGTCACCCATCGCACCACCCATCACGGTGGCGTCGGAGCAGAAGGCGACGACCCGGGCCCCGTCCACGGTGCCGAGAGCGGCCACCATGCCGGAGTCGCTGTCGGCGCCGCCCGCCGAGATGATCTCGACGCTGCCCTCGTCGAGCAGGGCCGAGAGCCGGGTGAGCGGGTAGCGCGGGTCGTCCTGCCGCGGCGGCTTCGTCGCTGCGACGGGGGCGGGGGCGGTGGTGGTCATCAGACGGTCCCGAATGCCACGGCGACGTTGGCGCCGCCGAATCCGAACGAGTTGTTGAGGGCGGCGACCTGGCCGAGCGGCAGGTCGCGCGCCTTGACGGCGATGTCGAGCTCGACGGCCGGGTCCTGGTCGTCGAGGTTGATCGTCGGCGGGGAGACCCGGTGGTGGAGCGCGAGCACGGTCGCGATCGCCTCGACGGCGCCGGCACCACCGAGCAGGTGTCCGGTCATCGACTTCGTGCTCGTCACGACCACCTCGTTGGCGTGCGCCCCGAGCGTCGCGTGCAGCATCAGCGACTCGGCGACGTCGCCCTGCGGCGTCGAGGTCGCGTGGGCGTTGACGTGCGCGATGTCGGCGGGCGACACGTCGCCGTCGGCGAGCGCACGCAGGATGGCCCGGGCGCCGCCGCGGCCGGCCGGGTCGGGCTGGGCGATGTCGTGCGCGTCGGCGGTGATGCCGGCGCCGAGCAGCTCGGCGTAGATCCGGGCGCCGCGGGCGCGCGCGTGCTCCTCCGACTCCAGCACCAGGGCCCCGGCGCCCTCGCCGAGGACGAAGCCGTCCCGGGCGGTGTCCCACGGACGGGACACGGTCGTCGGGTCGCCCTCGTTCTTGGAGAGCGCCATCATGTTGGCGAAGGCGGCCACGGGCAGCGGGTGGATCGCCGCCTCGGTGCCACCGGCCACCACCACGTCGGCGCGGCCGAGGCGGATCTGGTCCGCAGCCAGCGCGATCGCCTCGTTGCCGGAGGCGCACGCCGACACGGGCGTGTTGACCGCGGCACGGGCCCCGATCTCGAGGCTGATCGTCGCGGCGGGGGCGTTGGGCATCAGCATCGGCACGGCGAGCGGCGACACCCGCCGCGGGCCCTTCTCGAGCATCGCGTCGTAGTTGGACAGCAGCGTGTGCACGCCGCCGATGCCGGACGCCATCGCGACGCCCACCCGCTCGGCGTCGAGCTCGCCGGCGGCCTGCGGGCCGTCGAGGCCCGCGTCGCGCCACGCCTCGACCGCCGCGACCAGCGCCAGCTGCGAGGATCGGTCCAGCCGGCGCGCCCGCACCCGCTCGAGGACGTCCGTGGGGTCGACGGCAGCGGTGGCCGCGATCCGCACGGGCATGTCCTCGAACCGTGGGTCGTCGAGACGGCGTACGCCGGACCGGCCGGCGAGCATGCCCTCCCAGGTCGTCGCGACGTCACCGCCCAGCGGGCTGGTGGTGCCCAGCCCGGTGACGACGACGCGGACGCGTCCGGCCGCGGTCACGCCGCTGCGCGGGCGCGCTCGATGTAAGCGACCGCGTCGCCGACCGTCTTGAGGTTCTTGACCTCGTCGTCGGGGATCTTGACGCCGAACCGCTCCTCGGCCTCGACCACGACCTCCACCATCGACAGCGAGTCGACGTCGAGGTCGTCCACGAAGGACTTCTCGAGCGCGACGTCGTCGGCGGGGACGCCGGCGACCTCGTTGACGATGTCGGCGAGCTCGGCGCGGATCTCTTCGGTGCTCATTCTTCTCTCCTCGGTGTTGGGGGTTGGGGGGAGTCTCGGGTGGGTGAGGCGGGTCAGGGGACCGTGACGACCTGGGCGGCGTAGGACAGCCCGGCGCCGAACGCGACCAGCAGCGCCCGGTCGCCGGGACGGGCGTCGCCGTCCCTGATCATCCGGTCGAGGGCCAGCGGGATCGAGGCGGCCGAGGTGTTGCCGGCGTCGACGATGTCGCGGGCGACGCGCACCGTGTCCGGCAGCCCCATCGACCGGACCATCACGTCGGTGATCCGGTTGTTGGCCTGGTGGGGGACGAAGCAGTCGATCTCGTCGACGCTCAGGCCGGCGCGGTCGAGCGCCTGGAGGGCGACCTTCGCCATGGAGTACGACGCCCAGCGGAACACCGCGTTGCCCTGCATCGTGAGCGCGGGCATCGTCGGCTCGTCGGAGGCGAGCACGTCGCGCCAGTCCTCCCGCTGCCGGATCAGGTCCCACTGCTCGCCGTCGGAGCCCCACACGACCGGGCTGATCGTGTCGGTCTCGGCCGCGCCGACGATCGCCGCACCGGCGCCGTCGGCGAAGATGAAGGCGGTGCCCCGGTCGGTCGGGTCGGTGATGTCGGAGAGACGCTCCACGCCGACGACGAGGACGTGCCCGGCGCTGCCGCCGCGCACCAGGTCCGCGGCGAGCGCGATCCCGTGGCAGAACCCCGCGCAGGCGGCGGAGATGTCGAACGCGGCGGCCTGGTCGGTGCCGAGCTCGTGCGCGACCTTGGTGGCCGCGGACGGCGTCTGCAGCAGGTGGCTGACGGTCGCGACGATCACGCAGTCCACCTGGCGGGCCTCGATGCCGGCTGCCTCGAGGGCCTGCCGCGCCGCGCCGACGGACATCGAGACGACCGTCTCGTCGGGGGCCGCGAACCGGCGCTCACGGATGCCGGAGCGCTGCTGGATCCACTCGTCGCTGGAGTCGATGGCGTCGACGAGGTCGGCGTTGGGGACGACGCGGGACGGGCGGTAGGCACCGATCCCGAGGACGGCTGCGCCCATCAGGCGGCACCCTCCGGGTAGACCCGCAGCAGCGGCTGGCCGGGAGCGACGGGGTCCCCGTCCTCGACCAGCCACTCGACCACCTGGCCGCCGTGGGCGGCGGTCACGGTGATCCGGTCACGCAGGCTGGCGACGTCGCCGATGGTCGCGCCGGCCGTGAGCAGGTCGGCGTCAGCGGCATCCGCGTCGCGGTGGAAGACGCCCTTGGCCGGGGAGACCACCATGCGCCACGTCGGCGAGGCGTCGAACAGCGACTCCTCGCCGTGCTTGTCGCAGAAGGCGCGGGCCTCGTCGAGCTGGTCGGGGTCGCTCAGCGCGAAGGTGTCGACGGTGCGGCCGAGCCCCCGGAAGTAGCGCTTCGCGATGGCGGTCAGCGTCCCGGCGGGCGGCATCTCGAGGATGCCGGTCACGCCGAGGTCGGCCATGGTCTCCAGGCACAGGTCCCACCGCACCGGGCTGGCGATCTGCCCGACGATCCGCCGGAGCACCTCGCGGCCGTCGTGCACGACGGTCCCGTCCAGGTTGGAGATGTACGGCGCCCGTGGGTCGTGCACGGACACGGAGCGCGCCAGCGCCTCGACCCGGGCGACCGCGGGCGCCATGTGGGAGGAGTGGAACGCGCCCGCGACCGGGAGCGGGCGCAGCCGGGCGCCCGCGGGCGGGTCGCTCTCGAGCGCCGCGAGCTGCTCCAGCGTGCCGGCAGCCACGACCTGGCCGGGCCCGTTGTCGTTGGCGGCGGTCAGGCCGTGCCGGTCGAGCGCCGCAAGTACCTCGTCGCGGTCGCCGCCGAGCAGGGCGGTCATGCCGGTCGGGGTGGTCGCGGCGGCCGCGGCCATCGCCAGCCCGCGCTCGCGGACCAGGACCATCGCCTGCTCGGCCGTGATGACGCGGGCGCCGGCGGCCGCGGCGAGCTCGCCGACGCTGTGGCCGGCGACGGCACCGATCCGCGTGAACGCGTCGGCAGGGTGCGGGAAGAGCTCCAGCGCGGTCACGAGCGCGGACCCGACGAGCAGGGGCTGCGCGACTCGCGTGTCGCGGATCGTCTCGGCGTCCGCCTCGGTGCCGAAGTGGGCGAGGTCCACGCCGGCGACCGTCGACAGCCACTGCAGGCGCGACGCGAACGTCGGGTCGGCCAGCCAGGGGCCGAGGAAGCCGGGGGTCTGGGCGCCCTGTCCGGGGGCAACGATCACGAGCACGTCACCAGCCTGCCGCGCGGAGGCCCCCGGGGGCGCTGGGCGGCGCCACGAAACTCGCCACCCGAGGTTTGTCGGAGTCCTACAAATTCTCCTCGGCCTGGCGGCCCAGCACCAGCGCGAGCTGCAGGGTCAGGGCGTCCCGGGGATCGCCCGGGGTGAGGCCGGTCAGGTCGGCGACCTGGCCCAGGCGGTAGCGGACCGTGTTGGCGTGCACGAACAGGGCGCGGGAGGTGGCCTCGATGCCACCTCCGCTCGCGAAGTAGGCGGCCAGGGTCTCGACGAGGGTGCCGCGGGCCCCTGCGAGCGCACCGTAGATCTGCTCCACGGCGTGCTCGCGGGCGGCCAGGTCGCCGGCGAGGATGCGCTCGGGCAGGAGGTCGTCGCTGCAGACGGGGCGGGGCGCGCCCGGCCAGCCGGGTGCGGCCTTCAACGACGCCACCGCCGCCGCGGCGGACAGGTGCGCGTGACCGAGGTCCGGGACGACGGGGCCGACGACCACCGGGCCCGCGTCGAAGAGCTCGACCACCGCCTTGCCGGCCTTCTCGGGCTCGCCGACCCCGCCGAGGATCACCACGAGGAGGTGTCCCTGCACGGCGCACAGTGCGTCCATCCCGACCTCGCGGGCGGCGCGCCGTACGGCGTCGAACACACCTGCCTCGCTGCGCCCCTCGGGCGCGGTGCCCAGCACGACGGCCACGTCGCCGCGCGCGGCCCAGCCGACCGCGCTCGCGCGCGAGAGGACCGCGTCGTCGTGCTCGTCGCGGAGGACCGCGTCCACGACGAGGGCCTCGAGCCGCGCGTCCCACGCGCCGCGCACCTCGGCCGCCCGTGCGTAGACCTCGGCCGTGGCGAACGCGAGCTCGCGGCCGTACTGGAGCACGGCCGCGTGCGTGTCCGCCACCACCTCGGGGTCGAGGATGTCGGGCAGGTCGTGCTCGACCACGTCGATCGACAGCCGGATCAGCTCGACGGTCTGCTGCAGCGTGATCACGCCTGCCATGGCCCGCGGCGCGGCGCCGAAGACCGCCGAGGCCAGCTGCATCGCCGGCGGGTCGGTGCCGCCGGCGGAGTACCAGTCGATGAAGCTGCGCACGCCGGCCTGGACGATCAGCCCGACGTAGGACCGGGCCTCGGCCGACAGGTCGGCGAACCAGGGCAGGTCCGCCTCCATCCGCGACACCGCGCGGGTGCTGACCGAGCCTGCGGCGCGGCGCAGCTGGCGGCTCGCCGTGCTCCGCGGGTCGCTCGCGCTGCCCGGTCCTTTCGTCGGCACCCCACAAGTCTAGGGCCCTCGCGCCTCGCCCTGCGGCGCTCCGCCGTGTGACCAATCGCGACCGGGGAGGTTGGACAGGACGCGGCGGGGCACTGTGACCGCTCAGCGGGTGCGGTGGGTGGCCGATCCATCTAGTAGGACAACTGACCCGGACCGATGGCGGGGGCCGGTCGGGGCGTGGTTGAATCCTGGATCACCCAGGGGGAAGGAGCGGTCATGGACGAGGTCCAGTACGTGACGGTGCACGGGCACCGGCGCGCGTTCGTCCGCAAGGGCAACGGTCCCGTGCTCCTCCTGCTGCACGGACTCGCGTGCGACCACACCACGTGGTCGACGGTCATCGACGAGCTCGCCCAGGACTTCACGGTCATCGCGCCGGACCTCCTGGGCCACGGTCTGTCCGACAAGCCGCGGGCCGACTACACCCTCGGCGGGTTCGCGAACGGGATGCGGGACCTGCTCACCGTGCTCGGCATCGACAAGGTGACCGTCGTCGGCCACAGCTTCGGCGGCGGCATCGCGATGCAGTTCGCCTACCAGTTCCCCGAGCGCACCGAGCGGATGGTGCTCGTGTCCCCGGGAGGCCTGGGACCCGACGTCACCCCGCTGATCAAGCTGATCCAGGCGCCCGGCTGGGAGCCGGCGATGGCGCTGCTGACCAAGCCGGTCGTCCGTCATGCCGGTACGACGACGCTGCGCACCCTGGGCCGGGTCGACACCAAGCTGACCCGCGACCTCGGCGAGGTCGCCGTGATCGTGGACTCCTGGCGCGACCGCCGCACCCGCTTCGCGATCCGGCACCTCGTGCGGGCCGTGATCGACTGGCGCGGGCAGATCGTCACCATGAGCGACCGTGCCTACCTCACCGAGGCGATGCCGCTGGCCGTCGTGTGGGGTCGCGACGACCTGGTGATCCCCGCGAAGCACGCCGAGAACGTGCGGCTCCTCGCGCCCGAGGCCCGGGTCGAGGTCTTCGACCGGTCCGGCCACTTCCCGCACCGGGACCACCCGGAGCGGTTCGTGCAGCTCGTGCGCGAGTTCGTGTCGGGGACCGAGCCGGCAGTCTACAGCCGCGCCCGGTTCCGGCGGCTCCTCAAGCGGGGAGCGCTGGCGCCGGTGCGCCAGGCCGAGGCCGGCGACGCGCCGGTCCGGCCCGTCGCCACCCCGGCCTAGTCGTCAGGCGTCGCCGCCCTCCTGCTTCACCCCGGCCACGGCCGTCGGGTCGTCGATCGCGTAGCGCTCGAACGCCTCCTTGACCCGCGCCGGGTCCATCTGGCCCGCGTCGGCCAGCGCGGCGAGCGCCTGCACGACCACCGACTGGGCGTCGATGTGGAAGAACCGGCGCGCGGCCGGGCGGGTGTCGGCGAAGCCGAACCCGTCGGCACCCAGCACCCGGTAGTCACCCGGGACCCAGCGTGCGATCTGCAGCGGCACGGCGCGCATGAAGTCCGTCACCGCCACCACCGGCTCGCTCCCGCCGCTCAGCTTCTCCGTGACGTACGGCGTCCGCGGTGCCTCGCCGGGGTGCAGGAGGTTCCACTCCTCCGCGGCGACGGCGTCGCGGGCGAGCTCGTTCCACGAGGTGACCGACCAGGTCTCGGCGGCGACGCCCCACTCCTCGGCCAGGAGCCGCTTGGCCTCCTCGACCCACGGGTAGGCCACGCCGGACGCGAGGAGCCGGACCTTCGGGCCGTCGCCCTCGGCGGCCGACGTCCAGTAGAGCCCGCGGAGCAGGCCGTCGACGTCGAGGTCGTCGGGCTCGGCAGGCTGCGCGACCGGCTCGTTGTAGACGGTCAGGTAGTAGATGACGTTCTCGCCGCGGCCGTCCGGCCCGCCGCCGTACATCCGCTCGAGCCCGGCGCGCATGATGTGCCCGACCTCGTAGGCGAACGCCGGGTCGTAGTGCACCACGGCCGGGTTGGTGGCGGCGAGCAGCGGCGAGTGGCCGTCGGCGTGCTGCAGGCCCTCGCCGGTCAGCGTCGTGCGGCCGGCCGTGGCGCCGACCAGGAAGCCGCGCGCGAGCTGGTCGGCCATCGCCCAGATCGAGTCGCCGGTCCGCTGGAAGCCGAACATCGAGTAGAAGATGTAGAACGGGATCATCGGCTCGCCGTGGGTGGAGTACGACGACCCGGCGGCGGTGGCCGAGGCCATGGCGCCCGCCTCGGAGATCCCCTCGTGCAGCAGCTGGCCCTGGGGCGACATCTTGTAGGCGAGCAGCAGCTTGCGGTCGACGGACTCGTACTGCTGGCCGGCCGGGTCGTAGACCTTCGCCGACGGGAACATCGAGTCCATGCCGAACGTGCGGTACTCGTCGGGCGCGATCGGCACGATCCGCTGGCCGATGCCGGGGTCCTTCATCCAGTCCTTGAGCAGCCGGACCGTGGCCATCGTGGTGGCGACCTTGTTCTTGCCCGAGCCCTGCTTGAGCTCCTCGTAGACCTTGTCGCCGGGCAGCGTCAGCGGCGTGGAGCGGTCCTCGCGGCGGGGGAGCGGCCCGCCGAGGGTGCGGCGGCGCTCCATCATGTACTGGATCTCGTCGGCGTCGGCCCCGGGGTGGAAGAACGGCGCGGTACCGGTCTCGTCGTAGGCCGTCTCCAGGTCGTGGTCGGAGATCGGGAGGTAGAGCCGGTCGCGGAACTTCTTCAGGTCCGCCATGGTCAGCTTCTTCATCTGGTGGGTCGCGTTGCGGCCCTCGAGGGCGTCGATCGTCCAGCCCTTGATGGTGTGCGCGAGGATCACGGTCGGCTGGCCGGCGTGCTTGGTGGCGGCGTCGAACGCTGCGTAGACCTTGCGGTAGTCGTGGCCGCCGCGCGGCAGCTTCTCGATCTGCCGGTCGGTCATGTGCTCGACCATCTTGCGCAGCCGCGGGTCGGGCCCGAAGAAGAACTCGCGGTTGTAGGCGCCGTCCTCGACCGAGAAGGTCTGGAACGCGCCGTCGGGGGTGGTGTTCATCTTGTTGACCAGCACGCCGTCGACGTCGCGGGCGAGCAGCTCGTCCCACTCGCGGCCCCAGATCACCTTGATCACGTTCCAGCCGGCGCCGCGGAAGACCGACTCCAGCTCCTGGATGATCTTGCCGTTGCCGCGGACCGGGCCGTCGAGCTGCTGGAGGTTGCAGTTGACCACCCAGGTGAGGTTGTCGAGCTCCTCGCGGGCAGCCACGCTGATCGCGCCGAGCGACTCCGGCTCGCCCATCTCGCCGTCGCCGAGGAACGCCCAGACGCGCTGCTGGCTGGTGTCCTTGATGCCGCGGTTGTGCAGGTAGCGGTTGAACCGCGCCTGGTAGATGGAGTTGATGCCGGTGAGACCCATCGAGACGGTCGGGAACTCCCAGAAGTCCGGCATCAGGCGGGGGTGGGGGTAGGAGGAGAGGCCCGCGCCCTTGCCGTGCTGGACCTCCTGCCGGAACCGGAACAGCTGCTCCTCGGTGAGCCGTCCCTCCAGGAACGCGCGCGCGTAGATGCCGGGGGAGGCGTGGCCCTGGATGAAGATCTGGTCGCCGCCGCCCTCGTGGTCGTGGCCGCGGAAGAAGTGGTTGAACCCGACCTCGTAGAGCGAGGCCGAGGACTGGTAGGTCGCGATGTGACCGCCGACCTCGAGGCCCTTGCGGTTCGCCGCCGACACCATCACGGCGGCGTTCCAGCGGATGTAGGCGCGGATCCGCCGCTCGACCTCCTCGTCACCGGGGAACCACGGCTCGCGCTCGGGCGGGATCGTGTTGATGTAGTCGGTGCTGCGCAGCGCAGGTACGCCGACCTGGGTCTCCCGGGCGCGCTCGAGCAGCCGCAGCATCACGTAGCGGGCGCGGTCGCGGCCCCGCTCCTCGAGCATCGCGTCGAAGGAGTCGATCCACTCCTGGGTCTCGGCCGGGTCGATGTCGGGCAGCTGGGTCGGCAGGCCCTCGTGGATGACAGAAGGGGTGTTCTGGGTCACGGGCCCATCGTTCCACTGAACCCCAGCCCGGGAAATCTACCCAGCAGTAGCACGCCCGGCCGCGCCCGCGACCGTCCAGGTGTAGGACTGCGAGGCGACCTGGCCCGACGTGTTCTCCGCGTCGACGCGCAGGGTGTAGGTGCCGTCGAGCAGCCCGGTCAGCGTGTGGGACTCCCCGGACGTGCACCAGCTCGCGGGCTGCCGGAACCCGTTCAACCAGCACCGGAGGACCAGGTCCTCGCCCGCGGAGTCCTGCGCGTAGAACGTGTAGCTCACGTCCCGGCTGGTGGTGGTCCCCGTTGGGGGCGACGGGTCGAAGAGCAGGCGCGGCTGCGCGACCGGGATGCAGAGCGCGGCGGCGCGGACGACGACCTCGGCTCTCTGCGGGAGCTGGTCGATCGTGGCCTTGAGCTTCGTCGGCCCGCCCGCGCTCTCCTCGTCGATCACGGCGATCCGGCCGGCGTAGACGGCAGGGTTCCAGGCCTTCCCGGCGCGCCGGGCGGAGACGCCCACGGTGAGGATCCGGGTCCCCGCCGGGCACACCACCGGGCCCAGGAAGTCCCGCGGGCCGCCGGTCTTCTTCTCGACGAAGGCGTACTGCTCGCCTCCGAGCTGCGCGTCCGGCAGGCACTCGACCTCGATCCAGAGCCGGTCGCGCCGCTGGTCGCTGTAGCCGCTGGCGTACCAGCCGTCGCCGACGGGGAGGGGTGCCGACACGTCGATCCGTCGGTGCCGTGCCGCGGCACTCCACTCGTGGCCGGCCCCGATGACGCCGAACCCCGCGGGACACGTGACCGTGCCTCCGGCCCGCCCGGCCTTGTCCCTCTTGAACCAGCTGCCGGCGGTCACGAAGCCGGAGACCTCGTCGGGGTGCACGCACTCGGCCGTGGTGGAGATCCGGGCGTGCACGTCGCCGGTGTTGCGGACCTCGACCTTGTAGTAGCGGTCGGTGAAGTCGGAGAAGGACTCCACGAGCTCGAGGCTGTGGTAAGCGCGGAAGACCGGGTCGGTGTAGACGTGGTCGACGACGTACTCCCCGCGCCAGCCGCCCGTGAGCGGCAGGTAGCCCGCGCGGCAGTAGGTCTGGATCGCCACCGTCTCGCCGGGGCCGACCCACTTCTGGCTGTGCTCGGTCTTCCACCGCCAGGGCGGCACGCCGGGGTCTGTCGCGGAGGCTGCGGGCATCGACGCGACGGGTCCGGCGGACACGACGACGGTGGCGAGAGCGAGCGCCAGGGCCCCGAGTGCCGCGGCGGCTCGGTGCCTTCGGTGACTCATGGCGTCCCCTTTGCCGCGCGATCCACCTCATCGTGCGCCGTGCGCGCGGCGGGGTCAATCGGCACCTCCGGAGGGTCCGCGGTCGGTGTGCGCTTGCGTCGGGCCGCCAACTCCGCTGGACTACCTCCACCTGTACGCCGTTTCGTCTGGAGGAATCAACGTGAGCTCGACCGCCGGTGGCGGCACCGCACCGACCAGTCCCGTCGACCGACTGGGCTTCAAGGCCGGCATGGTCGTCCAGGAGCTCGGCTGGGACCAGGACACCGACGACGAGCTTCGCGAGGCGATCGAGGACCTCCTCGACGGCGACATGGTGGACGGTGACTACGGCAACGTCGTCGACGCCGTGCTGCTGTGGTGGCGCGCCGACGACGGTGACCTGGTCGACGGCCTCGTCGACGCGCTGACCGACCTCGTGGGCGGCGGCGCCATCTGGCTGCTGACGCCGAAGATCGGGCGTCCGGGCTCGGTCGACCCGGCGGACATCGCCGAGGCCGCACCCATCGCCGGCCTGTCCCAGACCACCACCGCCACGGTCGGCAAGGACTGGACCGCGACGCGCCTGGTGGCGCCCAAGGCCGTCTCCTGAGCCGACGCGATAGTTTCGCCCCCATGGCAACGATCAGCGCAAGGGTGCGCGAGGCGGCGACCAGCCTGAAGATCCTGACCGAGTCGGGCATCGTGCGGTTCTACGGCCCGGTGACGCTCGCAGGACTGGCCAAGGCGCTCCTGACGTGGGGCACGTCCCCCGCCGGGGGCTTCAAGACGATGGCGCTGCGCAACCCCGACGGCATCGCGATCATCGACGAGATCGGCAGCCTCACCTTCGCCGAGCTGCACCAGCGCACCAACCGGCTCGCCCGGTCGCTGCGGGCGCAGGGCGTCAAGGAGGGCGAGGGGGTCGCGGTCATGTGCCGCAACCACCGGGGCTTCGTCGAGGCGTCGATCGCGATCAGCAAGCTCGGCGCGGACGTGCTCTACCTCAACACCGCGTTCGCCGGCCCCCAGCTCAAGGACGTCGTCGAGCGCGAGGAGCCGAAGGTCGTCGTCTACGACGAGGAGTTCGCCGACCTGCTGTCCGCGGTCGACATCGAGCACCGGGTGATCGGCTGGACCGACGGGGAGCCCGGCGAGGACACGATCGAGGGGATGATCGCGGCCGCCGACTCCGACGCCGACCTCGACGCCCCCAAGAAGTCCGGCCGCACGATCATCCTCACCTCGGGCACGACCGGCACGCCGAAGGGCGCCCCGCGGCCGCAGGGCGGCCTGCCCGCGGCCGTGTCGCTCCTGTCGCGGATGCCGCTGCGCAGCGGATGGACGTGCCACGTCGCCGCACCGCTGTTCCACACCTGGGGCTTCGCGCACTACCAGTTCGCGATGCTGCTCGGGACCACGCTGGTGCTGACCCGCAAGTTCGAGCCCGAGAACGCGCTGAAGCTGCTGACCGAGCACCAGTGCGAGTCGTTCGTGGTCATCCCCGTCATGCTGCAGCGGATCCTCGCCCTGCCGGAGGAGACCCTCGACCAGTACCCGCTCGAGGACCTCGAGGTCGTCGCGTCGTCGGGCTCCGCACTGCCCGGTGACCTGCCGACGCGCTGGATGGACCGGTTCGGGGACAACCTCTACTCGATCTACGGCTCGACCGAGATCGCGTGGGCGTCGATCGCCGACCCGACCGACCTGCGCGAGGCGCCGGGCACCGCCGGGAAGCTGCCGCTGGCGACCGTCGTCAAGATCTTCGACCAGGACGGCAAGGAGCTCCCGACGGGGGAGTCGGGCCGGATCTTCGTGGGCAACGACCTCCAGATCGAGGGCTACACCGGCGGTGGCGGCAAGGAGATCATCGACGGGCTGATGTCGTCCGGTGACGTCGGCCGGTTCGACGAGGACGGCAGGCTCTACGTCGAGGGCCGTGACGACGAGATGATCGTCTCGGGCGGCGAGAACGTCTTCCCCAAGGAGATCGAGGACTGCCTCGCCAGCCACCCCGGCGTGCACGAGGTCGCCGCTGTGGGCGTCGACGACGACGACTACGGCAAGCGCCTGCGCGCGTTCGTCGTCCGCGAGGACGGCGAGGACGTCAGCGAGGCCGACCTCAAGGACTGGGTGAAGCAGAACCTGGCGCGCTACAAGGTCCCGCGGGAGATCGTCTTCCTCGACGAGCTGCCCCGCAACGCGACCGGCAAGGTGCTCAAGCGGGAGCTGGCGGAGCACTCGTGACCGGACTGGAGCTCGGGGGACCGGCACCGGACTTCACGCTGCGGGACCAGTACGGCCAGGACGTCACGCTCTCGTCCTTCCGCGGCACCAAGTCCGTGCTGCTGGTCTTCTACCCGTTCGCGTTCAGCGGGGTGTGCACCGGCGAGATGGCCGCGATCAGGTCGCGGCTCGACGAGTTCGTCACCTTCGACAGCGAGGTGCTCGCCCTCTCCTGCGACCCGGTCTACGCGCTGCGGGCGTGGGCCGAGGCCGACGGCCTCAACTTCCCGCTGCTGAGCGACTTCTGGCCGCACGGCGCGGTGGCGTCGTCGTACGGCGTCTTCGACGAGCGCAGCGGCGCGGCCACCCGGTCGTCGTACGTCGTCGACCGGGCCGGCAACCTCGCCTGGGCGGTGCACAACGCCGACCCCGTCAGCCGGGACATCGACGAGCACCTGGCCAGGCTCCGGGACGCCGCTGAGGCGACGGTCTAGTCCCTACGGACTAGACATCCTCATCCCTTGGAGTCATTTTCCCCGGAATTGGCCGCTTCTCCTTTTGGTGCCGGATTCGCGCGGCTAGTCTTGGAGATGTCGAACCGCTGGTGACCCGAGACGCCAGCGGTTCGGCCTTTTTTCCCGGCCCGGACCCGGGCCCGCTTGCGGTTTCACCGGGTCCGCCGCCGGACGGTAGGGTTTCGCGCTGGTCCCGGGCGCATAGCTCAGCGGTAGAGCGCTTGCCTTACAAGCAAGATGTCACAGGTTCGATCCCTGTTGCGCCCACCTCTCGGTCTCAGGCCGGCGGCGCGGACGCGTCGTCCTCGTCGATGACGTGGACCGCGGCCTCCTCCGCCCCGGCGCCGGCGCCGTCGATGCCGACGTCCTCGGCGACCAGGTCCTTCTCGGCGTCGGTGTGGGCGCCCTCGTCGGGCTCGACCAGGCGGCCGGCGCGGGTCGTGCCCGCCTCGACGTCGGCGTCGCCGTCCTCGGTGCTGTCCGCCTCGGCCTCGGCCTGCTCGTAGGGATCGGGCTCGGGGACCTCCTGCGCGACCCGCTGCTCGAGCGTCTCGCCCATGCTCTCCTCGAGCGGTGTGTTGCCGAACCGCTGACCCGCCGACCACTTCTCCGGCGGGGAGTAGCCCTCGTCCATCGGCTCCTCGAGCCCGCGGTCGTCGTCGACCAGGCTGTCGCCGGTGCTCTGGGGCTGGGTCTCGTCGTCGACGCTGTAGCCGTGGTAGGTCTCGTTGGTCGAACCGTCGTGGGTGGTGTCGGGCAGCTCGTTGTCCATGGGAGGTCGTTACCCATCGAGCGCCGCGGCCTACCGGCTGCCGCCACATCCGTGCCGTTCGCCGCACCGGCGGCGCCACTCGTCGTACGCGGTCCCGAGGCAACCGTCCGGCAACCTCTGCGGTGCCTAGAGTGGTCACGATCACATCTGCGTGCGCTCCCAGGAGGGCCTCATGTTCGTCCCGTTCAGCGTCAACGACTTCATCGACCGCGCGGTGCAGGTCTACGGCGACCGCGTCGGTGTGGTCGACGAGCCGACCCAGCCGGCTCCGTCGCAGGGGGAGCTGACCTACCGCGAGATCGGCGAGCTGGCCCGGCGCCAGGCCGCCAAGCTGGACCAGCTCGGGCTCGCCGTGGGCGACCGGGTCGCTGTCGTGAGCCAGAACAGCAGCCGGCTGCTGACCTCGTTCTTCGGCGTGTGCGGGTGGGGTCGCGTCCTGGTGCCGGTGAACTTCCGGCTGCGGCCCGACGAGGTGCGCTACATCGTCGAGCACTCCGGCGCGCGCGTGCTGTACGTCGACCCCGAGCTCGAGGAGTCCCTGAAGGAGGTCGAGTGCGAGCACAAGTTCGTGCTCGGCACCGACGAGGACCTCTACGCGCCGCCCGGCGCGGAGCCGCAGCCGTGGGAGGCGGACGAGTCCGCGACCGCGACGATCAACTACACCTCCGGCACGACCGCGCGGCCCAAGGGCGTGCAGATCACGCACCGCAACATCTGGGTCAACGCGGTGACCTTCGGGCTGCACGCGACGGTCAGCGACCGCGACGTCTACCTGCACACCCTGCCGCAGTTCCACGCCAACGGGTGGGGCATGCCGTTCACGATGACCGGGCTCGGCGCCAAGCAGGTGATCCTGCGCAAGGTCGACGGCGCCGAGATCCTGCGACGCGTGCGCGACCATGGGGTGACCGTGATGTGCGCCGCGCCCGCCGTGGCCGCCGCCGTGCTCGACGCGCTGCCCGACTGGGAGGGCGAGGTGCCCGGGCGCGACCGGGTGCGGATCATCATGGCCGGGGCGCCGCCGCCGACCAAGACGATCATCCGCGTCCAGGAGGAGCTCGGCTGGGAGTTCATCCAGATCTACGGCCTCACCGAGACCAGCCCGCTGCTCACGTTCAACCGGACCCGCGAGGAGTGGGACGGCCTCGACCCGGAGGACCGTGCCGCGAAGCTCACCCGGGCCGGCGCGCCCGCGCTCGGCGTACGGCTGTCGATCGACCAGAGCGAGGCCGGGGCGGGCGAGGTGCTGGCCCGCTCCAACGTGGTGCTCGAGGGCTACTGGGAGCAGCCCGAGGAGTCCGAGCGCTGCCTGGCGGGCGGGTGGTTCCACACCGGCGACGGCGGGTTCATCGGCGAGGACGGCTACCTGACCATCGCCGACCGCAAGAAGGACGTGATCATCACCGGCGGTGAGAACGTCAGCTCGATCGAGGTCGAGGACGCCCTCTTCTCCCACCCCGACGTGGCCGAGGTCGCGGTCATCGGCGTCCCGAGCGACAAGTGGGGCGAGACGATCAAGGCGCTCGTCGTGCTCTCCGACCACAGCAAGGCCGGCCCCGAGATGGAGGCCGAGCTGATCGCGTGGTGCAAGCAGCGGCTCGCCGGCTACAAGGCCCCCACCTCGGTCGACTTCCGCGACGCCCTGGCCCGTACCGCCACCGGCAAGCTGCAGAAGTTCAAGCTGCGGGCGCCGTTTTGGGAGGGCCGGGACCGCCAGGTCAATTAGGACACGGTTGCGGGGGTTCCACCGACGCCGGCGCACGGCCTGTGGATGACGCCGACGGGGACCGATGTCGATGACGGATGCTGCCGTCATGAGCGCGGTCCCGGGTCGCAAGCCCGATCTCGTCGTACGCCGGCCGTTCACGCGGGCCGACGCGGTGGCGCACGGGATCACCGACCGCGAGCTCCGGGGCCCGCGCTTCAAGAGCCTCTTCCGGAGCATCCACATCGCCGCCGACGTCGAGCTGACCCCGCTTCTGTGGGCGGAGGCGGCTCTGCTGGCGTTCCCCGGCGGCGCGCACGCGAGCCATGCGACCGCAGCGCGGCTCTATCGACTCCCGATCCCGACGATCGGCTCGGAGCACGTGACCGTTCCCGATGCCCGACTGCGCCGTCGTCGCGAAGGCATCCGCTGCGACGTGCGCGCGGAGGCGCGGGTCCGGATCGTCGACGGGCTGCCCGTCTCGGCTCCGGAGCAGGTCTTCCTCGACCTCGCGGCCGATCTCTCGCTCGTCGAGCTTGTTGTCGTCGGGGACCACCTGGTGCGCAAAGGTCTCGTGCGGCTCAAGCAGTTGCGTGCGTTCTGCGCGAGCTCCTCGGGGAGGGGAGCTGCGCAGGCACGAGCCGCGGCGGCGTACGTACGGGAGCGCGTCGACTCGCCGATGGAGACACGGCTGCGGATGCTGATCGTCCTCGCCGGCCTGCCCGAGCCGCAGGTGAACCTGACGTTCGGCGACGACGACGGGCTGCAGCTGCGGCGCTACGACCTCTGTTGGCCGGAGGTGCGCCTCATCGTGGAGTACGACGGCCGCCACCACATCGAGCACGAAGCCCAATGGGTGGCCGACCTCGATCGGCGCGAGCGCATCGAGGACGACGCGTGGCGCATCATCGTGCTGACGGCGCGCGACGTCTACGCCACACCGGGGCGGACGATCGAGCGGATCCACCGCCTGCTGCGTGACCGTGGGATGCCCGGCACGCCGACGCGTCCAGCGCACGGGTGGCAGCAGCACTTTCCAGGCCGCGGGTGAGCCCGAAGCAGTCGCGGGTCAGGGGGCGCTGACCACGTGCTGCTGCAGGGTGACTGCCCCGGTTCGGTCGGCTGTGACGTCGAACAGGACCAGGTAGCGGCCGGACGGGCCCACCGTGAAGGTCGTGGACGGCTGCTCGCTGTTGACGTGCGCTATCCCGTCCGGCGGGTCCGAGATGCCGACAGTCCAGATGTCCCCGAGGCTTGTGTCAGCAGCCAGCGCGTCGATGCTCACGGTCGTGCCGGGTGGAGCGCTGCACCACGCGTATGCCACGTGGTCCGGAGTCTCGATCGCGAATCGGGTGGGTGCGTCGGTCGGGAAGATGAGCTCGGTCGCGAGCGCCACACCGATCTTCTCGACCTGGTGCTCGGAGACCACGTGGTAGGTGTATTCGCCGTCCACGGGCGCGATGAAGGCCGAGCCGAAGTTGCCGGCACGGGGGATGAGTTCCCCAGACGGGCCTCTGAGCGTTCCCGCGTACTCCGGCCAGACCGTGCCGGTGCCGGACACGACATCGCCCGCCTCGAGGGCGACGTGAAGGATCAGCTCGCGGGCGAACCACTGAGTCGTGTCCACCGTGAGCTCGGGGTCATCGAGCGCGACGTCGAACTCCAGGGGCGAGAGAAGCTGCATGGACCCCGAGTTGGCGTGAGCACCGGTGAGGATGGCGTACGCGCCGTTCCAAGGTGCCAACGGTCCGTGGCCTTCCAGGGGGCGTATGTCCGTGCTCAGGGTCGGGCGCCATCCGACCGGCGGCTGGTATCGGAAGAGAGCGACCGCGCCCTCGGGAACAGGTCCGCTCGGACTTGCCGGACCGTCGACGTCGATGTCTTGAATGGGTGCTTCGAACACGGTCGGTTGGGACGGTGCCGCGGCGGCTGCGGAGTCCGGGCGGTATCGGTATCTGAGGATCGCGTCCGTCGGGCTGTAGAACACCGGCGAGCGGCTGAGCGCCTGCGAGCCGGCGTGGCGCGCCGGAATGAGAGCTGCAACGGCGTTGCCCGCGTCGTCGACCACGTCATCGTCGCTGGTCCACTCGTAGTAGCTGTGCCTGTTGACGGTGACGGCATGGTCGGCGGGCACCGCAAACCGTAGGTCCAGCTCCTGTCGGGGAAGCAGGTTCGTCGGCGGAGGTTCGGTTCCGACCTCGACATCCTGGATCAGCGGCGTGGATGCCCAGACGTCCATGGCGTTGCCGGTTGCGCTGTCGAAGTTGTCGACCACGATCTGGTACGTCCCGGAGGACACCGCAGGGAACCGTCCGAACTTCTGGGTCGACGAGACTTGTCCGACCTCGCTACCTGCGGGATCGAGGAGGTGCAGGACCCAGCTCGTGCCGGAACCGGCGAGGGTGACGTCGCGGCCCCCGTCGAGGTCGAGCTCGACCGTCGCGGCACCAAGCCCATCATCGAGGCGCGTGAGGTGGAGGCCGGAGTTGACGCTCATCGTGTACCGCTGGTGGGAGAAGGTCGCCGGCTGTGAGCGCACGGCACGCGTCAATGCGGTGGCGTCCAGTGCCAGGCGGTAGACGGCTCCGTCGGCGAACTCTGCCGTACCCATGAACTCCGTACGTAAGGGGTCGTTCCAAGAGAAGTTCGTGTCCTCGACTCGCCACGTGCCGTCCGACTGGCGCTCCTGCACATGTAGGTACGACGCGGAAAGGGCGTCCGGCTGGTCCGCAACGGACCCGCGGATGATCGCCCACTGAGCGCCGTCGACGATCTTCGTCTCGGTCGCGAAGGTGATCGACGGAGTCCACTGCACGGCGAGCGTCAGCCGCGGCGAGGCGGCCGTCGGTTGTCCGAGCTGACGGGGCTTGACGACGCGGTAGAACTGCCACCCCCGCTTCGGCGTGATCATGAACGCATAGGTGCGATCGGCAGCGGTCTTCGTCGACTTGACGGTCACCCACGAGCCGTTCGACCGGTGCTCGAGCCTGACGAAGCTTCCGGGCTCGGCGTTGACCGCATTGCCGCTGATCACGGTCGAACTGCCCTCGAGCAACGTCGTCTTGGACGCGTGGATGGTCACGCTGACGGTGGCCGCGTTCGCCGGCGGCGCGACCGAGAAGGTCGACAGGGAGGCCACGAGCAGCACGAGCGCCGACAGCATTCGAGTCATTCTGTGCCCCCCGAGGCCGACCACCGGCACCTCCGGCTCATCGGGATTAGACCACGGATTCCTTTACCCGCGGATGGTGAACGGCGACTTCAATCCATCAGGTCGACCGCCCAGCCCGCGCCCCGGAAGGCGTCGGCGGTGGCGGCGGTCCAGGCGAGCGAGGCATCGTCCTTGCCCGGCACAAGCGTGATCCGGGTGGCGACCTTCGGGGGAGTGGGGGTCGCGAGCGGCAGGCCGCTGACGGGGTCGTCCTCGCCGCGGGCATCGAGGCAGGCGACGTGGGCGATCTCGAGGCCGAGGCGGCGCTGGTGGAGCGCGAGGGAGAGGACCGCGACGCCGGAGCTGCCGTGACCCTCGAGGTCCAGCGGGGCGTCGGAGGTGGACCGGGCGTCGCCGACGGTCTCCAGGAGCTGCTCGCGGGTGAGGCCGTCCACGAGGACCACCGGTGGTCGAGGGGCGACCTCGTCGTCGGGGGGCACGGGCACCACCGTAGGGTCAGACCCACAGGTCCCGTGGAGCAGGAACCCGGTGCGAGTCCGGGGCGGTTCCGCCACTGTGACCCGGTCTCGAGACGGTCGCTGCGCGACCTCCTCGACCACCGGGCAAGCCAGACACTGGCCACGGGGCGACCCACCGATGAGGGGCGAGAACCCCGAGGAGGCCTCCGCTGCCATGGTGCGCATCGCGCTGCTGTCGACGTCCGACACCGACCTGCTCTCGGCCCGCAGCAGCGGCGCCGACTACGTGCTGGCCAACCCCTCGCGGTGCGAGGTGGCCGACCTGGGCCGGCTCGCCGGCTCGGCCGACCTGACCGTCGTACGGCTGCTCGGGTCGCCGCAGGAGTACGTCGAGGAGCTGGCCGCCGTGCGCGAGGCGGGCCGCCCGGTCGTCGTGCTCGGCGGGGAGCAGAGCCCGGACGCGGCGCTGATGGCGGTCTCCACGGTGCCGGTGGGCGTGGCTGCCGATGCCCACCGCTACCTGGTCGAGGGCGGGCCGGGGAACCTGCGGCAGCTGCACGCGTTCCTGTCCGACACCGTCCTGCTCACCGGGGAGGGGTTCGAGGCACCGGCGGTCGTGCCGGCGTGGGGGTTCGGGGAGCGGGAGGCGACGGAGGTTTCGAGGCTCGGCGCCGGGGCGCCTCGCACCTCAACCACCGGCGGCACCGGCGGCACCGGGCCGGCGCGGGTCGGCATCCTCTACTACCGCGCACACGAGATGAGCGGGAACACCGGCTTCGTGCACGCGCTGGCGGACGCGGTCGACGCGACGGGCGAGGCGGTCGCGGTGCCGCTGTTCGCCGGGTCGCTGCGGGCCGCCCCGGACGAGCTGTTCGAGGCGCTCGGCACGCTCGACGCGCTCGTCGTGACCGTGCTCGCCGCCGGCGGCAGCACGCCCGCCGCGGCCGGCGCCGGCGGCGACGACGAGAGCTGGGACGTGGAGCGGGTCGCGGCCCTCGACATCCCGGTGCTCCAGGGGCTGTGCCTCACCAGCAGCCGGTCGGACTGGGAGGCCTCCGACGACGGCGTCAGCCCGCTCGACTCGGCCACCCAGGTCGCGATCCCGGAGTTCGACGGGCGGATCATCACCGTGCCGTTCTCCTTCAAGGAGACCGATCCCGACGACCCGGACCGGCTGCCGCGCTACGTCGCGGATCCCGAGCGCTGTGCGCGGGTGGCGGGCATCGCGGTCAACCACGCGCGGCTGCGCAGGGTCCCGAACGGCGACAAGCGGGTCGCGCTGATGCTGTCGGCCTACCCGACCAAGCACGCGCGGATCGGCAACGCGGTCGGGCTGGACACGCCCGTGTCCGCCGTACGGCTGCTGCGGCGGCTCCGCGATGCCGGGTACGACGTCGGCGACGGCTTCGGCGTGCTGGACATGGACGACGACACCGCGGCGGGCGACGCGCTGATCCACGCGCTGATCGCGGCCGGCGGCCAGGACGAGGAGTGGCTGACCGACGCGCACCTGACCCAGGCGCACGTCCGGGTGAGCGCCGAGGACTACCGCCGGTGGACGGCCGACCTCCCGGCCGACCTGCGCGACGCGGTGGCCGGGAGGTGGGGCGAGGCGCCGGGCCGCCTGTTCGTCGACGACGAGGGCCACATCGTGCTCGCGACGCTGCGGGCCGGCAACGTCGTGCTGATGATCCAGCCGCCGCGGGGCTTCGGTGAGAACGCGGTGGCGATCTACCACGACCCCGACCTGCCGCCGAGCCACCACTACCTCGCGGCCTACCGCTGGGTGCGGCACGGCTTCGGCGCTCATGCCGTGGTCCACCTGGGCAAGCACGGGTCGATGGAGTGGCTGCCGGGCAAGAACGCCGCGCTCTCGGCCTCCTGCGCGACGGATGCCGCGATCGCCGACCTGCCGCTGGTCTACCCGTTCCTGGTCAACGACCCGGGCGAGGGGGCGCAGGCCAAGCGGCGGGCGCACGCGACGATCGTGGACCACCTGGTGCCGCCGATGGCGCGGGCGGAGTCCTACGGCGACATCGCGCGGCTCGAGCAGCTGCTCGACGAGTACGGCAACATCGCCACGATGGACCCGGCCAAGCTGCCGGCGATCCGCGGGGAGATCTGGCAGCTGATGAAGGCCGCGGAGATGCACCGTGACCTCGGGCTGGACGAGCGGCCCGACGACGAGGAGTTCGACGACTTCCTCCTCCACGTCGACGGCTGGCTGTGCGAGATCAAGGACGCGCAGATCCGCGACGGGCTGCACGTCCTCGGGCAGGCACCCGCGGGGGAGGCCCGGGTCAACCTGGTGCTCGCGATCCTGCGTGCGGCCCAGGTGTGGGGCGGGCAGGAGGCCGCCGTACCCGGGCTGCGGGCGGCGCTGGGGCTCGGCGAAGGCTCCTCGACCACCGAGGTGGACGCCACCGAGGCCCAGGCCCGGGACCTGGTCGAGCAGATGGAGAAGGCGGACTGGGACCCGGCGCGGGCGGCGGAGCTGCACGACGACGCCGAGGTGCGGCGGGTGCTGGAGTTCGCGGCGACCGAGGTGGTCCCGCGGCTGGCCCGCACCACCGACGAGATCGACGCGGTCCTGCACGCCCTCGACGGCGGCTTCGTGCGGCCCGGCCCGTCGGGATCGCCGCTCCGCGGCCTGGTCAACGTGCTCCCGACGGGGCGGAACTTCTACACCGTCGACCCGCGTGCCGTGCCCTCGCGCCTGGCCTGGCAGACCGGCCAGGCGATGGCCGACTCCCTGCTGCGGCGCTACCTCGACGACGAGGGCCGCTACCCGGAGTCGGTCGGGCTGTCCGTGTGGGGCACGAGCGCGATGCGCACGAGCGGCGACGACATCGCCGAGGTGCTGGCGCTGCTCGGCGTGCGCCCGGAGTGGGACGAGGCGTCGCGCCGGGTCAGCCGGCTGGGCGTCACGCCGCTGGAGGAGCTGGGACGCCCGCGGATCGACGTCACCGTGCGGATCTCCGGGTTCTTCCGGGACGCGTTCCCGCACGTGGTCGCGATGCTCGACGACGCCGTGCGGATGGTCGCCGGCCTCGACGAGCCGCACGACCGCAACTTCGTCCGGGCGCACGCACAGGCCGACCTCGCGGAGCACGGCGACGAGCGGCGCGCGACCACACGGATCTTCGGCTCCGCGCCCGGTGCGTACGGCGCCGGCATCCTCCAGGTCGTCGAGAGCGGGTCGTGGCGCGACGACAAGGACCTCGCCGAGGTCTACACGGCCTGGGGCGGCTTCGCCTACGGGCGTGGCCTGGACGGCGTGCCCGCGGCCGACGACATGCGGTCGAGCTACCGCCGGATCGAGGTCGCGGCCAAGAACGTCGACAGCCGCGAGCACGACATCGCCGACAGCGACGACTACTTCCAGTACCACGGCGGCATGGTCGCCACCGTGCGGGCGCTGACCGGCGCCGACCCGAAGGCCTACGTGGGCGACTCGACCTCGCCGGACGCGGTGCGCACCCGGACCCTCCAGGAGGAGACCAACCGCGTCTTCCGGGCGCGGGTGGTCAACCCGCGCTGGATCGCGGCGATGCAGCGGCACGGCTACAAGGGCGCGTTCGAGCAGGCCGCCACGGTGGACTACCTGTTCGGCTTCGACGCGACGGCGGGCGTCGTCCACGACTGGATGTACGACGCGCTGGCCCGCGAGTACGTTCTCGACGAGACCAACCAGGAGTTCCTGCGCCGGTCCAACCCGTGGGCGCTGCGCGGCATGGTCGAGCGGCTCCACGAGGCGGCCGACCGGGGGCTCTGGGCCGAGCCCGACCCCGAGGTGCTGGCTGCTCTGCAGGCGGCCTACCTCGAGGTCGAGGGCGAGCTGGAGGACAGGTGACCGCGACGCGCAGGATCCGGATCATCGGCGTCGGACCCGGGGACCCGGACCTGGTCACCCTCGAGGCGGTGGCGGCGATGCGCTCGGTCGACTTCTTCGTCGTGACCGACAAGTCCGGAACGGTCAAGAAGGGGATGCCCGACCCGCTGGTGCACGCGCGGGAGCTGCTCCTGGACCGGCACCTCGACGGGCGGGCCGTCGTCGTCAAGGTGCCGGACGCCCCGCGCGAGCGGCGCGAGGAGTTCACCGGCACCGACGAGGACTACCGGGCCGCGGTCGCCGCGTGGCACGAGGCGCGGGTCGAGAAGTACGTCGAGGTGCTGCGCTCCCACGACGGTGACGCGGGGTTCCTCGTGTGGGGCGACCCGGCGTTCTACGACTCGACGATCCGGGTCGTCGACGCGATCGCCGAGCGGCTCGACGTCGAGGTCGACGTGATCCCGGGGATCTCGTCGATCCAGCTGCTCGCCGCGCGGCACAAGGTCGTGCTGCACGGCGTGGGCCGGCCGCTGCACGTGACCACCGCGCGGCAGGTGCAGGAGGCCGTCGCCGCGGGGCAGGAGAACCTCGTCGTCATGCTCAACCGGGTGGTCGAGCTGCCCGGGCTCGAGGACTGGTCGATCTGGTGGGGCGGCAACCTCGGCAGCCCGCACGAGGAGCTGGTCGCCGGACGGGTCGGCGACGTGCTGCCGGAGATCGAGGCCGCCCGGGAGCGGCTGCGGCAGGCGGCCGGGTGGGTGATGGACATCTACCTGCTGCGGAAGCCGTGAGCGCCGTGGTTTCGAGGCTCGCTTCGCTCGCACCTCGACCAGCGGCGGGCGGCGCGCTGCTGGTCGCCGGCATGACCTCCGACGCGGGCAAGTCGGTGGTGACCACCGGGCTGTGCCGGGCCTTCGCCCGGCGGGGGATCAAGGTCGCGCCGTACAAGGCGCAGAACATGTCGAACAACTCGATGGTGGTGCCGACGGGCGCCGGCTACGGCGAGATCGGGCGCGCCCAGTGGGTGCAGGCGCTGGCTGCGGGCGCCACGCCCGAGGTGGCGATGAACCCGGTGCTGCTCAAGCCGGGCAGCGACCGGCGCAGCCACGTGGTGCGGATGGGCCTGCCCGACGGCGAGATCTCCGCGCGCGACTTCACGACCGGCCGGGAGCGGCTGGCGGCGACGGCGCACGAGGCCTTCGACGACCTGCGCTCGCGCTACGACCTGGTGGTCGCCGAGGGCGCGGGCAGCCCGGCGGAGATCAACCTGCGCCCGTCCGACTACGTGAACATGGGCCTGGCCCGGCACGGGGACGTCCCGACCGTCGTGGTCGGCGACATCGACCGGGGCGGTTGGTTCGCCGCCGCGTTCGGCACCCTGATGCTCCTCGACGACGCCGACCGGGCCCTGGTCAAGGGCTTCGTGGTCAACAAGTTCCGCGGCGACGTCGAGCTGCTGCGGCCGGGTCTCGCGGACCTCCAGCAGCGCACCGGGCGGCCCACCTACGGCGTGCTGCCGTGGCACCCGGACCTGTGGCTCGACTCCGAGGACGCCCTCGACCTCGACGGGCGCCGCGCGGCCGACCGGCCCGACGTGCGCACGGTCGCCGTGGTGCGGCTGCCGAGGATCTCCAACTTCACCGACGTGGACGCGCTCGGTCTGGAGCCCGGGCTCGACGTGGTCTTCGTGTCCGACCCGCGGCGGATCGCCGAGGCGGACCTCGTCGTGCTGCCGGGCACGCGGGCGACCCTCGCCGACCTCGCGTGGCTCCGTTTGCGCGGGCTTGACCGCGCGATCGTGGCGCACGCCGCCGCCGGGCGGCCGGTGCTGGGCATCTGCGGCGGCTGCCAGATGCTGGGCCGGCGCATCGCCGACCCGGACGGCGTCGAGGGGCCGGCCGGGGCGGTCGCCGAGGGACTCGGCCTGCTCGACCTGGACACGACCTTCGGTGCGGAGAAGCGGCTACGGGTGCACGAGCCCGCCGGCTACGAGATCCACCACGGCCGGGTGTCGGGGGAGACCCGGTCGGGCGCGGTCGTCGGCACGATGGTGCACGGGTCGCTCGAGGACGACGCCGCGCGGTCGGCGTACCTCCGCGAGGCGCTCGGCGTCGACGCCGCCGCGTCGTTCCCGGCAGCCCGCGAGCGGCGGCTCGACCTGCTCGGCGACCTCGTCGAGGAGCACCTCGACCTGGACGCGCTGCTGGAGCTCGCCGGATGAGGCTCTTGCTGCTCGGCGGCACCGCGGAGGCACGGGAGCTCGCGGCCGAGCTGGTCGCCGCGGGGGTCGACGTCACCACCTCCCTGGCCGGACGGGTCGCCCGCCCCCGGCTGCCGGTGGGCGCGGTGCGGATCGGCGGGTTCGGGGGTGTCGAGGGGCTGCGGGCCGCGCTCGCGGAATTCGACGCCGTCGTCGACGCCACCCACCCCTTCGCGGCCGGCATGTCGGCCAACGCCGCCGCGGCCTGCCCCGCCGCGGGGGTGCCGCTCCTGCGGCTGGAGCGTCCCGGCTGGGCCGAGCGCGCGACCCCCTCGTGGGTCTGGGTCGACTCCCACGAGCTCGCCGCGACCGTCGCGGGCGAGCTGGGGTCGCGGCCGTTCCTGACGGTCGGCCGGCAGGAGCTGGGGCGGTTCGTCCCGGCGCTCGCCGAGCGGGAGGTGCTCGCGCGGGTGGTCGACGCCCCCGAGGTGGCCCTGCCGGCCTCGTGGACGTTGGTCAGGTCGCGGGGGCCCTACGCCTTGGCCGGCGAGGTCGAGCTGATGACCGAGCACCGGGTCGACGTGCTGGTCACCAAGGACTCCGGCGGCGACCACACCTGGCCCAAGATGGCGGCCGCCGCCGCGCTCGACCTGCCCGTGGTCGTCGTACGACGTGCGGCGGCGGCGGACGGCGTCCCGACCGTCGGCACGGTCGCCGCAGCCGTTGCGTGGGTCCTGGCCCGCCGCTGACGCCGCTGGCCTAGATTGTCGTTCGTGGACCAACAGGACATCGTCGAGGTCGCGCGTCGGCTGGCCGACGCGCTGAAGCCCGGCGACCTCGACGCGACGCTCGGCAACATCACGGCCGCGGCGGTGGACGTGCTGCCCGACGTCCAGATGGCCAGCATCACGGTCCGGCACGCCGACGGCCGGCTCGAGACCGTGGCGCCCACCGACGCGGTGCTGGTCGACGTGGACGCCGCGCAGTACGAGTACCGCGAGGGGCCGTGCTACGAGGCCGCCACCGACCAGGTGCACGTCACCGCGCCGGACCTGGCCAACGACCCGCGGTTCCCGCGCTACGCGCCGGTGGCCGTCGGTGCCGGGATCCGGGCCCAGGCGGGCATCCGGCTGTTCGAGAACGACGAGTCGCAGGGCGCGCTGAACCTCTACTCGAAGGAGGTCGGCGCGCTCACCGACCTGCGGATCCTCGGGCAGCTCTTCGCCCACCAGGCCGCGGTGGCGCTCGACTACGCGCGCGAGATCGACGGCGTCCGCGAGGCGGTCCAGAGCCGCGGGATCATCGGCCAGGCGGTCGGCATCGTCATGGAGCGCTTCCGGCTCGACGACGCGCGCGCCTTCGGTTTCCTCGTCCGCCTGTCGCAGGACTCCAACGTCCGGGTGCGGGCGCTCGCCGAGGACCTCGTGGCGCGGTCGAAGGAGGAGTACGACGCGGACCAGTGAGCCGGTCTCAGGGCCGGTGGACTAGACTGGTCGACGAACGGTTCAAGACGCGGGCCTTGTTCGGGGGTCGTACCCCCAGAGGCACGGAGGTCCCGTTGCGACCGCAGGGTCATGTTCTCGTCCTGGTCGATGGCGCAAGCATCCCAGGGCTCACGCTGAAGTGGCGCCGTGACGGCGCCCAGGCCCTGGTGACGTATGAGGTCGACGGTCACGTCGAGACCGCCTGGATCGCCGCCGAGCGTCTGCTGCCGGCTCCCGAGCCGCCGCTCGCGGCCGAGCCGGTCGCCGACTGACGCCCGCCGTGGAGGGTCCTCGAGCCGGTCAGGCGGCGACGACCATGCCCGGGATGACCTTCACGCTGCACGAGCAGGTGTCGCTGCACGGCAGGTAGGTGTGGACGGTGTGGCCGCAGCCCTGGCACGGAAGGTCGTGGGACAGGTGCTGCTGGTCGTTGGTCCGGATGTTCTCCCACATGTCCTTCTCCTTCGCGGTGTCGTCGGGGTGTGGGCGGCTATGCGGGTCAGCACATCACCGCGCACGGGCCGGGTCGCAGAGGACTTGGTCCCCTGCCCGCCGGTCGCTCGTCCCGCTCTCCGCGGGCCCTCGGTCTCGCCTTCTCCTGGAGGAGGGGCGCCGGTAGGGCCCTGATACGTCAGTCGACCACGGCGATCCGCCGTGTGACGACCCGGTAGTCGCCGACCTGGATCCGGAGGTCGACGTGCTCCCTCGGCTCGTCCACCCCGTCCTTGCGCGTGGGGATGCTCACCACGACCTCGGTGCCTCCGGCGCGGATCTGGCCGCTCGTGCTCGCCCGCAGGCGCCACAGCGGCGCTCCGCCGTCGGTGCCGACGGCGTGCCGGTGCAGCCAGCGGGTCGGGACGTCGGCGCCGCGCAGCGGCTCGCCCGGGCCGCGGACCACGCGCTCGAACACGTACGTCGAGAAGGCCGTGCCGCCCTCCAGGGAGACCCGCACCTCGATCGGCCGGCCCTCCCGGACCGTCCGCGAGACGGGCTCGACCCGGATGCCGGGCGGCGGGTCGTCGTCGACGATCTTGGCGGTGGTCAGGTAGTCGTCGGTGGCGATGCCCTCGAGCGGCCAGGCGGTGACGCTCGACTGCTGGTCGTAGCCCGCGACGTCGTCGGCGACGTACTCCACGGGGATGGATCCCGACGTCTGCCCCGGCGCGACGTCGACGACCAGGCGCTGCGTCGAGCCGCGCGACTCGCCGGCCGTGAACGCGACGAACCGGGACGGCTCGGTCACCGCGCCGACGATCGTGAACGGCACCCGGAGCACGGCCGAGCCGCCGCTGCCCTCGTCGACGCTGACGGGCTCGAGCCGCAGCTGCGGGGCCCTGGCCGCCTGCGCGGCGGGGAGGGCAGCGGGTGCGGCCGAGACGTCGGCGAGCCAGACCCGGCCCCGCTCGCTGCCGGCGACGAGGTCGACCGAGGTGACGTCGGTGAGGTCGACGCCGGTCGCGGCCGTCGCGTCCACGACCACCGACTCCGCCCACAGCTTGGTGCCGTAGGGGACCTCGGGGAGCGGGACCGCCTCCGTGCCCGGCACCGGGTCGAGCACCGCCGAGCCGCCCGCGGAGTCGCCGACGCGCACCTGGAGGTCGGGGTCACCCAGTCCGGGCGCCACGATGGTGCGCAGCTCGAGGCGGTCGGTGCTCAGGTCGAGCGGGTCGGTGAAGCGCAGGCCCCCCGTCGAGCCCGCGGAGGTCCAGGAGACCTCGAGGAACTTGCGGGTCGGCACCCGCTCGCCCGTGATGGCCCAGTGCGGCGTGACCAGCGCGTCGTTGTGCCGCCCGCAGACGGCGAACGACCCGCTGCGGTAGGAGGAGATGCCGGTGCAGAGCCTCGCGTCGCCGTCCCCGGTGGGGAGGGTGGGCCGGGCCTCGGTGCCCGGGCGCCGGGTGTCGCGGCCGCCGCCGATGGCGTGGCTGAGCACCTCGGCGTCGCCGATCGACGGCACGGTGACGGGGGAGCCGTCGAAGAGGGGCAGGTAGGCGTCGTCGCCGGTGAACAGGTGGACCGCGCCGGCGACGTAGGCCTTGCCGACGGCCCGCTGGCCGCGCCCGGACAGCCGGCCCGGGTCGTCGTGTCCGCAGGTCGCGTCGGCGTCGCCACCCCAGTCGTCCCACGCCGGCGCGACGGCCGTCGCCGGGGTCCACTCGCTGTTGAAGAAGTTGTGGTTGGCCCCCATCACCAGCACCGAGCTCTTGAGCGAGGTGTCGCCCGGCACCAGGTCGCGCGCGACGTCGGTGAACCGCTGGCCCTGGAGGTCGAAGACGTCGCCGTCGCAGTAGGGGAGCAGCGTGACGGTCGGGACGTACGGCGCGGTGTGCCACGCGAAGTCGGTCGGCGCGATGAGCACCTGGCCGGCGATCCGGTACGGCGCGCCGGCCGGGATCTGGATCGACGCCCGGTCGACGCCCTCCCCGCCGCGGCTGTGTCCCACCAGCACCACCTGGTCGAGGTCGACCTGGTGCTCGGCGGCGATGTCCACCCACCCGTCGAGGTGCGCCTGCACGATAGCGGCGCGGGCATCGGCGCCGCCGTCGGCCAGCGCGTAGTCCTGCGCATTGATCCCGTTGACCCGGACCGAGACCGTGGCATAGCCCTGGGACGCGAGCAGCTGCTGGATGTAGTCGTAGCCCAGGTGGCTGGGGATCTCGGCGTACGGTGCGGCGCACGGCCACTCGCCGTCGCCGTAGTCGTGGGGGTCCGACGGGTTGTAGCAGACGCTGTGGCGTCCGTGCAGGAACAGCACCAGCGGCCGCGGGCCGGTGGGTGCGTCGGCGACGGGCTCGACGACGTGGCCGACCATCTCGATCGGCTCGCGCATCCCGGGGAGCTTCACGCCCGGCCAGTCGTAGTCGCTGGTGGTCGTGGCGTACGGCCCGGCCACGCCCGGGTCCGGTGCCGCGAGCGGCGTGGTCGCGCGGCCGGGGGCGGGCACCGCGCGGCCGGCCGACCCCGGGTCGAAGCCCGGTTCGTCGATGCGGTCACCCGAGAGGACCACATCGAGGTCGGCCGGCGCGGGCGGGCTGTCGGCGGTGACCACGGCGGTCACGGTCCGTCCGTCCGGCGCGATCGTCGGGGGCCCGAAGGCGAGGTCGCCGCCGGTGATCGTGGGCCGGTCCGAGGTGGTGGGCAGCTCCCGCGGCGAGGTCCAGGACACCTGGTAGCGCCCGTCGCCGAGCGCGTCGACCTGCCAGGCCGGGTCGTCCCGCTGGACGGTCGGGACGGGGGCGGCGCCGGTCGGTGCCGGCACGATCAGTGCCGCGGAGGCGGCGACGACGGCGACGACGGTGTGGCGGAGGCGGGAGGCTCGGGGCTGCACACTCCATTGACGCCGATCCACGGCCGCAGGTTGGCCGTTTTCGCCCATCTCCGGCAGCGGTCGTGTGACCTGCCGCGCAGGGGGTACCGAATGTGCGTCAGCACGTGATCCGTCCTGCGTCGACCGGCGCGCGAGCGAGGAGAGGCACCGTGGCCCGACACGACACCGCACAGCCGACCTACACCTACGAGAGCCAGGAGGGGCGGCACGCGCACGCGGTCGAGCCGCACCCGGTCGTGCCGCGTGAGGCGCACGCGCGCGACGAGTTCGGCGGCACCAATTGGGGGGCGGCGTTCTTCGGCTGGCTGGTCGCGATCGGCATCGCCGTCCTGCTCAGCAGCATCGTCGGCGCGGTCGCGAGCGCGATCGGGGACAGCACCGACCTCACCCAGGACCAGGTGCAGCGCGAGGCCGGGGCGGTCGGCATCGGCGCGGCGATCGCGATCGTGGTCGTCCTGGCCATCGCCTACTACACCGGCGGCTACGCAGCGGGCCGGATGTCCCGCTTCGACGGCGGCCGCCAGGGCTTCGCGGTCTGGCTGATCGGGCTGGTCATCACCCTCGTCGCCGTCGCGGTCGGTGCCGTCTTCGGCGCGCAGTACAACGTGCTCGACCGGGTCGACCTGCCGCGGATCCCGGTGCCGACCGACGCGGCGACGCTCGGCGGCATCATCGCCGCTGTCGTGCTGGTCGTGGCCACGCTCCTCGCGGCGGTCGTCGGCGGCAAGGTCGGCCACCGCTACCACGACAAGGTCGACCGCGCGGCGTGCCGCTGAGCCACCGCCGGCTGTCGGGCCGGGCTGTCCGGCCGGGCGCCTACCAGGTGCGCGCCCAGACGCAGTGCTCGGAGCTGCGCAGGTGCTCGATCGCCTGGTCCGACAGCGGCTCGGATGCGTCGGTGACCACGTAGCCGAGCTGGTCCTTCGTCGACAGGTGCTGGTCGATGACGTTGTCGCCGGCAGCCGCGAAGGCCGCGTTGAGGTCGGCCAGCACTCCCGGGACGTTGTGGTGCAGGAAGCCCAGCCGCAGGCCGGGGACCAGCGGCGGGGGCAGCACCTGCGGGAGGTTGACGGACAGCGCGGTGCTGCCCTCCAGCGCGAAGCGCACCAGCTTCTCGGCCACGAACCAGCCGATCTCCTCCTGCGCCTCCTGGGTGGAGCCGCCGACGTGCGGGGTGAGGATGACGTTGTCGAGGCCGCGCAGGACCGAGTCGAACGGGTCGCCCTGGGCCTTGGGCTCGACGGGGAAGACGTCGATCGCGGCGCCGGCCACGTGGCCGGAGATCACGTGGTCGCGCAGCGCGTCGTAGTCGACCACCATGCCGCGCGAGGCGTTGACGAACGTGGCGCGCGGCTTCATGGCCGCGAACTCCTTGTCCCCGAAGAACCCGGCGTTGCCCGGTCGCCCGTCGATGTGGAGGCTCACCACGTCGGCGACGCTCAGCAGCTCGGCCAGCGAGTGCATCCGGCGGGCGTTGCCGTGCGCGGGCCGGTCGGCCTTGTCGTAGAAGACCACCCGCATGCCGAGCGCCTCGGCGACGTTGGACAGCTGGGTGCCGATGTTGCCGTAGCCCACGATGCCCAGCGTCCGGCCCCGGACCTCGTGGCTGCCCCGCGCCGACTTGTCCCACACGCCGTCGTGCATCCGCTGGGTCTTCTCGGGCAGGCGCCGCGCGAGCGCGATGATCTCGGCGATCACGAGCTCGACCACGCTCCGGGTGTTGGAGTAGGGCGCGTTGAAGACGGGGACGCCCCGCTGGGCCGCCGTCACCAGGTCGACCTGGTTGGTGCCGATGCAGAAGCATCCGACTGCCACGAGGCTGTCTGCGTGCTCGAGCACCCGGGCCGTCACGTTGGTGTTGGACCGGATCCCCAGCAGGCTCACGCCCGGGAGCGACTCGATGAGCTCGGCCTCGGAGAGCGCACCCGAGCGGACGTCGACCTCGTAGCCGCGCCCCTCCAGGACCTCGACCGCCGCCGGATGGATGTTCTCCAGGACAAGAGCCTTCACACCCCCACCGTAGGGGTCCGGCGCGCCCTGCCGCACTTCCTCAGGGCACCGGTCGGGAGGTACCGGCTCGCTATCGAGTTTCGGCACGCCCGTCCGGGTCACCGGCGACCACGACGTCGACCTCGGCGCGCAGCCCCTCGAGCGTCGGGGAGTCGGCGGCATCGGTGATCACGCCGGTCACCGCCCCGAACGGGACCACCTGGTAGGGCGAGGCGGCGCCGATCTTCTCCGCCGAGCCGAGCACGTAGGTCTCCGCGGCCCGTCCCACGAGCGCCCGCTTCATGGCTGCCTCGTCCGCATCGCCGGTGGTCAGCCCCTGCTCGGGGTGGATGCCGGTGACGCCGAGCAGGAACAGGTCGGCGCTGACCTGCTGCGCCGCCTCGACGGCGGCCGAGCCGCACGCGACGGCGGAGTGCTTGAACAGCTTGCCGCCGAGGATGAACACCTCCGCGCTCGGGTGGTCGACGAGCGCCGCGGCGATGGTCGGGCTGTGCGTGACCACCGTGCACGGCAGGTCGTGGGGGAGGGCCTGCGCCACCGCCAGCGTCGTCGTCCCGCCGTCGAGGATGACGACGCCGCCCGGACGGACCAGGCGCACGGCCGCGGCGGCGACGCGCTGCTTGCTCTCGGGGCTCACCGACCGGCGGCCGGCGTAGGTCGCCATCGCGGGCGACGCGGGCAGCGCCCCGCCGTAGACCCGCTGGCACAGGCCCTCGGCCGCGAGCTCCCGGAGGTCCCGGCGGACGCTGTCCTCGGACAGCCCCAGGTCGGTCGCGACCTGCTTGGCGACGATCTTGCCGTCCCGGCGCAGCACGGCCAGGAGGTGGTGGCGACGTTCGGCGGCGAGCATCGAGATCCTGTTCCTTCACGTTTGTGCATGTTCTTGCCGTATCGTACCGCGCATGACAGCGAAACCGATGCTCATCCTGATCGCGGGTCCGTACCGGTCGGGGACCGGTGGTGACCCTGCCGCGATGGCGGTCAACCTGGCTCGGCTCGAGGAGGCCGCGTGGCCGGTCTTCGAGGCCGGCCACGTCCCGATGATCGGGGAGTGGGTGGCGCTCCCCGTGCTCGCCTCCGCCGGCGCGACGGTCGACGACGACCTGGCCGAGGCGGTGCTCTACCCGACCGCGCAGCGCCTGCTGCGGCACTGCGACGCCGTGCTGCGGCTACCGGGTGCGTCGACGGGCGCCGACCAGGACGTCGCGACGGCGCGCGAGCTCGGGCTGCCGGTCTACGCCGACGTGCGCGAGATCCCGCGCCACAACGTGCAGGAACCGGCATGACCGGTCGGCCCGGCGTCGACGTACCCGACCACCGCGGCCGCACCGGGCTCGACCGCGCGGGTCGCGGCCTGGCCCGCAACCCCGACGTGGTCGTGCGCGACGTCGAGCTGACGTCCGCCGGTTGGCACGTGCTGCGGAGGACGACCTTCGACTACCGGCGGCGCGACGGCCGGTGGGTCCGGCAGCAGCGGGAGACCTACGACCGCGGCAACGGTGCCGCGATCCTGCTCCACGACGCCGGGCGCGGCACGGTCCTGCTGACCCGGCAGTTCCGCTACCCCGCGTACGTCAACGGCCACCCGGACGGGATGCTGGTCGAGGTCGCCGCGGGGCTGCTCGACGACGACGACCCGGAGACCGCGATCCGCCGGGAGGCGGCCGAGGAGCTCGGCGTGACCGTCGGTCCGGTGGTCCGGGTGTTCGACGCCTTCATGAGCCCCGGGTCGGTCACCGAACGGCTCCACCTCTATGTCGGGAGCTACACGCCGGCCGACCGGACCGGTGCCGGCGGTGGGCTCGAGGAGGACGGCGAGGACATCGAGGTCGTCGAGGTCGCGCTCGGCGACGCCCTCGCGATGGTGCGCGACGGGCGGATCGCCGACGGCAAGACGATCATGCTGCTGCAGTGGCTCGCGCTGGAGCGCTGCCGAGGCTGACGGCCGCAGCGGCCGGCGCCGCAGCCCGTTGCGGGCCGGTCGCGCGGGGGCGAGCATGGACGACGTGGACCCGCGGAACACCCGGCTCGACGAGGAGCGCACGGAGGCGCTCGGTCGCCTGCGCAGCCTGACCGCGGAGTTCGACGACGTGGTCGCCGCCTCGCGCGACACCAACGCCGACGACGAGCACGACCCCGAGGGCGCGACGATCGCCTTCGAGCGGTCGCAGGTCGGCGCGCTGGTCCGCCAGGTGCAGGAGCACCTCTCCGAGATCGACGCCGCCGAGCGGCGGCTGGCCGACGGCACCTACGGCACCTGCGAGCGGTGCGGCGAGCCCATCGGCGACGACCGGCTCGAGGCCCGTCCCGTCGCCCGCACCTGCATCCGCTGTGCCACGAGGACCGAAGGACATGGACGCCGCGTCGGCAACCGCTGAGCGAGCCCTGCGCGCCGCGGTCGAGAGCAGCTGCTCGGTCCGGTTCGCACGCGAGGTCGGCACCGCCGTGCTCGCCAGCGAGATCGAGCACTGGCTCGACCCGACGGTGCCGCCCGACGAGCTCGACCCGCTCGTCCTGGCCCGGCTGGTCGCCCACGAGGTCCGCTGGGTCGGGAAGCACTTCCTGCCGGGGGAGACCCTCGAGCGCCTCGCCGTCGTCCGCGAGCGGCACCACGGTCGGGACGCGCACCTCGACGCGTTCCTCGACTGCCTCCTCGACAAGCGCGACGGGTGCTTCTGGAACCGCACCTACCTGTTCCTGCCGGTGCTCGAGGTGCTCCTCGCCGAGCACGACCTGCTCCCGTCGGGCGTCGCGGCTCTGCTCGCGGCCGACATCGTCCGTCACGAGCTGTGCGCCGCGCACCGCGGTGCCGACGTCGGCACCCTCGGCCGTCCCGACCCGCGCACGCTGCGCACCCGGCTGCGGCACTCCCTGCGGTTCATGACCGCCCACCTCGGCGGGCCGGAGTCCGAGGGGCTGCTCGCCGCGATCGCCCACCAGCCCGAGGCGGACCTCACTGCGCTGCTGCTGCACCTGCCCGCCCCGCAGGCCGCGGACGCGGGGGAGTGGCTCGAGCTGACGGTCCAGCCGGTCTCGACGGTGCACGACGAGTACTTCTTCGTGCGGGTCCTCCAGGCGCACGAGATGTCCTTCACCGGCATGAGCCGACGGATGCGCGACGCCACCGCCGCCGTCCGCGGGGGGCAGCTCGACGAGGCGGCGCGGCTGCTGGAGGAGGCCGTGACCTTCATGGACCGCAACGCCTCCCTGTTCCGCATCGTCGCGACGATGCGGCCCGAGGCGTTCCACACGTTCCGCGAGCTCACCGACGGCGCGAGTGCGATCCAGTCCGAGCAGTACAAGCGGTTCGAGGGACTGTGCGGCACGCCGCCGCCGGGCCGGCTCGGGTCGCCGGCCTTCGACAGCGTGCCGCGGGTCGCCGCGGAGGTCGTCGACGGGCAGGACACGATGACCGACGCGTACGCCGAGGCGCGCGCGGCCGGAGGGCCCGCGGCCGGGCTCGACGTGGTCGCCGGGTTGCTGCAGGGTCTCGAGGCGAGCCACCGGCGGTGGAAGGGGACGCACGTCACCCTCGCGACGCGCATGCTCGGGGACGCTCGCGGGTCCGGCTACACGTCCGGCGTCGGCTACCTCAGCGAGTGGGTCGACCACCGCCTGTTCTGGCGGCTGCCCGACCTCGCGGTCAGCCCGTCGTCGCCAGCCAGTCGCTCGTGACGTCCCACAGGCGTGCTGCCACCGCGGGGTCCTGCGCGTCCGCCGCCGGCTCGGCCGGCTGCTCGTCGCGGTAGTAGCCGGCAGCGAGGCCCGGCTCCGTCGCGCAGTGCACGGTCGTCAGCGCCCCCTGCTCGGGGGTCATCAGGATCCGCCGCTCCAGCGGGGCCATGACCTTGCGCAGCCGCGCCAGCGCCGGGCTGGTCTCGAGGCCGCGGTCGGCGATGCGGGTGTAGACCTCGCCCGGGTGGACGGCGAACCCGGTGACCCCGGGGTGCCGCCGGCCGATCTCGGACGCGTGGTGGACGAGCGCGAGCTTGGACGTGCCGTAGGCCGCCCAGGAGTCGTAGGGCTGCACGCCGTCGAAGAGAGCCCGGTTGGTGCCGCGGCGGTGGAGCTTGGAGACGACGTTGACGACGCGCGGGTCCTCGGAGTCGGCCAGCAGCGGCAGCAGCCGGGCGGTCAGGTGCCAGGTGCCGAGGTAGTTGACCCGCCAGTGGACCTCGTGGCCGTCGACGAGCTGCGGCTCGGTCCACCTCGAGCGGAGGTCGAGGTGGACGCCGGCGTTGTTGACCAGGATGTCGAGCGCGCCGCGCTCCTCGGCGTACCACTGAGCGAACCTCTCGACCGACGCCCGGTCGGCGAGGTCGAGGTCGTGCCCGACGGCTCCGTGTCCGAGGCGGTCGGCCACCGCGGCCGTGTCCCTCCGCGTCGTCACGGTGACCTCGGCGCCGCGCTCGGCGAGGAGCCTCGCCGTCGCGAAGCCGAGCGACCGCTCCCCGGCGCCCGTGACGAGCACGCGCGGCGGCCGGCTCACGAGGCGCTCCTGATCGCGTCGTAGAAGGCGTCCATCTCGGGGGAGATGCGGGCCAGCTCGACGTACGGCGCACCCCAGGCCGAGCCGTCGAGGTAGGCGAACTCCATCGGGCCGGGCATCGAGCCCGACATCAGCACCTCGACACCCTGGACGGCCGCCTCGGCGAGCGCGGCGGCCAGGTCCGGCACCCGGAAGCAGACGTGGTGCAGCCCCGGGCCCGATCGGTCGAGGAACTCCGACCAGACGCTGTCACCCGACACCGGCCGGATCAGCTCGAGCTGGAGGTCACCGGACCAGGCCAGCGAGATGTCGGCGGTCGCGTCGCAGGGCTCGCCGCGGAGCAGGCACGCGTCGGGTCCGAAGCGGACCTCGGGGATCCGGGTCCACCTGCCGACGCCGAACTGCCCGGAGAGCGCGCCCTCGAGCGCGTCCAGGTCGTCGGTCACCCAGGCCACCTGCGAGATCGGCCCGCTCGCGATCGTCATCCCTGCTCACCCCTGCTGCCGACGACACTGGAACACGTTCTATCACCCGACGTGCGACGCTGTCGGCCACGTCCGCGAAGCGAAGGAGAGTGCACGTGCCCAACCACGGCGACTGGCAGTTCGGGATCTACCTCGGCGGGCTCGCGGGGGAGGTCCCGTCGTTGCCGATGGACTACCGGACGCTGGAGCGGGCGGCCGAGGAGACGATGCCGCCGGAGGTCTGGTCGTACGTCGCCGGGGGCGCCGGCGACGAGCACACCCAGCGCGCCAACGTCGCGGCCTTCCAGCGGTGGGGCCTGATGCCGCGGATGCTCGCGGGCGCGGCCGAGCGCGACCTCGGCGTCGAGCTGTTCGGGCACCACCTCCCCACGCCGCTGATGCTCGCCCCGGTGGGCGTCATCGGGATCTGCGAGCCCGACGGGCACGGCGACCTCGCCACCGCCCGCGCGGCGGCCGCGACGGGTGTGCCGATGATCGCCTCGACCCTCTCGCAGGACCCGCTGGAGGACGTGGCCGCGGCGCTCGGGGAGACACCGGGCTGGTTCCAGCTCTACCCGCCCAACGACCGCGAGCTGACCGAGAGCCTGGTCCGGCGGGCGGAGGCCGCCGGCTACACCGCCATCGTGATCACCCTCGACACGCTCACCCTCGGCTGGCGGCCGCGCGACCTGGCGCTGGCGAGCTTCCCGCAGCTGAAGGGCCTCTGCCTGGCCAACTACCTCTCGGACCCCGTGTTCCGGTCCCGGCTGGCCGCCCCGCCGGAGGAGGACCTCCAGGCCGCGGTCGGGGCGTGGGCCCTGCTGTTCGGCAACCAGAACCTCGGCTGGGACGACCTGGCGTGGTTGCGGTCGCTCACCTCGCTGCCGGTGCTGCTCAAGGGGATCTGCTCGCCCGACGACGCGCGGCGCGCGGTCGACAGCGGGGTCGACGGGATCTACTGCTCCAACCACGGCGGCCGGCAGGCCAACGGCGGGCTCCCGGCGCTCGACTGCCTGCGCGACGTCGTCGCCGCAGTGGGGGACGCGCCGGTCGTGTTCGACTCCGGGGTGCGCGGAGGACCGGAGGTGGTCAAGGCGCTCGCGCTCGGTGCGCGCGCTGTCGCGATCGGGCGTCCCTACGCCTACGGGCTCGCGGTCGGCGGGCAGGAGGGCGTCGAGCACGTGCTGAGGTGCCTGCTCGCGGAGACGGACCTGACGATGGCGATCAACGGCTACCCGTCGGTCGGCGACCTGACCCCGGTCGCGCTGCGCGCCGTGCGGTGAGCCTCACCCGGCGGCCTCGCCGCGCCACCACAGCACGTGCAGCGCGGCGCCGACGCCGATCGGGTCCTCCGCCAGGGGCCGGGGCAGCAGCTCCTCGCAGCGGGCCAGCCGGCGCACGATCGTGTTGCGGTGGGCGTAGAGGGCCTCGGCGACCCGCGCCGCGTTGCACTGCTGGTCCAGGTAGGTGCGCAGGGTGAGGTGCAGCTCCGGCTCCGCCCGGGCCAGGTCGCCCAGGGTGTCGGCCACGAACTCGTCGGCCCGCCCGACGTCCTCGCTGAGCAGCGCCACCAGCTGGGCGTCCGAGTAGCTGCCGGCGCGTCGTACGGTGCCGAGCCGCGCCATCATCCGCTGCACCGCGGCCGCCTCCAGGTGGCTCTGCCGGAAGCCGTCGAGGTCCCGGCGCGCCCGCCCGATGGCCACCCGGATGCCGGGCACCGAGCCGAGGCCGGTCTCGAGCGCGTGCGCTCCGGGCGCCCGGTCGACCGGGAGCCACAGCCAGAGCGAGGCACTGGTCGCCAGCACGGTGAGCCTGCTGGACGCACCCGCCGCGCGGAGGACGAGCTCGGCCCCGAGCTCGAGCTGCTCGCCGGTCACGCCGGCGTCGCCCCAGACGATCGCGGCCACGTGGCCGCCGGTCAGCGCGTAGCCGAGGCGGGCCTCGGCCGCCTTCCGGGGGACCGGCGCACCCTCCAGCAGCAGGGACACCGTCGTGAGCCGGTCGGCGTGGGTGCCCTGGGTGAGCTCGTCGCGCTCCCTGCGGACCACGTCGGCGATCGCCGCGATGGTGTCGTCGATGAAGGTCGAGATCGACCGCGAGGTGACGGCGAGGACCTCCTGCAGCACGGCGGCGTCCGAGGTCAGCTCGAAGCAGATCTCCATCCAGCGCTGCCAGGCGACGTTCTGGCCGATGCGCCAGGAGTCCAGGGCGGTCTCGTCCATGTCGCGGCGGACCAGGTCGCGGCTCGACTCGAGGAGGACCGGGCTCAGGTTCGCGGGCACCCGGGCACCGGGGCGCTGCACGTTGGCGGTCGCCCAGTGCAGCAGGTTGGACAGGTTGGAGCTGCGGGTCCCCTCGACGAGCACCGGGTCGGTGAGGGTCGGGGCGATCCGCTCGTTGGACAGCACGGCCTCGTTGAGCTCGGCGACCCACTCCGGCCGCGGGTCGAGCACCTGCTCGGCGCCACGGCGGATGACCTCGCGCGCCGCCGGGGACGGCACGGGCCAGTCGTCGCTCATGGTGTGCATTTCACACCATCCGGCGCGCCGAGACGAGCTATTGTGGACATGGCGATCATCGGCCGGATGCCGCAGGCTGGGGCGTACCCACCGAGCCCAGGGAGAACCATGAGCAGCTCCGCCCCCGAGAACCTCGACGTCCTGATCGTCGGCGCCGGCATCTCCGGCATCGGCGCCGGTCGCTACCTGCGCACCGAGCACCCCGGCAGGACGTTCGCCATCCTCGAGGCCCGCGACAACCTCGGCGGCACCTGGGACCTGTTCAAGTACCCCGGCATCCGGTCGGACTCCGACCTCTACACGTTCGGCTACGAGTTCAAGCCGTGGCGCGACAAGGAGACCATCGCGACCGCGCCGCGGATCCTGGCCTACCTCGAGGAGACGGCCCGGGAGAACGGGCTCGACGAGCAGATCCGCTACGGCCACAAGGTCGTCAGCGCCGACTGGGACACCTCCTCGGCCCGTTGGGTGGTCGACGTCGAGGTGACCACCCCCGAGGGCGCCGCGCGCACGCAGATCAGCGCGCGGTGGATCTTCTGCGCCGGCGGCTACTACCGCTACGACGAGGGCTACACGCCGGTCTTCGAGGGCACCGACCGGTTCGGCGGCACGATCGTGCACCCGCAGCACTGGCCCGAGGACCTCGACTACGCCGGCAAGAACGTGGTCGTCATCGGCAGCGGCGCGACCGCCGTCACCCTGGTCCCCTCGATGGCGGACACCGCCGGTCACGTGACCCTGCTCCAGCGGACGCCGTCCTACATCATGCCGGTGCCGAAGGAGGACGCGCTCGCCAACCTGTTCAAGAAGGTGCTCAGCCCCGAGCGCGCCCACGAGCTCACCCGGGCGAAGTTCGTCCGCCAGCAGCGACTGGTCTGGAAGTTCTGCCAGCGGTTCCCCAACGCGGCGCGCCGCCTGATCCGGCGGGTCAACGCCAAGATGCTGCCGGAGGGCTATCCCGTCGACGAGCACTTCAACCCGCCGTACGACCCCTGGGACCAGCGCCTGTGCGCCGTGCCCGAGGGTGACCTGTTCCGGGCGATCCGCAACGGCTCCGCCGAGATGGTCACCGACCACATCGAGACGTTCACCGAGACCGGCATCCAGCTGACGTCGGGTCGTCACCTCGACGCCGACATCATCATCACCGCGACCGGTCTGAACGTGCAGATCGCCGGCGGCATCGACCTCAGCGTCGACGGCCGGCCGGTCAGCTATCCCGACACCGTCGTCTACCGCGGCACGATGCTCAGCGGCGTGCCCAACTTCGCCATGGCGATCGGCTACACGAACGCGTCGTGGACCTTGAAGGTCGGCCTGCTCTGCGAGTACTTCGTCCAGCTGCTCTCCTACATGGACGAGCACGGGTACGACGCCGCGTGGCCGGTCGCCGACCCGGACATGCCGACCCGTCCGCTGCTCGACTTCGAGGCCGGTTACGTGCAGCGGGCGATGGCGACCCTGCCCAAGCAGGGCCCGGCGGCGCCGTGGCTGATGTCGCGCGACTACCTCGACGACCGCAAGCTCCTGCGCAGCAGCAGCCTCGTCGACGAGCACCTCCACTTCTCCGCTGCGACCGCCGACGAGGACGCGCTCGTGGGCGGGACCGTCGCGTGAGCGCCACCCGGGAGTCGGCGGACCAGTTCGCCGAGGTGGGCGACGGGCTGCGGATCTGCTACCGCCTCGACGGAGATCCCGACGGTGAGCCGCTCGTGCTCGTGGCGGGGCTCGGCCAGCAGCTGACCGTCTGGCCGCAGCCGCTGGTGGACGCCCTGGTGGCCGAGGGCTACCGCGTCGTCCGGCTCGACAACCGGGACGCGGGGCGGTCCACCAAGGTCGACCAGCCGACACCGGGGACGCTGCGGATGCTGCTCGGGCGTCCGCGCCCGGGCGCCTACACGCTCGGCCACATGGCCGGCGACGTCGTCGCGCTGCTCGACCACCTCGGCCTCGAGCGCGTGCACCTCGTCGGCCAGTCGATGGGCGGGATGATCGCCCAGACCGTCGCCGCGTGCGCGCCGGCCCGGGTGCGGTCGCTGGTCTCGATCTACTCCACGACCGGCGACACGAAGGTCGGCCAGGCGAGCTTCCGGACCAAGCTGATGGTCACCCGCCGCGGGCCCCGGGGCGCCGAGGAGGCCGTCGCCGGGCACCTGGCGATGACGCGGCACCTGGCCGGGCGCGACTTCCCGATCGACGAGGACGCCGAGCGCGCCTACGCAGCCGAGGCGTGGGAACGCGCCGGGGGAGCGAACGGCGCCGGGCTGGCCCGCCAGATCCAGGCGATCCAGGCCTCGGGCGACCGCACTGCGGAGGTTGCGACGATCACGGTGCCGACGCTGGTGGTCAACGGGGACCGCGACCTGATCGTGCACCCGACCGGCGGGGTCGCCACCGCGCGCGCGGTCGCCGGGTCCCGCCACGTCGTCATCCGCGGCATGGGCCACCACCTCGCGCCCACGCTGGTGCCGCGGATCGTCGAGGAGATCCTGACCACCCATCGATCCGCTGCCCGCGACTGACCCGGAGGACGGACATGAAGAGCTTCACTGACAAGGTCGTCGTCATCACCGGGGCGGGGTCGGGCATGGGGCGCTCCTACGCGCTCGAGCTCGCCCGCCGAGGCGCCGTACTGGCGCTCAACGACTACGACGCCGACACCCTCGCCGAGACCGTCGCGATGCTGCCGCAGGGCACGAAGTCGTTCTCGGCCGCGTTCGACGTCAGCGACCGCGACGCGGTCCACCGCTTCGCCGACGAGGTCCGGGCGGCTCTCGGTCCGGCCCACGTCGTGGTCAACAACGCCGGCATCAGCGGGGCGATGAAGCCGGTCTGGGCGACCACCGACGACGAGCTCGAGCGCACCATGGCGGTCAACTTCTACGGCGTCGTGCACGGCACCCGCGCGTTCCTCCCACAGCTGCGGGAGAACGGCGAGGGCGCGGTCGTCAACATCAGCAGCATCTTCGGTCTCACCGGCACGCCCAGCAGCAGCGACTACTGCGCGGCGAAGTTCGCCGTACGGGGCTTCACCGAGTCGCTCATGGTCGAGCTCGTCAACGAGCCGATCACGGTGCACCTCGTGCACCCCGGAGGGATCGACACCAACATCGCGGCCGACGGAGGGGAGGAGTTCGCGAAGAAGTACCTGCGGACCAGCCCGGACGCCATCGCGAAGAAGGTCGCCGACGGGATCCTGCGCGCCCGGCCGCGGATCGTCTACGGCTACAACTCGCGCCCGGTGCAGCTCGCGGCCAACTTCCTGCCGCGGCGCCTGGTCAACACGGTGCTGTGGAAGCAGATCAGCCCGACGCTGGACCAGTCCGACTACCCCCGTCGCTAGGAGCTGTCCGGCGGCGCCTGAGCGGCCCCCGGCGGTAGCGTCGGCGCATGGGTGACGTCGACGACTACCTCGGCACGATCGACGGCGCGGACCGCGCCGCGATGGAGCGGGTCTACGCCGTCGCGCGCGACGTCGTGCCGGACGCCGAGCAGGGCACGAGCTACGGCATGGCCGCGCTGCTCCACCGCGGGAAGGGCCTGGTCGCCACCGTGCGCACCAAGAGGTTCCTGTCGCTCTACCCCTTCAGCGGCAGCGTCGTGGCGGCGCTCGCCGACGACCTCGAGGGCTTCGAGACGACCAGCGGCAGCATCCACTACTCAGCGGACCACCCGCTGCCGGACGGCGTCCTGCGGCGGATCGTCGAGGTCCGCCGGGCCGAGATCGAGGTCGCGGCCCGGCGGTAGTCGCTCGTCGCTCAGATGAAGAGCAGCTGGGCGCCCGCGGTGATCTCGATGAAGTCCGAGGCGCTGATGATGTCCTCGACCTCGTCGAAGAGGTCGTCCTTCTCCAGGTGCTGCATGTCGGCCGACATCCGGCACGCCCAGAGGTGACCGCCGGAGTCGACGATCTGCTGGAGGAACTCCGGCACCTCGGGGACGCCGAGGTCGGCGATCGACTTCTTCATCATGTGCGTGGCCATCGCGGTCATGCCCGGCATCGGCGTGATGCCCTGCGGCATGTGGGCGGCGGTGTTGCCGACGGGGGTGAACTTCAGGTCGCCCATCGTCTTCTTGTTGATCATGTCGAAGCCCCAGAACGTGAAGAACAGGTGCGTCTCCACGCCCTCGCCCAGGGCGGCGTTGGCCAGGATCAGGCCCGGGTAGGCCATGTCCAGGTTGCCCTTCGAGCAGATGATGGCGAGCTTGCGGTCCGTCTCGGTCGAGCCGAAATCGGGGATGACCGGTGCGGTCTCGGTGGTGGTCATGATGGCTCCTCGGGAGTGGGTACGGCGCTCAGACGCAGCCGCGCGGCTTGGGCAGGCCCGCGACGTACGCGAGCTTCTTGGCCGGCTTCTGGGGGAACAGGCGGAACAGGTCCTTGGTCGGGATGCCGCCCGCCGTGCTGATCCGGCGCAGCGTCGCGGTCTCGCCGGTCGTGGCGTAGTCGTCGCGCAGGAACCGGATCGCCTTCCAGTGCTCGTCGGTCAGGTCGATGCCGATCTGGGCGGCCAGGGTCGTGGCGAGCTCCTCGTCCCACTCGTGCGGGTCGGTCAGGAACCCTTCCTCGTTCACGTGGACGGTGTGACCGGCGATGGTCGTGGTGGTCATGGCGTCATGCCTCCTTCTCGGTGCTCTGGCTCTCGGCGCTCTGGGGGTGGGATTCTTCGGGGACCTGCTTGCCGAGCATCGACATGTGCGCGGGCAGCGGGACGGGGTGGCCGGGCAGCAGGACGTTCCAGTAGATCTGGCGGAACGCGAGCTTCCCGAGGTGGTTCGCCCGGGTCTCCTCGAGCAGGCTCAGCGGCCCGACGACGGGAAGCGGGTACTTGCCGGGGAGCGGCTCGGTGTCGTAGTTGAAGTCGATCAGCAGCGCCTTGCCGTCCCCGGACTCGACGAAGCAGTTGGCGTGGCCGTCGAACGAGCCGGTCATCGGCAGGCCGGCGACGTGCTGCAGGAAGTTGTCGACGAACACCTCGACGGCGAAGTGCGCGACGGAGCCGGCCTTGGACGCCGGGATGTTGCTGGCGTCGCCGATCGCGAAGATGTCGTCGTGCGCGGTGGAGAGCAGCGTGTGCTTGTCGACCGGCACGTAGTTGAGCTCGTCACCGAGCCCGGACCGGGCGACGTAGTCGGCGCCCATGTTGAGCGGGACGGTCACCAGCAGGTCGAACGGCACCTCGCGCTCGTCGTACGAGACCAGGACCTTCCGGTCCGGGTCGATGCTCTCGACCATGAAGTCGGTGACGACCTCGACCTTGCGCTCCTCGAGCATGCCGCCGAGGTGCGCGGAGGCGACGGGCTTGGTGAACGCTCCGTCGAGGGGCGTCACGTAGGTCAGCTCCACGCGGTCGCGGAGCCCGCGGTGCCGCAGCCACGCGTCGGCGAGGAAGGTGAACTCCAGCGGTGCCACGGGGCACTTGATGGGCATCTCGCAGATGTGCATGACGAGACGGCCGTGGTCGAACCGCTCCAGCGCCGCGGCGAGCGCCTCGGCGCCGTCGAGGGAGTAGAAGTCGAAGATGCTGCGCCGCCACTCCGACCCGAGCATCCCGGGCGTCTCGTCCGGCCGCGGGGACGTGCCGGTCGCGATGACGAGGTAGTCGTAGCCGAGCTCGCGCCCGTCCTCGAGCCGGACGAGCTTGTTGTCGGGCTCGACGAGGTCGATCTCGCCGTACACCAGGTCGATGCCGTCGTGGATGAAGTGGTGGCGGCTGCGCACGACCTCGTCCCGGTCGTAGTCGCCGAACGGCACGAACAGGTAGCCGGGCTGGTAGTGGTGGTCGTCGTCCCGGTCGACGATCGTGACGGTCCACTCGTGGGGGGCCAGCCGCCTCCGCAGCTTGTTGGCCACCATGGTGCCCGCGGTCCCGGCACCCAGGATCAGCAGCTTCTTCACCGTCGCCTCCTCGGCGCAGCCCGGCGCGCCGCGCACCCGGCGCGGCTGTGGATCCGGGCTCCTGACCTCAAGCAAACCGGTGCGGAGACCGCGACACATGGGCTGTTCGGCCCGGAGGTGGGGGCCGATAGGCCTTTGCTGCAACCGGTCCTGCCCCCGGTGTCAGGCGGCGCGGTGGGGTGGTCGTGCGCGGGCGGAGACGTGGGTGATCTTGCCGGTGAGGTCGATCGGTGGTGGTGGGGTCCAGACGGGTCGTCTGGTGGCGTCGTCGATGGTGACGGTCCACGGTGTTCGGTGGACGACGTGGTGGTGGTGGGAGCAGATCAGGACCAGGTTGTCCAGTGAGGTGGGTCCGCCGTCGGCCCAGTGGGTGATGTGGTGGGCCTCGGTGGCGATGACGGGGCGGGTGCAGCCGGGGAAGGCGCAGTGCCGGTCACGCAGGACGAGTGCGTTCCAGATGCCGGTGGTGACCAGGCGTTGGGCGCGGCCGATGTCGAGGACCTGGCCCTCGGCGCCGAGGACGGCGGGGATGATCTCGGCGTCGCAGGCCAGGCGGCGGACCGCGGCGGCGGACATCTCCTCGCCGGAGAGCAGCAGCCCGTTCCCGCCGGGCCGGTCGCCTTCGATGCGGGTGGTGAGGTCGGCGAGTGCCATGGTCACGGTGATCCGGGCGGTGGTGCCGTGGGCGCGGGGCAGGTCGTCGGTGGCCTGGAGCCGGCGGCAGGCCTGGAGGAGGGCGTCGAAGATCCGCACGCCGTGGTCGCGGGGGTCGCG
>DATMHR010000028.1:0-11236 GCA_035554955.1 Nocardioides sp. | reverse complement strand
GGCTACGTCTCGGCCGTCCAGAACAAGGGCGCCGACAACGAGATCGGCCGGATCCCGGTCGACTCGATCTACAGCCCGGTCCTCAAGGTGACCTACAAGGTCGAGGCCACCCGTGTCGAGCAGCGCACCGACTTCGACAAGCTGATCATCGACGTCGAGACCAAGCCGTCGATCCTGCCGCGCGACGCGATCGCGTCGGCCGGCAAGACGCTGGTCGAGCTGTTCGGCCTGGCCCGTGAGCTCAACGTCGAGGCCGAGGGCATCGACATCGGCCCGTCGCCCGTCGACGAGCAGCTCGCCGCCGACCTCGCCCTCCCGGTCGAGGACCTCCAGCTGACCGTCCGGTCCTACAACTGCCTCAAGCGCGAGGGCATCCACACCGTGGGTGAGCTCATCAGCCGCTCGGAGCAGGACCTGCTCGACATCCGCAACTTCGGTGCGAAGTCGATCGACGAGGTCAAGGCCAAGCTGGTCGAGATGGGTCTGTCCCTCAAGGACAGCGCCCCCGGGTTCGACCCGCACGCGGCGCTCGCGTCGTACGCGGACGACGAGGGCGACGACAACACCTACCTCGAGACCGACGAGTTCTGATCGATTCCGGACATCCCCGGAACCAACTACCCCGGTACCTGACACGGCCGAGGAGAAACGAGAGAAGCAATGCCCAAGCCCAAGAAGGGCCCCCGCCTCGGCGGTAGCCCGGCCCACCAGCGGCTGATCCTGCGCAACCTGGCCACCCAGCTCTTCGAGCACGGCCGGATCACCACGACGGAGGCCAAGGCCCGCACGCTGCGGCCCTACGCCGAGAAGCTGATCACCAAGGCGAAGAAGGCCCACCTGGGCGAGAACCCGCTGCACAACCGCCGCGAGGTCCTCCGGTCGATCACCGACAAGGGCGTGGTCCACCACCTCTTCACCGAGATCGCGCCGACCTTCGAGGAGCGTCCGGGCGGCTACACCAGGATCACGAAGATCGGTCCGCGCCACGGCGACAACGCCCCCATGGCCGTGATCGAGCTCGTGACCGAGGCCTACAAGCCGGCCCCGGCCAAGCCGAAGAAGAAGGCCGCCGCCGAGAAGCCGGCTGCGACCGCCGTGGAGGAGCCGCCGACCGAGCTCGCCGAGGAGGCGTCGCCCGAGGGCAGCGTCGTCGCGGACGAGCAGGCGGCCGAGGTCGAGGCCACCGAGCCCGCGACCGAGGCCACCGAGGCCGACGTCGAGGAGACCGAGGCTGCTCCGGAGGAGACCGCCGACGAGTCCACCGAGGACTCCGAGGCCTGAGTCACACCGCCGAGTCGGCAGAAGTTCGCAGCACAGCGTGCGAACTTCTGCCGACTCGCGGCTGTTTTCGCGCGAATTTCTGCCGACTCGGCACGACCGTAGGATGGGGACCATGAGCAGCAGCACCACCGACCTGGGTACGCCGCGCTTCCTGTCGGCCGAGGACGCCGACCGGCAGGTGCTGCTGGCCGACCCGCGGGGCTACTGCGCGGGCGTCGACCGGGCGGTGGTGACCGTCGAGCAGGCGCTCGACCTCTACGGCTCGCCGGTCTACGTGCGCAAGCAGATCGTGCACAACAAGCACGTGGTCTCCAACCTCGAGAAGCGCGGGGCGATCTTCGTCGAGGAGCTCGACGAGGTGCCCGAGGGCGAGACCGTGGTGTTCTCGGCGCACGGCGTCTCCCCGGCGGTGCACGCGCAGGCCGCCGAGCGCGGCCTGAAGACCATCGACGCCACCTGCCCGCTGGTGACCAAGGTCCACCACGAGGCACGGCGCTTCGACCGCGAGGGCTACACCATCCTGCTGATCGGGCACGCCGGCCACGAGGAGGTCGAGGGCACCGCGGGCGAGGCGCCCGACAAGACCGTCCTGGTCGAGCACCCCGACGACGTCGACGGCCTCGAGTTCCCGGCCGACGCCAAGCTGGCCTGGCTCTCCCAGACCACGCTGAGCGTGGACGAGACGATGGAGACGGTCCGGCGGCTGCGCGCGAAGTTCCCGCAGCTGGAGGACCCGCCGAGCGACGACATCTGCTACGCCACCCAGAACCGGCAGGTGGCGGTCAAGGAGATCGGCGCCGACGCCGACCTGGTCATCGTGGTGGGCTCGGGCAACTCGTCCAACTCCGTCCGGCTGGTCGAGGTCGCGCTCGAGGCCGGCGCCAAGGCGGCCTACCGTGTCGACGACGCCACCGAGATCGACGAGGCGTGGCTCGAGGGCGTGGAGAAGGTCAGCGTCACCTCCGGCGCGTCGGTGCCCGACGACCTCGTGCAGGGCGTCCTGGGCTTCCTCGCCGAGCGCGGATACCCGGACGGCCGGGCCGTGCTGACCGCCGAGGAGTCGCTGACCTTCGCGCTCCCCAAGGAGCTGCGGCGCGACCTCAAGGCAGCGGGCCGGATCTAGGCCCCAGCGATGGCGCGCTTCGTCGACATCCACCCCGACAACCCCCAGCCGCGGCTGCTCCAGCAGGTCGTCGACGCCCTGCAGGACGACGCCCTCATCGCCTACCCCACTGACTCCGGCTACGCGCTCGGGTGCCGGATCGGGAACCGCGAGGGCCGCGACCGGATCCTGCGGATCCGCGGCCTCGGCGAGAAGCACCACCTCACGCTGCTCTGCCGCGACTTCTCCCAGCTCGGCCAGCTGGTGCACATCGACAACGCCGCGTTCCGGGCGATCCGCGCGGTGACCCCGGGGCCGTACACCTTCATCCTCCCGGCGATGCCCGAGGTGCCCCGCCGGCTGATGCACCCGAAGAAGCGCACGGTCGGCGTGCGGATCCCCGACAACACCGTGGTCCGTGCCCTCCTCGACCTGCTCGGCGAGCCCCTGCTGTCGAGCTCGCTCATCCTGCCCGGCGAGACCGAGCCCCGCACCATGGGGTGGGAGATCAAGGAGGACCTCGACCACGAGGTTGACATCGTGATCGAGGCGGGGGAGACGCCCGCCGAGCCGACGACCGTCATCGACTGGTCCCAGGGCCAGCCCGAGGTCGTCCGCCGGGGTGCCGGCGACCCCGACCGCTTCGCTTGACGTGACTCACACGTCCGGCTGACAACGCCGGAGCCTGCTCGCACGTGGCACAAGGAGTCCATGTCGTCGCGGCACCGGCCGCGGCGTCCTCAGCACTCCTCAGGAGGGGTCTCCATGTTCCACACCGCCAAGGTCGCCGCCGCCGGCCTGATCGCCGCCACCGCGCTCGTCGCAGGCTCCACGTCACCGGCCACCGCTGCCGAGGTGCGGGTGCCGAGCACGGTCACCATCGACGGCTACCACGTGAACCCCGACGTCACGAAGGTGACGTTCCGCGGCACGGTGACCTCGGAGAAGGCGTTCTGCGAGAAGGGTCGGAAGATCACGCTCAAGCAGGTCGACGACGGCGTGGTCGCCGGACGCACCACGTCCGACGACACCGGCGCCTGGAAGGTGCGGTTCGGCGCCCAGGAGGTCAACCCCGGCGTCTTCAAGGCGATCATGGCCCGCAAGGTCGTCGAGCGGGATGGACGCACCTACGTGTGCTCGGCTGACACCGACCGCTACGACGCGTCCGGCGCCTGACCGGGGGCCGAGCGGGTCAGGCCTGCCGCTCGAGCGCGCGCCGGCGCAGGGCGAGCAGCCCGAGGCACAGGAAGTAGCCGACCGCCAGCGCGACACCGTGGCGGGAGAGCCCGGTGACCGTCGCCTGCACGACCCCGTCCTGCGGGTGGGCGACGGCCTCGGGCTGGGCGATCGCGAGCAGCAGCACGGTGGCGAACATCGCCAGCGGCGGCAGCACGCCGACGGCGAAGAAGTCCCGCGGCCGCACGGCCAGCGCCGCGCCCACGCAGAGCGTCACGAAGACCAGGTCGAAGAGCAGCCCGAGCGGCTGGGAGAGCAGCACGTCGAGCGTGGTGGCGGTCAGGAGCAGCGCGACGACGAGTGCCGCGATCTCGTGACCGGGCTCGCGGCCCTCTTCCCAGATGGTCGGCGCGTGGCTCATGGCACCTCCACGCTAGGCGCGCGGGCCGCGCGAGAGGGCGCGGCGCGCCGTACGGTGTCGCCGTGAGCGACCTGTGGGTGCGCGGCGGCGCGTCGGTCGACGGCACGCCGCTGGACGTCGCGATCGTCGGCGGCCGGGTCTCGGCGGGCGGAGCGAGCGCCGGGACGACGACGTACGACGCCTCCGGGCTCACCGTGCTGCCCGGCCTCATCGACCTGCAGGTCAACGGCGTGGCGGGCGTCGACCTCACCCTCGAGCCGGACCGGCTCTGGGAGGTGGCGGCCGCGCTGCCGGTCCACGGCGTCACGGCGTTCGTCCCGACCGTGATCACCTCGGCCCCGGAGGCACGGACCGCGGCGCTGGGGGCGCTGCGGGCGGGCCCGCCCGCCGGGTGGCGTGGCGCGCGGCCGCTGGGCCTCCACCTCGAGGGCCCGATGCTCTCCGCCGAGCGGAAGGGCGCGCATCCCGAGCGCTGGCTGCGCCTGCCGTCGGCCGAGCTCGTCGCCGGGTGGTCGCGTGCGGCCGGCGTCGCCGTGGTGACGCTCGCGCCCGAGCTGCCCGGCGCGCTCGACGTGGTCGCGGCCCTCGCTGAGCGCGGGGTCCTGGTCTCGGTCGGGCACACGGCCGCGACCGCCGACCAGGTCGCCGCCGCGGTCGACCGCGGCGCCCGGCTGGTGACGCACCTCGGCAACGCGATGCCCCCGCTGGCGGCCCGGGAGCCCGGCCCGGTCGGGGTCGCGCTGGGCGACCCGCGGCTGTGCGCCGGCGTGATCGCGGACGGCCACCACCTCGGTGCCGCCACCCTCGCCGCCTACTGGCGGGCCCTCGGGCCGCAGCGCTTCGTCGCGGTCACCGACTGCACGGCCGCGCTCGGGCTGCCCGACGGCACCACCCGGCTGGGGGACCAGCACGTCGAGGTCCGCGACGGGACCGTGCGGCTGGCCGACGGAACGCTTGCCGGGTCGGCGGCGTCGCTCCCGCAGTGCCTGCGGGTGCTCCGGTCGGCGACCGGGTGCACCCTGGCCGAGGCCGTCGCCGCCTGCACCTCCACGCCCGGGGGCCTGGTCGGCGCCGACGGGCACGGGCGGCTCGACCCGGGGGCCCGCGGCGACCTCACGCTGGTCGACGGCGACCTGACCGTGGTCGCGACGATCGTGGGCGGCGAGGTCCTCCGCGAGGCGCGCTGAGCGCGGTCAGTCCAGGTCGACCACGACCGGTGCGTGGTCGGACGGGCTGCCGCTGCCCTGGGCCGGGTCCCGCTCGTCGGTGTCGATGAAGGCGCCGGTGACCCGGTCGGCGAGCGACGGCGAACCGAGGACGAAGTCGATCCGCAGGCCGCGGTTGCGCTCGAACCGCTGCCGGTAGTAGTCCCAGTAGGTGTAGACCCCGGGTCCGGGACAGTGCGGGCGGACGACGTCGACGTACCCGTCGTCGAGGAAGCGCTGGAACGCCGCCCGCTCCGCCGGCGTGACGTGGGTCGACTTCGCGAACTGGGCCGGGTCGAACACGTCCTCGTCGGTGGGGCAGACGTTCCAGTCGCCGACCAGCGCCGTGTCGTCGCCCAGCCACTCCTGCGCCGCGTCGCGGAGCCGGGCCAGCCAGTCCAGCTTGTAGAGGTAGTGCGGGTCGTCGGGCTTGCGGCCGTTGGGGACGTACAGGCTCCACACGCGTACGCCGCCGCACGTCGCGCCGAGCGCCCGGGCCTCCGGCGCGACCGGCTCGCCCCAGCCGGGCATCTCGGGGAAGCCGACCTGCACGTTCTCGACCCCGACCCGGCTGAGGATGGCGACGCCGTTCCACTGGTTCAGCCCGGCCGCGGCGACCTCGTAGCCGCGGGCCTGCAGACCCATGAGCGGCAGCTGGTCCTCGCGCGCCTTGGTCTCCTGCACGGCCAGCACGTCGACGTCGTGGCGGTCGAGGAAGGCCTCGACCCGGTCGATCCGGGAGCGCAGCGAGTTGACGTTCCAGGTGGCGATCCGCACCCGGTCACCGTAACGGGGGTCACCAGGTTCGGCCCGGCGGGCCTGGGTACCGCGCCTGCATGGCTCCCGGAATCGTCCTGATCATCATCGGCGCCATCTTCACCTTCGCCCTCAAGGCCGAGTCGTCGTGGATCGACACCCGCGTCCTGGGCCTGATCCTGATGCTCGGCGGCGCGGGCTTCATCTGGCGGTCGCGTGCCAAGCGGCGCGAGGTCGTCACCCGCGAGACCGAGACCGAGGACGGCGTGCTCCAGGCGGAGGAGACGCGGGTCGTCGAGCGCCGGGTCGAGTGAGCCCCGTCCAGTGAGCCCGGTCCCCTAGGACCCGATGCGGTAGCTGCGCACCGCCGACGCCCCGGACCGCTCGGCCCGTTCCGTCCGCTCGGCCATCGAGAGCTCGACGCAGAACTCGTTGCCCTCGGGGTCGGCCATCGTGACCCAGCCGCCGCCGTCCTCCTTGCGGTGGTCGCCGACGATCGTCGCCCCGAGCGAGAGCGCCTGGTCGACGGCCTCGTCCCGGGTGCGGTCGGTGGGGTGCAGGTCGAGGTGCAGCCGGTTCTTGGCGGTCTTGCCCTCGGGCACCGGGATGAACAGCATCGTCCCGCCGGTGGCCGGGAAGTGCGGCGCGACGAGCACCTCGGGGTCGTCGTCGAAGAAGACGTGCCATCCCGTCATCGCCGCCCAGAACTCCCCGAGAGCGCGGGCATCGCCGCAGTCGAACGTCATGTTGGTCACGGTCATCGCCATGCGCACACTCTGCCCGGGACCGCAGCCCAGGGGCGACCTCTTTGATTCACGGCGGCGGTCCGCCCGGCCGTAGACTCCGCCCACGTGGCACTCACCATCGGCATCGTCGGTCTCCCCAACGCAGGCAAGTCGACGCTCTTCAACGCGCTGACCAAGAACGACGTACTGGCGGCGAACTACCCGTTCGCGACGATCGAGCCCAACGTGGGAGTCGTCGGCGTCCCCGACGAGCGGCTGCCCAAGCTGGCCGAGATCTTCGGCTCCGAGCGGATCCTGCCCGCGACCGTGGAGTTCGTGGACATCGCGGGCATCGTCCGCGGCGCCTCCCAGGGCGAGGGCCTCGGGAACAAGTTCCTCGCCCACATCCGCGAGTCCGCCGCGATCTGCCAGGTGACGCGCGTCTTCCGCGACGAGGACGTCACCCACGTCGAGGGCGAGGTCAACCCGGCCAACGACATCTCGACGATCCAGACCGAGCTGATCCTGGCCGACCTGGAGACGGTCGAGAAGGCCGTCGTACGGCTGGAGAAGGAGGCGCGCAAGGTCAAGGACCTCGCCGCCAACCTGGAGGCGGCCCAGGCCGCGAAGACCGCCCTCGAGGCCGGTACGCCGATCATCGCCACCTCGATCGACCGCTCGCTCCTGCGCGAGCTCTCCCTGCTGACCGCAAAGCCGTTCATCTACGTCTTCAACTGCGACTCCGACGAGCTCGCCGACGAGGAGCTCAAGGAGCGGATGCGGAAGATCGTCGCGCCCGCCGAGGCGATCTTCCTCGACGCCAAGTTCGAGGCCGAGCTGATCGAGCTCGACGACGAGGAGGCGGCCGAGTTCCTCGCCGAGGCCGGCATCTCCGAGCCCGGCCTCGAGGTGCTCGCCCGGGTCGGCTTCGACACGCTCGGCCTGCAGACCTACCTCACGGCCGGCCCGAAGGAGTCCCGCGCCTGGACGGTCCGCAAGGGCGCCACGGCCCCCGAGGCGGCGGGCGTGATCCACACCGACTTCCAGAAGGGCTTCATCAAGGCCGAGATCGTCTCCTTCGAGGACCTGGTCGCCGCAGGGTCGATGACCAAGGCCCGCGAGGCGGGCAAGGTCCGCATGGAGGGCAAGGACTACGTCATGCAGGACGGCGACGTGGTGGAGTTCCGCTTCAACGTGTGAGGCGGCTCCGGTGCCGCGTCGCTACCCTGAGCCATGGCGAAGCGGAGCGACGGCCGTCGGACCAGCATCGGCGAGAGGTTCCTGATGAGCCGCGCCGGGTATGCGTACACGCTCCGGCTGGCCCCGCGCATCGATCGGCTGCTGATCCCGCGGACGCACGGCAGGTTCAGCTCACTCGGCTTCGACCGAGTCGGGTTCCTGACCACGACCGGTGCCAAGAGCGGTGAGCAGCGGACCAACCCCGTCCTGCTGATCCGTCAGGCGGACGCGCTGCTCGCGGTGGGGTCGAACTACGGTCGCCCCACGCATCCGTCGTGGAGCGCGAACCTGATCGCCCATCCTGACTGCGAGGTCGAGTTCCTCGGCCCTCGGGCGCCCTTCCGAGCGACGTTGCTGACCGGCCAGGAACGCGAGCGGGTCTGGGAGACGGTCCTCGACTACTCGGTGGCCTACGAACGCTATGCGGTGAAGGCCGCCCCGCGGCAGATCCGGTTGTTCCGTCTCGTTCCGAGGCAGTAGCAGTGCGTTCCGGTGGCCGTCAGCCCTTCGCCGCGTAGGAGACGGCCGAGTGCAGGTCGAACTCGTGGCCCACGAACGGCTCGTCGCCGACGACCCAGGCGTCGTGCCCGGGCTCGATGAGGTAGGCCTCGCCGGGCGCGATCTCCAGGGACTCCTCGCCGCGCTCGACGCGGAGGCGCCCGCTGATGGCGATGCCGACGTGCCGGAACTCGCAGTGGTCGGTGTGGGCGTCCGGCTTCACGCACTCCGACCAGCGCCAGCCGGGTTCGAGCGTCAGCCGGGCGGCGACGTGCGAGCCGAGGACGACGACCTCGACCTTGGTCAGGGGCGGCGTGCGGACCTCGTCCGCCGCCTCGAAGCTCTTCGCCAGCAGGGTGGCCATGTCCTCAGGATGGCACCGTCGGCGCGTCGGGGACGGCGGTTCGGGCGGATTCCGTCGGCACCGTCCGACGTGCTGAGATACGGCCATGTCGGTCCTGCTCCTCGGCGACAGCCACCTGGCGCGCTTCCGCCCCTACCGCCGCCTGATCGCTCGCGACTGCACGGTCCGCGCTGTCGGTGGTGCGTCCGCGGCCGAGCTGCTGGACCAGCTCGGTGACCTCGACCCCGGCGGCTTCGACGTCGTCGTCGTGTCGGTCGGCACCAACGACTGCGGCGTGAAGCCGGCCGCGCTGCCCGACTTCCTCGACGCGATCCGGCGACTGGTCGAGCGCGTCGCGCCCACGCCGGTCCTGATGGTCGGCAACCCCGGCGCCGACGAGCGGGCTGCCGACTTCGACGACGAGCAGATGAGGAAGTACGCCGCCGAGGCGGGCGCCCTGGTGCGGTCGATGGGTGGATCGGTGGTCGACATCCCGTCGGTGATCGCGCCGCTCGGCCGCGCCGGCCGGACGGCCGACGGCGTGCATGTGAGCAAGGTCGGCCACGTGCTGCTGATCCCCGCGCTGCGGCGGGGCGTACGGCGAGCCCGGCGGTCCCCCTAGCTCCCGTGCGCGTGCCAGGGTGGAGGCATGCAGCTCGGTGAACTGCCCCTCGTCGTCGCGCCGCTTGCCGGCGGGCCGACGACACCGGAGCTCGTGGTCGCGGCGGCGGAGGCGGGCAGCTTCGGGTTCCTGGCCGCGGGCTACCTGACTCCGGAGGCGTTCGACTCCAGGCTCGGGGCGGTGCGGGCCACGACGCAGGACCTCGGCGTGAACCTGTTCGTTCCCGACCGTTCGCGGGTCGACCGCGACGCCGTGCGCGCCTACCGCGAGCGACTGCTCCCGGAGGCGGAGGCGCTCGGTGTCGACGTACCGGAGCCGAGGTGGGAGGACGACGACCACTGGCAGGCCAAGCTCGACCTGCTCGTGGAGCAGCCGGTGCCGTGGGTGAGCTTCACGTTCGGCCTGCCCGGGGCGGAGGTCGTCGAGCTGCTGCACGACGCCGGCTCCGAGGTGGCGGTCACGGTGACCGGCCCGGGCGAGGCGCGGGCGGCCGAGGAGCAGGGTGCGGACGCTCTCGTGGTGCAGGCGTCGGCGGCCGGCGGGCACCGTGGCGTCTTCGACCCCCACGCCCCGCCGGCGGACCTCCCGCTCCCGGACCTGGTCCGCGCCGTGGGTGCGGTCACCTCGCTGCCGCTGGTCGCCACCGGCGGGGTCGGTACGGCCGCCGACGTGCGTGCGGCACTCGGTGCGGGCGCGGTCGCCGTCCAGGCCGGGACGGCGTTCCTCCTCGCCGACGAGGCGGGGACGAGCGCGACCCACCGCGCCGCCCTGCAGGACGCGACGTACGACGAGACCGCGGTGACGCGGGCCTTCACCGGCCGCCCGGCCCGCGGCCTGCGCAACGGCTTCATGGACCGGCACAGCGCCGCGGCGCCGGTGGGCTATCCCGTCATCCACCACCTCACCCGGCCGATGCGCACCCGAGCGGCCGAGGTCGGCGACGCCGAGCGGCTGCATCTGTGGGCCGGCACGGGGCATCGGCACGCCCTCGCCGCACCGGTGGCCACCATCATCGAGGTGCTGCTGGCCTGACGGGGATCCTGCGACCATGCTGCGTGGCTGCGGCAGGCGTCGGAGGTCGCGGTTCAGACATTTTGAAAGACGGGTGGGCGCTCGCCGCGGGGCGCGAGCGCGGGTGGCTGGTCGGCTGCGTGGGCTCGGCGTTGTCGGGGGTCGTCGATCTGTGGTCGCGGCCGTGAGCACTGGTGGTCGAGTAGCCCGAGCCGCCAGGCGAGGGCGTATCGAGACCCCGGACATGCCGGTGACCCCGCCGGTGGGCGGGGTGCGGGGCGTGGGCCTCAGAGGTCGGGTGGGTCGGTCGGGAAGAGCGTTTGGTCCCCAGCCGGTTGGCCGGCGGGGCAGGGATCGGGTTCGTAGGTGTCGAGCTCGTCGGTCTCCCAGGGGTGCTCGACGTCCATCGTCTCGGGGTCGAGGCGACGTGGCGGGTCCAGAGATCTCGTCCCACGGTGGTCGACGAGGAAGTGCCGGTTGTTCGGGGCGAGCCAGAGGTAGCGGCCGGGTTCGACGATGACATAGCGCCAGCCTTCGTCATGGGTCTTCGCCCGGTGGTGCCGCCGGCACAGGGGCACCAGATTGCAGGGGCAGGTCGCACCGTTCTTGCCGTGGGGTTCGGTGTGGTCGAGGTCGCAGGCCTCGGCACGCCTGCCGCAGTTCGGGAAGGCGCAGTGGTGGTCGCGGAGCTGGACCTGGGCCCTGAGGCGGTCGGGGATCTCGTAGGAGTCGACCGGCACATGGTCGGCCAGGTCGATCACGGGCCGCACGGTCACGCTGGTGCCGCAGGTCTGCAGCCATTCCTTGACCTGGAACGGCGAGACCGGGGTCCGGGTGTTCCCGAGCCGCCCGACGGC
>DATMHR010000027.1:0-16910 GCA_035554955.1 Nocardioides sp. | reverse complement strand
GCGGTCCTCCTCGGGGATCTCCCGCGGGTCCTTGGTGCAGTCCTCCTTCTTCTTCGGCACCCAGATCCGGCCGTCGTTGCGGAGCGACTCGCTCATCAGCGTCAGCTTGGACTGGTGCTCGCCGGAGACCGGGATGCACGTGGGGTGGATCTGCGTGTAGCAGGGGTTGGCCATGTAGGCGCCCTTGCGGTGCGCCCGCCAGGCCGCGGTCACGTTGGACCCCATGGCGTTGGTCGAGAGGTAGAAGACGTTGCCGTAGCCGCCCGAGGCGAGCACGACGACGTCGGCGAGGTGGGTCTCGATGTCGCCGGTCACCATGTCGCGGGCGATGATGCCGCGGGCGCGGCCGTCGACGACGACGAGCTCGAGCATCTCGTGCCGCGTGAAGGCGGTGACGGTGCCGAGCTTCACCTGGCGCTCCATCGCCTGGTAGGCGCCGATCAGGAGCTGCTGGCCCGTCTGGCCGCGGGCGTAGAACGTCCGCGACACCTGCACGCCGCCGAAGGAGCGGTTGTCGAGCAGGCCGCCGTACTCACGGGCGAACGGGACGCCCTGCGCGACGCACTGGTCGATGATGTTGGTGCTGACCTCGGCCAGGCGGTAGACGTTCGACTCGCGCGAGCGGTAGTCGCCGCCCTTGACGGTGTCGTAGAAGAGCCGGTGGACGGAGTCGCCGTCCTCCTTGTAGTTCTTCGCCGCGTTGATGCCGCCCTGCGCCGCGATCGAGTGCGCGCGACGGGGGGAGTCCTGGTAGCAGAACGACTTCACGTTGTAGCCGGCCTCGCCGAGCGTGGCCGCGGCGGAGGCGCCGGCCAGGCCGGTGCCGACGATGATGATGTCGAGCTTGCGGCGGTTGGCCGGGTTGACCAGGCGGGCCTCGAACTTGCGGGTCTGCCAACGGTCGGCGATCGGGCCGTCGGGCGCCTTGGTGTCCCGGATGGGGTCGCCGAGGGTGTAGTAGCCCGCGGCGTCGTCGTACTGGCCGGCCGACGGCTCGTCGTGCGCGCCGTGGTGGGTCAGGGTGGTGTCCGGCATGTCGGTCATGAGTTGATCCCTCTGGTTGGGCCGGTCAGTCGATGATGCCGACGAGGACGGCGATCGGGACGAGCGAGAAGCCGCCCGCGACCACGATCGCCAGCGCCAGCGCGAAGGTCCGGGCACGGGTCCGGGCCCGGGTCGAGCCGGTCCAGCCGAGCGTCTGCATGGCGCTCCAGGTGCCGTGGTGCAGGTGCGCCCCCAGGAACGCCATCGAGGCCAGGTAGATGAGCGTGTTCCACCAGGTCTCGAAGCCGTCGACGAGGAGGTTGTACGGGTCGTTGGTCGCGCCGCCGGTCGGGTTGACCTTCCCGATCGTGAAGTTGATCAGGTGCCAGACCAGGAAGCCGAGGATCCAGACGCCGGCGATGCGCATGATCCGCGCGGCCGGGATCGCGCCGGTGTCCTTCTTGACGACGTACTTCACCGGGCGGGCCTTGGCGGCGCGACGCCACAGCGCGACGCCGGTCCACACGTGGACCACGAGCGCGAGGATCAGCACCCCGCGGGTGAGCCAGAGGAAGCCCTCGTGGGGGAGGATCGGCTCACCGATGACGCGGATGTGCTCGGCGTACTCGTTGAACGCGTCGTGGCCGGCGAAGGCCTTGAGGTTGCCGTACATGTGCACGAGCACGAAGCCGATGAAGATGACGCCGCTGGCGGCCATCAGGAACTTCAGGGCGATCGTGGTGCGCGAGGCCCTCGCGTTCTCGACGAGGCTCGGGCGCTGGGTAACTGGGACTGCCACGACCGGCCACGCTACCGCGCCCGGAACGAACAACCGACCGTGGGGGTTTCCGGTGTGGTCCCTTTCACATTCGCGATTCTCTGGGCAGACTCTGTCCCCTCGCTCCGCCTCCGACCAGTCAGAGGACACTCGATGACGACTGAGACCACCGGCGTCCACGGTCCGTCCCGTGCCCGGATCGCGGCCCGGACGCTGCGCACGGACAGGTGGTGGCTCTCCCCGCTCACGACGTTCGTCGTCTTCACCGGCTTCGTCGTGTTCGCCACCTACCGGGCGTTCGTCGGCACCGACTTCTACGTCGAGCCGTACATGTCGCCGTTCTTCTCGCCCTGCATCGCGGCCGACTGCCGCGGCGCGACCACGCTGCCGGTCATCGCGGACTGGTGGCGGCTGTCGCCGGCCCTGCTCATCCTGGTGTTCCCGCTGGGGTTCCGGATGACCTGCTACTACTACCGGAAGGCCTACTACCGGGCCTACTGGATGTCACCGCCGGCCTGCGCGGTCGCCGAGCCGCACTCGGCGTACTCCGGGGAGACGCGGCTGCCGCTGATCCTGAACAACCTGCACCGCTACTTCTGGTACGGCGCGGTCGTGGTCGCCGCGTTCCTGACCTACGAGACCGTGCTGGCGTTCGGCCCGGCCGAGGGCGAGTCGCCCGGGGTCCACATGGGCCTGGGCTCGCTGCTGTTCCTGGTCAACGTGGTGCTCATCTGGATGTACACGCTGTCCTGTCACTCCTGCCGCCACATCACCGGCGGCCGGCTGCGGCACTTCAGCAAGCACCCGGTCCGCTACCGGCTGTGGACCTGGGTCTCCAAGGAGAACGCCCGGCACGCGATGTGGGCGTGGCTGTCCCTGTTCTCGGTGGCGCTCGTCGACTTCTACGTCTACCTGCTCGCCACCGGCACCTTCGACGACCCGAGGTTCTTTTGAACACCCCACGGAGTTCTCAGCTCCCCCGCTTCGCTCCTCCGCTGACAACTCCGCGGGGACCCCGGAAGGAGTGCAACCTTGTCTGACGTCGGAAACCGTCATCCCATGACGGGCAACGAGATGTCCCCGGAGGCCGAGGGGGGCATCGAGCGCCACTCCTACGACGTGGTCGTGATCGGCGCGGGTGGCTCCGGCCTGCGCGCGGCCATCGCCGCGCACGAGTCCGGCGCCAAGGTCGCCGTGGTCTGCAAGTCGCTGCTCGGCAAGGCGCACACCGTCATGGCCGAGGGTGGCTGCGCGGCGGCGATGGGCAACCTCTACCCCGACGACAACTGGATGGTGCACTTCCGCGACACCATGCGCGGCGGGAAGATGCTCAACAACTGGCGGATGGCCCAGGTCCACGCCCAGGAGGCGCCCGACCGGGTGATGGAGCTCGAGGACTGGGGCGCGCTGTTCGACCGCACCGCCGACGGCCTGATCAGCCAGCGCGACTTCGGCGGCCACCGCTTCGCCCGGCTCGCCCACATCGGCGACCGCACCGGACTGGAGATGATCCGCACGCTCCAGCAGCGGCTCGTCGCGCTCGGGATCGACGTCTACATGGAGTGCACCGTCACCGAGCTCTTCAAGTCGGGGGAGCGGATCAGCGGCGCGTTCGCCTACTGGCGGGAGACCGGCCGCTTCGTCGTGTTCGAGGCGCCGGCGGTGGTGCTGGCGACGGGCGGCATCGGCAAGTCCTACAAGGTCACCTCGAACTCGTGGGAGTACACCGGCGACGGCCACGCGCTCGCCCTGCGCGCCGGCGCGACGCTGATCAACATGGAGTTCGTGCAGTTCCACCCCACGGGGATGGTCTGGCCGCCCTCGGTGAAGGGCCTCCTGGTCACCGAGTCGGTCCGTGGTGACGGCGGCATCCTCAAGAACTCCGAGGGCAAGCGGTTCATGTTCGACTACATCCCGGAGTTCTTCAAGGCGGAGACGGCCGACACCGAGGAGGAGGCCGACCGCTGGTACGAGGACAAGAAGAACAACCGCCGGCCCCCCGAGCTGCTGCCCCGTGACGAGGTGGCCCGGGCCATCAACTCCGAGATCAAGGCGGGGCGGGGGAGCCCGCACGGCGGCGTCTTCCTCGACATCGCGTCGCGGCGGACCCCCGAGTTCATCAAGCGCCGGCTCCCGTCGATGTACCACCAGTTCAAGGAGCTGGCCGACGTCGACATCACCGCCGAGCCGATGGAGATCGGCCCGACCTGCCACTACGTGATGGGCGGCATCGAGGTCGACCCGGACACGGAGGTCTCGGCCGTGCCGGGGCTCTACGCCGTCGGCGAGTGCTCGGGCGGCATGCACGGGTCCAACCGGCTCGGCGGCAACTCGCTGTCCGACCTGATCGTCTTCGGCAAGCGCGCCGGCGACGCGGCGGCGGCGTACGCCGACGGGCTCGCGGACCGGCCGGCGCTCTCGGACGAGGACCTCCAGGCGGCCAAGCAGCGGGCGCTGGCCCCGTTCGAGGTCGACGGTGGGGAGAACCCCTACACGATCCAGCAGGACCTCCAGCAGACGATGAACGACCTGGTCGGCATCATCCGCGAGGAGCACGAGCTCGCGCAGGCGCTGCAGGAGATCGAGGCGCTCAAGCAGCGGGCGGAGCACATGACGGTCGAGGGGCACCGGCAGTACAACCCGGGCTGGCACCTCTCGATCGACCTGCGCAACATGCTCGTGGTCGGCGAGTGCATCGCGAAGGCCGCGCTCGCCCGCAAGGAGTCGCGCGGCGGCCACACCCGCAACGACTTCCCGGGGCCGGACCCCGAGTGGGGCGCGAAGAACCTCGTCGTGCGCATGGACGACGCCGGCACCGGGGTCGAGCTGACCGAGAAGCCGCTTCCGCAGATGCCGGACGAGCTCAAGAAGCTGTTCGAGGAGTAGGGAGACCCTGGTGAGCTACGAGCTGAAGATGCGGGTCTGGCGCGGCGACCAGTCGGGCGGTGAGCTCGGCGACTACACCGTCGAGGTCTCCGACGGCGAGGTCGTGCTCGACGCGATCCACCGCCTGCAGGCCACGCAGGCCGGCGACCTCGCCGTACGGTGGAACTGCAAGGCCGGCAAGTGCGGCTCGTGCAGCGCCGAGGTCAACGGCAGGCCGCGGCTGATGTGCATGACCCGGCTCTCCGACTTCGACCCGTCGGAGACCATCACGGTCACGCCGATGCGGGCGTTCCCGGTGATCCGCGACCTGGTGACCGACGTGTCCTTCAACTACGAGAAGGCCAAGCAGGTGCCGTCGTTCGCGCCGCCGCCGCGCGACCCCGACGGCAAGCGTCGGATGGCCCAGGTCGACGTCGAGCGCGGGCAGGAGTTCCGCAAGTGCATCGAGTGCTTCCTCTGCCAGAACACCTGCCACGTGGTGCGTGACCACGAGGACAACAAGCCGGCCTTCGCCGGGCCCCGGTTCTTCCTCCGGTACGCCGAGCTCGACATGCACCCGCTCGACACCCACGACCGGCGCGAGCTGGCCCAGGGGGCGGCGGGCATCGGGATGTGCAACATCACCAAGTGCTGCACCGAGGTCTGCCCCGAGGGCATCAAGATCACCGACAACGCGATCATCCCGATGAAGGAGCGGGTCGTCGACAAGAAGTACGACCCGCTCGTCTGGCTCGGCAACAAGATCGGCATCCGGAACAAGGACTACGACGGGAGGTCCTGACGCGACGGTCATGCCGTCAGGGCGATGGTGACGGTCCGGCCGTCGTCGCTCACCCGCAGCTCGCCGCCGGCGTCGACGTACGCACCGGTGCCCCCGGTCACCGCGAAGACGTCTCCGTCGCGACCGTCGATGTTGGGGATCGGCTTGTTGACGCCGCCGCTCTGCAGCGTCAGCGAGCCGCCGTCGAGGAACACGACGACCTGGCAGAGGTGGCCCTCGTAGGTCCTGTCGAGGGTGGTGCACTCCGCCTGGAGCCGGCCCGCCACCTCGCCGTCGGCCTTCAGCGTGATCGCGGCGAGGTTGCGGTCGCCGACGGAGTCGCCCTTCGGGCCGATGTCGATGCTCTTGTCCTCCGCGTCCTTCGCGGCGAGCCGGAAGGTCAGGGTCGTGCCGTCGGCTGCCGCCCCGGAGGCGCTCGTCGACGGAACGGTGGTGGCGAGGGCTGCGGCGGCGATGCCGATGGTGGTGGCGCCGACGACGGCGCTGGTGATGGTCTTCATGCCTCCACCGTGCCGCCGCCGGGACGCAGCCACATCCGCCCTCGGAGCGGGTGGTGTCGTCTGTGAGAGCGACCGCAGAGGTCATTCCTGTGAATGACTCCTCCGCGGCCCGCAGCGCACTACCGTGATCGCGATGCGAGCAGCCGCCTACCTCCGGGCCCACCTCGACGTCGTGCTCGGGCTCGTCGTGGCGGCGGTGTACGTCGCCGAGGTGCTCTCCCGGTCCGACGAGGCACTGCTCCTCGGGCTCGCACCCGTGGTCGGCGCCGTGGTGTGGGTGCGACGCCGGGCTGCAGTCGTGTCCCTGCTGCTGTGCGTCGGGGCCTGGTGGGCGAGCGACGCCATCGATCCGTCCTTCAACGAGGAGGGTGGGCTCGCCTGGTTGATCACCTGGCTGGTCGCGCACTACTCGTTGGGCCGCTGGACGACGGGCGTCGTCGCATCGGCGGCTCCCGCGCTCTCGGCGGGGGCGGCGGTGATCCTCGGATGGGACGACATCGCCGGCGACAGGTGGAGCGCTCCGGACCTCGCCTACTTCCTGAGTGTCTCGCTGATGCCCTGGGCCGTGGGGCTGTTCGTGCGGCTGCGGCAGCAGCATGTCGCCGCTCTGCGGGCCGAGAACGCGCGGCTCGAGCGCGAGCAGGCAGAGGCGGCGCGGCGGGCGGTCGCCGAGGAGCGCGCCCGCATCGCCCGCGAGCTGCACGACGTCGTCTCCCACGCGATCGCCGTCACCGTCCTGCAGTCGCGGGGAGCGCGACGGAAGCTCGGCAGTGACGACGCGGCCGTCCGCACCGCGCTGGACGCCATCGAGCAGACGAACGCGGCCGCTCTCGGTGACATGCGCCGCCTGCTGGCGGTGCTGCGGGACACCGAGGGCGCCGAGGAGCGGGCGGACCAGCGCGAGCCGCAGCCGTCGCTCGCGCGGCTGGACCAGCTCGTCGAGGAGGTGCGAGCCGCAGGGCTCCCGGTCGAGCTCACCCTGGACGGCAACCGCGCGGCGGTGCCGCCGGGTGTGGACCTGTCGGCCTACCGCATCGTGCAGGAGGCGCTGACCAACGTGCTCAAGCACGCCGGCCGACAGGCGACCGCGGCGGTGCGGCTGGTGTTCGGCCCGGAGGAACTGGTCGTCCGGGTCAGTGACACCGGCGCCGGTGACGGGCACGGCGGTGGATCGGGGCACGGGTTGCTCGGCCTCCGGGAGCGGGTCGCGGTGGTCGGCGGCCAGCTCGACGCGGGGCCGGCGGCGGGCGGTGGCTTCGAGGTCCTCGCCCGGCTTCCCTACGCCCTGGAGATCCCGTGAGCGCGATCCGGGTGGTCCTCGCCGACGACCAGCCGCTGGTGCGCACCGGGCTGCGGATGATCCTGTCCGAGGAGCCGGACATCGACGTGGTGGGGGAGGCTGCCGACGGGAGCGAGGCCATCGCCCTGTGCCGTGCGGCGCGGCCGGACGTCGTGCTGATGGACGTGCGGATGCCGGGGACGGACGGCATCGAGGCCACGCGCGCGGTGACGTCGGTGGCCGACCCTCCCCGGGTGCTCGTGCTGACGACGTTCGACCTCGACGAGGTGGTCTACGACGCCCTGCACGCGGGCGCCTCCGGGTTCCTGCTCAAGGATGCGCCCGAGGAGCGCCTCGTCACCGGGATCCGGGTGGTGGCCGAAGGCGGGTCACTCTTCGCCCCGGCCGTCACCCGGCGGCTGATCGAGATGTTCGCCGACCGGCGCCCTGGCGGCCGGGTCCTCCTGCCCGAGCTCACCGAGCGGGAGACCGAGGTGCTTCGCCTCGTGGCCGAAGGGCTGTCCAACGCCGAGATCGGGCAGCGCATCTACGTCACCGAGAACACGGTCAAGACGCACGTCGCCCGGATCCTGGCCAAGCTGGGCGTGCGCGACCGCGTCCAAGCGGTGGTCGCCGCCTACGAGTCAGGCCTCGTGCGACCCGGCTGACCGAGCCGCTCAGGCGGCGAGCGGAGCCGGCACCGGGTAGTGCCCGAGCAGCTCGTCGACCGCGTCGGCCCAGGTGCGCTCGGCGACCAGCTCGCGGCCCGCGACGCCGAGCAGCCGGCGGTGCCGGTCGGCGGCCACGGCGGCGACCGCGCGACGCAGGTCCCGGCTGTCGTCGGTGCGGAAGAGCAGCCCGGTCTCGAGGTGGCGTACGACGTCCGGTGCCCCTCCCGCGCGGGGAGCGACCACCGGGACGCCGGAGGCCGCCGCCTCGCGCAGCGCGTGGCAGTCGGTCTCGTGCTCGCCCGGGTGCACGAGCAGGTCGAGGGTCGGCACCGCGATGGTCAGGTCGCCGGTCTGCAGCGGGCCGGTGAAGCGGGCGTCGGGCAGCCTCCGCTCCAGCCACCCGCGCTCTGGGCCGTCGCCGATGACGACCAGCCGGATGCCCTGCAGGTCGGCGAGCTCGGCGAGGCGCCGTACACCGTGCTTCTTGTGGAGGCTGCCGACGTAGCCGACCACCACGCGCCCGCCCTCCTTCGACCGGGCCCGCGACCACGAGTCGTGGAGCCAGGGGTCGCGGAGGGTCGGGTTGAACGCGAGCGGGTCGACGCCGGGCTCCCACAGCCGGGCCTCGACGCCCAGCTCGGCGGCCCGCCCCACCATCCAGCGCGACGTCACCAGCAGCGTCGTCGCCCGGGCCGCGACCTTCGCCCTCCAGTAGTCGGCGGCGAGGTCGAGGACCGGGGACTGCTCGACGACCACCGTCGGGACCCCGGTGCGGCGCGCGTGCTTGAGCGCCTTGCGGCCCACGAAGCGGGGGGACGCGGCGTGCACCACGTCGGGCCCGAACGCGTCGAGCGCGTCCCGCACCTGACCGCCGGTCGGCTCCAGCGGCCGCACCCGCACCACGTCGCAGCCGCGGTAGCTCGTCAGGCCGGGCCCCGGGGCGATGATCCGCACCGTGTGCCCGGCGTCCACGAGCCGGTCGGCGGTCGCCTTCAGGGTGGTCGTCGTGCTGTCGACGGCCGGGTAGAACGTCTCCGTCACCAGTGCGATCCTCATGCCGCCAGCGTGGGTCAGCGACCTTTCGGGCTGCCCATCTGCCGGTGGATGCTGGGTGAACCGGCGACGACGGCGACCGCGACGGCCCACAGCCCGAGCAGGGAGCCGACCGGGAACAGGACGTCGAAGGTGTCGGTGAACGCGATGGTCGCCACCGCGAGCGCGTAGGCCAGCCCGCCGACCACGCCGAGCGGTGCGACGACCCGGTTGCCGATCCCCGCCGTGGCCCCGACCGCGGCGAGTGCCGCGATGGTCACGCCCCAGACCGGGTTCACCACGGTCTCGACCCCGGTGAACAGGTGCACCAGCCACGTGGAGCTGCCGTCCTCGATCGCGGTCGCCTGTGTCGCCGCGAAGAGGTGCACGACGGCGCCGAGCGCGGCGACGACGGCGACGGGCGCGGCGACGGCCAGCAGCCGCTCGAGATGCCGGGGCTGCCCTCCGCGCCACCGGAGAGCGACGATGCCCGCGGCGAAGCCGGTCATGCCCACGAGCAGCACGACGTGCGCCGGGTACCACGCCGGGTCCACGAGCATCGAGTGCAGCTGGGCGAGCTTGTCGCCGTGGCCGTCGTCCTTGGGGTGGAGGCCGCCCCCGGCGAAGAAGCCGACGCCGCCGGCGAGGAGGAGCAGGGCCGCAGCCCGTCCGACGGGTTCGTGGGTCGTGGATGTCCGTGCGTCGATTGCCATGACGTCACGCTCCCTCCGCCCGCGGCGCGGCGCACGAGGGAGCGCCCGCGGACCTTCCAGGGTTAACCCGGGTACGGCGGGCGGCCGCCTGTGCCAGCATCCGAGCATGTCCTCGGCGACAGCCGCCCCGACCGACACGCTCGACGACCTCCCGTCGCCGGCGCGGGAGGCCGCGGTGGTCGGGATCGGGGTGCTCGTCCTGGCTGCGGTGGGCTACGGCGCCTACCTCGGCTTCCAGGTGTCCAACCTCCACAACGGTCTGCTCGCGCTGACGTTCACGGCCGTCGGCCTCTACGTCCTGCGGATGCGTCCCGGCCACCGGGTCGGTGTCCTCTTCGTCGCCAGCGGGCTGCTGTCCGCCGCGATGTACTTCGGGCGGCAGTACGGCCTGGACGAGCACGGCCTGCCGGGAGCCGCCTGGGCCGCCTGGGTCTCGATCTGGCTGGTCCCGCTCTCGATGGCGCTGTCCGGCCTGGCGATCATGGCCTTCCCGACGGGCCGCCTCGTCTCCCCGCGGTGGCGTGCGCCGGCCGTCGCCATGGTCGCGGCGTGCCTCGCCGTCAGCGTCGCCTCCGCGCTGTGGCCGATCGAGGACGACTGGCGCTCGTCGGACGTCGACTTCCCGTTCCACGTGGGCGGGAGCGCGACCGCCGCGGACGTCGGCTACCCGGTGATGGTGGGCGTCTACCAGGCGGTGCTCGTGCTCTGGGTCGCCGCCGTCCTGGTCCGGGTCAGGCGGGCGACCGGCGACGAGACGCGTCAGCTGCGCTGGTTCGTCTCGGCCGTGGCCGTGATGGCGGTCGTCCTCGCGGGCGGGCTCTTCCTGACGGGGTCGGCCGTGCCGGGTCTGATCACGACGTGCCTGGTGCCCGTCGCGGCCGGCGTCGCGATCGTCAAGCACCGGCTCTACGACATCGACCCGGTGATCAACAAGGCCTTCGTGGTCGGCGCGATGGTCCTCGTCGTGACCGCGGGCTACGTCGGGGTCGTCGTGGTCCTCGGTTCCCTGGTCCCGGCGCCCGACGGCGTCCTCTCGCTGGTGGCGACCGCTCTCGTGGCCGTGGCGTTCGAACCGGTACGGCGACGCGCCCAGCAGCTGGCCGACCGCATGGTCTACGGCCACCGCGCGACGCCGTACGAGGCCCTCGCCCAGCTCTCGGCCCGGCTGCAGGACGCGCCCGAGGCGCTGCTGGAGGGGATCGCCGCGACCGTCGCCGGCGCCGTCGGCGCGACCAGCGTCACCGTGTGGGTGGGCGCCGAGGACGCGCTCCTGCCCGCGGCCGCGTGGCCGGACCCACCCCAACCGTCGGCACCCGTCGCGCTGCCGGAGCTGGACGAGCCCCGGCTCCACGTGCGGCCCGTGGTCCACCACGGCGAGGTCAGGGGAGCGATCGCCCTGCGCAAGGCCGTCGGGGACGCGCTGACGGCGCCCGAGCGCCAGCTGCTCGCCGACCTCGTCGCCCAGACCGGCCTGGTGATCGACCACCGCGGCAAGGAGCAGGAGCTGCGCGCGGCGGCCCGCCGGATCGTGACGGCGGCGGACGCCGCTCGCGGCCGCATCGAGCGCGACCTCCACGACGGCGCGCAGCAGCGCCTGGTGGCGCTCAGCATCGAGCTCGTCATGATCGCCGAGGCGGCGTCGGCCGCAGGCTCCGACGCCCTGGCCGGGCAGGCCCGCGAGGCCCGCGACCACCTCCTCGAGGCCACCACCGAGCTCCGGGAGCTCGCGCGGGGGCTGCACCCGGCGCTGCTGACCCGCGCAGGGTTGGAAGCCGCCGTCACGGCGCTCGCCGATCGCGCGCCCGTGCCGGTGAAGGTGTGCGTCGACCTCCCATACCGGCCGCCCGCGGAGGTCGAGGCGACGGCGTACTTCCTGGTCGCCGAGGCGCTGACCAACGTCGCGCGCTACGCGGGAGCAACCACCGCTGACGTGACCGTCGCACCGATGGACGAGGGACTGCGCGTCGCGGTCCGCGACGACGGCCGCGGCGGGGCCGACGAGGGGCGCGGGAGCGGGCTGCGCGGGTTGGCCGACCGGCTCGCGGCGCTGGGCGCCTCGCTCGAGGTCGACAGCCCCGCCGGCGGCGGCACGACGGTCGCCGCGGTGATCCCCTTCGACACGCCTCGTCCCTCGGCAGCCCAGGACGAGCCGTGCGCGTGATGCTCGCCGACGACGCGGTCCTCTTCCGGGAGGGCATGGCCCGGATCCTCGAGGACGCGGGCCTCGACGTCGCGGCGCAGGCGGCGACGGGTCCCGAGCTGCTGGCCGAGGTCCGCGCCGACCCGCCGGACGTCGCCGTCGTCGACCTTCGGATGCCGCCGGGCTTCGCGGACGAGGGCATCGAGGTGGCCGCCGAGATCCGCCGATGCGCACCGTCGGTCGGGGTGCTGATCCTGTCCCAATACGTCGAGGCGCACCACGCCCTGCGACTGATGACCCACTTCGAGGGCGGTGTGGGCTACCTGCTCAAGGAGCGGGTCTCCGACCTGGCCGGCTTCGTGGTCGACGTACGGCGGGTGGCGGACGGCCAGGTCGTGATGGACCCCGAGCTGGTGGCCATGCTCGTGGCGCGGCCGCGGCAGCACGACCCGCTCGACGCGCTGACCGCACGGGAGCGGGCGGTGCTCGAGCTGATGGCGCGCGGCCTCTCCAACCAGGCGCTCTCGCAAGAGCTGTTCCTCAGCCCGAAGACGGTCGAAGGCCACGTGCGGAGCATCTTCGGGAAGCTCGGCCTGGAGCAGGACGAGCGCGAGAACCGGCGGGTGCTCGCCGTGCTCCGGTTCCTCCGGCAGGGCTGACGGCGGTCGCCGCGACGGCTAGGACAGGTTCGCCGGCAGCGTGTCGCCCCGCTCGAGGACGCCGGCGAGCTCGTAGATCCGCAGCCCGCTCTCGCGCCAGTCGCCGGCCTCGACCTCGTGCACGGGCGTGAAGCCGCGCCGCACCTCGACGTACCAGTGCCTGCCGAAGGCGACCCGCGCGACGACGGCGAACGGCAGGACCAGCAGGACCAGGAGCAGCTCGACGCCGGCCAGCAGCACGAGCAGCAGGAACGGCAGCAGCACGATCAGCAGGACGACCCCGACGATCGCGCTGACCGGGTCGTTGCCCAGGCCGCCGATGCCGAGGTCGGGCACCGCGTCCAGCGAGCCCTTCAGCCGCCGGCGCCACGGCACCCACCGCCGGGTCACGCGCCAGGTCTGCCCGGCCGGATCGGTCACCTTCACGAGGCGACAACATACGATCGCCGCATGTCGGATGGAGCAAGGCTCGCGGAGCTCGCCGAGTCGTACTGGGACCGGGTCATGGCCGCCGCGCCGAGCACCGCCACGATCATCGGGGACCACCGGTTCGACGACCAGCTCGAGCGGCTCGACCCGGGCACGCTCGCCGACCTCCGGTCCGCGCTGGTCGCGGTGGCCGACGAGGCCGAGCGCCTCGACCTGGCCGACGCCGACGACCGGCTGACCCGCGCGGTGCTGGTCCACGAGGCCCGGGACGGCGTCGCGCGGCTCGACGTCGAGATCGAGACCGGTGCGATCGACCCGCTGCTCGGGCCGCACGCCGAGCTGATGTCGTGCGCGGCGCAGTCGGGAGCGGCGACGGCCGAGCAGGCGGAGCAGCTGCTGGCGCGCTACGCCCAGGTGCCGCGGCTCTTCGACGAGATGGCCGCGCTCAACCGCGACCGGATCGCGCGCGGTCTCACCCCGGCGGCGATCTGTGCGCAGCGGGTGATGGGCCAGCTCGACGGCTACCTCGCCAGCCCGCTCGACTCCGACCCGTTCCTCGGGATCTCGGTGCCCGACGACGTGGCCGCCGACTGGCGCGACCGGATGCGGACGCTCGTGGACGACGTCGTCCGTCCGGCGTACGCCGCGCACCTGGCCTTCGTGCGCGACGAGGTGCTCCCGGTGGCGCGCGACGACGAGCACGCCGGCCTGGTCCACCTCCCTGACGGCGAGCGCATCTACGCGACCCTCGCAGGCCTGCACACCAGCCTCGACGTGGACCCCGAGGAGCTTCACGAGATCGGGGTCGCGATCGCCGAGCGGGAGCTCCCGGTGGAGTGGGCCTCGATCGGGGAGGCCGCGCTCGGACTCTCCGACCTCGGCCCGATCTTCGACCGGCTGCGGACCGACCCTGCCCTGCGCTACCGCGACGGCGCCGAGATGGTCGCGCACGCCGAGGAGGTCGTGGCCCGCGCCTGGGGCGCCATCGACGGCTGGTTCAACGCGCGGCCGGAGGCGCCGTGCCAGGTGCAGGAGGTGCCGGCCGCCCTGGCGCCGGCGATGCCGCCGGCCTACTACTACCCCGCAGCAGAGGACGGCTCGCGTCCGGGCACCTACTTCGTCAACACGCACGAGGCGACCGAGCGGCCGCGCTACAGCACCGAGGCGATCGCCTTCCACGAGGCGATCCCCGGGCACCACTTCGACCGGACGCTGGCCCAGGAGCTCACCGACGTGCCGACCTTCCGGCGCTACGGCATCAGCACCGCCCACGCGGAGGGCTGGGGTCTCTACACCGAGCGGCTCGCCGACGAGATGGGTCTCTACTCCTCCGACCTCGACCGGCTCGGGATGCTCGCCGCCGACGCCTGGCGGGCGGGACGGCTCGTCGTCGACACCGGCCTCCACGCGCGGGGCTGGACGCGGCAGCAGGCGATCGACTGGTTCGTGAGGTGGACGCCGGTCCCCGAGATCGTGGTCGCGCAGGAGATCGACCGCTACATCGGCATGGCGGGCCAGGCCCTGTCGTACAAGACCGGGCAGCGCCACATCATGGGGCTGCGCGCGGAGGCCCAGGCGGCGCTCGGCGACCGGTTCGACATCGCCGCGTTCCACGACGCGGTGCTCGTGCGGGGCGGCATGCCGCTCGCCGTGCTGACCGGCTCGGTGCGCGAGCAGCTGGGTGTGAGCGCGCCGTCCGCGTGACGTATGCCACGACCCGGTGACCAGCCCGGAGCCTTAGCATTGCCCCCTATGACCGCCGCCAACGATGCGACGCCGCTGGCTCTTGCCCAGCCGGAGGACCAGCACACCCAGGAGGAGTGGGAGGCGGCGACCGCGGCCGTCCTCCGCAAGGGCCGCCGGCTGAGCGACGAGGACGCCGACGCGGCGGTCTGGGACAAGCTCACCCGCACCACCCTCGACGGCATCGCGATCACCCCGCTCGGCCTCCCCGCCGACCTCGACGGCCTGCAGACCGCCGGCCGCCCCACCCGTGCGGGCGCGTGGGACATCCGCGCCCGGCTCGCCGGTGCCGACGCCGCGCTGCTCAACGAGCACGCCCTCGTCGACCTCGACGGCGGGGTCACCTCGCTGTGGGTGGAGGCCGGTCCCGACACCGACCTGACCACGCTGCTCGACAAGGTGCTCCTCGACCTCGCGCCCGTCGTCCTGCAGTCGACGACGCCGCGGACCTCGGCGGAGGCGCTGCTCGCCCTCGCCGACGACCGGGGCGTCGACCTCCACCCGGACACCAACTTCGGCGCCGACCCCCTGGGCGACGCGATCCGGGCCGGTGGCCACCCCGATGCCGCCGACCAGCTCGCCGCCACGGTCGACCTCGCCCAGGCGCACGGCGTCCGCGCCGTCGTGGTCGATGCGACGGTGATCCACGACCTCGGGGCGTCGGACGCCCAGGAGCTCGGCTACTCGATGGCCGCCGGGGCGAGCTACCTCCGCGCGCTCACCGGCGCGGGCGTCGGTGTCGAGACAGCGGCCGGGCTGATCGAGTTCCGCTACGCCGCCACCGACGAGCAGTTCCCGACCATCGCGAAGCTGCGGGCCGCGCGGCGGCTGTGGGCCCGGGTGCTCGAGCTGAGCGGGGTCGAGGAGACCGTCGAGCAGCGCCAGCACGCGGTGACCAGCCGGCCGATGCTCAGCAAGTACGACCCCTACGTCAACATGCTCCGCACCACGGTCGCCGCCTTCGCCGCGGGCGTCGGGGGAGCGAACGCGGTCACCGTCCTCCCGTTCGACACCCCGCTCGGCCAGCCGGACGCCTTCGCCCGCCGGATCGCGCGCAACGTCTCGCACCTGCTGATGGACGAGTCGCACGTCCACGAGGTGGCGGACCCGGCCGGTGGCGCCTACGCCGTCGAGCGGCTCACCGACGACCTCGCTGTCGCCGGGTGGGCCGAGCTCGACCGGATCGAGGCGGGCGGAGGCATCGAGGCGGCGCTCGCCGACGGCTCGCTGCGCGGCCGCATCGACGAGGTCGTCTCCCGCCGCGAGGCCGAGATCGCGAAGCGCAAGCGGCCGATCACCGGCCTCTCCGAGTTCCCCAACCTGGCCGAGACGCTCCCCGAGCGTGCCCCGGTCGCCGGCGAGACCGACGTGCGTCGCTACGGCGCCTCGTTCGAGGCGCTGCGCGACGAGCCGGCGGCAGCGCCGGTCTTCCTCGCGACGATGGGTTCCATCGCCCAGCACACCGCGCGAGCCACGTTCGCCAGCAACCTGCTCGCCGCCGGCGGCATCGCGGTCGAGGTCGCGGGCCCGACCGCGGGCGTCGACGACCTGACCGCGGCCTACGCCGGACAGGCGGTGGTCTGTCTGGCCGGCACCGACGCGGCGTACGCCGAGTGGGGCGAGGCCGCCGCGGCGGCGCTCCGCGAGGCGGGCGCACGGCGGGTGATCGTCGCGGGCAAGCCGACCGACTACACCGACGACTCCTGCGCGATGGGCGTCGACGCACTGGCCTTCCTCAACCGGACCCGAGAGGCGCTGGCATGAGCGTTCCCAAGTCCTTCGCCGGGCTGCCCCTGACCGAGCCCGGAGGTTTCGAGGCTCGCAAGCTCGCACCTCAACCACCGGTGCACGGTGACCTGCAGTCCTGGCACGCGCCCGAGGGCATCGAGATCAAGCCCCGGTACGACGAGCGCGACCTCGACGGCCTCGACGCGCTCGACACGTTCCCGGGCCTGAGCCCGTTCCTGCGCGGTCCCTACCCGACGATGTACACCACGCAGCCGTGGACCATCCGGCAGTACGCCGGGTTCTCCACCGCCGAGGAGTCCAACGCCTTCTACCGGCGCAACCTGGCCGCCGGCCAGAAGGGCCTGTCGGTGGCGTTCGACCTCGCGACCCACCGCGGCTACGACTCCGACCACCCGCGGGTGCGCGGCGACGTCGGCATGGCCGGGGTGGCGATCGACTCGATCTACGACACCCGCACGCTCTTCGACGGCATCCCGCTGGACCAGATGAGCGTCTCGATGACGATGAACGGCGCGGTGCTCCCGGTGCTCGCGCTCTACATCGCCGCGGCCGAGGAGCAGGGGGTG
>DATMHR010000026.1:0-141681 GCA_035554955.1 Nocardioides sp. | reverse complement strand
GCGACCGTGTGGGTGACGCGGCTGCGGGAGTGCGCCATCGCGTCGGCCAGCTGCGCCATCCGCATGGCGCGCCCCGGCCTCTCGGACAGCCGCACCATCACCTCGTACTCGGTCAGTGACATGCCGAACTCGCGGCGCAGGTCGTCGTCGAGGCGCTCCAGCAGCAGCGTCATGCCCATCATCAGGGCACGCCACGAGTGCTGCTCGCCGTCGTCGAGCCAGCGAGCGTCTGGGTCAGTCATGGCGGCAGCCTAGTGCTCGCGCAGGGCGATCCCGGTCAGGCGGTGCGCTCCATGATCATGGCCATGCCCTGGCCTCCGCCGACGCACATCGTGATGAGCCCGGTGGACTTGTCGTGCCAGTCGAGGCTGTTGAGCATCGTGTTCTGCAGGCGGGCGCCGGTCATGCCGAAGGGGTGCCCGACCGCGATGGCGCCGCCGTTGACGTTGAGCCGGTCGAGGTCGATGCCGAGGTCCTGGTAGGACGGCACGACCTGGGCGGCGAACGCCTCGTTGATCTCGACCAGGTCGATGTCGCCGATGCTCATGCCGGCGTGCGCGAGGGCGCGCTTGCTCGCCTCGACGGGGCCGAGCCCCATGATCTCGGGGGACAGGCCGCTCACACCCGTGGACACGATCCGGGCGAGCGGGGTGAGCCCGAGCTCGGCCGCCTTGGTGTCGGACATGATCACGACCGCGGCCGCACCGTCGTTGAGCGGGCAGCAGTTGCCGGCCGTGACCACGCCGTCGGGCCGGAACACCGGCTGGAGCTGGGAGATCGCGTCGTAGGTGACGCCGGCCCGCGGGCCGTCGTCGGCGGAGACCACGGTGCCGTCGGGCGTGGTCACCGGGGTGATCTCGCGCGCCCAGAAGCCGTCCGCGATGGCCTTCTCCGCGAGGTTCTGCGACCGGACGCCGAACTCGTCGAGCTCCTTGCGGTCCAGGCCGCGCATGGTCGCGAGGTTCTCCGCGGTCTGGCCCATCGCGATGTAGGCGTCGGGCAGCAGGCCGTCCTCGCGCGGGTCGTGCCACTTCTCGTTGGTCTCGGCCGTCTTGTCGGTGCGCGCCTTGGCGTCGTCGAAGAGGTGGTTGTGGGTGTCGGGCCAGTGGTCGGAGGTGCCCTTCGCGAAGCGGGAGACCATCTCGACGCCGGCGCTGATGAAGACGTCGCCCTCGCCGGCCTTGATCGCGTGGAACGCCATCCGGGTGGTCTGCACCGACGAGGCGCAGTAGCGGGTGACCGTGGCGCCCGGGACCTGGTCCATGCCGTTGAGCACGTTGACGATGCGCCCCATGTTGTTGCCCGACTCGCCACCCGGCAGACCGCAGCCGAGGTAGAGGTCGTCGACGGTGTTGGGGTCCAGGGCCGGCACCTTGTCCAGGGCCGCCTTCACGATCGTCGCCGCGAGGTCGTCGGGACGCAGGTCCTTGAGCGAGCCCTTGTTGGCGCGGCCGATGGGGGAGCGGGCGACGGAGACGATGACGGCCTCGGGCATGAGGGCTCCTTGAGTTTCACGACGGTGGGAAAGCCCCAGCCTAGACCGGGTGGAACCGGTTGCAGTGCCCGTCCCACGTGACGTGTCTGACACCATCGCCCTGTGCGCCACCGCTTCGTGTGCCCGATCCGCTGGGCCGATCTCGACCAGCTCGGGCACGTCAACAACGCTCGTTACGTCGACTACCTCCAGGAGGCTCGCCTCGACCTGCTGCGCGCGCACCGGGAGGCGACCGGCGCGACGGGAGCGGGTGACGACCCGGCGGACGGGATCATCGTGATCCGGCACGAGGTGACCTACCTCGCGCCGCTCGGGTTCCACTTCCGGCCGGTCCACATCGAGTGCTGGGTGACCGAGGTACGGCGCGCGACGTTCACGATGTCCTACGAGGTCTTCCACGAGGCCGCGGACGGGACCAGGACCGTCTACGTCCGGGCGACCACCGTGCTGGCGCCCTTCCGGCTGGACGCGGAGCGCCCGCGGCGGCTCAGCGACGAGGAGCGGTCGGCGCTCGCGGCCTACCTCGAGCCGACCGAGCCGCGCGACCGGGTCGTGCCCTTCCAGGTGGAGCGCACGGCACTGGGCCACCACCCCGTGCACGTGCGGTTCTCCGACGTCGACGTCTACCGGCACGTCAACAACGTCGTCTACTTCGAGTACTTCGCCGAGGCGCGGATCCGGCTGCTCACCAGCCTCTTCCGCGACATCCCGGACGCGCCGCCGTTCCAGGTGGTCGTCGCGCAGGCGGACGTGGACTACCTGGCGCCGATCACGCTCCGCGCAGCGCCCTACGACTGCTGGTCGCAGGTCGCCCGGGTCGGGCACCGGTCGATGACCGTGGAGTCCGAGATCGTCGACGGCGACACCCAGCTGGCCCGGGCGCGGGTGGTGATGGTGTTCTTCGACGCCGCCACGCAGCGCGCCGCGGAGCCGCCGGAGGCCTACCGCGAGCGGCTGCTCAGGGCTGCTCCGTCAGCCGCCGAAGCCTTTTCAGGGCCCGGTGCCGTGCGACCCGCACCGACACCGCACTGACCCCGAGGGCCTCGGCGGTCGTCGCGACGTCGAGGTCGAGCACCTCCAGGCACGTCAGCACGTCGCGCTCGCGCGCCGGCAGCGACGCGAGCGCCTCGCGCACCCAGGCGTCCCCGATCAGGCTGCTCTCGTGGCCGGGGTGGACCGGGAGGTCCGGCGCCATGGCGGCATCCAGCGAGTGCCTGCGCGCGGTGCGCCGCCGCGAGTTGGAGGCGTGGTTGCGGCCGATGCCGAAGAGCCACCCGGCGAACTCCGAGGAGCTCCCGTGGAAGTCGGCGATCCTCTCGGCGGCCACGAGCCAGGTCGCGGCCGCCAGGTCGTCGGGGGTGTCGCCGCTCCCGAGCGTCGCCCGGGTCTCCAACCACACGAGCAGACGCCCGGCGTGCGCTCGGTAGAGCTCTCGCCAGGCTTCGGCGTCTCCGCGTTTCGCGGCCGCGACGATCTCGTCGTCGGAGGTCACCGAGCGTCGTCCCCGTCCCCAATAGCTCGACTGCGGTACAGCTGAGGGTGCGCGTCCCGATAGCGCGCACCGATTGTCCGACTATTCTCCTGTGCTCCGGTGGTCCTTTACCGAACTGTGGCCGAGTCCGGTCGCGAGGTGACGGCCCTGCTGGTGCCCCTGCGCCTGCGGCGGCAGCACCTGCGGCTCCTTCTTCTGCTCGACGCCTCGCTCGTCCTTCGGGCTCTGGTCGTCCTTCGGCCCCTGGGCGGGGTGGTCGTCGTTGCTGCCCGGCTCGTCGTCGCGCCCGTCGTCGTGCGCACCCGGAGCGGGGTGGTGCGCGGTGGCGTGGTGGTCCGCGGACCCCGCGGGCGCGCCGGGGTGGCCCTGGCCGGGGTGGCCCTGACCGGGGTGGCCCTGACCGGGGTGGGCGTTGCCGGGACGCTCCTGGCCGGGGTGGCCCTGCGGGAGGAGCGTGCCGCGGCCCTCGGGTGTGGCGTCCGGCGACCCCGGGGACGTGGGGTCGCCGGACGCAGAGGAGTCGTCGGACTGTGGGGGTTCCGACGCTCCGTGGCTCGACTCGCTGGGTCCCTGGCTCGCCGGCGCTCCCGGGACGGTGGTGTCGTGTCCCGGAAGTGCGGTCGCGACCAGGGGGGCCGCGCCGATCGCGGCGACGGCAGCCGCCGCCGCGAGGACCCTGACGGCGGGTCGTGCCGTTCGTGGTGCCGGGCTGGACGCGGTGCTGAGCGCGACCAGCCGGTCGAGCAGGACCGGATCGGGATCGAGGGTCGGTGGGGTGACCCGCAACCGCTCGATCGGACTCCTGCTCACACCCGGTACCTGTCGCCGTGGGGCGCCGCCGTTACCTCGCGACGCACATTCCCTGCGCTGGTCTAGACCGCTGTCAGTCGCCCGTGTTGACCATGAAGTTCGCCGCGTGGGTGACGTACTCCCAGAACCGGGCGTGCTGTGCGGGCGTGAGGCCGGCCTCGTCGAGCGCGGTCCGGAAGTGCGCCAGCCAGTGGTCGCGGGCGGTGCTGTCGACGGGGAACGGCGCGTGCCGCATCCGCAGGCGGGGGTGCCCCCGCTGCTCGGAGTACGTCGTGGGCCCGCCCCAGTACTGCACGAGGAAGAGGAGGAAGCGCTCCTCCGCCGGCCCGAGGTCCTCCTCGGGGTAGAGCGGCCGGAGGACCTCGTCCTGGGCGACGCCCTCGTAGAACCTCGCGACGATCCGACGGAACGTCTCGAAGCCCCCGATCTCCTCGTAGAAGGTCTGCTCCCCGCTCACGCGACCATCATCCCGCGTCGCTGGTGGTGCCGGCGGCCGGGTCCGTGCGCTCCTCGCGGTGCCAGACGACCCGCTGGGCGAAGGGGATCTCGATGCCCTCGTGGTCGAACCGGGCCTTGATCCGCTGCCGCAGCGCCCGCGCGACGGCCCACTGCTGCAAGGGGGCCGTCTTGACCATCACGCGCACCGTGACCGAGTCGGCCGCCAGCATCTCGACGCCGGTGACCTCCGGCTCCTCGATGATGACGTCGCGGTAGTCCTCGTCCTCCCACAGGTCGTGGGCGATCTCGCGGAGCACCCGCTGCACCCGGACCAGGTCCTCGCCGTACCCGACGCCGACGTCGACCACGGCCCGCGACCAGTTCTGGCTCTTGTTGCCGACCCGCATGATCTCGCCGTTGGGCACGTACCAGACGGTGCCGTCGAGGTCGCGGAGCCGGGTCATCCGCAGGGTCACCGCCTCGACGGTGCCTCCCGCGCCGCCCACGTCGATGACGTCGCCGACGCCGTACTGGTCCTCGAGGAAGATGAAGATGCCCGCCAGGAAGTCCTTCACGAGGGACTGGGCGCCGAAGCCGAGGGCGAGGCCGATGATGCCGGCGCTCGCGATGATGGGTGCGATGTTGACCCCGAGCTGGTCCAGGATCATGGTCCCGATCACGGCCATGAGCACCACGGTGATGATGCTGTTGAGGACCCCGGCCATGGTCGCCGCGCGCTGCTTGCGGCGGGCGGTCACCGGGCTGTCCGCGCGCTCGGGCAGCACGCCGTGCTCGGCCCGCCGGGCGATCCGCGACACGATGACGTGCAGCACCCACCGGATCGCCAGGCCGAGCAGGATGAGGCCGAGGATCGCGAGCGGCTTGCCGATGAGGACGTCCGCCCAGTCGGCGAGCCGCGCGTTGCCGGTCCAGTCGTAGACCAGGTTGCAGATGCGCTGACCGTCCGCGCAGGTCGACGTCAGGGGCAGGGGGAGCGTTGTCGTCGGCACCGGTCCAGTGAACCAAAGCGCCCGGCGCGGCGCCCCGAGCGGGGCGGGGTGCCGCGCGCGAGCGGGGAAGGATAGCCTTCGCTCGTGACCAGCCACGTCGTACGCCGCGTCCTCGCCGCGGCCGGTTCCGTCTCCGTCGCCCTCGCGCTCCCGGTGCTCCTGGCCGGTCCGGCCGCTGCCGGCACGCCGGAGAGCTGGCCGGACAAGCCGCCGGTGGACCTGCTCCAGGTCCTCCTGCTGTTCGTGGGCATCCCGGTGCTGCTGCTCCTGGTGATCAGCGCGCTGGTGCTCGGTCCCGCGCTCGCCCGGGGCGAGTCGCTCTCGCCGGGCGGCTCCGCCGAGGAGAGCCAGTGGCTCGGTGGCCCGCGCAAGGCCGCCGGTGAGCTGGCGGACCCGGACACCGAGGACTCGAAGGCCGGCGGCGCCGGCGGCACCTGGTAGTCGACGACCGGGGAGGGGGCACGCCGTGGAGATGAGCCTGAGCGCGAAGGACCGCGCGTCCTTGGACGCGGTGATCCGTGCCGCCGAGCAGGCCTGCCGCGCCGAGATCTCGGTCTACGTCGGGTCGGTCGACGGGCAGGACGTGCGCGCGTTCGCCACGAGCCTCCACAACACGCTCGTCGCGCCCGCGCGCAGCATCCTGGTGATGGTCGACCCGGCGCGCAAGGCGCTCGAGATCGTCACCGGCGGCTACGTCCGCCGCAAGCTCACCGACGACGAGACCGCGCTCGCCGTGGAGGAGATGACCCGCTCCTTCGCCGACGGCGACCTCGCCGGCGGCCTGGCGCGGGGCATCCGCCTCCTCGCCGAGCACGCTCGTTAGCCGGCGTCCTTCTGCTGGGCCCGCAGGGCCCGGGCGACGTCGGCGCGCGCCTCGCGGACGTAGCGCACCGCGCCGGGGTTGACCCCGTCGGTCCCGGTGGCCAGCCACGCGTCGAGCTTGTCGACGGTCTCCTGGGTCGCGAGCACGCGCGGGAAGATGAACTCCAGCGCCTTCTGCGCCCGGTGCGCGCCGATCCGGTCCCAGATGCCGGGCACGGCCTCGAGGTAGCGGTCGACGTAGGGCGCCAGGACCTCGGCCTGGCCGTCGCGCGAGAACGACATGACCACCGCGAGCGCGGTCTCGTTGGGCGTCGCCCCGTCGAGCATCGCGAGCCGCCAGCCCTCGGCCTTGGCCTCGGCGGCGGGGCGGGCGGCCCGGGCACCGGCGGCCTTCTCCTGGCCGTTGATCGTGTTGTCGCGCTCGAGCTCGGCGGCGATCCGGGCGTCGTCGGCGACGCCCAGGCGGGCCAGGTTGTCGACCAGCCGCCAGCGCAGGTCCTGGTCGACCGTGAGGCCGTCGAAGGAGAGGCTGCCCGCGAGCAGGGCCTCGAGGTCGGCGACCGCCTCCTCGGTGTGCGCGGCGGTGGCGTAGGCGCGGAGCAGGCTCAGCTGCTGCTCGCTGCCCGGCTCCGCCTGCCCGAGGAGCTCGCGGACGCCGCGCTCCCAGCGGGTGCGCAGCGCGTCGCGGTGCTCCGGGGCGGCGTACTGCGCGACCGCCTGGAAGGCGAACGCCGGGAGCATGCTGATGCCCCAGGCGTCGGTCTCGGCGGCGAAGTTGGCCAGCACCAGGTCGACGTAGTCGGTCGCCGACATCTCGGCGTCCCGGGTCATGTCCCAGGCCGCGCCCCACACCAGCGCGCGGGCGAGGCTGTCCTCGAGCCGGGACAGGCTGGCCACCGCGGTCGCGAGCGAGCGCTCGTCGAGCCGGATCTTCGCGAAGGTGAGGTCGCTGTCGTTGAGGAGGAGAAGGTCCGGGCGCGCGCGCCCGACGAGCTCGGGCAGCTCGGTGCGCTCGCCCGCGACGTCGACCTCGACGTAGTCGCGGCGCACCGGCCGGCCGTCGCCGTCGACGTCGTAGAGGCCGATGCCGAGGCGGTGCCGCCGGAGGGTCGGGTGCTCCGCGGGTGCGGTCTGCCGGACCGCGAACGAGCTGAACGTCCCGTCCTCGGCCTGCTCGAACTCGGCGGTGAGCGTGTTGGTGCCCGCCGTGCGCAGCCACTCCTCGGCCCAGCCGCTCAGCTCGCGGCCGGAGGCCTTCTCGAGGGCCTCGAGCAGGTCGTCGAACTCGGTGTTGCCCCACGCGTGGTCGCGGAAGTAGCCGCGCAGGCCCTCGAAGAACGGCTCCTGGCCGACCCAGGCGACCAGCTGCTTGAGCACCGAGGCGCCCTTCGCGTAGGTGACCATGTCGAAGTTGGTCTCGATGGCGTGCAGGTCGGGGATGTCGGCTGCGATCGGGTGGGTGCTCGGCAGCTGGTCCTCCCGGTAGCCCCGCTGCTTGCGGGCGTTCGCGAAGCCGGTCCAGGCGTCCTTGTACGACGTGACCTCGGCGATGCTGTGGTAGCAGGCCCACTCCGCGAACGACTCGTTGAGCCAGAGGTCGTTCCACCACTTCATGGTCACCAGGTCGCCGAACCACATGTGCGCCATCTCGTGGTGGATGAGCGAGGCGCGGAACTCGAAGATCGACTTCGCCATCCGCGAGCGGGGGATGTAGTCGTCCTTGATGGTGACGGCCCCGGCGTTCTCCATCGCGCCCATGTTGTACTCCGGCACGTAGAGCTGGTCGTACTTGCCGAACGGGTAGGGGAAGCCGAACGCGTCCTCGAAGAAGGCGAAGCCCTGCTGGGTCAGCAGCACGATCTCCTCGCGGTGGGAGTCGAGCGCCTCCTTCATCGACTGCCGGGCGTAGTGGCCGAGCGGGATGTCGCCGTTCTTGCCGCGGTAGACGTCCTGGACCTCGTAGTAGTCACCGGCGACGATCGCCGTGATGTAGGTCGACATCCGCTGGGTCGGGGCGAACCGCCAGACCGCGAACCCGTCGCCGAGCTCCGGGTGCGGCTCCGGCTGCGGGGTCGCCGAGTTGGAGACCACCTTCCAGTGCGCGGGCGCGGCGACGTGGAAGGTGAACGTGGACTTCAGGTCGGGCTGCTCGAAGGTGGTGAAGACGCGGCGGGCGTCCGGCACCTCGAACTGCGAGTAGAGGTAGACCCGGCCGTCGGCCGGGTCGACGAAGTGGTGCAGCCCCTCGCCGGTGTGCGAGTAGGCGCAGGTGGCCCGGACGACGAGCTCGTTGTCGGCCTGCAGGTCCGCGAGGACGATCCGGCTGTCCGCGTAGACCGCGGCGGGGTCGAGCGGCGCGCCGTTGAGGGTGATCTCGTGGACGCTGGCGTCGACCAGGTCGGCGAAGGTCCCCGCCCCCGGCTCGCGGCAGGTGAACCGCACGGTGGTGGTGGATCCGAAGGTCTCGATGCCGTCCTGCTCGGCCTGGGTGAGGTCGAGCTCGACGGTGTACGACGTGACGTCGATCAGCGCGGCACGGGCGGTGGCCTCGTCACGCGTCAGGTTGGTTCCGGGCATGCCGATCATCCTTGCACCGGGCCCCGGATTGTCTGACATCGGAACCGGCGGCGGCGAATCACAACGATGTAAGTACCGAAAGTCAAGGGCGACACGCCGATACCGGTGAGGTTTCTGCGCAGTTTTGTTGCGAAATGTGACTTCTGTGCCCCAAGGTGGAGCCCATGCGTGGAGTGAGCCGGTTCGTGGGGTACGGGTGTGCACTGCTGTCCAGTGCGCTGGTGGCAGCACTGCTCGTGGCCCTCGGCGTCGCCCACCAGCAGGCGCCCACCACCGAGCGCACGCACCCCGCCTCGTCGAGCAGCTACTACCTCTGCACGGGCTATGCCGGCTGTCGCAACGCCGGCTACTCCGACGCCGGCTACGGCGCCCACAGCGGCACCATGTACTGGCGGATGTACTCCGGGCACAACTGCACCAACTACGCGGCCTACCGGATGGTCAAGGCGGGCATGCCCAACGTGCGCCCGTGGACCGGCGGAGGCAACGCCAGCGAGTGGGGCCTGGAGATGAGCCGGATCACCGACAAGAAGCCGGCGGTCGGCGCCATCGCCTGGTACGCCCGCTACTCCGGCGGCGTGGGGTCGGCGGGACACGTCGCCTACGTCGAGAAGGTCATCTCGGCCGACGAGATCATCATCTCCGAGGACAGCTGGAGCGGCGACTTCCACTGGCAGCGGATCACCAAGGACAGCGGCCACTGGCCCAGCGGCTTCATCCACTTCATCGACAAGAAGAGCCTCGCCAACAGCGCCGCGCCGACGATCGAGGGCACGCCGCAGGTCGGCGCGAAGCTGACCGCGGACAAGGGCAGCTGGTCCCCGGCGCCCGAGACGATCAGCTACCAGTGGCAGGCCGACGGCACCCCGATCGACGGCGCCGACGGGGCCTCGTTCACCCCGACGGTCGCGGAGCGCGGCAAGACGATCACCGTCACGGTGACCGCCAAGAAGCCCGACTACGCCGCCGCGACGGTGACGTCGGCACCGACCGACAAGGTCACCCGCGGGCAGTTCGCCATGGAGACCGCGCCCACCGTCGCCGGTGACCCGATGGTCGACGAGACGCTCACGGTGACGCCGGCGACCTGGTCGCCCGCTCCCGAGACGACCGTCTACCGGTGGCTGGCCGACGGCAAGGTCATCACCGGGGCCGACGGTCCCGACCTCACGCTCACGCGGGACATGGTCGGTCAGACGATCACCGCGGTGACGGCCGCGCGCCGCGACGGCTACGTGAACGACCCGGTGCGCTCCGAGCCGGTGGGCCCGGTCGCCGTCGGCGAGATCCAGGTCCAGCAGCCGTACGCCGTGCACGGCCGTACCCGCGTCGGTGAGCAGCTGAGCATCACCCCGGGCGTCGTCGACCCCGCCGACGCGACGGTGGCCTACCAGTGGCTGCGCGACGGGGTCGAGGTCCCCGGCGCCACCGGGACGACGTACGACGTCACGGGCGACGACCTGGGTGCCCGGCTCAAGGTGCGGGTCACGCTCACCCGTCGCAACTACCTGACGCACGTCGGCCACCTGGTCCTGGACGATCGGGTCACGACGCGCCCGACCGTCGAGCTGGACGCCGTCGGCAAGAACGGCAGGGCCGTGGTCGGCGTGCGCGTGACCGCGCCGGGGCTGGACGTCGTCGACGGCCAGGTCGTCGTGACCGTCGCCAAGCAGCAGCAGACCGTGACCCTGGTGGACGGGCGCGCCCGGGTGGTGGTCGACGACCTCGCGCCGGGGAAGCGCAACGTCTGGGTGCGCTACGAGGGGGCCTCCTTCGTGGAGCAGGCGCGGGCGCAGACCACCGTGCGCGTGCTGCGGGCGCGGGAGATCGCGGGAACAACCCAGCGCCTCCGGTGAGTTACGAGAGGTATGACCACGACTGCTCGGGACCGCGCTGACTTCTGGTTCGACCCGCTCTGCCCCTTCGCCTGGATCACCTCCCGGTGGATCCTCGAGGTGGAGAAGGTCCGCGACATCGACGTCGCGTGGCACGTGATGAGCCTCGCCTACCTCAACCAGGACCGGGACATCCCGGACGGCTACCGGGAGATGCTCGCTCCCGCCTGGGGACCCGTCCGGGTCCTGATGGCCGCGCAGCACAAGCACGGCGACGACGTGCTGCTGCCGATGTACAACGCGTTCGGGCAGCGCATCCACCTCGAGGGCCGCAAGCTGCACGAGCAGGCCGACGGCGGGCGGGCGCTGATCGCGGAGGTCCTCGCCGAGGTCGGCCTGGAGCCCGAGCTGATCGACGCGATGGACGACTCGGACTTCGACGAGGCGGTCGCCCGCTCCCACCACGAGGGCATGGACCAGGTGGGCGACGAGGTGGGCACGCCGACGATCGCGGTCAACGGCGCCGCCTTCTTCGGGCCGGTGCTGTCGCGGATCCCCCGTGGCGAGGACGCCGGCCGACTCTGGGACGGTTGCGTCGCGGTCGCCGCGTTCCCCTACTTCTACGAGCTCAAGCGGTCGCGGACGGGCGAGCTCGACTTCAGCTGAGGGGTTCACCGACGCCGGACCGCGGCCTACGGTGGGGCCATGTCGACGTCCACCCAGACGAGTGACGAGGTGCGCGTGCTGGTGCACGCGCTCGACCAGGCCGCGGACGAGCTCGACCACGTGCATCCCGACGACCTGGACGGCCCGACGCCGTGCAGCGACTGGGACGTCGGGACGCTCGCGGACCACCTGGTCGCCGCACCGGCCAGGTTCCTGGCGATGATGCGCGGCGAGGAGCCCGACTGGTCGGCGCCTCCACCGCACCTGACCGACGGCTGGGGCGGGGAGTTCCGCAACCACGCCGACGACCTCACGCACGCGTGGCACGAGCTCCACGGCGACCCACCCACCCCCGCCGCGTGGCAGATCGCCGAGATCGCGGTGCACACGTGGGACCTCACCACGGCGCTCGGGCGGCCCGTCGACCGGCTCGACCCGGAGGTCGCCGAGACGGCCCTCGCGTTCATGCGGGACAACCTGACGCCCGAGGCCCGCGGCCACGCGTTCGGTCCCGAGCGGTCGGCTCCGGCCGGAGCGGGACCCTACGCCGCGCTGGCGGCGTTCGCGGGACGCGCCGCGGAGTAGGTCGATTTCCGGGCCCGGGGCGATGCATCCTCGATGTCCATGAACCTCTCGGACCCGTCCCTTCCCCGACGTGACCTCGCCCGCCTGACCGCCGCGGCGGTCGCGGCGCCGGCGCTCGGTGCGCTGCTCCCCGCCCCTGCGCACGCCGTACCGGGCCGCCGGGTGCGGCTGCGCCGCGACCCCGGGTCCGTGGTCTCCGCGGCCGACGTGCGCCTCGACGAGCTGGCCGGATCGGCCCGCACGGCCGGAGGCCTGCGGACGACGGCCATCGAGACCGACCGGTTCTCCATGCTCGGCGTCACCTGGTCGTCCGGCGCGGGCGCCGTACGGGCGCGGGTACGCCGCCCCGACGGCCGCTGGTCACCGTGGCAGTCGCTGGCCCCCCTGCACGACGCCCCCGACGCCGGCAGCGGTGAGGGCCGGCGTACCCCGCCGGCCACCGACGTGCACTGGGTCGGTGACGCGGACGCGGTGCAGCTGGAGGTCGCCGGCGACGGGTCGCAGCCCGTGCTGGCGCTGATCGATCCCGGCCGTCTGCCGTCCGACGGCCAGCAGCCGTCGGGAGAGCTGGCCGTCGCGCCCACCGACCGCGACAACACGCCCAAGCCGCAGCTGCTGTCCCGCGACGACTGGGGCGCCGACCCCCGGCTGCGCGACGGCACGCAGGTCGTCAACAAGACGATGAAGCAGGTCCACATCCACCACACGGTCAACAGCAACGACTACCGCCGGCGCGACGTCCCCGCGCTGATCCGCGGCATCTACCGCTACCACACGCAGAGCCTCGGCTGGTCCGACATCGGCTACAACTTCCTGGTCGACCGGTTCGGGCAGATCTGGGTCGGCCGGCGGGGCAGCGCCCACATGATCGTGCGGGGCGCCCACACGCTCGGGTTCAACCACTCCTCGATGGGCGTCTCGGTCATCGGCAACTTCGAGGTGGTCAAGCCCAACCCCGAGATCATCCACGCGATCGTCCGCCTGGCGGCCTGGCGCGTCGACAAGTTCGACCTCCCGCCGCGCGGGACGGTGCGGCGCCGCTCGCAGGGCAGCGACAAGTACCCCGCCGGGACCTGGGTGCGGCTGCCGGTGATCGACGGGCACCGCGACACCAACGACACCGCCTGCCCCGGGCAGCACCTCTACGACGCGCTGCCGCGGATCCGGCGCCGGGTCCACCGCCGCATCAGGGCCTACAACTCCTGAACCCGCGGCCTGGCCCGGTCCGCCGCGATACCCGGTGGCGGTCGTCAATAGGATCGGGCGCATGAGCAAGGTCCTCTGCTTCACCGCCTGGCCGTACGCCAACGGCCCGCGTCACATCGGCCACGTGGCCGGTGTCTACGTCCCTGCCGACATCTTCGCCCGGCAGGCACGGATGGCGGGGCACGACCTGATCATGCTGTCCGGGTCCGACGAGCACGGGACGCCGATCCTGATCGCCGCCGACGAGGCGGGCCTGACGCCCCAGGAGCTGGCGGACCAGAACCACCGGCTGATCGTCGAGGACTTCACGGCGCTCGGGATGACCTACGACCTCTACACCCGGACGACCGCCCGCAACCACCACCAGGTCGTGCAGGAGCTCTTCCTGGGCGTCTACGAGAACGGCTACTTCGTCGAGCAGACGACGTACGGCGCCATCTCGCCGTCCACGGGCCGCACCCTCCCGGACCGCTACATCGAGGGCATCTGCCCGATCTGCGGCTACGACGGGGCGCGCGGTGACCAGTGCGACAACTGCGGCAACCAGCTGGACCCGCAGGACCTGAAGAACCCCCGCTCCCGGATCAACGGCGAGACGCCGGAGTTCGTCGAGACCCAGCACTTCTTCCTCGACCTGCCGGCGCTGGCGGACGCGCTCGGCTCCTGGCTCGACGGCCGGGAGGAGAGCGGCCTCTGGCGGCCCAACGTGATCCGGTTCTCCAAGAACATCCTCGACGAGATCCGGCCGCGGGCGATGACGCGCGACATCGACTGGGGCATCGCGATCCCGCTCGACGGCTGGCGGGACAACCCGACCAAGAAGCTCTACGTCTGGTTCGACGCGGTCGTCGGCTACCTGTCCGCCACGGTCGAGTGGGCGCGGCGGCTCGGTGAGCCGGAGCGGTGGCGCGAGTGGTGGAACGACCCCGAGGCCCTGTCCTACTACTTCATGGGCAAGGACAACATCACCTTCCACTCCCAGATCTGGCCGGCCGAGCTGCTGGCCTACAACGGCCGCGGCGCCCGCGGGGGAGAGCCGCGTGAGCTCGGCGAGCTCGACCTCCCCACGGAGGTCGTGAGCTCGGAGTACCTGACCATGGAGGGCAAGAAGTTCTCCTCCTCCAAGAAGGTCGTCATCTACGTCCGCGACCTGGTCTCCCGCTACCAGGTCGACGCGTTCCGCTACTTCGTGGCGGCTGCGGGCCCGGAGAACCAGGACAGCGACTTCACCTGGGCCGAGTTCGTGCGGCGCACCAACGACGAGCTGGTCGCCGGCTGGGGCAACCTGGTCAACCGCACGGCCAACCTGATCCACAAGAACTTCGGCGAGATCCCCGCAGCCGGAGAGCTGACCGCGGCCGACGAGGAGGTGCTCGCGACCACCGAGCGTGCCTTCGACGCCGTCGGCGACCTGGTCTCCCGCAAGCGGTTCAAGCAGGCGATCGGCGAGGCCATGCGCGCGGTGGCCGAGGTCAACAAGTACGTCTCCGACCACGAGCCGTGGAAGCTCAAGGGGGAGGACGACCGGGAGCGGCTCGGCACCATCCTCCACGTGACCGCGCAGGCGGTGGCCGACCTCAACCTGGTCCTGGCGCCGTTCCTCCCGTTCTCCGCCAACGAGGTGGACAAGGCGTTCGGCGGACCCGGCACCGTGGCCCCGATGCCGCACGTCGAGGAGGTCACCGACCTGGACGACCCGACGCGCAGCTACCCGGTCGTCACCGGCGAGTACTCCGACTTCCCGGAGTGGCGCCGGCACCCGATCGAGCCCGGCACCCCGGTCGGCAAGCCGACCCCGATCTTCACCAAGCTCGACCCGGCGGTCGTCGACGAGGAGCTCGCGCGCCTCGGCGGCTGACGCGACGGGATGGCGAGCGCTGGCGCGACACTGCGGCGGGTGCGGGAGCACCCGAGCGCGGTGCTGCTCGTCGGCCAGCTCGTGGTGCTGCTCGGCTACCCGTTCCTCGACTCGACGGTGGCCGGCCGTGCCTCGATCGGCGTGGTGCAGCTGCTGGTGGTGCTCACCGCGGTCGCGGCCGTACGTCGCTCGCCCGCACTGAGCTGGGTGGCGGTGGTCTTCGGCGGCCCGGCCACGGTCCTCGCCGTCTGGGAGTCGGTCTCGCCCCACAACGACGTCGTGGTCCTGGCCTCGGCCGCTGTGCACGTGCCGTTCTACCTCTTCGTCAGCTACGCGATGATCCGCTACGTCTTCGCCGACGACGTGGTGACCGGTGACGAGATCTATGCGACAGCGGCCGCGTTCACCGTCGTCGCCTGGGCCTTCGCCTACGCCTTCGCGGCGACCCAGGTGGTCTGGCCGGGGTCGTTCGGTGCGGACCGGCCCTGGTTCGAGCTGCTCTACCTGTCGTTCACCACGCTCACCAGCGTGGGCCTCGGCGACTTCGGGCCGGTGCTCGACCACGCGCGGTCGATCGTGGTGCTGGAGCAGGTCGCCGGCGTCTTCTACCTCGCGCTGGTCGTCTCCCGCATCGTCGGGCTCGGCGTGAGCCGGCGGCGATGAGCGCCGGCTTCGACGTCCGCATCACCGCGGACGCCGCCGCGTTCCTCGATCGCGCCGGGGCGTGGCTCGCGGGGGACCCGGTGACGTCGACCGTGCTGACGACGATCTCGGCCCGCGCGAAGGAGGAGGCCGCGCGGGGGGAGGACCCGTCGACGGGCCTGCCGCACTGGTGGTTCGCCACCGTCCACGGCAGGTCGGGGGAGGTCGTCGGCGCGGCGATGCGGACCGCACCGTTCGTGCCCTACCCGCCCTACCTCCTCGCGATGCCGGAGGCTGCGGCGGAGGCGCTCGCGGACGTGCTCGTCGACCGCGGCGAGGAGGTCCTGGGCGCCAACGGGCTCCGACCCGCTGCCGACGTGTTCGCCGCCCGGGTGGTCGCCCGGACGGGCGGCACGGTCGCGGTCACCCTCCACACCCGGCTGTTCGAGCTCACCGAGCTCGTGCGCCCGCCCGCGGCGCCCGGTCGGCTGCGGCTGGTCCGGCCGGCCGAGGCCGAGCTGGCGCTCGACTGGCTGACGCGGTTCTTCGGCGACGCCGACGAGCAGGCGGGCCGCCGTCCCGGCGAGGGGCACGCGGAGCACGCTTCGATGGGCGACGTACAGCGCAAGCTCCGCGAGCAGGGCCTGTGGTTCTGGGTGGACGGGGACGACGTGCCCGTCAGCATGGTCGGTGCCACGCCGCCGGCGTACGGCGTCACCCGGATCGCTCCGGTCTTCACCCCCAAGGACCTGCGCGGTCACGGCTACGCGAGCAACGCGGTGGCCGAGGTGTCGCAGCTGCTGCTCGACCGCGGGGCGCGCGTGACCCTGTTCACCGACCAGGCCAACCCGACGTCCAACAGGATCTACCAGGCGCTCGGCTACCGCCCGGTCGTCGACACGGTCGACCTCCGGATCTCCTGAGCTCAGGCTCGCGCCGTCTCGGTCCCGGTGTGGTCCAACGGGCCGCACCGGACGCCGTAGCGCTCCCGGACCGTGTCGATCGTCCGCCGGTAGTGGGCCTGCTGCCGGCGCCGGGTCAGCAGGAAGGCCAGGGCACCGAGCTGGCGCCGCGGCTCGGGGTACCAGCGGTCGACGTCGAGCCCGCTGCGCAGGAACACCGAGATCGGCAACGAGCCCAGGAGCACGGTGAAGTTGTGCATGAGCACCGCCCACATGGCGGGTGTGGTCGCGGAGCCGGCACTCCGTCGGAGGTCGTACCAGTCGATCTCGCACAGCGGAGCGCGGTGGAGCTGGTCCCGCATCAGCAGGTGCGTGAGCAGGAAGCCGGCCTGGATCGTGAAGAGCAGGGCGTCGGAGCGCTGGTTGATCGAGAGCACCCTGCCCGAGGGCGAGCTGAAGGGCTCGTACGGCCGCTCGTCCTTCAGGAGGTACCCGGTGCAGTTGACGACCCAGGTCCCTGCCGGGACGGTGACCCGCTCGCCGGAGCGGAGGACCAGGTCGGCGCCGGACTCGGTGTCGACGACGTCGACCAGGTGGTCCATCACCGTGCGGGTGAGACCCGCCCGGATCCGGTCCACCTCCTCGTCGGAGATGATCCCGATGACCCAGTTGGAGGCGGTCGGGGTCACCGTCGTCATCGTCCGGCCGAGCTCGGCCTCGAAGATCGTCGCCTCGTTGGTCCCGTCGTAGCGCATGCCGAAGTCCTCGGCGAACCGGTTGAACCGGGTCCCGCGCCGCCAGCCGCGCGACGGCGCGTAGATCTCGTCCCGCCGCATGAAGTAGGTGCCTGACCCCGCGACCAGGTTCACCTCGCGCCCCGGGGAGGTCGTGAGGACGGCGTGCACCGTGTCCATCGCGGTCTTGCCGCCGCCCACGACCCAGACCGGGGCATCCGACGCGGCGAGGTCGCCCGTCCGGACGTCGCAGGAGTCCGGGGAGACGGAGCGCACGGTGCTGCTGCTCAGGGCGAGCGGCTCGTTGGGCCGGACGTCGAAGCCGAGTGCCTTGACCAGCCGGTGGGACTCGAGGACGACCTGCTCGCCGTCGCGCTCGACGACCGTGCGGACGACTCCGTCCCCCTCGTCGTGGGCGAGGTAGGACCACCCGAGGTACTCGGCGACCTGGGTCCGCTGCCGGAGGACGTCGAAGCAGTAGGCCATGTGGTCGAGGACCTCGGGCTTCGTGGCGAGGTAGGACGGGTCCTTGTCCCACTGCCACTTGAGGTTGCCGGCGGTGAAGAAGGGGTGCGCCTGGTGCAGCCGCACGTAGTCGTAGGTGTCGTTCCACATCCCGCCCACCCGCTCGCGCTGGTCGACGAGCGCGACGCGGCCGCTGCTCCCGAGGTACTGGCTGACCACGAACAGCGCGTTCAGCCCGCAGATGCCGGCGCCGACGATCACCACGTCGTACGGCGTGGTCCTGGTGTCCATGGCAGCCCCCTGGTCATGCCTCCCCGTCCGCATTGTGCGTCCGACGACGGCGCGACGCAGTGGGGATAACCCCCCGAATCGAGCCCCGTAGACTCTCGCCCGCCATGAGTGAGCCTGTCGCGCGTCCCGCCGAGACCTACGCCGAAGCAGAGGAGGCGCTGCTATCCCGGTGGCCGGAGACCCGGCTGGAGCCGTCGCTCGACCGGATCCTCGCGTTCACCGAGCTCCTGGGCGACCCGCAGCGGGCCTACCGCTCGATCCACCTGACGGGCACCAACGGCAAGACCTCGACGTCGCGGATGATCGACGCGCTGCTGCGCACCCTGGAGCTGCGCACCGGGCGGTTCACCAGCCCGCACGTCGAGCGGATGGGCGAGCGGATCAGCATCGACGGCGAGCCGCTCGACGACGACGCGTTCGTCCGCGCCTTCAACGACGTGGCGCCCTACACGCACCTGGTCGACGAGCAGGAGACCCACCCGCTCTCGTTCTTCGAGACGATCGTCGGCATGGCGTACGCCGCGTTCGCCGACGCGCCCGTCGACGTCGCCGTGGTCGAGGTCGGGATGGGTGGCTCCTGGGACGCGACCAACGTCATCGACGCCGACGTCGCCGTGGTCACGCCCATCGCGCTCGACCACACCCGCTACCTGGGCGGCACGCCGGCGGCCATCGCGGAGGAGAAGGCGGGGATCATCAAGGCCGGGGCCACCGCCGTCGTCGCGCTCCAGGACGCCGACGTCCTCGAGGTCCTCCTGCGCCGGGCCGCCGAGGTCGGGGCCACCGTCGCCCGCGAGGGGCTCGAGTTCGGGGTCGTCGACCGGACGCCCGCCGTCGGCGGGCAGGTGCTGACCCTCCAGGGGCTCCGCGGCCGGTACGACGACGTCTTCCTGCCGCTCTACGGGGCCCACCAGGCGCAGAACGCCGTTCTGGCCCTGGCCGCGGTGGAGGCCTTCCTCGGCGGTGACCAGCCGCTCAGCGACGAGGTGGTCCGCGAGGCGTTCGAGCACGTGACCTCGCCGGGCCGGCTCGAGGTGGTCCGGCGCAGCCCCACCATCGTGCTCGACGCCGCCCACAACCCGGCGGGCGCCGAGGCCACCGCCGCCGCGCTCGAGGACTCGTTCCGCTTCGACCCGCTCGTGGGCGTCATCGGCGTGATGGCCGACAAGGACCACGAGGGCCTGCTCGCCGCCTTCGAGCCGCACCTGGAGCAGGTCGTGATCACCCAGAACTCGACGGCGCGCGCGATGCCGGCCGAGGAGCTGGCGGTGGTGGCCCGCGAGGTGTTCGGCGCCGACCGCGTCACGGTGGTGCCGCGCCTCGCGGACGCGCTCGACGCGGCCGCGGCCCTCGCGGAGTCCGGCTCGGGCGACTCGCTGAGCTCCGGAGCGGTCCTGGTCACCGGCTCGGTCGTCACCGTCGGCGAGGCCCGGGCGCTGCTGGGGGGCAGGAAGTGAGGGACCCGAAGCGCGCCATGTGCGCGATGGTGCTGGCGATGGAGGCGATCACCCTCGCCCTCGCCACGCCGGTGATGATCACGATCGGCGGGATCGACACGGGGCCCGCGCTGTCCGCAGGGCTCGGCCCGGCGGTCCTGTCCCTGCTGACCGCCGGCCTGCTGCGCGCCGACTGGGCGTACTGGATCGGCCACCTGGTGCAGGTGCTGGCGATCGCGATGGGCTTCCTGGTGCCCATGATGTTCGTGCTCGGCGTCGTCTTCGCCGTCCTCTGGGGAGCGGCGTACGGCGTGGGGCGCAAGATCGAGCGGGAGCGGGCGGCGGCCTACGCCGCGCACGAGGAATCGAACGGTTAGCGAGCCGTCGGTAGAGTGGCGGCCGTGCCCGTCATCATCGACAAGCTGCTGCGTATCGGCGAAGGAAAGATCCTCCGCCAGCTCGAGTCCATCGCCAAGGCCGTCAACGCCATCGAGGACGACTTCGTCGCGATGTCCGACGACGAGCTGCGGGGGATGACCGACGAGTTCCGCAAGCGTCTTGCCGAGGGCGAGACCCTCGACGACATCATGCCCGAGGCGTTCGCGACGGTCCGCGAGGCCGCCAAGCGCGTGATCGGCCAGCGGCACTTCGACGTCCAGGTGATGGGCGGCGCGGCGCTGCACCTCGGCAACATCGCCGAGATGAAGACCGGTGAGGGCAAGACGCTCGTCGCCACGCTCCCGACGTACCTCAACGCGCTCTCCGGCGACGGCGTGCACGTGGTCACCGTCAACGACTACCTCGCGAAGTACCACGCCGAGTGGATGGGCCGCGTCCACCAGTTCCTCGGCCTGACCGTCGGCATCATCGCCGAGATGAAGACCGGTGAGGGCAAGACCCTGGTCTCCACGATGCCGGCCTACCTCAACGCCCTCGAGGGCAAGGGCGTGCACGTCGTCACCGTCAACGACTACCTGGCCCGCTTCCAGTCCGAGATGATGGGCCGCGTCCACCACTTCCTCGGGCTGTCGGTCGGCGTGATCCTTCCCGACATGCGTCCCCCCGAGCGGCGCGAGGCCTACGCCTGCGACATCACCTACGGCACCAACAACGAGCTCGGGTTCGACTACCTGCGCGACAACATGGCGAGCTCGATCGAGGAGTGCGTCCAGCGCGGCCACAACTTCGCGATCGTCGACGAGGTCGACTCCATCCTCATCGACGAGGCCCGGACCCCGCTGATCATCAGCGGCCCGACCCAGGACGAGGTCAAGTGGTACGGCGAGTTCGCGAAGATCGCGACCAAGCTGACCAAGGACGTCGACTACGAGGTCGACGAGAAGAAGCGGACGATCTCGGTCCTCGAGGCCGGCATCACCAAGGTCGAGGACCACCTCGGCATCGAGAACCTCTACGAGTCGGCCAACACCCCGCTGATCTCGTTCCTGCACAACTCGATCAAGGCCAAGGAGCTGTTCCGCAACGACAAGGAGTACGTCGTCATGGACGGCGAGGTCCTGATCGTGGACGAGCACACCGGCCGGATGCTCGCCGGGCGCCGCTACAACGACGGCCTGCACCAGGCGATCGAGGCCAAGGAGGGCGTGCGGGTCCGCGAGGAGTACCAGACCCTCGCCACCGTCACGCTCCAGAACTACTTCCGCATGTACGACAAGCTCTCGGGCATGACGGGCACGGCGCTCACCGAGGCGTCGGAGTTCGACAAGATCTACAAGCTCGGCGTGGTCCCGATCCCGACCAACCGGCCGATGGTCCGCAAGGACCAGCCCGACCTCGTCTACCGGACCGAGGAGGCCAAGTACGACGCCGTCGTGGACGACATCGTCGAGCGCCACGAGAAGGGCCAGCCGGTCCTCGTCGGCACCGTGTCGGTCGAGAAGTCGGAGTACCTCTCCAACGCGCTGCGCAAGCGCGGGGTCGCGCACTCGGTCCTCAACGCGAAGGTCCACGCCGAGGAGGCGAAGATCGTCGCCCTCGCCGGCCACAAGGGTGCGGTCACGGTCGCCACCAACATGGCCGGTCGCGGCACCGACATCATGCTCGGCGGCTCGGTCGAGTTCCTCGCCGACCAGGAGCTGCGCGCCAAGGGCCTCGAGCCGACCGGTGAGACGGCGGAGGAGTACGACGCCGCGTGGCCCGCCACGGTCGAGCGGATCAAGGAGCAGGTCGCCAAGGAGCACGACGAGGTCAAGGAGCTCGGCGGCCTCTACGTGATCGGCACCGAGCGCCACGAGTCCCGCCGGATCGACAACCAGCTGCGCGGCCGCTCCGGCCGTCAGGGCGACCCCGGCGAGAGCCGCTTCTACCTGTCCCTCCAGGACGAGCTGATGCGGCTGTTCAAGTCCGACTGGGTCGACCGGGTGCTCCTGCTGCTCAAGATCCCGGACGACGTACCCATCGAGAACAAGCGCGTCACCAACGCCATCGCCAACGCGCAGGGCCAGGTCGAGGCGCAGAACTTCGAGTCCCGCAAGAACGTCCTCAAGTACGACGACGTCATGGACCGCCAGCGCAAGGTGATCTACGGGGAGCGCCGCGAGGTCCTCGAGGGCGTCAACCTCGAGGAGCAGATCCGCACGTTCATCGACGACGTCGTGACCGGCTACGTCTCCGGCTCGCTCGACGACTTCGCCGAGGAGTGGGACCTCGAGCAGCTGTGGACCGACCTCAAGCAGTTCTGGCCGGTCTCGCTCAGCCACAAGGACCTCGTCGAGGAGGCCGGCTCGCAGTCCGCCCTCCACAAGGAGGACCTGATCGAGCAGCTCAAGGCCGACGCCCACGCCGCCTACGACGCGCGCGAGGAGGAGGTCGGCGAGGAGGTCATGCGCGAGCTGGAGCGCCGCGTCCTGCTCTCCGTGCTCGACCGCAAGTGGCGCGAGCACCTCTACGAGATGGACTACCTCCGCGAGGGCATCTACCTGCGGGCCTACTCGCAGCGCGACCCGCTGGTGGAGTACCAGCGCGAGGGCTACGACATGTTCGCGGCGATGATGGACGGCATCAAGGAGGAGACGGTCGGCTTCCTGTTCAACCTGGAGGTCCAGGTCGAGGAGGAGCCGGAGTTCCACTACCACGCCGACGGCAGCCGCCACGAGGGCCCGATGCACGAGGGCGCGCTCGCCGAGCCGCCGGTCGGTGTCGGTGCCGCGGGCCCGGGCCTCGCCGAGATCTCGGCGCAGCTCAAGGCCGCCGCCCCGCAGATCCACGCCAAGGGTCTCGAGCTCCCCAAGCAGCCGCAGAACCTCTCCTACACCGCTCCCGACGAGATGGGCGGGGAGGCGACCTCGGGCACCACGGTGACCAAGGACGACGACGAGTTCGCCGAGATCGGCCGCAACCAGCTCTGCCCCTGCGGCTCGGGCAAGAAGTACAAGCGCTGCCACGGCGCCCCCGGCGGCCCCCCGATGGACACCACCGCCCGCGTCAGCTGACCCGCCGAGTCGGCAGAAGTTCGCAGCGCAGAACGTCGAGTCGGCAGAAGTTCGCAGGGTCTCGACACGCCGGACGCTCGTCCCTCGCGTCCGGCTACTCGACCACCGGGATCGTCGTTGGTCGAGTAGCCGCGCGAGGAACGAGCGCGGCGTATCGAGACCTACTGGAGGGCCATGCGGGGTTCGCCGTTGAGGAGACCGGTGCCGCTGCGGACGCAGGTGCCGCCCTTCGGGGTGCCGGCGTTGAAGGCCTGCCGGACGCAGGAGCGGACGGCGAGCTGGCCCCAGTAGTTGGGGTGCAGCGACTCCTGGATGTAGTAGGGGCTGCTCGAGCAGCAGGTGCTCACCGTGCGGATCTGGTTGACCCACTCGGTCTTGTCGACCGCTCCCGCGCTCTGCCAGCTGCTCAGGCCGACCTCCTCGTAGAGGCCGACGCCGGACTCGCAGAGGCGGCGGCCGTTCAGGGCGCTGGAGAGGTTGAGCACCTTGGCGTTGCCGATCCCCGCCTGCGTGATCGCGCCGGTGACGGTGTTGTTGATCGTCGGGAGGGCCGTGCCGTTGGCCCAGTCGGCGTCGCCGTTCCAGAACCCGCAGCCGCCCGTGCTCTGCCGGGTGTAGCCGCTCTCGGAGTAGCGGAAGCCCGACCCGTTGGGGATGGGGGACGGGTAGGTCTGGACGAGCATCGTCCACTGCGTGTCGGCGTAGCCGGCGTTGCGCATCGCCGTGCGGACGTTGGTCAGCGCGGTCGCGATCCTCGTCTTCACGGCGCTCACGTTGGCGGAGGTGAAGTTGCTGGTGACGCTGCTGTCGTCACGGCAGTAGTCCTTCCACCACGAGGGCGAGGAGAGGAAGTCGGTCACGCACTGCTGGACGATGTCGGCGAAGTTGAAGTCGTTGCCGCCGATCGAGACCACGACCATCTTCACGTTGTGGCCGGTCGCGAAGCTCTGGAGGGCGCTGGCCTGGCCCACGCCCTCGCTGCCGCTGTAGAAGTCGAGGCCGGGCTTGAAGTAGGTGCCCGTGGTGGTGCTGGTCTCGGCGCCTGAGCAGGCGAGGTTGAGGCTGTTGACCCCGCCGCCGATGTGGATCTCCGCGCTCTTGCTGCGGTGGCAGCGGGCGATGGTCTCGCCGGTGCCGGACGCGTTGTCGTAGTAGGCCGTCGACCCGAGCGCGTCGGCCCGGGTGGAGCTGTCGTTGGACGAACCGGCCCAGCGGCCGGCCTCGCCGGAGATGTAGGAGTCGCCGACCGACACCACCCACGGCGTGCCGACGCCGGGGCCGTCGGCGTGCGCCGGTGGGGCGGTGAACGGCGCGGTGAGGAGGGCGGTCAGGAGGGCGGCGGCGCCGAGAGCGGGCGCGAGAACGCGTTTCATGGGGGGAACCTAGTGACCTGGGTCACTCGCTGGCTACCCCCGAGTAACGTCAGGAGAAGTCGAGGGCGGTGCAGAGCCAGCGCTGGTCGCGGCGCTCGAAGCGGGCCGCGAGGGCACGCGAGCGCTCGCCGTACCGCACGTGGGCCGCTGCCTCGACCACGTCGCCGGTGATGAAGCAGGCGTGCACGCTCTGCACGAGGGGCCGCACCTGCTGCACCCGCGCGAGCCCGGGCTGGTGGCCGCCGGCCCGGCCGACGAGGAGCGCGCGCCGGTGCAGGTCGGCGTAGACGTCCGGCGTGGTCCACCGCAGCAGCTGCGAGACCGGGCGGTCGCCGCCGACGATCTCGACCGCGGCCTGGACGAAGCGGCGCGCCCACTCCTCGATCGACGCGCGCAGGCGGCGGTCGATCGGGACGACGGCGGCCGCGGTCGCGCGTCGGGTCGTGACCGGCGGCTCGCTGCGGGGGAGCAGCGCCAGTGCGAGCGTGCCCTGGGTGCTCGCAACCGGCACGGGAACCCGGAGGCCCGTCATCGATTCCATGTGTCCTCCTCGTGGGTGGGCGGCAGCTCGAGCCGCTGGCCGGGCAGGATCAGGTCGGGGTCGTCGCCGATCAGCGCTGCGTTGCGGGTCCCGATCCGGGGCCAGTACGTCGCCACGTCGGCCTCCGTGGCGCGCGGGCCGAGCGCCGTCACGGCGATCGACCAGAGCGTGTCCCCGGGTCGCACCCGCACGGTCGCCGGGCCACGGGCGATCGGATCCGCGGTGCCGGACCGGGTCGTCGCCGCACCGACCGCACGGTCGGGGAGCGGGAGCCCGTCGAGCGGGCTGACCGGACGCGGCGTCGCGCCGGCGGGCGCCGCCGTGGCCAGCACGGCAACGCCGCACGCCGCCAGCACGGCCGCGCGCAGCAGCCCGGTGCCGTGTGCGTCCGCCGGCCGGCGCCGGAGCAGGTCCGCGACGACCGTCGTGGTCACCAGCCACAGCCGGAGGGACGCCACCGCGGCGACGGCGGCGCAGCCGGTGACCAGCAGGTCGGCGAAGTCCGGAGAGCCCCACCGGCCGGCCACGACCGGCAGGACCTGACGGAGGACCGCGGCCAGCGCACCGGTCACGGCCACCCAGACCGCGGCGGGTCGGAGGAGAGAACGCGAGTAGATCGACATCCCGAGAGATCCTTGCGTTTGCTTCTGTTTGCTTCAGTCAACGTCGGTTCGAGGTCGCTGTCAACCGGTCTTCCCCAGGTCCTCGAATCGGCTCCCGCGGGCAGAGGTGGTTGGCTGGCGGGCATGGGCTGGGAGGACGATCTCTTCGCGCTCTTCGACGACCTCGAGGGCGAGGCGGGCGCGCTCTACGCGGCCGAGCGGGGCGCCGAGGTCGCCGACCGGAGCCGGGCGGAGTACCAGCAGGTCACGCTCGCCAGCCGGCTGATGGCCTCGGTCGGCACCGAGCTCACCCTCGACGTCAGCGGCGTCGGTGCGGTGACCGGAACCCTGGACCGGCTCGCGGACGGCTGGCTGCTGCTCTCCACCGGCGAGCACGACTGGGTCGTCAACACCACCCTCGTCAACGCGGTGACCGGCGCCTCGGTACGCTCGGTGCCTGAGCTCGCCTGGTCACCGTTGACCAGGCTCGGGCTCGGTTCGGCACTCCGCCGGATCGCAGAAGCCGGGGAGCGATGCCTGCTCCACCTCCGTGACGGGAGCCGTCACGAAGGGACCCTGCGCCGCGTCGGCTCGGACTTCTGCGAGCTGGCGGAGGGGGAGGAGCGGCGGGTCGTGCTCGTCGCGTTCGCCGCGCTGGCGGCCGCTCAGTCCCGCGCCTGACCGCCGACGACCGCTCCACCTCAGAAGGAATGCTCTTGAGACAGCGGGTAGTGCTCCCCGCCCTGCTGGCGGTGACGATCGCCGCGATCGGCCTGACCTTCCTGCAGGCCGCGACCGTGCCCGACGGTGGCAGCGCGCCGGCCGCGGCGACGCCGGAGCGGCCGAACATCGTGCTGGTCCTGACCGACGACATGCGCACCGACGAGCTGCGCTACATGCCGTTCACGCGCCGCCTCCTGGCCGACAAGGGCACGACGTACACCCACGCGATCTCGCCGCACCCCATGTGCTGCCCGGCGCGCGCGGAGCTCGTCACCGGGCAGTACGCGCAGAACAACGGCGTCAAGCACAACCTGGGTCCCTTCGGCGGGGTCTACGCCCTGCGGCACCCGAACGACAACATCGGCGTCTGGCTGCAGGACGCGGGGTACCGGACCGGCTACCACGGCAAGTTCCTCAACGGCTACAGCCGGGCCTTCGGCAGGGTCGCGGGCTGGAACGTGTGGGACCCGATCGTCGCCGGCACGACGTACCTCTACTGGCGGTCGGTCTGGTTCGACGGCGACAGCTACCGCCACCGCTACATCACCCACGTCACGGCCGAGCGGACCAAGGCGATGCTCGACCGGCTGGACCGCGGACGTGCGCCGTTCTTCATGGTGGTCAACCACACCGCGCCGCACGCGCGGACGGGCGACGTGGTGAAGAAGCCCGCCTACGAGCCGCGCTACGGCCACCTCTACGAGCACCTCAAGCCGGGGTTCACCCGCAAGCCGAGCTACTTCGCCGCGGACCCGGCTCTGCCGAAGGACCTGTTCGACAGCAGCTTCGACCGCAAGGACGAGCTGGTCCGCGCCAGGGCCCGGGCGCGCGCGCTGCGCTCGGTCGACGACGACGTACGGCGCCTCGTCCAGCAGCTGAAGGCGGCGGGGGAGCTCGACGACACCTACCTGGTGTTCACCTCCGACAACGGATTCCTGCTGGGCGAGCACGGCCTGCACGGCAAGAACCTGATGATCGACGAGTCGCTCGAGGTCCCGCTCATCGTGCGCGGACCCGGCATCGCCGAGGACGCGGTCGACGACACGCCGGTCACCCTGGTGGACCTCGCGGCGACCTTCCTGGACTGGGCGGGGGCGAAGCCCTCGGCCGCCCGGCCCTCGGACGGGCTGCCGATCACCGACCCGCAGGCGCTCGCCGGCCGCGACACGCTGCTGGTGCAGGCGGGCGACGCGGTGCGGGCCGACCACGGCTGGTGGTACCGCGGCGTGGACACCGACCGCTACCTCTACGCCGTGCACCCCCGGGACCCCTCGGTCGGGGTGCTGTTCGACCGGGAGCGCGACCCCTACGCGCTGCACGACGTGCTGCACGACCCGCGCTACGCCCCGGTGCGCAAGGAGCTCGCCCGCCGGCTCGCGGTGCTGGAGCGGTGCTCCGGGGCCGACTGCAACCAGGTCTTCGGGCCCGTGCCCGACCCGCTCCCCGGGCCGGCGCCGCGGCGGGGCCACGACCGCAGGCACCAGCGCTGAGGGCCTAAGTAGCTTCCTCGTCGTACGGCGGGCGCTCGCCCTCGGCGAGCGGGCGGAGCCCGGGCCGCCGCGCCGCCGGGACCGGGTCGTCCTCGTCGGCGAGTGCCTCGGCGATGTGCTTGCGGACGATGGTCCGCGGGTCGAGGTCGCGCAGCTCGAGGTCGGCGTACTCCGGCCCCAGCTCGTTGCGCAGCTCGTCGCGCGCGGTGTTGGCGAAGTCGCGGAGCTGGCGGACGAACCGGCCGGCGCTGCGGGCGAGCTCGGGCAGCTTGTCAGGCCCGAAGACCAGGATGGCCACGAACGCGATGACGACGAGCTCGCTCAGGCCGATGTCGAACACCGCAGCCCCCGTCCCGCCCTGCTACCGGTGGCCGCTCAGAACCGGTTGCTCGGCGTGAGGCCCAGTTGCATGCCCGCGAGGCCGCGACCGCGGCCGTCGAGCCGCTCGGCGATCTCGCGCAGCGCCGTCGCCGCCGGGGCGGTGGGATCGGCCTCGACGATCGGCTTGCCGGCGTCGCCGCCCTCGCGCAGGGAGGGGTCCAGCGGGATCCGGCCGAGCATCGGCACGTCGTAGCCGAAGCGGTGCGACAGCGTCTTCGCGACCCGGTCGCCGCCACCCGCGCCGAAGATCTCGAGCTGGTGGTCCTTGCCCTTCGCCGCGCAGTGCGGGCAGGGGAGGTAGCTCATGTTCTCGACGACCCCGACCACACGCTGGTGCATCATCGACGCCATCGTGCCGGCCCGCTCGGCGACCTCGGCGGCCGCCTCCTGCGGGGTCGTGACGACCACGACCTCGGCACCCGGGAGGTGCTGGCCCAGGGAGATCGCGATGTCACCCGTGCCCGGGGGCAGGTCGAGGAGCAGGACGTCGAGGTCGCCCCAGTAGACGTCGGACAGCATCTGGACGAGCGCGCGGTCGAGCATCGGGCCGCGCCACGCGACCACCTGGTCGCGGCGCGGCTTGAGCATGCCGATCGAGATCACGGAGACGCCGCTCGGGGTCGGCACCGGCATGATCAGGTCGTCGACCTGCGTGGGGCGCGCGTCGGCCACCCCGAGCATCGCCGGGACCGAGTGGCCGTAGATGTCGGCGTCCACGACGCCGACCTTGCGGCCCGCGGCGGCCAGCGCGATCGCGAGGTTGACCGTGACCGAGGACTTGCCGACGCCGCCCTTGCCGCTGGCGATCGCGAAGACCTTGGTGAGCGAGCCCGGCTGCGCGAAGGGGATCTCCCGCTGGGCCTGGCCGCCGCGCAGCTGCTCGTGCAGCCCGGAGCGCTGCTCCGCGGTCATCACGCCGAGGTCGATGTCGACCCGGGTGACGCCGGGCAGCGCGCCGACCGCAGCGGTGACGTCGCGGTTGATCGTGTCCTTGAGCGGGCAGCCCGCCACCGTGAGCAGCACCCGCACGCGCACGACGCAGCCGACGCCCTCCTCGGCGTCCACCGCGACCTCGTCGACCATGCCCAGCTCGGTGATCGGCCGCTTGATCTCGGGGTCGTTGACTCCGGCGAGCGCGGTCATGACCTGCTCGACGGTGGGGCCCTGCTGCGTGGTGCTCACACCCCGAGTCTAAGGAGTCGGTGTGTCGAGGCCGTCCTCGCGGTCATCGTGAGAATCCGCACTCGGGGAGTCCGGGGACGTCTCGGCCGTGGCGGCGCGCTCGTCGAGCTCCGCGAGCAGCGCCCGCAGCTCGGAACGGAGGTAGTCACGGGTGGCGACCTCGCCGACCGCCATCCGGAGCGACGCCACCTCGCGGGCGAGGAACTCCATGTCGGCGTGCGCGCGGGCGTTGGCCTGCCGGTCCTGCTCCGCGATCACCCGGTCGCGGTCCTCCTGGCGGTTCTGCGCGAGCAGGATGAGCGGGGCGGCGTACGACGCCTGCAGGCTCAGCATCAGGGTGAGGAAGATGAACGCGTAGGGGTCGAACGCCAGGTCGTCCGGGGCGAGGGCGTTCCACAGGATCCACACGACGACGAACAGCGTCATGTAGATGAGGAACTTCGCGGTGCCCATGAACCGCGCGAAGCGCTCGGCGAAGCTGCCGAAGGCGTCGGAGTCGTACGACGGCCGCCGGACCAGCTGCCGCCGGATGGTCCGCGGGGTGTCGAGCCGCTCGCCGGTGCGCCGCTCAGCCATGGCGCTCTCCCATCGGTCCGATGGGCCGGTCGGCGGCGCGGTCGCGCCAGTTGGCCGGGAGCATGTGGTCGAGCAGGTCGTCCACGGTGACGGCACCGATCAGCCGCCGGTCCTCGTCGACGACCGGCGCGGCCACCAGGTTGTAGGTCGCCAGGTGGGACGCGACCTCGTCGATGGTCGCCTCGGGGCGCAGGAACTCCAGGGAGTCGTCGAGGGCCCCGGCGACCAGCGAGGACGGCGGCTCGCGCAGCAGCCGCTGGATGTGGGCGACCCCGAGCAGCTTGCCGGTCGGCGTCTCGAGCGGCTGGCGGCAGACGTAGACGGCCGACGCCAGCGCCGGCGTCAGGTCGGGGTTGCGCACGTGGGCGAGCGCGTCGGCCACCGTGGCGTCGGGACCGAGGATCACCGGCTCCGGCGTCATCATCGCGCCCGCGGTGTTCTCGACGTAGGACATCAGCCGCCGCACGTCCTCGGCCTCGCCCGGCTCCATCAGCTGGAGGAGGAGCTCCTGCGTCTCCGGCGGCAGGTCGGCCACCAGGTCGGCGGCGTCGTCGGCGGACATCTCCTCGAGCACGTCGGCCGCGCGCTCGGAGTCCAGCCGCCCGACGATCTCGACCTGGTCCTCCTCGGGCAGCTCCTCGAGGACGTCGGCGAGACGCTCGTCGTCCAGCGCGAGGGCGACCGCGGTCCGGCGCTCCGACGGGAGGTCGTGCAGGATGCTGGCCGCGTCGGCCGGGCGCATGTCGTTGAGCGCCTGGATCAGGTGGGTGGCGCCCTGCTTGTCGTCGGCCCGGGTCAGCCCGCGCACGTCGTTCCACTCCACCACGTGGGTCTGCCCGCGACGACGGAAGCCCTTCGACGGCTCGCGCACCGCGACCCTGCTCAGCACCCAGTCGCGGGTGCGGGAGTGCTCCATGGCGACGTCGTAGACCGACCCCGTCACGCCGGTGCTGACGATCGTCACGGTGCGGTCGAGCATCTGGCCGATCACCAGCGTCTCGGTCGAGCGCTGCTCGAAACGGCGCATGTTGAGCAGCCCGGTGGTGTAGACCTGCCCGCTGTCGATGTTGGTGACCCGGGTCATGGGGACGAAGATCCGGCGACGGCCGAAGACCTCCGCCACCAGGCCCAGCACCCGCGGCTGGGAGCCCTCGCTGCGGATCGAGACGACGAGGTCGCGGACCTTGCCGACCTGGTCGCCCTGCGGGTCGAAGATCGGGAGGCCCACCAGCCGGGCAGCGTAGACACGCGACGGGGTGACGCTCACCCGGGCAACGCTAGTGCCTTACTGTGGTGACATGGAGGTTGCCATGCGACCGAGGGCGCGTGTCCTCGCCGCGGTGGGGATGGCGGCAGCGGCGCTGCTGGTGTCCTCGTGTGGTGAGGACTCCTCGACGACCGCCGGAGACACGGCGAGCTCGTCGACGTCCGACAGCGGCTGGCCCGACTGCTCCACCGTGTGGGTCGACGGTGGGACCGTCCCCCAGGGCTACCAGGGGTGCGTCGCCGACGGCGACGAGGTGAAGGCCGACCGACAGCAGTGCTCCTCGGGGCAGGTGCTGGTGACCTACGACGACCGCTACTACGGCGTCGTCGGCGGCCCGGTCAACGTGACCGAGTCGTTGAAGACCGATTCCGGATACAAGGGCGCACGCCGAGCCTGTTTGGCATGATCTGACCTTCTGGGGGGCGCGCCACGTGCGGGCGCGCGCCGGTCGGAGCCGGTGCCGAACCCCTGCCGCCCGCCATCGTGGTTCCCAGTCGAGGAGTGAGCAATGAGGAAGTACGTCGTCATGGGGGTGCTCTCCGCAGTGCTCGCCTCTCCCGTCATGGTGGCGCCCGTCGCCGCCGGACAGGTCGCGGCGGTCGCGGACGGGCACGACGGCCACCGGTCCGGTGACGGAACGGCCAAGGCCGACGGGTTCGACGGCCGCACGGCGCACGACGGCCGCAAGGGCCACGACGGCCGGCAGAGCACGTTCCACGTCGCCGACGGCGTGCTCTTCAACACCCCGTTCACCAACCGCTGGCGCATCCTGTCCAAGCAGCTGCGCGAGATCCGGCACACCTTCAAGGGCGCCAAGATCCGGATCATGAGCTGGAACTTCATGAACCGCGACATCACCGACGCGCTCATCAACGCCCACCAGCGCGGCGTCAGCGTCCGGATCTTCATGGCGCGCACGCTCGTGAACCCCGAGTTCCGGCGGCTGGGCAACGCCTTGCGCGTCGGCAACGCCAACCGCCCGCGGGCCATGCGCAGCTGGGCCCGCACGTGCAGCAACTCCTGCCGCGGCAAGGGCGGCGCGATGCACGCGAAGTGGATGACCATCAGCGAGGCCGGCTCCACCAAGTGGGTCGTCGGCGAGGGCTCGGCCAACCTCACCACCGCGGCGGCCGTCAACCAGTGGAACGACTGGCTCACCACGACCAACAACCGCGAGATCTACCGCGGCTTCCAGAAGGTCTTCCGCCAGGCGAGCCACGACCACAAGTACCCCGCCTACCAGTTCCGCAGCGGCAACACCCTCACCTGGTTCGCGCCGCGGCCGGGCCGCAAGGACCTCGTCATGGACATGCTCGACAAGGTCCGCTGCAAGGGCGCCCGCAACGCCGGCATCAACGGCCGTACGGCGATCCGGATCGCCTCGGCGGTCATCCAGAACTCGCGCGGTCAGCGGATCGCCCACAAGATCAAGGACCTGCAGAACCGCGGGTGCAACATCCGCATGGTCTACACGCTGTCCAGCAACGAGGTCCTCGGCATCCTCCAGGGCGTGCCGGTCCGGCACCTGGCCTACGACACCGACGGTGACGGCGCCTTCGACAACTACCTGCACATGAAGGCGATGTCGATCAGCGGCAACTACGACGGTGACCGGAGCGCCCGGATCATCTTCAACGGCAGCGCCAACTGGTCGACGATCGGCGTCATCTCCGACGAGCAGGGGATGATCGTGCGCGACGACTCGCTCGAGCGGCAGTACGGCAAGTGGATCACCGGGCTCTACAACCACGCGCCGGCCGGCCGGCTCACGACGCCGCAGTACTACCGCAGCCGCGGGCTCCCGAACCCCTACAAGGGTCTCGAGCTCGAGCTCCGCTAGGCAGCTCCGCGAGCGACACGGCCACGGGCGGCAAATGCGCCGCCCGTGGCCGCTTTTTACCTAGACTCGACGGCGGCCAACCGATCTCTTCCCCGATTTCGTTAGGGAGGCCTGTGGTGTCGTCCGCCCGCAACCGCCGTGGCACGTTGTTCCCCGTCGTCCTCGCCGTCCTCGCGGCGGCCGCGCTGGTGGCCGGGCTGCTCGCGGCCACCCCCGCCGGCGCCGCCGACCCCGGCCAGCCGTCGCCCCGCCGCGGCCCCGCCCTGTCGGGCTACGACCAGGTCTCCGCGGGAGGGGAGTACACCTGCGGCATCATCGGCGGCGCGCTCTTCTGCTGGGGTCGCAACACCTGGGGGCAGGCCGGCACGGGGGAGCGCACCGAGTCGGTCGACGCCCCCCACCGCGTCGGCGAGTCCAACTCCTGGAAGCGGGTCGCGGCCGGCGGCGCCACCACCTGCGGGATCAAGGGCGACGCCCGCAGGCTGTTCTGCTGGGGCCTCAACAACCGCGGCCAGGTCGGCGACGGCACCAAGGAGGTGCGGCTGACGCCGCACCGGGTCAAGGGCCAGAACTGGCGCGCCGTCGACGTGGGCTGGTACCACACGTGCGGCATCAAGGGCGACGCCCGCAAGCTCTTCTGCTGGGGCGACAACCAGTACGGCGAGCTCGGCCAGGGCAACACGGCGCAGAGCCTCACCAAGCACCGCGTGCCGGGCCGCTGGCTCTCGGTGCGCACCGACGGGTGGACCACCTGCGGCATCAAGTCCGACCACTCGCTGTGGTGCTGGGGCCGCAACCTGCTCGGCCAGGTCGGCGACGGCAGCTGGGCCGACCGCACCCGCCCGACGCACATCGGCGGGAGCACCCGGTGGGCCGAGGTCGAGATGACCTGGACGAGCACCTGCGCGCGGCGCCGGGACCACTCGGTCTGGTGCTGGGGCCGCAACGACCGCGGCGGCGTGGGCGACGGCACGACGGCCGCGCGCAACCTGCCGACGGCGGTGCTGGGTGACCACGTGGCCAGCCGGATCTCGGTCTTCGAGGGCGGGGCGTGCCTCCTCGACACCGACGGCAAGACCTGGTGCTGGGGCGACAACCGCTACGGCCAGGTCGGCGGGACCGTCGACAGCAACCTGCGCCCGCGGCAGCGGGTCGGCAGCTACCGGGACATCAGCTCGGGCTGGTTGCACACCTGCGGGCTGGGCGACTCCGTGGTCTGCTGGGGGAGCAACGAGCGCGCCCAGCTCGGCCGCACGGCGACCGCCCCGCGGCCGACGTACGACGGCCGTCTGCAGCCGGGACGCCGCGGCACCGACCTGACCTTCCGGATCGGGACGATGAACGCGCTCGGCGAGCACCACTCCGGCCCCTACCGCGACGCCGACCGGTTCGCCCCGAGCCGGCTCCGCGCGGAGTGGCAGGTGCAGACCATGCTCAACCAGCACATCGACGTGCTCGCGACCCAGGAGGCGTCCGAGGGCCAGATCACCGCCATCCTGCAGGCCGGTGCAGGCAGGTTCGCGGCGTTCCCCGACCCCTCGGTCGACCGCTACAGCACCGAGTCGACGCTGCTGTGGGACAAGACCCGGTTCGCCGCGGTCCGCAAGCGGGTGATCCACACCATGTTCATCAGCCGCAAGCTGCCCCGGCCCTACGTGAAGCTGCGCGACCGGGTGACGGGGCGCGAGTTCTGGGTGATGGCGATCCACAACGCCGGCTGGGACATGCAGCGCCAGCGCAACGTCGCGGTGCGGGACCAGATCGCGAAGCTCAAGGACCTGGAGGCGACCGGGCTGCCGGTGTTCTACCTGGGCGACTTCAACGAGCGGAAGACGGTCTTCTGCAAGGTGGTCCGCCAGACCGGCCTGCGCGCTGCCAGCGGCGGCCGCCTCGCCCAGGACGGGACCTGCGTCCCGCCGCGCTCCATGCGCGTGGACTGGATCTTCGGGTCGAAGAACGCCGACTGGTCCGGATTCAACTTCAACCGCGCGCCCATGGTGGCGCTGACCACCGACCACCATCTCGCGGTGACGGGCGTCCGGGTACCCTGACCCGCGTGGCCGGGCGTCTCGTTCTTCATCTGGGGTCGATGAAGTCCGGTACCAGCTTCCTGCAGAACGTGCTGGGCCAGAACAAGGAGCTGCTCGCCGAGCGCGGCGTGCTCTTCCCCGGGCCGCGGTGGCGCGCCCAGGTGACCGCCGTGCGGGACGTGATCGCGACCGGTGGTCCCGGCCAGCCCGCCACGGCCGCCGACGGGCCGTGGCAGCGGCTGGTCGACGAGATCAACGCCTGGCCCGGCACCGCGGTGGTGTCGATGGAGTTCCTGGCGCCCCGCTCGGAGCCCAAGATCGAGCAGATCAAGGCGGCGTTCCCCGACACGTCCGTCGAGGCCGTGCTCACCTGCCGCGACCTGGGCCGCAACATCCCGGCGATGTGGCTCGAGGCCGTCCAGAACGGCGGGACCACGCCCTGGGGGCAATACCTCGACGCCGTGCGCCAGCGCCGCTCCGGGGACCGGGTCGCGCGCAACTTCTGGAAGCACCAGGGCATCCCGGAGATCGCGAGCCGCTGGGCGAAGGTGCTGGGCCACGACCGGCTCACCCTGGTCACGGTGCCGCCGCAGGGCGCCGCGCCGGACACCCTGTGGCGTCGCTTCGCCGACGCCGCGGGCTTCGACCCCGCCGGCTGCGAGCTCGACGTGCGGGCGAACCCGTCGATCGGGCTGACCTCGGCCCTCGTCCTCCTCCGGCTCAACCAGGCCTACCAGCGCGAGCACGGCGCGATGCCGCCCCACTACGACACCTACGTCAAGCACAAGCTCGCCAAGCGCGGCATGGTCTTCCGCAGCAAGGAGGAGCCCCGGCTGGGGCTCGACGCCTCGTGGGTGGTCAAGGCCGGCGAGAGCCAGATCGAGCGGCTGCAGCGGGCCGGCCACCGTGTCGTCGGGGACCTGTTCGACCTGCGGCCGGCGGCCGTCAAGGGCGTCCACGCCGACCAGGTGACCCAGGAGGAGGTCCTCGACGCGAGCATCGCCGCCCTCGCGCGCTCGCTGGACTCGTGGGCCGAGTCCGACCGCGGCCACCGGCGGCGGCGCCGGGAGGACCCATGAGCGGGCGCTTCTCGCTCGGCGCGGGCCTGCGGCGCGGCCGCACCGCCCCGGAGGAGGAAGGCCTCCTCCCGCGGACCCGTGAGCCGGGCGAGCTGCCCCTGGTGGCGGCCATCACCATGGCGCGCGACGAGGGCGCCATGATCCGGCGCTGGGTCGACCACTACTCCCGCCAGCTGGGCCCCGAGAACGTCTACGTCATCGACGACCACAGCACCGACGGGTCGACCGACGACCTCGGCTGCACCGTCCTGCGCTTCCCCTACCTGCGCAAGTACAGCTTCGAGGTGTCGCGCATCGGGATCCTCAACGGGCTCTCCTCCAGCATGCTCTACGCGTACGACGCCGTGCTGTTCGCCGACGCGGACGAGTTCATCGTCGCCGACCCGGTGCGCCACGCGGGGCTGCGCGAGTTCGTGGCGACCACCGAGGGGCGCGACGCGGTCGGCGTGCTCGGCTTCAACGTGATCCACGACCTCGCCCGCGAGGCGGCGCTCGACTTCGACCGGCCGTTCCTCGAGCAGCGGAGGTACGCCAAGTTCATCCAGCTCATGTGCAAGCCGAGCCTGAAGTGGAACCGGATCGACTGGGGGCGCGCGTCGCACGGGATCAAATGCCCGTACCGGATCGACGAGGACCTCATCATGTTCCACATGAAGTTCGCCGACCTCGACCAGCTCAAGGCCAGCGCCGCCCACCGCCACGCGCTCAACCAGGGCGAGAACCGCGCGCGCGGCACGAGCTGGGAGCAGTCCGGCGACTCGATGGTGGCCATCCTCGAGGAGATCAACGCCGGTCTCGACCCCGAGACGGTGCAGCGGTTCAAGCCGCGCTCGGAGCTGATCGGCCAGATCGTCCAGGCCCGCGGCGACCTGTGGAAGGCCGTCGGCGACGGCCAGGTCGTGGCGATGCGGAAACGTCCCTTCGCGCGGATCCCCGACCGGTTCGCCGCCCTCGTGTGAGGCGCGGCAGGTGACGGAACCGGAGGAGACGGTCCGGCTGGGTCTGGCCGGCATCGCGGTCACGACGGCGCCCGAGCGCGTGCTCGACGTACGCTTCGACGGCCGGCGGGTGTGGTCGTTCCGTGCCGACCAGGCGGGCACGCCGCGGGCGGCGGAGTCGGGCCTGGGCCCCGAGTGGTGGGTGCCGTGGCCGAAGGCGTTCGCCCAGCACCTCGCCGGGGTCGCCTCGGTCGAGGTCCTCGACCAGGAGGGCACGGTCCTCGCGGCCGAGGAGCTCAGCTTCGGCGCGAGCGACGAGCGGGTGCGGATCGAGGACCGGATGGGCCGGCCGCTCATCATGGACTCGAAGGGCCGGATGACGCTGCCGTTCGAGGGCAACGAGGACGCCACCGGTGCGCTCCTCGGCGCCGCGCACGCGGTGCTCGGCGTGCTGGAGGAGGCCGGCATCGAGGGGTTCCTGGCGTACGGCACCCTCCTCGGCGCGGTGCGGGGCGGCCGGTTCATCGGGCACGACAACGACGTGGACCTCGGCTACGTCAGCGCGCGCACCCAGCCGGTCGACGTCGTGCGCGAGTCCCTCCACCTGGAGCGCTGCCTGGTCCGCGCCGGGATGGAGGTGGAGCGCTACAGCGGTGCCGGCATCAAGGTGTTCGTCTACGACGACGCCGGCATCCGCCGCGGCCTCGACGTGTTCGGCGGCTTCTGGGACGCCGACCGCCTGGTGCTGCTCGGCGAGATCCACGCGCCATTCCGGCGCGAGTGGGTCCTTCCCCGGTCCACGGTGACCCTGGAGGGGGAGGAGTTCCCGGCCCCCGCGGAGCCGGAGCGGCTGCTGGAGCTGATGTACGGGCCCGGCTGGCGGGTCCCGGACCCGACGTTCACCTTCGACCCGGAGACCGACGCGCGCGAGCAGCTCGGCCGCTGGTTCCGCGGCATCCGCGACCGGCGCAACCACTGGGACGCCTGGTACCACGCCGCCAAGCAGCGGCGGCCGTTCCTCAAGCCCCACCACGTCGCGCGGCTCCTGCATCGCGCCGAGCCCGCCGGCACCACCGTGGTCGACGTGGGCTGCGGTCGCGGTCAGGACATGGCGTTCCTGGCCAGCGAGCGGCACCCGGCGATCGGGCTCGACTACTCGCTCTACGCCGCCGACTACCACCTCGAGCGCGCGGCCCTGCACGGCTGGCCGGTGCGCACCCACACGGTCAACTTCCTCGAGCTGCGCCAGGTGCTCGGCTGGGGCGCGCGGCTCGCCGGCGAGATCGACGGCCCCCGCGCCGTGCTCGCCCGGCACTTCGTGAACGCCACGTCGCGGCGCGGTCGCGAGGGGCTGTTCCGCTTCTCGTCGATGCTGCTGCGCGGCGGCGGCCGCCTCTACCTGGAGTTCTTCGACAGCGAGGACCCCGCCGAGCCCGAGTCGGACGACCTCGTGTGGGAGGTCGACCACCGGGAGATCGCCGCCGAGGCGGCGTCGTACGGCGGCACGGTCGAGGAGGTCACCTGGTTCACCCCGAACTGGTTCGAGCTGCCGTGGCGGACCTCGGAGTGGGACCCGCGGCCGCGAGGATGTCGGATGACGGTCAGCTGGGGCTGATGATGGTGCGCACAGTCGGTGGAAGGGAAGAGTCGGATGGCGAGGCGTGACGCGACCGAGGAGGAGCAGCTCAGCGGCGGACGCTGGCTGATGGCGGGCACGTTCCGGCGGCTGACCGGCCTCCGGCAGCTCGAGGAGCGGGTGGCCGAGCTGGAGGCGGACGTCCGTCGCTACGACACCTCCCACGTGCGGCTCGCCGAGCTGATCGACCTGGTCCAGGAGCTCCTGCTCCCCGTGGCGCAGCAGGACCGGGCGAAGGTCGCCGCGCTGGTCGAGAAGTACACCGACGAGCTCGGTGCCTGACCGAGCCGCCATGCAGCGCGTCTTCCTCCACATCGGGCTGCCGAAGACCGGCACGTCCTACCTCCAGTCGATCATCTGGCCCCACCGCGACCGGCTCCAGGAGCTCGGCGTGCGGGTGCCGGGCCGGGAGAAGCGCGACCACCTCCTCGCCTCGCTGATCGTCCGCGACGACCCGGCCGTGCAGCGTCGGGGGCCGGGGGCCGACCGTGCCTGGTCGGTGGTGTGCGAGCAGGTCGCCGCCCACGCCGGCACCTCGTTGGTCAGCCACGAGTTCTTCTGCTCCGCCTCCGCCGAGCAGTGGGTCCGTGCGGTCGCCGACCTGGCGCCGGCGGAGGTCCACGTCGTCATCACCGCCCGGGAACCGCTCGGCCTGTTCACGTCGAGCTGGCAGGAGTCGCTGAAGAACCGGAGCACCACGCCGCTCGCGGACTACGGCCGCTCGGAGTCCGAGGACCCGAAGGTGGTCTGGGACTGGCGCGCGCTCGACCTCGGCCTGGTGCTCGAGAGGCTGCGGGACGCCGTACCGGACGAGCGGGTGCACGTCGTGGTCGGGCCCGGCCCCGGGGACCCCCGGGACGAGCTGTGGCGCAGGTTCGCCGGCGTGATCGGCGTCGACCCCGACGCCGTCCCGCACGACCGGGCGTTCTCCAACTCCTCCATGGGCGTCGTCGAGGCGGAGCTCCTGCGGCGGCTCAACGCGCACCTCGGCGAGCTCCACTCCGCCCGCGACCGGGCACGGTGGATCCGCACGTTCCTCGCCGACGGCCTGCTCGTGACCCCGGACGCCGAGCGGTTCTGGCCCGACGACGACCAGGTCGCCGACGCGCGGCGCCGCGGGGAGCGCGCGCTGGCGCTGCTCGGGGCCGGCTCCTACGACGTCGTGGGTGACCGCTCCCTGCTGCGCGTGCCCGACGACCTGCCGGCGCGCCGGCACCCGGCCGACGTGACCGAGGCCGAGCTGCTGTCGGCCTCCGTGCTGCTCAACGCGCGCCTGGTCGGCGAGGTGCGCCGGCGCACCCGCGCCACCGAGGAGCCCGCCGATCCCTCGGTGCCCCTGCCGCGGCGCGCCTACAATCGACTGATGCGCAGGACCGCCCGCAGGGCAACCGGATGAGTCGCCACAAGGCGTCCCCGGAGCAGTCCCCGCTGCTGCTGGTCCTCGGGTTCGCGCTCGTCGCGGGACTCATCTTCGGGCTGTTCAAGCTCGTCGGACCCGGCGCCGCCGACCCGGCGGACGTGGCCGGTCCGCTGAAGCCGCACAGCGACGCCACCCACGCCCGCGAGCCGCAGCTGCGGATCCAGGAGGGCGAGACGCTCGAACCCTCCCCGGCCCCCACCTGCGAGGAGGTGGAGGTCGACACCGACATCACGGTGCTCTCCTACAACATCAAGTCCGCGCGGATCGGCGGCGGGATCGGTGCGTTCCTCGGGATCATCCGCGGCTCGGGCGCCGACGTCGTCCTGCTCCAGGAGGTCGACAAGAACCGTTCCACCTCGGGGCACGTCGACCAGGCCGGCTGGCTGGCCTCCAACCTCGGCGGGTGGGACAACGTGTTCGGCACCAACGTCGACTACGGCGGCGGGCTCTACGGCACCGCGATCATCTCCCGCTACCCGATCGTGAGCTCCGAGAACACGCACCTGCCCAACGGCCCGGGCGGCCAGCAGCGCGGCCTGCTGCACGCCGTGATCGACGTCGACGGGGTCGAGATGAGCCTCTACGACACCCACCTGCAGAACAAGATCGACTACCTCAAGGTGGCGCAGGCCCGGGCGATCGCGCCGATCATCGCCGCCGACCCGCGGCCGAAGGTCCTGGGCGGCGACTTCAACTCCTCGGTCGGCGACACCCCGCTGCGGACCATCATCGGCGGCGCCGGCATGCACGACACGTGGGGGACGGTCGGCGTCGGCAGCGGCCTGACCCATCCCTCCGCGCACCCGCGCGGCCGGATCGACCTGCAGCTCTACGGCGGTGACGGGCTCACCGCCACCACCTCTGACGTGCTGCCGGCCACCAACTCCGACCATCGCGCCGTGCGGGCGACGTACCAGCTCGAGGGTGTCTCGGCGAAGGTCTGCGGCGACCTCTTCGGCTAGGCCGGGCGTCAGGCCAGGCGGTCCGCCACGGCCGCGATGAGGGCGGCGGTGGCGGCGCGGGCGCGGGCCTCGGGGTCGACGTCCGCGGGAGCGATCCCGGGGACGTCGACGGGGTCGAGGTCGGCGAGGTCGCCGACGACCCGCACGCCGAGGTCGCGTACGGCGGCCACCGTCTCCCGGGTCTGGTCCCGCACCCAGTCCGCCACCTCGAGGCCGAGACGGGGCTCGGACTTCGCGAGCGCGGCGAGCGCCGTCTTGGCGACGACCTGCTTGCGCAGCCGCTGACCGACCGGGAACGTGAGGCCCCGCTCGTCGAGGGCTTCGTTCATCTCGCGCAGGACGAGGGCGGAGGCCAGGCCGAGGGACTCGTTGGCGCGGGGGACCGGCAGCTCGGGGTCGATGGGGAGCCCGGTGGCCTCGATGAAGCGGTTGGTCAGGGCCGAGGACGGGGCGCCGGGGTGGGGGAGGGTCACCAGGGTGACGTTCTCGGGGCCGACCCGCGCGGCCCAGTCGCCGAGGATCCGGGCGAGGTGCTGCTGGCGCCAGAACGTGCCGGCGGCGGTCTGGCGGTCGGCCTGGCCGCGGTCCCGTCCGGGCGCCGCGTCGCGGGCGCCGGCGTAGTAGTCCTCCCAGGTCCAGCTGCGGCCGTTCTGGATGGTCTCCTGCCACATCGAGACCAGCGTCCGGTTGAGGTCGCGTGCCGTCACGACCACCTCGACCGGGGTGCCGTCGAACGGCTTCAGCACCCGCTCGGCCGCCGGGTCCAGGGCCGGGCCCAGGAACTCCATCGAGATCACCGCGTCGCCGCGGTGGCTCCCGACCTGCTTGGTCATCGACTTCCAGACCGGTCGCGGGCCGTTCTTGGACAGCGCCTGCTGGACCGCGGTGACCTGGTCGCTCCAGGCCGCGCCCGGGACCAGCACCTCGCTCTGCGCCAGCCGGTCCTGCTGCGCGAACAGCAGGGCCTGGAGGTAGCTGGTCCCCGACTTCATGGTGCCGACGTGCAGCACGACCCGGCGAGCCACGCCGTACCTCCTCGGTCCTCGGGGATCAGCCGTTGAGCTTGTAGTCCTTGAGCAGCGAGCGGCCGATGATCATCTTCTGGATGTCGGTCGTGCCCTCGCCGATCAGCATGAACTTGACCTCGCGCATCAGGCGCTCGATCTCGTACTCCTTGGAGTAGCCGTAGCCGCCGTGGATCCGGAAGGAGTCCTCGACGACCTCGTTGGCGTACTCCGAGGCGACCATCTTGGCCATGCCGGCCTCGACGTCCATCCGCTGGCCGGTGTCCTTGAGGCGCGCGGCGCGGACCATCATCGTGTGGGCGACCTCGACCTTGGTGGCCATCTCCGCGATGCGGAACAGGATCGCCTGGTGCTCGGCGATCGCCTTGCCGAAGGTCTTGCGCTGCTGGGCGTAGGCGACACCGAGCTCGAAGCCGCGCCAGGCCAGGCCGCAGGCACGGGCCGCGACGTTGACGCGGCCGACCTCGACGCCGTCCATCATCTGGAAGAAGCCCTTGCCCGGCTCGCCGCCGAGGATCTGGGCGGCCGAGATCTGGTGGCCGTCGAGGATCATCTCGGTGGTCTCGACGCCCTTGTAGCCCATCTTGTGGAGCTTGCCGGGGATCGTGACGCCCTGGGCGGTCTCGCCGAACCCGGCCTCCTTCTCCACCAGGAACGTCGTCATGTTCTTGTAGACCGAGTCGGCGCCCTCGTCGGTCTTGCACAGCGTCGCGACCAGGGTGGAGGTGGCACCGTTGGTCAGCCACATCTTCTGGCCGGTGATGGAGTAGCTGCCGTCGTCCTGCTTGGTGGCCTTGGTGGACACGGCGGAGACGTCGGAGCCGAGGCCCGGCTCGGACATCGAGAACGCGCCGCGCACCTCACCGGTGGCCATGCGGGGCAGGTACTTCTGCTTCTGCTCCTCCGTGCCGTGCTGCATGAGCATGTAGGACACGATGAAGTGGGTGTTGATGACGCCGGAGACGCTCATCCAGCCGCGGGCGATCTCCTCGACCACCAGGGCGTAGGTCAGCAGCGACTCCCCGAGGCCGCCGTACTCCTCGGGGATGGTGAGACCGAAGACGCCGAGCTCCTTGAGCCCGTCGACGATGTCCTGCGGGTACTCGTCGGCGTGCTCGAGCTCCTGGGCGACCGGGATGATCTGCTCGTCGACGAACTGGCGGACGGCCTTGAGGATCTCGGTCTGGTCCTCGTTGAGTCCGTCGGTCTCACACAGGCGTGGCATTGGGCCCCTCTTTCGCGTCCCCCCGGGTCATCCGCCGGGTGTCGGTCAACCTTGGGCACTCTACCGGCGGGTAGGACGAAAGCCCCTCGCCATCCCAGCCTGACGGTGCAAGGGTGGCGGAGACCACACCGTTGAGCACCCGTCCGCGATGGAGGACCCCAGATGGCAGACGAGAACGCCGACCTGAAGGCGAAGATGCGCGAGGCCCTGGACCGCAAGAACCGCAAGGAGAAGGGCGTCCACAGCGAGGGGCCGGTCCACGAGAAGGCGCACGGCTCCGAGGTGGTCGGCGGAGCGCCGAAGATGCACCGGCGCAAGGCCGGTGGCGGGGGCTCCTGACCCGAACGGGACTGACGGGTTGACCTTGACGCTGCGTCAACCTTCGACGATGGGGCCATGACCCCCACAGCCACCCCCACCACCCCCGCCATCGAGGTCACCGGCCTCGTGAAGTCCTACGGCGACCTCGCCGTGCTCGACGGTGTCGACCTGCGTGTCGCGCCCGGAACCATCCTCGCCCTGCTCGGCTCCAACGGGGCGGGCAAGACCACGGTCGTCAGGATCCTGTCGACGCTGCTCCGTGCCGACGCCGGCACGGCGCGCGTGCACGGTCTCGACGTCTCCACGCACCCCGGTGAGGTCCGGGAGGCGATCAGCCTGACGGGACAGTTCGCCGCGGTCGACGAGATCCTCACCGGACGGGAGAACCTCGTGCTGGTCGCCCGGCTGCGCCACCTTCCCGACCCCGGGGCGATCGCGGACGACCTGCTCGACCGGTTCTCGCTCGCCGACGCTGCCGCGCGGCGGGTGTCGACCTACTCCGGCGGCATGCGTCGCCGTCTCGACATCGCGATGAGCCTGATCGGCGACCCGCCGGTGATCTTCCTCGACGAGCCGACCACGGGCCTGGACCCCCAGGCGCGACTGGAGGTGTGGCGCGCCGTGAAGGAGCTTGCAGCCAGTGGGACGACCGTGCTGCTCACCACCCAGCACCTCGACGAGGCCGAGCACCTCGCCGACCGGATCGCGATCCTGCACCAGCGCCGGATCATCGTGGACGGCACGCTCGCGGAGCTCAAGCAGCTGCTCCCGCCCGCGCGGGTCGAGTACGTCGAGAAGCAACCGACGCTCGAGGACGTCTTCCTCGCGGTGGTCGGCCAGGGAGGGGACGAGCGATGAACCGGCACTTCGTCGGCGACACGACGGTGCTGCTCGGCCGCTCGCTGCGCCACATCAGCCGCAGCCCCGACACGATCATCACGACCGCCGTGATGCCGATCGCGTTCATGCTGCTCTTCGTCTACGTCCTCGGGGGCGCGATCGAGACCGGCACGGGCTCCTACGTGACCTACCTGCTGCCCGGCATCCTGCTGATCACGATCGCCTCGGGGATCTCCTACACCGCCTACCGCCTGTTCCTGGACCTGCAGAGCGGCATCTTCGAGCGGTTCCAGTCCATGCCGATCGCGCGGTCGTCCGTGCTGTGGGCGCACGTGCTGACCTCGCTGGTCGCCAACCTCGTCTCCCTCGTGGTCGTCGTGGCGGTCGCGCTCGCGATGGGGTTCCGGTCGGGTGCCGGTGTCCTCGCGTCGCTCGCGGTCACCGGGATCCTGGTCCTCTTCACGCTGGCGCTGACCTGGCTGGCGGTGGTCCCGGGTCTCTCGGCGAAGACCATCGACGGCGCGAGCGCGTTCTCCTACCCGCTGATCCTGCTGCCGTTCGTGAGCTCGGCGTTCGTGCCGACCGACACCATGCCGGGCCCGGTGCGCGCGTTCGCCGAGCACCAGCCGGTGACGTCGATCGTCGACACGATCCGTGAGCTGCTCACCGGGCAGCCGGTCGGTGCGGACGTCTGGACCGCGCTGGCCTGGTGCGTCGGTGTCCTCGCGGCCGCCTACGGCCTGGCCATGGCCGTCTACCACCGCAAGATCGCCTGAGGGCACGAGGAGACTGGGAGCGTGCTCACGATCAGCCAGCTCGCGTCGTACGCCGGAGTGACGGTGCGGGCGGTCCGGCACTACCACGCCAAGGGGCTGCTCCCGGAGCCGGAGCGCGACTCCTCGGGCTACCGACGCTACGACGCCGCCGCGGTGGTGGAGCTGGTCCGGATCCGGACGCTCGCCGACGCGGGCGTCCCGCTGTCCCGGGTGGGCGAGCTGCTGACGGCGGGACCGGAGGAGTTCGCGGCGGCGGTCGAGGAGATCGACCGCCGCCTGCGGGCCGAGATCCGGGAGCGCCAGCGCCACCGGGAGCGGATCGGGCAGCTCGCCGCCGGCGACAGCCTGGCGCTGCCGCCCGAGGCGGTCGCCTACCTCGACCGGCTCCGGGCGCTCGGCATCCCGGAGCGGCTGGTCGAGGGGGAGCGGGACGCGTGGATCCTGGTCGCCGCGCAGCTGCCCGAGCAGATGCCGTTCTACATCCGGAGCAAGAGCGCGCAGATCGAGGACCCCTCGGTGGCCGACTTCTACCGCGAGCTGGACGACGTGGTCGACTGGGCGCCCGGGGATCCGAGGCTCCCGGCGCTCGCGGACCGGCTGGTCGCGCAGCTCGAGTCGGGCGGGGACGCCGAGTGGGAGCTCCCCGAGGACGCGATGTCCGACGACCTCGTGCGCCTGCTGGACTCGATGTTCGTCAGCCAGGTGCCGGTGGCGGCGGAGCTCATGCGGCTGGTCGAGGAGCGGGGCTGGACCGGGTGGACCCGGCTGGAAAGGGTGGACAGCGCGCGGGCCCGACGGCGGCACCGGGCAGAATGACCGCCCGTGGACAAGACCAACCCGGGCAACTTCTTCGAGGACTTCACCGTCGGCCAGGTGATCGAGCACGCGACGCCGCGCACGGTCACCGAGGGCGACCGGGCGGCGTACGGCGCCCTGTACCCCACCCGGTTCGCGGTGCCGAGCTCGCGCGAGTTCGCCGCGTCGGTGGGCCTGGACCCGCACCCGGTCGAGGAGCTGATCGCGTTCCACATCGCGTTCGGCAAGACGGTGCCGGACGTGTCGCTCAACGCCGTGGCCAACCTCGGCTACGCCGAGTGCCGGTTCCACCGTCCGGTCGTCCCGGGCGACACCCTGCGCACGTCGTCGGAGGTGATCGGGCTCAAGCAGAACTCCAACGGCAAGACCGGCGTCGTCTACGTCCGCTCGACGGCGACCAACCAGCGCGGCGAGGTCGCCCTCGACTGGTGCCGCTGGGTGATGGTCCACAAGCGCGACGCCGACGCACCCGCGCCGGAGACCGTGGTGCCGGAGCTCGCGCCGGCGGTCGCGTCCGAGGACCTGGTCGTGCCCGACGGTCTCGACTTCGCGGACTACGACTTCGCTGCTGCCGGGGAGCCGCACCGGTTCGGTGACTACGCGGTGGGCGAGAAGATCGACCACGTCGACGGCGTGACGCTCACCGACGCCGAGCACATGATGGCGACCCGGCTGTGGCAGAACACCGCGAAGGTGCACTTCAACACCGAGGCGCGGCCCGACGGCAACCGGCTGGTCTACGGCGGTCATGTGATCTCGCTGGCCCGGGCGCTGTCCTTCAACGGCCTGGCCAACGCGCAGCTGGTCGCGGCGATCAACGCCGGCTCGCACGTCGCCCCGGCGTTCGGCGGCGACACGATCTACGCGTGGTCCGAGGTGCTGGACAAGGCCGAGCTCAGCGAGTCGGTCGGCGCCCTGCGGCTCCGGCTGGTCGCCACCAAGGGGCGCGACGTGTCGATGACCCTGCGCGGCGAGGACGGGAAATACGCCGCGGGCGTCCTCCTCGACCTCGACGTCTGGGCGCTCATCCCTCGCTGACGGCGACGTCCTTCACGACGTAGGTCACCTCGTCGTCCATGGCCTGCTTGCTCTGGTCGACGGCGACGCTGCTGGGGTAGTCCTGCCCGTCGGGCCAGTCGACCTCGACGTCGTCGGCCTGGGGGTCGTTGGCGCTGTCGATCACGTCGTTGATCGTGAGCTGCATGTACTCCGGCGCGTCGCTGCCCTTCGGCATGCCCCGGCCGCCCTTGACGAGCACCGCCGAGACGACCTCGCCACCCTGCACGGTGACCTCCGCCGGGCCGGGCATCGGGCAGAAGCAGAGCACCTCGAGCCGGTAGGTGTAGTCCTCCGGCGCGAAGGACGGGTAGCTGCCGGGGCCGGCCGTGGTCGACGCCGACGGGCTGGGGGTGGAGGGGTCCGATGCGGTCGTGTCGTCCCCGCCGCAGGCGGCGAGGGCGGGGAGGGCGGCGAGCAGGGTCGCCGCGATCAGCGTCTTCATGGTGGGTACGACGATGCCGCATGCCGTCCGGTTCCGGAACACTGGCGCCCATGACCTCCTCCGCGGCCGTCCCGTCCTCCGAGCTGTGGCTGGTGCGGCACGGCCCCACCGAGTGGAGCCGCGCCGGACGCCACACGTCGGTCACCGACCTGCCCCTCCTGGCCGACGGCGAGCAGGACGCGGTGGACCTCGGGCCGCGCCTCGCCGGCGTGGGGTTCGTGCAGGTGCTGACCAGCCCGCGGGTGCGTGCGCGACGTACGGCCGAGCTCGCGGGGTTCGCGGACGCCGAGGTCGACGAGGACCTCGTCGAGTGGGGCTACGGCGACTACGAGGGACTCACCAACGCCGAGATCCGCGAGCGGCGGCCCGGATGGACGCTGTGGTCCGACGGCGCGCCGGGAGGCGAGTCCGCGGCCGACGTGGCCGCCCGCCTCGACCGTGTGGTCACCCGGGCCCGGGGCGTCGACGGACCCACCCTGGTCTTCGCCCACGGCCACTCGCTGCGGGCGCTCGCAGCCCGGTGGCTCGGCCTCCCGCCCTCCGAGGGGCGCCTGCTGCGGCTCGACACCGCGACCGTGTCCGTGCTCGGCTTCGAGCGCGAGCAGGCCGTCGTGCTGCGCTGGAACGCCTGACGCCCGGGGCTCGCACCGGTTCCCGCAAATGGGGTCCGCCGCGGGCCCTGCTGCGGGAGCATGCGCGGGACGAGGAGGGAGTCCCCATGGCGCGGACCGGACAGACCCTGCGGCGGCGCACGGCGCAGGCGATGGCACAGCGAGGCGACATCGGACGCAGGCAGGCCCCGGCGACGCCCGGGTTCGGCGCCCGGATGCGCTACGCCTTCGACGGCACCCTGTCGCGCGGCACCCCCGCGCTGATCGCGTGGCTGTTCGTGGTCACCCTCCTGCTCGTCCTCGCCTTCGTCCTCCTCGACCTGGCGCTCGGCCTGCGGGGGGAACGGCTGGGCTTCTGGAGCGAGTCCTTCCAGGCGCTGATGCACGCTCTCGACCCGGGCACGGTCGCGGGCGACACCGGGAGCGGCGGGTTCCTGGTCACGATGCTGGCGCTGACCATCGGCGGCCTGTTCATCGTCAGCGCCCTGATCGGCGTGATCTCCGCCGGCATCGACAACCGGATCGCCGAGCTGCGGCGCGGACGGTCGCTGGTGCTCGAGACCGACCACACGGTCATCCTCGGCTGGTCGGAGTCGATCTTCACCGTGGTCAACGAGCTGACGGTCGCCAACGAGAGCCGGCGCAGGCCCGTGGTCGCCGTCCTGGCCGACCGGGACAAGGTCGAGATGGAGGAGGAGCTGCGGGCCAAGGTACCCGACCAGCGCGGCACCCGGATCGTGTGCCGCTCGGGCTCCCCGACCGACGTCGACGACCTGCGGATCGTCCAGCCCGGCGAGGCGCGCTCGGTGATCGTCCTGTCGCCGGACCGGCACGAGCACACCGGCGACCCGGACGCGTCGGTCATCAAGACGCTGCTGGCGCTGCGCTCGATCCGGTCCGAGGCGCCCGGCTGCCGCGTCGTCGCCCAGCTGCGCGACCCCGCCAACCTGGCGGCGGCCCGGCTGATCGACCGCGGCAGCGCGGACAGCACGTCCCTGCTCGACGTACGGGAGACCGTGGCCAAGCTGGTCGTGCAGACGTCGCGGCAGTCCGGGGCGGCCGCGGTGTACCGCGAGCTCTTCGACTACGAGGGCGACGAGATCTACTTCCTCGCCGACCACGGGCTCGGCGACGCGACGTACGGCGACGCGCTGCTCGCGTTCGAGAGCCTCTCCGTGATCGGCGTCGCCGACGAGACGGGGACCCGGCTCAACCCGCCTGCCGACACGCCCGTCGCGGGCCGGACCCTGATCGTGGTGGCCGAGGACGACGGCGTCCTCGCCGACGCGCCGCGGTCGCAGGCGCCGGTGGACCGGGACGCCTTCAGCGACACCGCCCCGGAGCCGCCGCACGCGACCAGCGCCGTGCTCATCGGCTGGAACGAGCGAGGACCGATCGTCGTCCGCGAGCTCGACGGCTACGCCGCGCCCGGCTCCGAGCTGACGATCGTCACCGCGCACGGGGACCCCGAGCTGCCGGTGACCACGAACCTCGCCGTGACCGTCGTCAAGGCCTCGACGACCGACCGGCGCGTGCTCGACGCGCACGTCCGGGCGGGCCTCGACCAGGTGATCGTCCTCTGCTACTCCGACCACCTCGAACCCGAGGAGGCCGACGCCACCACGCTGATCACGCTCCTGCACGTGCGCGACATCCTCGCGGTCGACGGCAGCACGCCGATCGTCAGCGAGATGATCGACGACCGCAACCGCGTGCTCGCCCAGGTCGCCGACATCGACGACGTCGTGGTCAGCGGCGAGATCGTGAGCCTGGTCGTGACCCAGCTCGCGGAGGACTCGCGGATCGAGCCGGTGCTCGGCGAGCTCCTGGGCGCCGACGGCGCCGAGGTCTACCTCCGGCCCGCCGAGTGGTACGTCGTCCCGGACACCGAGGTGTCCTGGTCGACCGTCGTCGCCTCCGCATCGCGGCACGGGGAGACCGCGATCGGCTTCGCGTCCGCCGGCCTGGCCGAGGACGGGTCGGCGATCGGCGTCGTGGTGAACCCGCCCAAGGGCGAGCGGCTCACCGCCGGCCCGGGCGACCGGGTCGTGGTGCTCGCCGAGAACTGATCCGGCTGTCGCGGCACCGCGCCGCGGCGGTCCTTGACGGAATCCCCGCGGACCAGCAAGTTTGCGTAGATGTTGCGCGTCGGCTGCCCCCGCTGCTCCGCGCCGGTCGGCGAGACCGGCACGGGCGGCTGGAGCTGCCCCGAGCACGGCGAGGTCGTGCCGCTGTGGCGCCCCGAGGCGGCGACCTACGACGAGTTCGCCGAGCACCTCCGGCGCACCGCGACGTTCCCGACCTACCTCCCGTGGCCGCTCGGCCCGGGCTGGAGCATCTCCGACTTCGCGGCGGTCGCGCCGCGGCAGGGCTCCGCGGTCGCGACGATGACCTGCGTGTCCGGCACGAGCGCGCTCGACGGCCCGGTCGACGTCGTGGTCGTCAGCGAGGAGGCCGGCACCGGCCTCGGGGCGCGCGTCGCCGGCCTCACGGCGGGCTCCGACCCCGGCCACGACATGGGCGACGGCCCGCCGACGGTCCGGGTGCGGCTGGAGGCCCGCACGGTCGGGCTGTGGCCGGTCTCGGTGAGCGGCACGGAGGGCGAGCTGGACCGGTCGGTGCTGGTGGGGGAGGCGGAGGGCCGCTGGCTGTGGCTCGTGCTCCGGCCCGCGTCCGCGATCCTGCTCCTCCGCGACGACTGGATCCTGCGCGACGTCTCCGCCACCGGTCCCGGGCTGGTCGCGCTGCCGTTCGGCGGTCCCGGACCCGCCTGGTGAGGCCGGCGCGCCCGCCCGGCGTGCGGCACTAGGCTCCTCGGGTGCGGATCGACCTCCATACCCACTCCTCGGCCAGCGACGGGACCCAGCCGCCGGCGGTGCTCGTGGAGGCGGCGGCAGAGGCCGGGCTCGACGTACTCGCGATCACCGACCACGACTCCACCGCGGGCTGGGACGAGGCCGCGGCCGCGGCCGAGCGGCTCGGCATCACGCTGGTCCGGGGGATCGAGATCAGCACCCGCTACCGCCGCGCGGGCGTGCACCTGCTGGCCTACCTGCCGTCGGCGGACCACCCCGGCCTGGTCGAGGAGCTCGCCCGCGTGGTCGAGGGCCGCGAGGACCGGGTGCCCGCGATGCTCGCGCGGCTGCGCGCGCTCGGCATCCCGGCGACCGAGGAAGCGCTGGCCGAGATCACCAGCGACACCGCGGCCACGGGTCGCCCGCACGTCGCCGACCTCCTCGTCCGGCTCGGCGTCGTCGCCGACCGGTCCGAGGCCTTCGACCGGTTCCTGCGCCCCGGCATGCCGGCGTACGTCGACCGCTACGCCGCCGACCTGGTGACGATGATCGGCCTGGTCACCGCCGCCGGCGGGGTGCCGGTCGTCGCGCACCCGTGGGGGCGGGGGAGCGAGGACGTGCTCGACCGGGCGGCGTTCGCCGAGCTCGCCGACGCCGGGCTGTTCGGGATCGAGGTCGACCACCTCGACCACGGCCCGGAGCAGCGGGCCGCGCTCCGCGACATCGCGGACGCGCTGGACCTCGTGGTCACCGGCTCCAGCGACCACCACGGCCTGGGCAAGACCGACCACGACCTCGGGTGCGAGACGACCTCGCCCGCGGCGTACGAGCGGATCCTCGCGCGCGCCGCCCACCTGGGCTCGCCCACCGCCGTGGTGGGTGCCGCATGACCTCCGTGGTCGACGGGGTCCTGCTCGGCGAGGTCTTCGTCACGCTGTTCGTGATCATGGACCCGGTCGGCACCGTGCCGATCTTCCTGTCGCTGACCGCCGGCCGCAGCGCCGCGACGGCCCGGCGCGCGGCGTGGCAGGCGGTCGCCGTGTCGTTCTTCGTGATCACGCTGTTCGCGTTCTTCGGGCAGCGCCTGCTCGACTACCTCGGCATCTCGCTGCCCGCGCTGCAGTGCGCCGGCGGGCTGCTGCTCCTGCTGGTGGCGCTCGAGCTGCTGACCGGCAAGGAGGAGGAGGCGACCGCCACCCAGGACGTCAACATCGCGCTGGTCCCGCTCGGCACGCCCCTGCTCGCGGGCCCCGGGGCGATCGTCGCCACGATGCTCTTCGTCCAGCGCATCGACGGCATCGGCGACCTGGTCGCCGTCGCCCTCGGCATCATCGGCGTCCACCTGACCCTGTGGGCCGCCATGCGCTTCTCCCTGCCCATCCTCCGCCTGATCCGCGACGGCGGCGTCCTCCTCGTCACCCGGATCGCCGGCCTCCTGCTCTCCGCCATCGCCGTCCAGCTCGTCGCCGACGCCGTCCGCGCGTTCATCGCCGGCGAGGGGTAGACCGCCGAATCCCACGTACTGGCGCGCCGAATCGCAGGTTTTGGTGCGCCGAATCGCACGTACTGGCGCACCTGGGTCGCCAGTTTCTGCGATTCGAACCGCCATTTCCTGCGATTCGGCGCACCAGTCCCTGCGATTCGACCTACTTGCGACCCCAGGACTGGTAGCGCTGGAGCATGGCGCGGGGGACCAGGCGGGTGGCGGTGACGATGGTCTTGTAGCGCTTGCTGGGGATCGACATCGGCCGGCCCTTGTCGAAGTCGGCGAGGGCGTCGCGGACCAGACGATCGGGCTCGAGCCAGAGGATCCGGGGGGCGGTGCTGTCGCGGTCGACGCCGAGCCGCTGGTGGAACTCGGTCTTCACGAAGCCCGGGCACAGCGCCGTGACGGTGACGCCGCGGGCGGCGTACTCGTTGTGCGCCCACTGGCTGAACGAGTTCACCCAGGCCTTCGCGGCGCTGTAGGTGCCGCGCGGCAGGAACGCCGCGACGCTGGAGACGTTGATGACGCCGCCGTGGCCGCGCTCCACCATCCCACCGAGCGCCGCGTGGGTCAGCCGCAGGACCGCCCGCACGAGGACGTCCTGCTGCGCCTGCTCGACGTCGATCGGGTTCTCCAGGAACCCGCCCTTGAGCCCGAAGCCGGCGTTGTTGACCAGCAGGTCCACGGCGCGGGCCCGATCGGCGAGCCGCTCCTCGACCGTGACCAGCTCGCCGGGGTCGGTGAGGTCGGCGGGCAGCGTCTCCACGGCGACGCCGTACGACGCCCGCAGCTGCTCGGCCACCTCCTCCAGCCGGGCCTTGTTCCTGGCGACCAGGACCAGGTCGTCGCCGCGCGCGGCGAGCTGTCGGGCGAACTCGTGGCCGATGCCGGCGGTCGCGCCGGTGATCAGTGCGGTGGACATGCCGCCCAGTCTCCCGCACCCGCCGAATGCGGTACGGCATGATGTGCCCTGAGATGAGCACGCGCCCCGAGCCCACCGTCCTCGCCGTCGCCAACCAGAAGGGTGGCGTCGCGAAGACCACGACCGTCGCCTCGATCGGCGCGGCCCTCGCCGAGCTCGGCCAGAAGGTGCTGCTGGTCGACCTCGACCCCCAGGCCTGCCTGACCTTCTCCCTCGGCATCGACCCCGAGGACCTCGAGCTGTCGGTCCACCACGTGCTCACCAAGGGCACCGCCCCGGCGGAGGTCGTCCTCGAGACCGAGGACGGCGTCGACCTGCTGCCCGCGACCATCGAGCTCGCGCGGGCGGAGGCCGACCTGCTCACCCGCACCGGCCGCGAGCACGTGCTGCGCGGTGTCGTCGACGACCTCGCCGCCGGTGACCGGCACTACGACTGGATCCTGCTCGACTGCCCGCCGTCGCTGGGCGTGCTGACGGTCGCCGCGCTCACGGCGGCGCAGGGCGTGGTCGTGCCGCTGCAGTGCGAGACGCTCTCGCACCGCGGTGTCGGCCAGCTGCTCGACACCGTGCACGACGTACGCCGGTTCACCAACCGCGACCTCGAGGTGTGGGGCGTGCTACCGACCCTCTACGACGGCCGCACCACCCACTCCCGCACGGTGCTCGACACCATCTCCGACACCTACGACCTCCAGGTGATCGAGCCGCCGATCCCGAAGACCATCAAGTTCGCCGAGGCACCCGCCGCCGGCCGCTCGATCCTGCGGACCAGCCGGTCCAGCAAGGGCGCTCAGGCCTACCGCGACGTGGCCGCCAACCTCCTCGCCCGGGCAGGCCGCTGACGCCGTGAAGCACGCGCGCGAGCCAGCCGGGCGGCACAGGCACGTCCAGGAGCCAGGCCGGCGGCGCGCGGTCGACCCCCGGGGCCGGCACCGCGGCGAGGTCCGCCCGCGCTACGGCCGGATCGCGTTGGCCGGCTCGGCCGTCGTGGTCACCGTCGTCGCGATCCTGGGCAGCCTCGGCGTGCTCCTGCCGGACTCCGAGCCCGCGCTCGCCGCCGCCAGCGCGGGGCACGACCTCGCCGACGACGCCGCGCCGCGGTCCGCGGCCGGCGCGAGCGACGACACCACCAGCGCCGACACCGACAGCGACACCAGCGCCGACACCGATCGCACGGCCACCGGCATCGCGCGCACGGGCAAGGGCCAGCCGCGCGGCACCGCCGACGCGGTGTCCGCGATCCCGCCGCCCGCCGACTCCGGCACCGGCCGCCGGATCGTGTTCAGCGAGACGCAGCAGCGGATCTGGCTGGTCGGCGCCGACGACGAGGTGCTGCGTACCTACCTCGGCTCCGGCAGCGTCTACGACAACCTGGACCCGGGCACCTACCAGGTCTACTCCCGCTCGCGCTACGCCACCGGGATCGACGACTCCGGCACCATGGAGTACTTCGTGCGGTTCACCCAGGGCGACGAGGGTGCGGCGATCGGGTTCCACTCGATCCCGACCCTCGACGGGCAGCCGATCCAGACCCGGGCCCAGCTCGGGACGCCGATGTCCCACGGGTGCATCCGGCAGGCGCTCCCCGACGCCATCGCGCTGTGGAACTTCGCCCCGATCGGCACCACGGTCGTCGTCACCGCCTGACCGCAAATCGGTCGCGGGAGACGGCCGGGACTGGGATCGTTCTCCCTCGTGATCGACCGCCTGCGCGCCCTGCGCCTCGACCTCTCGCCGTGGCGCGCCTCGCGTGACTTCCGGCTGCTGTTCCTGGCCGGCTCGGTGTTCTACCTCGGCGCGATGGTCACCTACGTCGCGGTGCCGTTCCAGGTCTACCGGCTCACCGGCTCCAACTTCGCGGTCGGCGCGATCGGCCTGGTCGAGCTCGTCCCCCTCGTCGTCTTCGGCCTGTACGGCGGCGCGCTGGCCGACCACGTCGACCGGCGCAAGCTGCTCGTGGCCACCGGAGTGGCACAGGCGGTGTTCACCAGCGTGCTCGCGGTCAATGCGTTCCTCGACGACCCGAGCGTGGTGCTCGTCTTCGTGGTGGCCGCCCTGCTGGCCAGCTCCGCCTCGCTCCAGCGTCCCTCCCGGGAGGCGCTGCTGCCGCGGACCGTCAGCCACGACCTGCTCCCGGCGGCCAACGCGCTGGAGTCGCTCGGCAACCAGCTCGGCCTGCTCGTGGGCCCGGCCGTCGGCGGGCTGCTCATCGCCTACGTCGGGATCGGCTGGTGCTTCGTGGTCGACCTGACCGGCCTGCTGGTCGCCTCCCTGCTCTACCTGCTGATGCGGCCCTACCCCCACCGCGCGGAGACCACGCCGCCCAGCCTCGCCGGGATCGGCGCCGGGGTGCGCTACGCGCTCGGCCGCCGGGACCTGCTCGGCACCTACCTCGTCGACATCGCCGCGATGCTGCTGGCGCTGCCGGTCGTGCTCTTCCCGGCCCTCGTGGAGGACGTCTTCCACAAGCCGGAGCTGCTGGGCCTGCTCTACTCCATGGAGACCGTCGGCGCGCTGGTCGCGACCGCCCTCTCCGGCTGGACCGGGCGGGTCCACCACCACGGTCGCGCGATCGTCCTCTCCGCGATGGCCTACGGCGGTTTCGTCGCGCTCGCCGGCGTGATGCCGAGCTTCTGGCTGGTCGCCCTCTGCCTCGCGCTCTCGGGAGCGGCCGACATGACCTCGGGCGTCTTCCGCGCCACGGTCTGGAGCCAGACCATCCCGGAGGCGATGCGCGGCCGCCTCGCCGGCATCGAGATGCTGTCCTACTCGGTCGGCCCGCTGGGCGGCCAGGTCCGGGCCGGCCTGACGGCGGACCTGTGGTCGGTGCGCGGCGCGATCACCAGCGGTGGCGTCGCCTGCGTCGCGGGCGTCGCGCTCACCGCGGCATGGCTGCGCGACTTCTGGTCCTACGACGCCCGCACCGACGAGCACGCCGTCGCCGAGCGCGCCGCCCGCGCCGCGGCAGGGGAGGGCTGACCGACGTACGTCGGCCCGGCCGGCGATTTGCGGTCGCCGGGTGGGCCGTGCCTATCGTGCCCGGATGCTCGGGAATCTCGGAAAGCTCTGCTGTGCCCTTTTTGCCGTCGTCCTCGGACTGACCCTCGCCTCGCCGCCCGCCGCGACCGGTGAGGACGCGAACCGGCTGCGCGGCTACGGCATCCGCGTCATGACGTTCAACATCCTCAGCAGCGCGATGGCGCCGGGCGGCCTCGACCGGGCCGCCCGCGCGGCCGGGCAGGTGCAGGAGACCGGCCGGACCGTGGTGTCGTTCCAGGAGGTCGCCGGCGACCAGCTCCGGGTGCTGGAGGACCGCCTCCCGGGGTTCCACTTCTTCCCGCGGCGCACCCTCGGCTCGCGCGGGTCGGCGATCCAGATCGCCTGGAAGCAGAGCGAGTTCCGGGTCCGCCGGTCCGGCCAGATCTACCGGCCGTTCATGGGCTACCAGCGCCCGATCCCGTTCGTCCGGCTCCAGGACCGCGGCACCGGTCGCTCGTTCTTCGTCGTCGCGATCCACAACTCGCCGGGCGGCTACGAGACCGAGCGCGACATCTCCACCGCCGCGGAGATCCAGCTGATCAGCCGGCTGGAGGCCAAGAAGGGCAAGCCGGTGCTCGTGCTCGGCGACGTCAACGAGCGCGACGAGTTCTGCCGCAAGGTGGCTCGCGCCACCGACCAGATCTCGATGGGCGGCCGGCGCAACCGGCCGTGCCCGGTGCCGGCCCACGGCGGCCCGGACTGGATGCTCGGCACCTGGCACGGCACCGACTTCTCGCACTACACCAAGGTCTACAACCAGATCAGCGACCACCCGATGGTGCTCGCCAAGGTCTGGGTCAACGACGACGGTCGCTGACCCAGACCGGTCGCCTCAGGCGGTCTGCGTCTCGCTCGACGTGCCGGCGGCCCCGCTGCCCGAGCCGCTGCCCGAGCCGCTGCCCGAGCGGCGACGGCGACGGCGGCGGTTGCCGCTCCCGCTGCCGGCGGGACGGTCGCCGGTGGCCGGCGTCTCGGCGCCCTCGGCCGCCGGGGCGGCGGTGCCGGAGCCCTCGGCCGGCTTGCCGCCGCGGGTGCGCTGACGGTTGCGGTCGCGTGCCGGGCGGTCGCCGCCGCTGCGGCTGGAACCGCCGCGCTCGCCGCGCTCGCGCGGCTCGCGCTTCTCGACGGGCTTGGGCTCGACGATCCGCCCCTTGGTGCCGGGTGCGATGCCCTGGTCGTGGTAGAGGTGCTCGGAGCTGGAGTAGGTCTCGACCGGCTCGTTGAACGGCAGGTCGAGCGCCTTGTTGATCATCTTCCAGCGGTGCACGTCCGCCCAGTCGACGAGCGTGATCGCGATGCCGGAGGCACCGGCCCGACCCGTGCGGCCGATCCGGTGGACGTAGGTCTTGTCGTCCTCGGGGCAGGTGTAGTTGACGACGTGGGAGACGCCGGAGACGTCGATGCCGCGGGCGGCGACGTCGGTCGCGACCAGCACCTTGATCTTGTCCTCGCGGAAGCGGGTCAGCGCCCGCTCGCGCGCGGCCTGCTGCATGTCGCCGTGGAGGGGGCTGGCCTTGAAGCCGCGCTCCTCCAGGTCGTCGGCGACGCGCTGGGCCTGCCGCTTGGTGCGGGTGAAGACGATCATCTTGTCGGCGTCCTCGGCCTGCAGCAGCCGGCCGATGATCTCCGGCTTGTCGAGGTCGTGGGCGAGGTAGATGAACTGAGCCGTCGCGGGCACCGTCGCGTTCTCGTACGACGACTCCGCGCGGATGTTCATCGGGTGCCGCATGTGCGTGCGCGCCAGCGCGACGATGGCCGCCGGCATGGTCGCCGAGAACAGCATCGTCTGCCGGGTCTCCGGGGTGAGGCTCAGCAGCCGCTCGACGTCGGGCAGGAAGCCGAGGTCGAGCATCTCGTCGGCCTCGTCCAGCACGAGGGCGTGCACGTGGGAGAGGTCGAGGACCTTGCGGTTGGCCAGGTCGATCAGCCGGCCGGGCGTGCCGACGACGATGTCCACGCCGGAGGCCAGCGCCTCGAGCTGGGGCTCGTAGCCGACCCCGCCGTAGACGGTGAGGACCCGCATGCCGCGGCCGCGGCTGGCGATCTCGAGGTCGCTGGAGACCTGGAGCGCGAGCTCGCGGGTCGGCGCGACGATCAGCGCCTGCGGCTTGCCCTCGGGGATCTCGGCGTAGTCGGGGTCGCTCGGGGCGACGCTGCGCTGGATCACCGGGATGCCGAACGCGAGGGTCTTGCCGGTGCCGGTGCGCGCCTGGCCGATCAGGTCGGTGCCCAGCAGGGCGACCGACAGGGTCATCTCCTGGATCGCGAACGGGTGCGTGATGCCCGCCTGCTCCAGGGAGTCGCAGATCTCCGGCATGACGCCGAGGTCGCGGAAGGTGGGCTTGGTGTCGTCAGGGGTGCTCAGTGTCTTGTCGCTTTCGTGAGTGCTCAGCCGTTCGGCCGCCGTCGTCGACAGCCGTTCCACCGATTCATCGGGATGCGGCTGATTCACACTCAGCCGCGCACATACCGGGCGGCGCCGTACGTCGAGCACAGCGCTCTGCCTGGCCACATGGTATCGCTAGGCTCGCCACATGGCTGAATCCCTCGACATCCCGGTGGCGTTCACCGATCCGGAGTACATCGACGCGGTCGTCGACCTGCTCGGGGTGATCGCCTACGGGGAGATCTCGGCGTTCGAGCGGCTGGTCGAGGACGCGAAGCTCGCGCCCACCCTCGAGGACAAGGTCGCGCTGGCGACGATGGCGGCGGCGGAGTTCGGCCACGTGCAGGGCCTGCACGACCGGATCCGGACGCTCGGGGGAGACCCGTTCGCGGCGATGGCGCCGTTCCGGGAGGCGCTCGACGCCTTCCACGCGCACACCGCGCCGGCCGACTGGTACGAGGGCCTGATCAAGGCCTACGTCGGCGACGGCCTCGCCAGCGACTTCTTCCGCGAGGTCGCTGCCTACCTGGACCCCGACACCCGCGACGTGGTGATCCGCAGCCTCGACGACACCCAGCACTCGGCCTTCGTGGTCCAACGGGTGCGGTCGGCCATCGCCGAGGACTCCCGCCTCGGCGGCCGGCTCGCGCTGTGGGGCAGGCGGCTGATGGGGGAGGCCCTGATCCAGGCCCAGCGCGTCGCGGCCGAGCGGGACGCCCTCTCGGCGCTGCTGGCCGGTGGCGTGGACCGTCCCGGGATGGACCTTGCCGCCCTCGGCCGGATGTTCACCCGGCTGACCGAGCGGCACGCCGGCCGGATGTCGGAGCTGGGGCTCGACGCCTGACCGCTCCCGTGGACCGGGTCAGGCCCCCGGGCCGACGCCGTTCATGTTGAGCGTGGTGACCAGCGCCGGGTGGTCGGAGACCACGTGCACCTCGTGCGACCCCGCGACGGAGGCCGCGCCGGGGTAGAAGAGGTACATCACGCCGGAGTCCTTGGTGTAGTGGTAGCCGGCCGCCGTCATCTTCGGCGCCGCCGCCCAGGACCCGTCGGTGGGGTGGGAGTTCATGTCGCCGCCCACGAGCACCGGGCCGTACGCCGAGAGCTGGCTCACCAGGCTGTTGAGGATGTCCATGCCGTGGCCGTACTGCGCCGCGCGGGACATCGCGTTGCTGCCGTGCTGCCGGGGGAACTTGCGCGGGTTGGTCGGCATGTGGACCGAGATGATCGAGGCGACGGCCCCGTCGTCCCGCTGCAGGATCGCCCAGGTGGCGTAGCGGTCCCAGGTGAACGGCCGCCCGTTGTAGTAGCCGTTGTCGTTGTCGACGACCTTGACCCGGCCGGCGTCGTAGAGCGTCCAGATGTCCGAGCGCCACAGCACGACGTTGTTCATCGACTGGCCCGCGCCGCCCATGGTGCGGTCCGGGACCGGGTCGCGGTAGACGCCGTAACCGGGCGCCGCCGCACGGATGCCGTCGGTGCTGTGCCGCCCCACCTCGTTGAGCGTGATGAAGTCGGGCTGCGCGCCGGTCAGGGTGCGCATCGAGGCCGACCAGCCGGCGTCGTTGGTGCGGTTGGGGATGTTGGCGTCGGCGACCGTGATGGTGCCGTTGACCGGGGTCCCCACCGGGGCGTTGATGTCGCCGGGCCCGCCCATCGCGATGCCGGTGCCGCTGCGGCCGTCGGTCGGCGTGATCGTGGGCTGGAGCTCCCGCTCGAGCCGCTTGGGCCGCAGCTGCCGGTCGATGCGCGGGATGTCGATCCGGGTGGTGCCGGGGGAGTCCTCCGCACCGGGCTTCAGGGTCTCGCCGGGCTGCGTCGGCGGGAGGGTGGGCGAGGGTCCGGTCTCGGCCGGCACGCTCGGCGACGCCCCGTCGGGCGCGGCGGTCGCGGTGGTCCCACCCGGCCCCGCGAGCTTGAAGAGCGCGAACAGCGTCACGGCGACGACCGCGAAGATGGCGACGAGGAGCAGCGGATTGTGCTCCGCGTCCGCCTTGTGCGCGCTCTTCTCCCCGTGCTCCCTCACACGAGGATTCTACGTGGCGATCGTCACCTGGGGAGCATCGCCGACCACCCCGTGGGCGCCCGGCGGGGCATCGGTGACCGATCGGTGGGTGTCGCATGGTCGGGAGTGATCGGTGGGTGCTGCACGGTCGGACGGCTCACGTCCCCTAGGCTGACCGGACGACAGGGGTGCCCCCAATGAGGAAGTGAGCAGCGCACGTGGCAGCGATCGAAGCCGTCGGAGCCCGCGAGATCCTGGACTCGCGCGGAAACCCCACCGTCGAGGTCGAGGTGCTCCTCGACGACGGGTCCTTCGCCCGGGCAGCCGTGCCCAGCGGCGCGTCGACCGGTGCGTTCGAGGCGGTCGAGCTGCGCGACGGCGGTGACCGCTACGTCGGCAAGGGCGTCCAGCAGGCCGTCGAGGCCGTGATCCAGACCATCGGCCCGGCCCTGGAGGGTCTCGACGCGGCCGACCAGCGGCTCATCGACCAGACCATGCTCGAGGCGGACGCGACGCCCAACAAGGCCAAGCTCGGCGCCAATGCCATCCTCGGCGTCTCGCTCGCCGTGGCGCGCGCGGCGGCCGACTCCGCCGACCTCCCGCTCTACCGCTACGTCGGCGGGCCCAACGCGCACGTGCTCCCGGTGCCGATGATGAACATCCTCAATGGCGGGTCGCACGCGGACTCCAACGTCGACATCCAGGAGTTCATGATCGCGCCGATCGGCGCGCCGACCTTCCGCGAGGCGCTGCGTCAGGGCGCGGAGGTCTACCACGCGCTCAAGTCGGTGCTGAAGAAGCAGGGCCTGGCCACGGGCCTCGGCGACGAGGGCGGCTTCGCCCCCAACCTCGACAGCAACCGCGCCGCGCTCGACCTGATCTCCACCGCGATCGAGTCCGCCGGCTACCAGGTCGGTCGCGACATCGCGCTGGCGCTGGACGTGGCGGCCAGCGAGTTCTTCTCCGACGGCAGCTACACCTTCGAGGGCGGGAGCAAGTCGGCGGCCGAGATGACGGCCTACTACGCCGACCTCGTGGCGTCGTACCCGATCGTCTCCATCGAGGACCCCCTCGACGAGGAGGACTGGGACGGCTGGAAGACCCTCACCGACCAGCTCGGCGACAAGATCCAGATCGTCGGCGACGACCTGTTCGTGACCAACGTCGAGCGGCTCCAGCGCGGCATCAGCGGCGGCCAGGCCAACGCGATGCTGGTGAAGGTCAACCAGATCGGCTCGCTGACCGAGACCCTCGACGCCGTCGAGCTCGCGCACCGCAGCGGCTACCGCAACATGATGAGCCACCGGTCGGGCGAGACCGAGGACACCACGATCGCCGACCTCGCCGTGGCGACGAACTGCGGCCAGATCAAGACCGGCGCCCCGGCGCGCTCGGAGCGGGTCGCCAAGTACAACCAGCTGCTCCGCATCGAGGACGAGCTCGGCGACGCGGCCCGCTACGCGGGTGCGGTGGCGTTCCCGAGGTTCCAGGGCTGACGAGGCTGGACCGGAGGACCGACATGGCCGACGAGCGGAGGACCCCCCGGGGGCGCTCCGGTGCGCGCGGCCGGTCGGGCCCCGGGCGCGGCGGCGCGGGGCGACCCGCGCGGCAGCAGAAGATCGAGCGCCGCCAGGCGCAGCGCGAGCGGATCTCGGCGCTCGCCGAGGCGAAGGCCGAGGAGAAGCGGCGGTCCCGCCTGACCGGGCGGGCCGCCATCCTGGTGCTGGTGCTGGCCGTGCTCGCGGTGTCGTTCGCCTCCTCGCTGCGTGCCTACCTCCAGCAGCGCAGCCACATCGACGAGCTCCAGGCGACGATCGCCGAGCGCAAGGCCGCGATCGCCGAGCTCGAGGACGAGAAGGAGCGCTGGCGCGACCCGGTGTACGTCGGCCAGCAGGCCCGCGAGCTGGGCTACGTCGCGGCCGGCGACACGCCCTACATCGTGCTCGGTGAGGACGGCCAGCCCCTCGGCAGCGCCTCCGACCTCGCCGACCCGGCGGAGATCGGGAGCGGCGAGGAGCGCACCTGGGTCGACGACCTGTGGGACTCCACCAAGGTCGCGGGCCACCCGCCGACGAAGATCCCGCCGCCGCCGAGCCGGCACCTGTCCGACCGATGAGCGAGGTCCCGGCGGACGAGCAGGTCATCGCGGCCCAGCTGGGCCGGCCCCCGCGCGGGGTGCACGCCATCGCGCACCGGTGCCCGTGCGGCAACCCCGACGTGGTGACGACCGAGCCCCGGCTGCCCAACGGCACGCCGTTCCCGACCGTCTACTACCTGACCTGCCCGCGGGCGAGCTCCCGGATCGGCACTCTCGAGGCGTCCGGGCTGATGCGGGAGATGCAGGACCGGCTCGGCGCCGACGAGGAGCTCGCGGCTGCCTACCGGGCGGCGCACGAGTCCTACCTCGCCGATCGCGCGGCGGTCGGCGAGGCCGTCGGCCAGGACGTCCCCGAGATCGAGGGCATCTCCGCGGGTGGCATGCCGGACCGGGTGAAGTGCCTGCACGTCCTCGCTGCCCACGCGCTGGCCGCCGGCCCCGGGGTCAACCCGCTCGGCGACGAGGTGCTCGCAGCACTCGGCGCGTGGTGGGCCTCGGGCCCCTGCGTCCAGGCCCCCTCGGTGGTCGAGTAGCGCGCGCGAGGAACGAGCGAGCGTGCATCGAGACCCCGTCGCCGCGATCGACTGCGGCACCAACACGATCAAGCTGCTGGTCGGCGACCCGGCCGACGAGGCGGGGGTGGTCCGGGAGAGCCGGATGGTGCGGCTCGGCCAGGGGGTCGACCAGACCGGCCGGCTCGCGCCGGAGGCGCTCGAGCGCGCGTTCGCGGCGATCGACGACTATGCCGCGATCATCCGGCAGGCCGGGGTCGAGCGGATCCGCTTCTGTGCCACCTCGGCCACGCGCGACAGCGCCAACGCCGCGGACTTCGCGGCCGGGGTGCGCGAGCGGCTCGGGGTCGAGCCGGAGGTGCTGTCGGGCGAGGAGGAGGCCCGGCTCGCCTTCGCCGGGGCGGTCCGCTTCCTCGCGCCGGACCTGGCGGACCCGGTGCTCGTGGTCGACATCGGCGGCGGGTCCACCGAGCTGATCCTCGGCAGCCCCACGAGCGGCCCGCGCTCTGCGTGGTCGATGGACATCGGCTCGGTCCGCCTGCACGAGCGACGCATCGCCCACGACCCGCCCCTGCCCGACGAGGTCGCGGCCGTCGTCGCCGACATCGACGCCGCGCTCGACGCCTGCCCGGTCGACCCCGGGATGGCGGCGTCCGTCGTCGGCATCGCCGGCACCGTGACCACCGTCGCCGCCGGCGTCCTCGGCCTGGACGCCTACGACCGGGCACGCATCGACCGCCAGGAGCTCGCCGTCGCCGACGTCCACCGGGTGGCGGCGCAGCTGGTCGCGATGACCGTCGCCGAGCGCAGGGCGCTCGGCTACGTGCACCCCGGCCGGGCCGACGTGATCGACGCCGGCGCCCTGGTCCTCGACCGGGTGCTGCGCCGCACGCACCTGGAGCGGATGACGGTCGCCGAGACCGACATCCTCGACGGGATCGCGTGGTCGCTGGTCGAGGGCTGAGCCGACGACGAGTTCGCCCGATCGGGGGCGCCGGGGCCCGGTCCGGGTCTAGGTTGCCGCCATGGAGTCCCGGTCCGTCGGGCGCTTCGAGGTGCTCGGTCCGACGACCGTGGGTGGCGCCGACGCGCTGGCCGCGGTCGATCCCGCGACGGGCGCCGCTGTCGTGCTCCGGCGGGTCGAGGTCGCGGACCACGCCGCGGCGGACCGCTGGGCGGCGTACGTCGCCCGGCTGGCCGGGCTCGACCATCCGGGCATCGCGCGGGTGCGGGAGCTCCTGCTCGCCGACGGTCGCGCCTACGTGGTCCAGGACCGCGTGGACGGCCCGGCGCTCGCGGAGCTGCTCGCCGCGGTCCGTCCCACCGAGGAGCAGGCACTCGGCGTGGTCCTCGCGGTCCTCGACGCGCTCGTCCATGCGCACGCCGCGGGCGTCGTCACCGGCTCCCTGGACCCCAGCGGCGTCGTGGTCGACGCCGCGGGTGCCGCCCACCTGGTCGACGTGGGGCTGACGGGGGCGTTCGGTGCTCCTGCCGCGCAGGCGTACGCCGCCCCGGAGCGGCTCACCGGGCAGACCCTGACGGCCGCGAGCGACGTCTACTCCGCCGCCGCGGTGGCGGCGCACCTCCTGCGCGGAGCGCCGACCCTCCCGCCGAGCACCGACGGCCTGGAGCCCGGAGCCGGGGCCGTGCTCGCGCCCGCGCTGGCGGTCGACCCGGCGTCGCGTCCCTCCGCCGCCGACCTGGCAGCCGCCCTCGCCGCGCTCGGCGAGGAGCGGGGCGGGCCGGACTGGAGGATCCGTGCCTCGCTCTCCGGGCTCGTGGTCGGCGGGGGCGCCGGCGCGGGAGCCGCGCTCGGCGCCGCTCCCGCCGCGGCCGCGCCGGCTGCCGGCGGGCTGGGCGGGCTCGCCGCGGGCACCCCTGGCGCGACGTCCGCCGCCGCGGGCCACGGCGCCGCGGCCGCGGCAGTGCCGGGCGCTGCCTCGGCGCCGGCGGGGGTGGCCGGCGTGCCCTCGGCCCCGGCCGGGCCGGCACTCGGGCACGGCGCGTCGACCGGGGCGTCGTCCGGCCCTGCGGGCGCGCACGGCGCGTCCTCCGCGGCGGCGCCGACCACCGGCCACGGCGCGTCGACCGGGGCGAGCTCGGCGGCGAGCCACGGGGCCGGGCACGGGGCCGCCGGGGCCGGCAAGGGAGGTCTTGCCCTCAAGGCGGGGCTCGGGGCGGGTGCGGTGGCCGTCGGGGCAGGCGTCGTGGCGGCGGTGTTCCTGCTGACCGGTGGCCACACGGAGCAGGTCCGGGTGCCCGCCACGTCCGACGTCTACCTCGCCGGGACCGACGAGGTGGAGCTCGGCGATCCCGGGACGGAGCCGATCCGGGTCGACGTCGACGGGGCGGGCACGGTCTCGTTCGAGAACGTCGACGGCAAGCTCGCCGCGTGTGGCGGGTGCGAGCCGGAGGACGTGGACGGAGGCAACGTGTCGTTCGGGTCGACTGCCCTCGACGCCGTCAACGGCATCGCGGGCGTGCAGCACGACGAGCGCACCCTGTTCCTCGTCGGCGTGTTCGTCGGGAGCGACCCGCCGGTCCGCACCGACGTCGTCGACCTGACCGACGCGGACTCCGAGGCCCGGCAGCACCCCGCCCTGGGGCAGCCGTTCTTCGTCGGCGACGGCCTCGCCCCGAACGGTGACCAGCAGGAGGTCACCGTGCCCGACGGCGCGCAGCGTCTCTACCTCGGGTTCGCCGACGGCTTCTCCTTCGCGGGCGCGCCCGGCGCCTACGGCGACAACAGCGGCACCGTGTCGCTTGACGTCCACGTCGACTGACCACGCGGTGCCGCCGTCCTGCGAGGATGGTCCCGTGAGCAACCTGCACGCCGTCACCGTCCTCGGCCACGACCGGCCCGGCATCATCGCGGCGACCACCGCGGCCCTCGCCGACCTCGGTCTCAACATCGAGGACTCCACGATGACGCTGCTGCGCGGGCACTTCGCGATGATGCTGCTGTGCGCCGGTCCGGCCGACACGGCCGCGATCGAGGCGGCGCTCGCGCCCCTGACCGAGGGCGGCGACCTCGACGTCGCGGTCCGTCCCGTCACCGACGAGCCCACCCACGCCGCGCCGGCCACGTCCTGGGTGCTGACGGTGCACGGTGGCGACCGCCCCGGCATCGTCTCGTCGATCGTCGGTGAGGTGGCGGCGGTCGGCGGCAACATCACCGACCTGACGACGCGCCTCGCGGGTGACCTCTACCTGCTCGTCGCCGAGCTCGACCTCCCCGCCGGCACCGACCCCAGCGGGATCGAGGCGGCGATCAAGGCCGCCGCCGAGCGGGTCGGCGTCGGTGCGACCCTCCGCCCGGCCGAGGCCGACGACCTGTGACCATCGCAGAACCGTCCGCCGAGGACAGCGCGCGCCTGGCGGCCTGGACCGAGGACGAGCTCGGCGTCGAGGGCACGGTGCTCGAGGTGGTCCGGGCGCCGGCACCGGTCCTCTCCACCGCAGGCGAGCGGGTGGATCCCGCGGACCCCGCGACGGTGCAGCTCGCGGCCGACCTGGTGACGACCATGCGGGTCAGCCCGGGGTGCGTCGGGCTGGCGGCCCAGCAGGTCGGGGTCGCAGCGCAGGTCTTCTGCGTCGACGTCACCGGCCACCCCAAGGCCCGCAGCCACCACGGCACCTTCGTCCTCTGCAACGCCGAGGTCGTCTCGGCGAGCCGCAACGAGAAGGCGCGCGAGGGCTGCATGAGCGTCCCGGACTTCACCGGCGACGTGAAGCGCGGGTCCCGCCTCGTGGTCCGCGGGCAGCTGCCGGGCACGGGGGAGGAGCTCACGGTCGCGACCGACGCGTTCGAGGCCCGCGCGCTCCAGCACGAGATCGACCACTGCCAGGGGTTCCTGTTCCTCGACCGGGTCGCCGGCGCGCACGCGATCTATCCTCGCCAGACGTATCTCTAGGCAACGTCAGGCCCCCGTATCCCAATCGGCTAGAGGAAGCCGTCTTAAACACGGCACAGTCTGGGTTCGAGTCCCAGCGGGGGCACCGGTCAGCCCGGGTCGACGACCTGCAGCGTGCCGTCGGGCCGCTGCCACAGCCCGGCGACGTGGATCCGCCGCAGCTGACCCACCCGGCCGGGCTCCCAGGCGTGGTAGATCAGCTGGAGGCTGTCGCCGCGGACGAACCCGGAGGCCCCGCCCGGGCCGATGTTGCCGGTCGAGGCGGTGGTGAGGAGCGGAGCGCCGTCACCCGGCCGGGCACAGGGGCCGCTCGGACCCGCGCAGATCGCGTAGCCCGTGCCGTAGCCCGGGGTCCGCCAGGAGTTCCCCGAGTAGAACAGGTAGGTCACCCCGCGGAACTCGACCATGCTCGGGTTCTCGATCGTGCGTCCCTCCCAGGCCAGCGCCCGGCGGAGGATCTCGTGGGTCTCCGAGCCCTCTGCGAACGCGGTCCCGTCGCTGTCGAGCCGGCGCACGAAGATGCCGGCCGGACGCTGCCCCGCGATGCCGGAGAACTTCCACAGCAGCCACCCGGTGCCGCGGTCGTCGACGTAGAGGTCGGGGTCGATGACGCCCAGCCGGGAGGAGTCGTAGCAGATCGGGCCGCCCACGGGGGCGAACGGCCCGCGGGGCGACCGCGCCCGCGCGAGCCCGATGCAGTTGTGGCGCGCCCCCTCGATGGTGCTCTCGGGGGCGGCGTACGCCGCGGTCCAGCCGCCCGCGATCCGCGCGACGCTCGGCGCCCAGAGGCCGTGCCCGCCCGTGCGCCGGGCGACCCAGTCGCCGACGTGGGGGAGCGCGTTGCCGACCGGCACCCAGCGGACCAGGTCCCGCGAGGAGAGGGTCGGCAGGGCGTTGCCCGCGGTGTTGGTGCCGTAGGCGAACCAGGTGCCGTGGTCGGCCACGATGTCCGGGTCGCCGAAGACCCCGCGGTACGTCGCCCCGACCTGCCACCGGGTGGTGCCGGCGGCCACGTCGACCGCGGCCGGGCGCGTCTGCGGCGGGAGCCGGCCCGCGATCCGCTCCGCCTGCGCCGCGAGGTCGCTCATCTCCTTCGGCAGCACGTCCGCGACGTCGACCTTCGGCAGCCGCGTCGGGGCGGGGATCAGCGGCGCCTCGCTGGTCGTGGGTGCCGGCGCGGCATCGGGTGCGTGGTCCTGGCCGCCGGCGGTCGAGCACCCGGCAGCCAGCAGGCCGCAGGCGACCGCGACGGCTGCGGTCCGCCGCCGTGCGCTCGTGGTCGCTGGTCGCCGCACCCGATCCCCCTCCTGCTGCCAGGAGGATATGTCGCCGCGGCCGGCCAGCAGGCACAGTTGCGGCATGAGCCACCGGCAGCACCGCGACCACGACCACCCCACCACGCTCGCCGAGATGCGCCAGGCACTGACCGCCGCCTTCTGGGACGAGCGGTACGGCGGCAGCGACCGGGTGTGGAGCGGCCGGCCCAACCAGCGGCTGGTCGAGCAGACCGCCGGTCTGACCCCCGGCACGGCGCTGGACGTGGGCTGCGGCGAGGGTGCGGACGCGATCTGGCTGGCCGAGCAGGGCTGGGAGGTCACCGGCGTCGACGTCTCCGAGGTCGCGCTGCAGCGCACCGCCGCCCACGCGATCGAGAAGGGCGTCGACGACCGCGTCGACGTGGGCTTCTACGACGTGCTCGAGCGGCACGCCCCGCGGCCGCCGCACGGGCGGCCGGGCTACGACCTGGTCAGTGCCCACTTCCTGCACGTGCCGCGGGAGGACTTCGACGCGGTCTACGGCCGGATCGCCTCGGCCGTCGCCCCCGGCGGACGTCTGCTCGTCGTCGCGCACCATCCCGACGACGTCGACTCCGGCGCCCGGCGCCCGCACGGCCCGGGACTGCTGTTCCCGCCCGAGCAGCTGCTCGCGGCCCTCGACGCCGACCGCGAGGACGGGCCGTGGGAGGTCGAGGTCGCCGACGCGCCGGGCCGGGAGCAGGCGACCGAGGACGGCCCGGTGCGCGTCCGCGACACCGTCGTCCGGCTGCGCCGCCGCGGCTGATCCCACCTCGGGACCTCGGCCCGGGTGCTTCGTTGGAGGGGCGTGTGGCCTAGAACACGTTCCATCGGATGGGTGTCCCTGCTCGCCGCGGTCCTGCTGCTCGTCGGCGTGGTCCCCGCCCGCGCCGACGGCGGCGGCAGCGACCCGGGGGTGCCGCAGCTGCGCCGGGACGGTCGCTGGCTGGTCGACCAGTACGGCCGGGTGGTGATCGTCCACGGCGTCAACCTGGTGTGGAAGCGCGCGCCGTACGCGCCCCCGGACACGCCGGCCGGCTTCACCGCGGCCGACGCGGACTGGCTGCACGACCACGGGTTCAACGGGGTCCGGCTCGGCACGCTCTGGGCCGGCATCACCCCCGACCAGGCCGGCGTCGGCGACCCCGCCTACCGCGCCCGCTGGCAGCGCACGATGGACCTCCTGGGCGATCGCGGGATCTGGATGCAGCTCGACATGCACCAGGACGAGTGGCACGAGACCTACGGCGGCGAGGGCGTCCCCGATTGGGCCGCGAAGCGGCCGGCGCCGTACAACCTCCTGCCGCCGGTGCCGGCGCCCTTCCCGCTCGGCTACTGGACCCCCGAGCTCTCGACCGTCTTCGACCGGTTCTGGGCGGACCAGGACCACCTCCGCGATGGCTGGGCCGAGGCGTGGCGGGTGGCGGCCGGCTGGTGGCGCGACCAGCCCTACCTCATGGGCTACGACCTGATGAACGAGCCGTGGATGGGCCTCGAGTGGCCCCTGTGCCTGACTGACGGCTGCGCGGCGTCCTACCGCAACGAGCTCCAGCCCGCGATGGAGCAGGCCACCCGGGCCGTCCGCGGCGTCGACCCCGACAACATCGTCTGGTGGGAGCCCCAGCAGCTGGCCGCGGGCCGGCAGGTGCCGACGTTCCTCGGTCCGATGGCGGGGGAGGACCAGCTCGGCCTGTCGTGGCACAACTACTGCTTCGACGTGTTCCTCGAGTCGCAGGGCCTGCCGCTCGGCAACGTCGAGAACTGCTGGAAGTTCAGCCGGGAGCGGACCGCCAACGCGCTCGACCAGGCCCGGCGGATGCACGCCGCCCCGCTGATGTCGGAGTGGGGCGCGACCGACAACGTGCGCGCGATCACCATCGACGCGGCGGTCGCCGACGAGAACCTGATGGGCTGGCTGCACTGGGCCTACAAGCGCTGGGACGACCCGACGACCGCCGACACCTCCCAGGGCCTCTTCGAGGACGACGCCGACCTGTCGTCGGTCAAGGAGGCGAAGGTGCGGGCGCTGGTGCGCACCTACGCGCAGGCGACCGCCGGCACGCCGCTGCAGATGTCGTTCGACACCGACACGGGCGCCTTCCGCTACCGCTACCGGCCGGACCCGTCGATCGCCGAGCCGACCGTGGTGTTCGTGAGCCCGCTGCACTACCCGGACGGGTTCAAGGTCCGGGTGGCCGGCGGCACCGCCGTACGCCGCCCCGACCACCTGCTGTGGGTGCGTCCGGCCGCCGGGCGCACCGATCCGGTGACCGTGGAGGTCACCGCGCGCTGACGAGGTCGCCCTCCCGGGAACGCTCGCGGTCGTCGGAGCGTTGAACCAACCAGGCGCATCTCTAGGATGGATGCACCGACGGGCTGCCAGAGCGGCCGCCGTCAAGGCCTCGGAGGAGACCATGCAGAGCAACAACCCCGTGTTCCGCCGGTCGGAGGAGTTCAACCGCGCGAATTCCTACGGCAACCGGACCTATCCGGGCAACGGTGCCGCCTACCAGGGCTACGGCGCCCCGCAGCAGCAGTACACCGGCTACGCCCCCGCGCCCGCGGGCTACGGCGACCCGACGACGACTGCTGCCGGCACCGGCCGGATGACGATCGACACCGTCGTGCAGTCCACCGCGATCACGCTCGGCATCACCATCGTGACGGCCGCGCTGACGTGGTTCCTGACGCCGGACGTCGCCACCGACCCGGCCGCGGCGATCCCCGCGCTGACCGGTGCGATGCTCGTCGGCTCCGGCGCGGCGTTCATCCTCTCGCTCGTCAACTCCTTCAAGCGGGTCGTGAACCCGGCGCTGGTGATGCTCTTCGCGGTCGCCGAGGGCGTCGCGCTCGGCGCGCTGAGCAAGTTCTACGACGCGGCGTTCGGCGTCGACAGCGGCTACGGCGGCATCGTCGTCCAGGCGGTCGTGGGCACCTTCGCCGCGTTCGCGGGCACGCTGGCGGCGTACAAGTTCTTCGACATCAAGGTCGGGCAGAAGTTCCGCACCTTCGTCATCGCCGCCATGTTCGGCATGGTCGCGCTGAGCCTGCTCGAGATCGTGCTCGGCCTGTTCGGCAGCCAGCTCGGGCTGTTCGACTTCGGGGCGATGGGGCTGCTGTTCTCGGTCGCCGGCCTGGTGCTCGGCGTGTTCATGCTGATCCTCGACTTCGACTTCGTCGAGCAGGGCATCCGCAACGGCCTGCCGGCCCGGGAGTCGTGGCGCGCGTCGTTCGCGCTGCTCGTCAGCCTGGTCTGGATCTACACCAACCTGCTCCGGATCCTGGCCATCCTGCAACAGGATTGATCAACAGCACCACGAGGGCCCCGGAGCGATCCGGGGCCTTCGTCGTTCCTCAGGCCGGCTCCGGGGCCTCGGCGGCCTCGGGCGCCTCGCCCTCGACCTGCTGGCGGCCGCGGCGGTGACGCATCTCGACCCAGAGGCCGCGCACGCCGGCACGCCGGCCGGCCACCTCGGTGCCGTCGAGCTCGGTGCCGGGCTCGTTGACGGCCCGTACGGCGGCCCGGGTGATCGGGAGCACGCCCTCGCCGCGGTAGGCCTCGAGCACGACCTCCTCGTCCGGCACCTGGCCCAGCGCGGCGAGCGCGGAGGGGATGAGGACGTTGGCCAGGGCCTGGTAGCCCTCGGCGGAGGGGTGGAACTGGTCGGGGCCGAAGAGGATCGCGGGCGCGGCGGCGAACTCCGGGCCGAGGACCGAGCCCAGCGACACGGTCCGGCCGCCCTCCTCGATCACCGCGATGGTCTGCGCGGCCGCGAGCCGGCGCGACCATGCCCGGGCGACCTGCTTGAGCGGCGGCGCGATCGGCTGGACGGTGCCGAGGTCGGGGCAGGTGCCCACGACCACCGCTGCGCCGGCCGACCTGAGCCGGCGGACGCCCTCGGCGAGGTGGCGCACGGACTGCGACGGCATCACGGTGTGGGTGACGTCGTTGCCGCCGATGAGGACGATGACGAGCTCCGGCTCGATCGGCAGCGCCCGGTCGACCTGGCTGGCCAGGTCGGAGGACTTCGCCCCCACGACGCAGAACTCGCGCAGGTAGACCCGCCGGTCGGCGTACTCCGCGATCGCGCTCGCGACCAGGGCACCGGGGGTCTCCTCGACCCGCTCGACGCCGTAGCCGGCGGCGCTGGAGTCGCCGAGCAGCGCGATCCGGATCGCCGGGCCCGGTCGGCCGCGGCCGTACCACCCCGTCGCGTCCGGCGGCGGGTCGTCGCGCACCGGCCCGATCGTCTTGCGCGCGAGCTTGGCCTCGCCGACGAGCACGCCGTAGAGACCGGCGCCGGCCACCGTCAGCCCACCGCCGCCGTAGAGGGCGGCGGAGGCCAGCTTCCGAGCGGCGGCGGCTTTGCTCACGACGCCACTTTACGGTTCGGCAATAGGGTGGGGTCGTGGAGTATGTCGAGTCATTACTTGAGCTGATCGGGGACACCCCGTTGGTGCGGCTGCGTCGCACCCTCGACGGGGCGGCCGGGGAGGGCCATCCGCTCGTGCTCGCCAAGGTGGAGTACCTCAACCCGGGCGGGTCCGTGAAGGACCGGATCGCGACCCGGATGATCGATGCCGCAGAGGCGTCGGGGGAGCTGAAGCCCGGCGGGACGATCGTGGAGCCGACGTCGGGCAACACCGGCGTCGGGCTGGCCATGGTCGCGCAGGAGAGGGGGTACAAGTGCATCTTCGTCTGCCCGGACAAGGTCAGCGAGGACAAGCGCAACGTGCTGAAGGCCTACGGCGCCGAGGTCGTCGTCTGCCCGACGGCCGTGCCGCCGGAGCACCCCGACTCCTACTACAACGTCTCCGACCGGCTCGCCTCCGAGCCGGGTGCCTGGAAGCCGGACCAGTACTCCAACCCCAACAACCCGCGGTCGCACTACGAGGAGACGGGCCCCGAGATCTGGCGGCAGACCGACGGCCGGATCACCCACTTCGTCGCGGGTGTCGGCACCGGCGGCACGATCTCCGGCATCGGGCGCTACCTCAAGGAGCAGAACCCGAAGGTCCAGGTCATCGGGGCCGACCCGGCGGGATCGGTCTACTCGGGCGGCACCGGCCGGCCCTACCTCGTGGAGGGCGTGGGCGAGGACTTCTGGCCCGACACCTACGACCGCGACGTCGCGGACCGGATCATCGAGGTCTCCGACGCCGACTCCTTCGCGTTCACGCGGCGACTCGCCCGTGAGGAGGCGATGCTCGTCGGCGGCTCGTCCGGCATGGCGGCGTTCGCGGCGGTGCAGCTGGCCCACGAGCTCGACGGCACCCCCGAGGGCAAGGACGCGGTGATCGTCGTGCTGCTGCCCGACTCGGGCCGCGGCTACCTCACCAAGGTCTTCAACGACGACTGGCTCGCGCAGTACGGCTTCAGCACCGGGCACGACCCCGCGACGCGGACCGTCGGCGAGGTGCTGCGCGGCAAGACCGGCGCGCTGCCGGACCTGGTGCACACCCACCCCGGCGAGACGATCGCCGAGGCGGTCGCGATCCTGCAGGAGTACGGCGTCTCGCAGATGCCGGTCGTGCGCGCCGAGCCGCCGATCGTCGCCGCCGAGGTCGCCGGGTCGGTGTCCGACCGTGCGCTCCTCGACGCGCTCTACGCCGGCAAGGCCCGGCTCACCGACGCCGTCGAGAAGCACATGTCGCCGCCGCTGCCGACGATCGGCTCGACCGAGGACGCGCGGGACGCGGTCGCGATGCTCGAGTCGGCGGACGCCGTGCTGGTGCAGGAGGACGGGAAGCCGGTCGGCGTCCTCACCCGCCAGGACCTCCTCGCGTTCCTGACCAAGGGATGACCGCCGTACTGCTGCCGGAACGGATCAGAGGGGCCGTTCCGGAGGACAGCGACGACATCCTCCGCCTCATCCGCGACCTCGCGGAGTACGAGCGCGACCTCGCCGCGGTCGAGAACACCACCGCGCTGATCGACGAGGCCCTGTTCGGCGACGACCCGGTCGCCTCGGCGCTCGTCGCCGAGGTCGACGGGCGCGTGGTCGGCATGGCCGTGTGGTACCGGACCTACTCGACCTGGACCGGGTTCCCCGGGATGTACCTCGAGGACCTCTACGTCGAGCCCGAGCACCGCGGGGCCGGCCTCGGCCGGGCGCTGTTCCAGGCCCTGGCGCGGGTCGCCGTCGCGCACGGCTTCGCCCGGCTGGAGTGGGCCGTGCTCGACTGGAACGCGCCTGCCATCCGGTTCTACGAAGCCCTCGGCGGGAAGCCGCTGAGCGAGTGGAAGACCTACCGGGTCGCCGGGGACACGCTGTTCGAGCTCGCGAGGTAGCCGGCGGGACCGGGTAGAAACCTGCTATGCCCGACTCGGAGAGCACATCCGCCACCGCCGACTACGACAGCTTCGCGGCGGCGTACTCGACCAGCAACGAGAACAACCTCTTCAACGCCTACTACGCACGTCCCGAGATGCTGCGTCTCGCCGGCGACGTCGCCAGCCTGAGGATCCTCGACGCCGGATGCGGGTCCGGCCCGCTGATGGAAGCGCTTCGCGCCCGGGGCGCGACCGTCGCCGGGTTCGACCTGAGCCCCGCCATGGTGGAGCTTGCCGGCCGGCGGCTGGGCGAGGACGCTGACGTGACGGTGGCGGACCTCGGTGCGCCCCTGCCCTATCCCGACGACGCGTTCGACATGGTCGTCGCCTCGCTGTCCCTGCACTACGTCGAGGACTGGTCCTCGGCATTGGCCGAGCTGCGGCGGGTGCTCGGGCCAGGCGGTCGGCTGGTCGTCGCGATCATCCATCCCACGGTCTACGCGATCGTCTACCCCGACGCCGACTACTTCGCGCTCACCCGGTACTCCGAGGACTACGACTTCGGCGAGGGCACTGTCTGGATGACCTACTGGCACCGGCCCCTCCAGGACGTCGTCAACGCGTTCATCGACGCCGGCTTCGGCATCAGGTCGGTCACCGAGCCGCCGCCCGCGGCCGACACCCCGTCGGAGCTGCTGCCCACCGCCGACGGTCGCTCTTTCCTCTGCTTCCTGTTCCTCGACCTCGAGGCCAGGTGACGAAGTGCCGGGCAGCGGCCGAGCGCCGCTAGCGGCTCATCGCACGGACGTCAGGTACCGGCAGGTGTGGTGGGCCTGGAGCCCCAGCCGGTCGTAGAAGGCCAGACCGGGCTCGTTGGCGGTCTCGACGTGCAGCCAGACCGTCGTCGCGCCGTGCTCCGCGCCCCACTCGAGCAGCTCGGCCATCACCGCGGTCGCCAGGCCCTGGCGGCGGTGGGCGGGGTCCACCTCGAACCCGTGCACGCCGAGCCAGTCGCCGTCGATCGCGGCCTCGCCGCGGGCCCACACGGCCGAGCCGTCCCCGATCGTCACCGACGCCCGCGTCCCGGTCTCCGCCAGGTCGGCCATGCCCGCCACGGCACGCAGGCGGCGCCGCACCTGGGTGAGCGAGGCCAGCCGCAGCTCGGCGTCACCGGTGGGGTCGACCTGCCACCCCTCGGCCGCGAACGCGTCCTCCTCGGCCGAGCCGAGCTCGACCTGGGCGTACGCCGCGCGCTCCCGCTGCTCGTAGAAGGCACGCACCGCGGCGGCGGCCTCGGGGAAGGGGAGGCCGGGGTCGCCCATCGCCAGGCAGGAGTTGGCGCGCCGGCGCATCCGACCGACCGGTGCCACGTCGGTGCGGAGCACCCACTCGCCGAGGGCCGTCGTCCGCACGGAGGGCCACAGCGACGCCGTGTGCAGCTCGGCGTCGCGGACCGAGACCCGGCGGCGCACCGACGGCCGCGGCGGGACCGGCTTGCCGGACACGATGTCGGCGAGGGGGATCGTCACCGCAGCGCCCGCCTCCGGCTGCACGACGCAGACCCCGTCGCCCCAGGCCACGCAGACGCCGAGGAGGTCGGTCATCGCCGGTCCGCCGCTCGGTCCGGTCTCCCCGCGGAGCACGCGCCGGACCACCACGCGCTGGCCGAGGACGTGAGGGCCGAGACCGCTCACTAGAACGTGTTGTCCCGGATGCCGAGGGTCCTGCGCGTCACTCATCGACCGGACACTAGTATTCCGCGCATGACCTACGTCATCTCGCAGCCCTGTGTCGACCTCAAGGACCGCGCCTGCGTCGACGAGTGCCCCGTGGACTGCATCTACGAGGGCAAGCGGATGCTCTACATCCACCCCGACGAGTGCGTCGACTGCGGCGCCTGTGAGCCGGTCTGCCCGGTCGAGGCGATCTTCTACGAGGACGACGTCCCGGAGGAGTGGAAGGCTTACTACGACGCCAACGTCCACTTCTTCGACGACCTCGGCTCGCCGGGCGGCGCCGCCAAGATGGGCGAGATCGACAAGGACCACGAGTTCGTCGCGGCGCTCCCGCCGCAGAACCAGGACCACTGATCCTGAGCGTCTCGTCACGCCTCCCGGACTTCCCCTGGGACAAGCTGACGGCGTACGCCGCCACGGCGCGCGCGCACGCCGACGGCATCGTCGACCTGTCGGTCGGCACGCCGGTCGACCCGACGCCCGCGGTCGTGCAGGAGGCGCTGCGGTCGGCCGCCGACTCGCCGGGCTACCCGCTGACCGTCGGCCTGCCGGCGACCCGGCAGGCGGCGGTGGACTGGCTGGCGCGCCGGCACGGCGTGACCGGTCTGGACATCGGCCAGGTCCTCCCGGTGATCGGGTCCAAGGAGCTGATCGCCTCCCTCGCCGTGCACCTGGGCGTGGGCGCGGGCGACCTCGTCGTCTACCCGCAGCTCGCCTACCCGACCTACGAGGTGGGGGCGGCCCTCGCCGGCGCACGAGCGATCGCGGCCGACTCGCTGACCGCGCTGGGACCCCAGACCCCGCGGGTCCTGTGGATCAACAGCCCCTCGAACCCCACCGGCCGGGTGCTGCCGCCGGCGCACCTGAAGAAGGTCGTCGACTGGTGCCGTGAGCGCGGCGTGCTGCTGGTCAGCGACGAGTGCTACATCGAGTGCGTCTGGGAGGGCGAGGCGGTCTCGGTCCTGCACCCCGAGATCTGCGGGGGCAGCCACGAGGGGCTGCTCGCGGTCCACTCGCTCTCCAAGCGCTCCAACCTCGCCGGCTACCGCTGCGCCTTCGTCGCCGGCGACCCCGCCGTGGTCGCCGAGCTGCTCGCGGTGCGCAAGAACCTCGGTCTGCAGATGCCCGGCCCGCAGCAGGTCGCCATGGCCGCCGCTCTCGACGACGACGCCCACGTGGCCGAGCAGCACGCGCGGTACGCCTCGCGACGGGCGAAGCTGAAGGCCGCCCTCGAGAGCGCCGGGTTCACCATCGAGCACTCCGAGGCGTCGCTCTACCTGTGGGCGACGCGCGGCGAGGAGTGCTGGGAGACCGTCGCCGCGCTCGCCGAGGACGGCATCCTGGTCGCGCCGGGCGCGTTCTACGGCCGGGCCGGCGAGCGCCACGTGCGGGTGGCGTTCACCGCCACGGACGAGCGGGTCGACGCCGCGGCCCAGCGGCTCGCCGCCCCGGCCTGAGCGGACCCGTCAGGGGTTGCGGACCGCCCGGACGGTCCGGCTGGTGTCGCGGCCGCAGGTGTCGGTCGCGCGGACCTTCGCGTAGAACTTGCCTTCGATCCCGGTGTTCCCGGTGTCCCAGTTGCCGGCGCTGTCCGCCAGGTCGCTCGCGATGCGCTGGTCGTTCCCACCGCCGCGGGCGCCGACCTGCTTGATGAGGAGGACCTTGCGGCCCTCGACGCAGGCGGGGTCGCTGCTCGCCACGTGACCGGAGAGGTCGGTGCCGTCGGCGTGGATCGTGACGGTGGTGGCGGTCAGTGCCCAGGCGGGCGACGTGGCTGCGAGGCAGGCGAGCGCGGCGCCGGTCGACAGGAGGCCGGCGGCGGCGCGGGTGACGGTGTTCATGGGCGTGTCCTCTCGGGTTGGAGCATCTACAGACCGGTCTCCCAGTACAGGAAGTCGTCGGTTCCGCCCGGGAAGTAGGAGATCCGGGCGAGGTCGGAGCCGGCAGGGACGAGGACGATCGCGCAGCCGTCGACCGACTCGCCGGCCGCCAGCTTCTCGGGCACGCCGGGGCACGGCTCGTACGCCGGCCCGCCGAGGTCGATCACCGCGAGCGCGGAGATCAGGTTCTCGTCGCTGTCCTCGCCGTCGGGGGAGCGGAGGGTGACCTCGCTGTCACCGGTGTTCGCGAAGGTGACGTCGACGTAGTAGATCGCCGCCGACTCCTGGTCGGGGTCGAGGTCGAAGCCGCCGGCCTTCATCTCGTCGGCGGAGCCCTCGCGGACGTCGGTGATCGTCACGGTGCCCTTGCCCTCGGCGGTGGTGCCGCCGTCGGTGGGGTAGAAGCTGATGTCGGCCTCCTCGCCGAGCTTCATCTCGTCGGGCCCGCCGCAGGCGGTGAGCGCGCCACCGAGGGCGACCACGGCGAGGACGGACAGGAGGGTGGGGCGGAGGTGGGGCATCAGGGTCCTTCCAGGGAGAGCGGCCCGAGACCCGGCACCGTCAGGATGCCGGGTCCCGGGGCTGGTCGCCAGGGTGGCGGGTCAGCCGTGGTTCGAGAGGTGGGTCAGTTGCGCACGGCGTGGATCGTGGGGCTGAAGTCGCGACCGCAGGTCAGGTTGGCCTTGACCTTGGCGTAGAAGAAGCCCTCGGTGCCGGTGTTGCCGGTGTTCCAGCTGCCGTCGTCCTCGGTGGTGTCGCTGGCGAACCGGACGTCGTCGCCGCCGCCCCGCGTGCCCACCTGCTTGTAGACGATCACGGTGCGGTCGACCAGGCAGCCCTGGTTGGTGCTGGTGACGTCGCCGGAGAGGTCCACGCCCTCGGCCTGGATCGTGACGGTGGAGGGCGACTTGGCCAGGGCCTGGGCGGGGGCGCCGGTGGCGAGGGCGAAGCCGGCGACGGCGGCACCGGCGGAGAGGACGCCGGCGGTGAGGCGGGTGATGCGGTTCATGATCGGGATTCCTTACCTGGAGGGGGAGACGGCTTGTTCGCCGTGGATGCCTGGTGTGATGCGGCCCCCCGCCGTTCGGTTCTCGAACCGGGGAATCTTTTTCCAGCGACCGCGTGAGATGCGGCTCAGGCCCGCACCTCGGCCAGCACCCCGAGCATGTGGTTCATCACCGCGAGGTGCTCGGCTGCCGGGCTGAACATGACGATCTCGGCGTCCTCGACGACGCGGACCGTGTGGCCGGCCGGCCAGTGGAAGAGCTCGCCGGCGACGACCTCCTCCGGGCCCTCGTCCGCATAGGTGACCACCACGCGTCCGGCGAGCAGGTAGCCCCAGTGCGGCGCGAAGCAGAGGCCGTCGTCGAGCCCGGCGAGCAGCGGCGCGATGTCGACGCCGGCCGCGAGCGTGAGGTGCTCCGCGGCGAGCGTCCCTGTCGCCGAGCCGAAGCCGGGAAGGTGGCGGGCGGTGGCGCCCATCGCGTTCATCTTGATCGGGATGTCCCGTGTGGTGACGTGCATGGTGGTGTCCTCTCGGGTGTCGGTGGTTCACCTGAGAGGCGTGACAACTGGTGTCACAATGCGACAGTGACGACCCAGGGCCCGGGGGGCGGGCCGTCGGCCCGGGCCCGGGCGGCGCTGGACCGGGGCGACTTCCGCGCCGCTCTCGACGCGGTGTGCGACGTGGCCGAGGACGCGGACGTGCTCGAGGTGCGGGCATCGGCTGCGTACGGCGCCGGCGAGCTCGAGCTCGCGCTCTCCTCCTGGGAGCACCTGTACGCCGTGCGGCTGGCGGCCGGCGATCGCGCGGGCGCGGCGCACGCGGCCGCCCTCGTGGCGCTCAACCTGCTCTGCGAGACGGCCCTGATGGCGCCCGTCCGCGGCTGGGTCGGCCGCGCGCAGCGCCTGGTCGCCGGGCAGCCCAGCGGCCCTGCCGACGCCCTCCTCGCGGTCGTCGGCGCCTACGAGCGGTTCCTCTCCGGCGACCCCGCCGCCGCGGCAGGACCGGCCCGCGAGGCCGTCGAGCTCGGCGACGCGTTCGGCGTGGACCCGGCGCGCGCCCTGGGGCGGGTGGCCCTGGCCCGCCTGGCGATCCACGACGGTGACCTCGAGCGCGGCGTGGGCCTGCTCGACGAGCTCGCGGTCGAGCTCGGCGCCGGGGTGTTCGACCCGCTGACGACCGGCAACGCCTACTGCGAGCTGATCTGCGCCGCCCAGTGGATCGGTCGCCACGACCGCGCCCGGGAGTGGACCGACATCATGGAGCGCTGGCGGCACGGCCCCGCGCTCGGGTCCACCCACGGGCGGTGCCGTGTCCACCGGGCCGAGCTGCTGCGGGTCTCTGGGCCGGGCGAGGAGGCCGAGGAGGAGGCGCTCGCCGCGTGCGCCGACCTGCGCCCCTGGATGCGCCGCGAATACGGCTGGCCGCTCGTGGAGCTCGGCAACATCCGGCTGCGACGCGGCGACCTCGTGGGCGCGGAGGAGGCGTTCGTCGCCGCGCACGGCCACGCCTGGTCGCCGCAGCCCGGGCTTGCGCTGCTGCGGCTCGCCCAGTCGGACCCGGACACCGCCGCGGCGATGGTCCGCGACGAGATCGAGCACCCGACCGACGTGCCGTGGAAGGAACGACCGCCGTTCGGCGACCTGCGGCTGGTGCCGCTGCTGGCGGCGCAGGCGGAGATCGCGGCGGCGCGCGGCGACGCGACGGTCGCCGCCGCGGCGGCCGACGAGCTCGCAGCGGTCCGGGACCGCTACCCCGGCGAGCTGCTCGCGGCCGAGGCGTCGCTCGCGGCGGCCCGGGCGGCCCTGCTGGCCGGTGACCCGGCGGCCGCGGTCCGGCCCGCTGCGGCGGCGGTGGCCACCTGGGTGGACCTCGGGGCGCCGTACGACGCCGCGGGGGCGCGGGTGGTGCTCGGCGACGCCCTCGCCGCCGACGGCCGTCCCGACGCCGCCCGGATGGAGTGGCAGGCGGCCCTGGCGGCGTACGTCGGCTACGGCGCGCCGCTGAAGGAGGCGTCGGTGCGCGAGCGGCTCGACCGGGACCGGGCGGTCGCTTCCCCGGTGACCACCTCCGTCGCCGAGCTCGTCGACTGCGGGGGGCACTGGCTCCTCCGCTACGCGGGGACCGAGGTGGTGCTCCCGGCCCTGCGCGGGATCGGCCACCTGGCCCGGCTCGTCGGCGATCCCGGCCGCGAGTTCCCCGCCACCGACCTCGCCGACGCGCGCACCTACGAGAGCCCGCTGCCGGTCATCGACGAGGAGACCCGGGAGGCCTACCGGCGGAGGCTGGCGGACGTCGAGGAGGACCTGGCCCAGGCGGAGCAGGACCACGACGAGGCGCGGATCCGGCTCGCCGAGCGGGACCGGGACTACCTGCTGGCCGAGCTGCGGGGCGCGCTCGGCCTGGGCGGCCGGATCCGCGGCACGGGCGGGTCGAGCGAGCGGGCGCGAACGGCGGTCACCCGGTCGCTGCGCTACGCGCTGGCACGGATCGCCGAGGTGCACCCCGACCTGGGCCGCCACCTGTCGTGCACCGTGCGCACGGGGTCGGGGTGCAGCTACGTCCCCGACCCGCTGGCGCCGATCACCTGGCGGGTCACCTGAGGGCAGGTCACTCGAACACGTCGACGTGCACGTGGTCGCGGTGCTCGAGGACCTGCTGGGCGCCGCTCGTCTCCGGCGGGTCGTAGTCCTGCCAGCCGTCCTGGCCGGCGAGCCAGATCCGGTCGTCGAAGATGACCGTGCGGATCTCCAACCGCGCCGCGTTGGCCACCAGGTACTGCGCGACCGCCCAGCCACGCACCTTGTTGCCCGGGGTCACCGGGCGGAAGAAGATGTCGAACGCGCGGCCCTCGTAGTGCGCCGAGCCCTCCATGTGGCCGGTCGTCACGCCACCCGGCGCGAACCCGCCGAGCGAGAGGTCGCCGAAGCGCTCCAGCAGGTCCTTCCGCACGGCGTCCGCGCGGCTGGTCAGCCCGGAGTCGGTCAGCTCCTCGGCCGCCGACGGGGCCCCGCCGCCGAGGTCGCAGGAGAAGGTCGCCGGGGAGTAGCCGGTGAGCGACGAGGCCACCGCCCGCGCGTCGGCCTCGTGGTCGGCGTACGCGTCGGGGAACTGGGATCGCTGCACCGTCTGCGCGGCGACCGTGATCTCCATGCTCTCGTAGCCGTCGACCCGCTCGAGCGCGTCGTAGAAGGCGTTGGTCGCGTACTCCGGGTCGAGCAGCTGGGACTTGGTGCCCCAGCCCTGCGACGGCCGTTGCTGGAACAGCCCGACGGAGTCGCGGTCGCCGTAGTCGATGTTGTAGAGGTCGGACTCCTGGTAGGCGGCGGCCAGGGCGATCGAGGCGGCCCTTGCGGGCAGGCCGCGGCGGATGGCGATCGCGGTGATGAGTGACGCGTTCTCGGCCTGCTCACCGCTGAGCTTGACCTCGTGGTGGGCGACCGTGACGTCGCAGTCGCCGCTGGGGCCGCTGAGGATCTCGTCGGCCGACTGCAGCACGGCGATGCCGACCACCGCGACGATGGCGATCGCCGCGAGGCCGACGACGATCGCGCCGGTGCGAGACTTCACTTCCCGAGTGTGTCAGTTGGCGTGAAGCGCCTCGTTGAGGGCGATGCCCTCGCCGTGCCACGGAACCGCCTCGACCGCGCCGTTCACCGAGTTGCGGCGGAACAGCACGTTGCTCGCGCCGGAGAGCTCGCGGGCCTTGACCAGCCGCGCCTCCTTGCCGGGCTCGAGGACGGTCACCTTGGTGCCGGCGGTGACGTAGCAGCCTGCCTCGACCACGCAGTCGTCGCCGAGCGAGATCCCGATGCCCGCGTTGGCGCCCAGCAGGCAGCGCTCGCCGACCGAGACGACCTCCTTGCCGCCGCCCGACAGCGTGCCCATGATCGACGCGCCGCCGCCCACGTCGGAACCGTCACCGACGACGACGCCCGCGCTGATCCGGCCCTCGACCATCGAGGCGCCGAGCGTGCCGGCGTTGAAGTTCACGAAGCCCTCGTGCATCACCGTGGTGCCCTCGGCCAGGTGCGCGCCCAGCCGGACCCGGTCGGCGTCGGCGATCCGGACGCCGGTCGGCAGCACGTAGTCGACCATCCGCGGGAACTTGTCGACGCCGTAGACCGCGACTGCGTGGCCGGCGCCGCGCAGCCGCGCGCGGGTCGCCTCGAAGCCCTCGACCGCGCACGGTCCGGCGCTGGTCCACACGACGTTGTTGAGCAGGCCGAAGATCCCGTCGAGGCTGACCTCGTGCGGCCGGACCAGCCGGTGGGACAGCAGGTGCAGGCGCAGCCACACGTCCTGGGTGGTCACCGGCGGCGCGGACAGGTCCGCGATCTCGACGAGCGCGACAGTCGTCTCGACGGCGCGCAGCTTGTCGCTGCCCTGCAGAGCCACCAGCTCGGCCGGCGCCTCGGCGTCGGCGGGCTTCTCGCCGAGCGCGGGCGCGGGGAACCAGGTGTCGAGGACCGACTCGTCGGCGGCAAAGGTCGTCAGGCCGTAGCCCCATGCGGCAGTCACGTGGGCTGATTCTAGGCGCAGCACCTCACCCGCCGAGGAAGGCGCCCAGGTGGCCGGCGACGACCTCCGGCTCGTCGAGCATGGACAGGACGTAGGCGCCGGGCACCTCGGCGTACCGGGCGTGCGGGAAGGTGCTCGCGAGGCGGCGGCCGTGGGCCGGCGGCATGACCTTGTTGTCCGGCGACCACAGGACCAGCACGTCGCCCGCGAAGCCCGCCAGCGCCTCGGTGTCGCGGACGAGCCTCTCCTTGTCGAACCGGGTGCGCGCGTAGGCGGTCACGTCGCGACGGATCGCCGGGTCCTGCAGCAACGACTCGGTCCAGCCCCGCACCAGGTCGTCGTCGAGCGGACGCGCGGCCATCTGGCCCATCAGGAGCGGGAGGCGGCGCAGCCACCCGACCCGCAGCTGGCGCGCGGCGAGCGCGACGCCGCCGGGGAGTCGCGCGGCCAGCGCGGCCATCGCTCCCGGCAGGCCGGGAGGGAAATTGTCGAACGCCTCGCACGGCAGGACCACCTGGCGCGCCACGCGGTCGTCCCGGCCGTGTGCGGTCAGGAACAGGCCCCCTCCCCAGTCGGAGTGGACGAGGGTGACGTCGCGCAGGTCCAGCGCCTCCAGCAGGTCCGCGACGATGTCGACCTGTCCGTCGATGGTCAGGTCCGCGCCCGGTGCCATCGGCAGGCGGTGCGCGCCGAGTGGAAGGACCGGACGCAGGTAGCGGAAGCCCTCCGGGAGCAAGGGGAGGACACGGTCCCAGAGGGTGTGGTCCATGAGCAGGCCGTGCAGGAGGACGACCGGCGGCCCGTGCCCCGTCTCGGCGTACTCGACAGGACCGGCGCGGAGGTCGACCCGCTGCAGGGGAGTGTCGTAGCGCATGCCGGGGCTCCCCTCGGAGTGATTGGAATGATCGTTCTAGAGTGACTGTTCTAGCATGGCCGACGTGGACACGCGACAGCGGATCGTGACGGCGATGATCGAGCAGCTCCGGCGGCAGGGCTATGCGGCGACCGGCGTCAAGCAGCTCGCGCAGGCCGCGGCCGCGCCGACGGGCTCGATCTACCACCACTTCCGCGGCGGCAAGCGCGAGGTCGCGGACCGCGCGCTGAGCCAGTCGGCGGACGCCTACCTGGAGCTGCTCCTGCACGTCCTCGGGCAGTACGACGACCCGGTGGTGGGGGTCGAGGGCGCCTTCCGCGAGGCGGCCGAGGTGGTCGAGCAATCGGGCTGGATGAACATGTGCCCGGTCGGCACGGTCCTGGGCGAGGTCGCCGACGTCGAGCCGGAGCTCCGGGAGACCGGCGACCGCATCTTCCGGGCGTGGGTCGACGCCGGCACCGCCTACTACGAGCACCACGGGCTGCCGCGCGCGGACGCGCGGGAGTTCACCTACGCCCTCGTCGCCGCCCTCGAGGGGGCGTTCATCCTGGCCCGCACGCAGCGCTCGGCCGAGCCGGTGCTGGCTGCTGGACGGACCCTCGCCCTCGCGCTGCGCGGGCTGCTGGTCAGCCCGCGAGGATCGCGAGCTGCCGGCTCTGCGCGATGAGAAGGCCCTGCTCGTCCCACAGCTCGACGTCCTCGTCGTGGTAGCCGTCGATGACGTGCCGCGTGGTGATGTGGCCGAGCGCCCACTGCGAGTCGGGACGGCGACGGTAGTGGACGGTGAGCTGGATCGTGGCCGACGCGAGCAGTCCGATCTCCCCGGTGACCGGCGGGAAGGCGTCGCACATGGCCCCCGCCAGCAACGCATCGACCGGCCGCCCGTCGGCGGCGCGCACCCACGACAGGCCCTCGGTGACGCCGGTCGGGCTGCCCTTCATCCACCCCGCCACCTGGGGTGCGCGGTAGCGGTAGCGGTCGAAGAGCGGCGAGAACCCCTCCGGCACCAGGGCGCTCACGTCCTCGCACTCCTCGGGGCGCGGAACGTCCGGGGCGGCGTACGGCGTGTGGTGGGCCGAGCCGACGACGTCCCAGTCGTGGGTGCTGACGACCGCGTGGGCGATCTCCTTGCCGCCCTGCACCAGGATCGCGTCGTAGGTCGAGACGCGCCTTCCCTTGCGCACCTCGCGGACGTGCACCTCGCCCGGCCCCGGGGTCGGCGGGCGGAAGTAGGTGACCGACGCGACCAAGGGGTCGGGATGCGCCGACTCGAGCATCGCCGCGTGCTGGAGCACGGCGAGCACGTAGCCGCCGTTGGCCGTGCCGTTCGGGGTGTCCCAGTCGCCGGTCATGGCCACCTGGTAGACGCCGTCGCCCCGGCGCTCGGCGGCCACGGCGTCGTCGAGGAGGTAGCTCACCGGCTCATTGTCCCGTGCGCCCGTCGATGCACTCGCGCAGGAGGTCCGCGTGGCCGCAGTGGCGGGCGTACTCCTCGATCATGTGCACCAGGATGTCGCGGATGCTGCCGGCCCCCGTGCCGTCGTGGAACGTCACGAGCTCGCCGAGCCGGCTCTCGTCGAGGTCGTCGAGCCAGGCGTCGGCCTCCTGGATCTTCGTGCGGAGGAGCGTGAACGCCTCGTCGACGCATTCCTGGGTGCCGACGGCCTCGTCGAACTCGCTGTCGCGCGCACCGGGGAAGACGTCGGGGCGCGGGTCGTGCGTGAGCCACCGCTGGAACCAGTACTGCTCGACCGACGCCATGTGTCGCAGCAGCCCGAGCAGGCTGAGGTTGCTCGGTGGCACCGACTGCCGGGCGAGCTGCTCCGGGTCGAGGTCGTCGCACTTCATCTGCAGGGTCAACCGGTAGTTCGTGAGGTAGGCGCGCAGCGTCGCGAGCTCGCCCTCGGGGTTCCCCTCCGAACGGGGGTCCGATTCCGGGTCGGTCCACATGTTGCCCATGACCTAGACTCTGCCCCACAGGCGCTCGAGCCGTCATCAGCGGCGAGCCCCGGGAAGAACAGCCGGTGGTCGAGGAGGTCGCGCAGCGACCGTCTCGGGACCGACCCAGTAGAACCCGGCGGGTAGGCCCGTCACAGCCGTGAACGAGAGGCCCTCCGGGGCAAGCGGGGTGGTACCGCGGCAGCCATGTCGTCCTCGCGTGGACACACACGCCGAGACCACCAGGAGCAGCCGCCGATGACCTATCCCAAGGTCACCACCGACCCGACCGGCACCGTCCCGTCGAGCCCCCGCTTCCCCGAGATCGAGGAGCGCGTCCTCGCGCACTGGGCCGAGGACGACACGTTCCGTGCGTCGGTCGAGCAGCGGGACCCCGGCGCCGACGGCAGCAACGAGTTCGTGTTCTACGACGGCCCGCCGTTCGCCAACGGGCTGCCGCACTACGGCCACCTGCTCACCGGTTACGTCAAGGACATCGTCCCGCGCTACCAGACGATGCGCGGCAAGCGCGTCGAGCGCCGGTTCGGGTGGGACACCCACGGGCTGCCCGCCGAGCTCGAGGCGATGCGCCTCAACGGCATCAAGACCACCGACGAGATCCTCGAGATGGGGATCGACAAGTTCAACGACGCCTGCCGCGCCTCCGTGCTCAAGTACACCGGCGAGTGGCGCGACTACGTCACCCGGCAGGCGCGCTGGGTCGACTTCGACAACGACTACAAGACCATGAACCCGGAGTTCATGGAGTCGGTGATGTGGGCGTTCAAGAGCCTGTTCGACAAGGGGCTGATCTACGAGGGCTTCCGCGTGCTGCCCTACTGCTGGAACGACGAGACGCCGCTGTCCAACCACGAGCTGCGGATGGACGACGACGTCTACCAGAACCGGCAGGACCCGGCGGTCACGGTCGGCTTCGAGGTGACCACCGAGGGGCCGTTCGCCGGGGCGAAGCTGCTGGTCTGGACCACGACGCCGTGGACGCTCCCCAGCAACCTCGCGGTCATGGTGGGCTCCGACATCGACTACGTGATGGTCGAGGAGTACGGCGTCGACCGCTACCTGCTCGCGGAGGCACGCCTCTCGTCGTACGCCCGTGAGCTCGGCGAGGAGCCGAACGTCGTCTGGCAGGGCAAGGGCTCGGACCTCGTCGGCCTCACCTACACGCCGCCGTTCCGCTACTTCCTGGGCCACCAGAACGCCTTCCGCGTCGTCGCGGCCGACGACGCGGTGACGACCACGGACGGCACCGGGCTGGTCCACACGGCCGGCGCCTTCGGTGAGGTCGACAAGGAGGTGACCGACCGGGAGAAGATCGAGGCCGTGATGCCGGTCGGCAAGGACGGCCGCTTCACCGCGCCGGTCGACGACTACGCCGGCATGCTCGTGTTCGACGCCAACCCGCACATCATCGACCACCTCAAGAGCCGCAGCGGGTCGGTCACGCCCGGCACCGTGCTGCTGCGCCGAGAGACCTACGACCACTCCTACCCGCACTGCTGGCGGTGCCGCGAGCCCCTCATCTACAAGGGGGTGAGCAGCTGGTTCGTGGAGGTGACCAAGTTCAAGGACCGGATGGGCGAGCTCAACCAGCAGATCCAGTGGGTGCCCGAGCACATCAAGGACGGCCAGTTCGGCAAGTGGCTCGAGAACGCGCGCGACTGGTCGATCACCCGCAACCGGTTCTGGGGCAGCCCGGTGCCGGTGTGGAAGAGCGACGACCCCGCCCACCCGAGGATCGACGTCTACGGCTCGTTCGAGGAGATCGAGCGCGACTTCGGCCGGCTGCCGCGCAACGCCGCGGGTGAGCCGGACCTGCACCGGCCGTGGGTCGACGACCTGACCCGGCCCAACCCTGACGACCCGACGGGCCGGTCGACCATGCGCCGGGTGGCCGACGTGCTCGACGTGTGGTTCGACTCGGGTTCGATGAGCTTCGCCCAGGTGCACTACCCGTTCGAGAACGCGGAGTGGTTCGAGCACCACTTCCCGGGCGACTTCATCGTGGAGTACATCGGCCAGACCCGCGGCTGGTTCTACACGATGCACATCCTCGCGACCGCGCTGTTCGACCGTCCCGCGTTCCAGTCGTGCATCAGTCACGGCATCGTGCTCGGCTCCGACGGCAACAAGATGTCGAAGTCGCTGCGCAACTACCCCGACGTGCGGGAGGTCTTCGACCGCGACGGCGCGGACGCCATGCGTTGGTTCCTGATGGCGAGCCCGATCCTGCGGGGCGGCAACCTGATCGTCACCGAGCCCGGCATCAGGGACTCGGTCCGCCAGGTGATGATCCCGCTCTGGAACACCTGGTACTTCTTCCAGCTCTACGCCAACGCCGAGGGCTACGACGCCGCAGGCTCCACCGACTCCACCGACGTCCTCGACCGCTACCTCCTGGCCAAGACCCGGGAGTACGTCGAGCAGCTGACCGCCCAGCTGGACGACTACGCGATCGCCGACGCGTGCGAGACCACGCGCGGCTTCCTCGACGTGCTGACCAACTGGTACGTCCGTCGTTCGCGCGACCGGTTCTGGGACGGCCGCGCCGAGGCGTTCGAGACGCTCGCGACCGTGCTCGACGTCGTCTGCCGGGCGGCTGCGCCGCTGCTCCCGCTGACGACCGAGGAGATCTGGCGCGGCCTGACCGGCGGCCGCTCCGTGCACCTGGCGGACTGGCCCGACGCGGCGTCGCTGCCGTCGGACGTCGCGCTGGTGACGGCGATGGACGAGGTGCGGGACGTGTGCTCGGCGACCTCGGCACTGCGCAAGGCGGCGAAGCTGCGCAACCGGCTCCCGCTCAGCACGCTGACCGTCGTCGTCGACGACCCCGAGGCGCTCGAGCCCTACGCGGCGATCATCGCGGACGAGGTGAACGTCAAGGACGTCCGCCTGGTCGCAGCCGACTCCGACGAGGCGGCGGCCTACGGCGTCGAGCAGCGGCTCACGGTCAACGCCCGTGCCGCCGGCCCTCGCCTCGGCAAGGACGTGCAGACCGCGATCCGCGGCTCGAAGTCGGGGGACTGGTCGGTGGACGCCGACGGCGCCGTGACGGCGGGCGGCATCGGCCTCGTCGAGGGCGAGTACGCCCTGGAGACGGTCGTGGGGAGCGCCGCCGAGGGCGCCGCCACGGGCATGCTCCCGCGCTCGGGGTTCGTCGTCCTGGACACGGTCGTGACGACCGAGCTCGCCGCGGAGGGTCTCGCGCGCGACCTGGTCCGCGCCGTGCAGCAGGCGCGTCGCGACGCCGACCTCGAGGTGACCGACCGGATCGAGCTGACCATCGCCGGCGGGGACGTGGTGCAGGCCGCGGCCCGCGCGCACCAGCAGCTCATCACGAGCGAGACGCTCGCCACCTCCTACGACGTCGTCGCCGACACGACCGGCGCGATCGTCACCGTGGGCGACGGCGAGCAGGCGACGGTGTCCCTGCGTCGCGCCTGACGCCGGTCGTCCGGTGGTTGAGGTGCGAGCGAAGCGAGCCTGTCCCGGTGGTTGAGGTGCGAGCGAAGCGAGCCTCGAAACCCGTCGTCGACTCGCTCGGCGTCGGCGTGGCGACCGGGGCGTACGGCGTCTCGTTCGGCGCGGTCGCCACCGCGTCCGGGCTCGACGTGGCGCAGGCCTGCGCGCTGTCGCTGCTGGTGTTCACGGGCGCCTCGCAGTTCGCGTTCGTCGGCGTGGTCGCCGCGGGGGGCGCGCCGCTCACCGGTTCCCTCACCGCCCTGCTGCTCGGCAGCCGCAACCTCTTCTACGGCGCCGCCCTGGCGCCGCGGCTGGGGCTGCGCGGCTGGCGGCGGCTGGCCGCGGCCCAGGTCGTGATCGACGAGTCGACCGCGATGGGCCTCGGCCAGCCGGACCCGCGTGCGACGCTGACCGCCTTCCACCTGACCGGGTGGTCGGTGTTCGTGCTGTGGAACCTGATGACGCTCCTCGGGGCGGTCGGCGGGACCGCGTTGGGGGACCCCCGCACCCTCGGCCTGGACGCGGCCGTCGGCGCCGCCTTCCTGGCGCTCCTGTGGCCGCGGCTCACCGCCTGGCCGCAGCGGGTCGTCGCGCTCCTCGGAGCCGCGACCGCCACCGGCCTGGTCCCCTGGACACCGGCCGGCGTACCGGTGATCGCCGGCGGGGCCCTCGCCGTCGCCGTGGGCGTCGCGCTCGCCCGACGCGGGTCGGGTGACGCGTCGTGAGCCCGACCTGGGTCGCGATCCTGGTCGCGGCTGCCGGCTGCTACGGCCTGAAGCTCCTCGGGGTCTCCGTGCCGCAGCGCGCCCTGGCCCACCCGGTCGCGCAGCGCGTGGCCGACCTGATCCCGGTGGGCCTGCTCGCGGCCCTGGTCGCCGTGCAGGTCCTCGCCTCGGGCCACGCGCTGACCCTGGACGCCCGTCTCGTGGCGCTCGGGGCGGCCGTCGTCCTCCTGCTGCTGCGCGCGCCGTTCCTGGTCGTGGTGTTCGGCGCCGCCGCCGTCGCGGCGCTCGTCCGTCTCTGGTGGTGAGACCGGCCGGGACCTTTGTCGTGCCGGCGGCCAGACCTTGGTCACGAGTCCGGCCGACGGTCTCGATCCGGGGCCCTCCGTCCCTCAGTCTGGGTAGCAGGAGCGTCCTCCCGTCGCTCCCCGGTGGAAGCAGAGGGCGAGCGGTGACCAAGTCGCAGGCGGTGCAGTCGAGAGCCGAGAAGATGCGCGCGGCGCGCGAGGCTGCCGCACGGCGCGCCCGGTTGATGCGGCTGGCCGTCTGGGCCGGCGGTGTCGTGATCATCGGGTTGGTGGTGGCGATCGTCGTGGTCGCCGTCATGTCGGCCGGCGACGGGAAGAAGGACACCAAGGCGGACGGCCCGCTCGTCACGCCCGCGCACCTGGTGCACGGTGCCGTCCCCGCGGGCGACCCGGACGCCCCGGTGACGCTCGAGCTCTACTTCGACTACATGTGCCCGGCGTGCGGTGCGTTCGAGCAGACCTACGGCGCGATGCTGAGCGACATGGTGGACGCGGGGCAGCTGCGCGTCGAGCTCCGGCCGATGACCTTCCTCGACCGGTCGTCCAACGGCACCGAGTACTCCACGCGGACGGCCAACGCCCTCGCCACCGTGGTGGACCAGGCGCCCGAGGCGGTCTGGGCGTTCCACGCCGCCCTCTACGCCAACCAGCCGTCCGAGGGGAGCTCGGGCCTGAGCGACGACCAGATCGAGTCGATCGCGGTGGACGCGGGCGTCCCGCCCGAGGTCGCCTCCACGTTCACGGACGGCACGTTCGAGCCCTGGGCGGCGAAGTCCAACCAGGCCGCGTTCGACGCGGGCGTCCAGTCGACCCCGACGGTGATCATCGACGGTGAGCAGTGGACCGAGGGCGACCTCGGCGACGTGCTCGCGAAGGCGCTCGCGGACAGCCGCAAGCAATGACCGACGCGAGGACGGCGACGGTGGACCAGGCTGCGGTCGACCAGCCCGTCGAGGAGCCGATCGCGGTCGACCGGCTGGGCCGCCTGCGGCTGTCGAACGGCTGGCTCTACGGGACGATGCTGGTCTCGTCGCTGTGCGGTCTCGTCGCGTCGCTCGTGCTCTCCGTCGACGCGCTGCGGCTGGCCGAGGACCAAGGGGTCGACCTCTCCTGCAACATCAACGCGGTGATCAGCTGCGGCACGGTCGCCAATTCCTGGCAGGCCCAGCTGTTCGGGTTCCCGAACGCCTTCCTGGGCCTGATCGCGGAGCCCGTGGTGATCACGGTGGCGGTCGCCGGGCTGGGCGGGGTGCGCTTCCCCCGGTGGTTCATGTTCGCCGCGCAGGTGGTCTACGCGATCGGCCTGGGACTGGCGTACTGGCTCTTCTACCAGGCGATGTTCCACATCGGCGCGCTGTGCCCGTGGTGCCTGCTGATCACGGTCTCGACCACCTTCGTGTTCACCACGCTGACGACGGTCAACGTGCGCGACGACAACCTGTTCCTGCCCCGCCGGGTGCAGGCGGCGCTGACCACGGGGATCCGGCACCACCTGGACCTGATGGGGGTCGTCATCTGGGTGCTGCTGCTGGCCCTGGCGGTGTTCGTGAAGTACGGCTCCGCGCTCTTCGGCTGAGGGCTCACGCCCGCTCGATCGCGAAGGCCACCATGAAGCCGACGACCGCGATCAGGCCGGTGAACAGGTGCGTCCGCTCGAAGGCCTCGGGGATCATCGTGTCGGCGATCATGGCGAGGATCGCTCCCGCCGCGACGGCCGTGATGACCGCGATCGTGAGCGGGCTCGCCGCCTCGAGGAACAGCGCGCCGAGCAGCCCCGCCAGTCCGCTGGCCAGCGCGATGCCGCCCCACACCCCGAAGACGTAGCCCGCCGAGCGGCCGCTGGCCTTCATGCCCGCTGCGCTCGAGAGCCCCTCGGGCAGGTTGGAGATGAAGATCGCCAGCAGCACGGGTACGCCGACCCCGCCGCCACCGAGGAGGCTGAGCCCGAGGACGACCGACTCGGGGATGCCGTCCATCAGCGCGCCGACGGCGATCGCGGCACCGCTTCCCGGCTGGTCCTCCTCGCGCGGCTGCTGGCCCGACGAGCGCTTGCGGTGCTGCGCGCCGCGCCGCGCCAGGGCGACGTTGGCCAGCACGAACACCAGGGCGCCCCCGAGGAAGCCGGCCATCGTCGCCGTGAGACCTCCGGTCCGCTCGGCCTCGTCGACCAGGTCGAACGCGAGGGCCGAGATGAGCACGCCGGCGCCGAAGGCCATCACGCTCGCCACGACCCGGTGCGGCACCGTCACGAACCAGGCCACCCCCGCGCCGACCACGAGGGCGCCGCCGGCCAGGAGACCCCAGCCACCCGCCTCCAGCCACACCGGCATCGGCCCGCTCCCTTCTGCACCGCATCGACGACGTCCGGCAGGTACCCCTGCGCACCGACGACCATCCCACGCTCCCGGCCGGTGCGGCAGCACCGCCGACCTCGCGGCTGGTTGACTTGCGTCCATGACCGCCCCACCCGTCCTCGACCTGACCGCCGACGCGGTCTCGCTCACCCGTCAGCTCGTCGACATCGAGTCGGTGTCGCACGACGAGGCGACGATCGCGGACGCGGTCGAGGCGTCGCTGCGGGCGCTGCCCCACCTGGTCGTCACCCGTCACGGCAACACGGTGGTCGCGCGGACCGAGCTCGGGCGGGGCAGCCGGGTCGTGCTGGCCGGCCACCTCGACACGGTGCCGGTCAACGACAACCTGCCCAGCCGCCTCGACGAGGCCGCAGGAGTCCTGCACGGGCTCGGCACCTGCGACATGAAGGGCGGCGACGCCGTCATCCTCCGCGTCGCGGCCACGGTCACCGACCCGATCCACGACATCACCTTCGTGCTCTACGACTGCGAGGAGGTCGAGTCGCGGTTCAACGGCCTCCGGCTGCTGAGCGAGAGCGACCCCCGCCTGCTCGAGGCCGACTTCGCCGTGCTCATGGAGCCGTCCAACGCCGTCGTCGAGGCCGGTTGCCAGGGCACCCTGCGGGTCGACGTCCGCACGACGGGGGAGCGCGCGCACTCCGCGCGGGCCTGGCGCGGCGTCAACGCCATCCACGGTGCGGCCGAGGTGCTCCGGCGCCTCAACGACTACACCGCACGCCGGCCGGTGATCGACGGCCTGGAGTACCACGAGGGCCTCAACGCGGTCGGCATCCGCGGCGGCGTCGCGGGCAACGTGATCCCCGACGAGTGCGTCGTGGAGGTCAACTTCCGGTTCGCCCCGGACCGCAGCGAGGACGAGGCGCTCGCGTTCGTGCGCGACTTCTTCGACGGCTACGACGTGACGCTCACCGACTCCGCGCCCGGTGCGCTCCCGGGGTTGGACCGTCCCGCGGCCAAGGCCTTCCTGGCCGCCGTCGGGGGCGCCGACGCGACCGTGAACCCCAAGTTCGGCTGGACCGACGTCGCGCGCTTCACCACCCTCGGCGTGCCGGCGGTCAACTTCGGGCCGGGCGACCCGATGCTGGCCCACAAGCAGGAGGAGCACGTGCCCGTCGCCGACATCGAGCGGTGCGAGCGGCAGCTGTGTGCGTGGCTCGAGGGACGGGAGGCGCAGGCATGACCAGGCGGAGCGGTCCCGGCCCGCGGCCCAGCAAGGGCCGTCCGGTCGGCTCGACCACCGACCAGCGGCTGCTCGACACCCGGGGTGACACCGACTGGGTGCACACCGACCCCTGGCGCGTGCTGAAGATCCAGGCCGAGTTCGTCGAGGGCTTCAACGACCTGGCCGAGCTCGGGCCGGCCATCTCGGTGTTCGGCTCGGCCCGGTTGCCCGAGACCCACCCGGCGTACGACATCGGCCTCCGCGTGGGCGCCCGGCTGGTGGAGGCGGGCTTCACGGTGATCACCGGCGGCGGTCCCGGCGCGATGGAGGCCGCCAACCGCGGCGCGATGCAGGCCGGTGGCGAGAGCGTCGGGCTCGGGATCGAGCTCCCGTGGGAGGCCCGGATGAACGACTACGTGACGTTCGGGCTCAACTTCCGCTACTTCTTCGTGCGCAAGATGATGTTCGTGAAGTACTCCCAGGGCTACATCGTGCTGCCCGGAGGCCTCGGCACGCTGGACGAGCTGTTCGAGGCGATGACGCTCGCCCAGACCCTCAAGGTCACCAAGTTCCCGATCGTCCTGATGGGCACCGAGCACTGGACCGGCCTGCTGGACTGGATGAAGGGCACCATGCTCTCCGACGCGCGGATCAAGCAGTCGGACCTGGACATGCTGACGCTCACCGACGACGTGGACGAGGCCGTCGGGCTGATGGTCCACGCCCGCGACGAGCACGGATGAGGCGATGCTGATGATGTGGGTCTTCGCGGTCATGATCGTCCTCGCGCTGGGCGGGGTGGCGATGCTCGCCGCCGGTCGTGGCGAGCCGATGGCACCGGCCTACGACGACCGGCCCGACGTGACCGTGCCGCGGGACCGCAGCCTCGCCGCCGACGACCTGCGCCGGGTGCGGTTCTCGCTGTCCCTGCGCGGCTACCGCATGTCGGAGGTGGACGCGCTCCTGGACCGGCTCGCGGCCGAGATGGCGGCGCGCGAGGCCGCGCGGGCCCCGGACGACACGGCGGAGCCGGCTCCGGAGCCCGAAGCCGATCGCGCGCCCTGATCGCCCGGGCTGCGCGTCCGGTGTGGCGTACGCGATAATGGTCACGCGCACGGGCGCACGACGACCCAGTCGAGTTGTGGGAAAGAGGGGTGTGCCGCATGGCGGCGATGAAGCCTCGGACCGGTGACGGTCCGCTGGAGGTCACCAAGGAAGGGCGCGGCATCGTCATGCGCGTCCCGCTCGAGGGCGGTGGCCGCCTGGTGGTCGAGCTGAACGCCGAGGAGGCTGGCGCGCTCGGCGACGCCCTCAAGAACGTCGTCGGGTGACCGGGCGGCCGTCCCCACTCACCGGCACCCTTCCCACCCAGGTCCAGCCGCCGCAGTTCGCGTACGGCGACCTGCACCCGGCCGCCGTCGTCGGCGCCGACGTCGTGGCCCTCCCGGTGCTGCCCGGACCGGACGGCACGATCCTGCTCGGACCGGGAGCCGACGACGCGGCCGAGCGCCTCGGGACCGACCTGCTCGCCGTGGCCGAGGTGCACGGGATGACCGGCGCCACGGGTGAGGTCGGCGCGCTGCCCGTCCCCGACGGCATCGCCGGCAACCTCGACCTGCGGCTCGTGGTGCTGGTCGGCGTCGGAGCCGCCGCGCCGATCGACGTACGACGAGCCGGGGCCGCCGTGGCCAAGGCGGCCCGGGACCGCGAGCTCCTCGCCACCTCGGTGCCGGCGGTGGCCGAGGCGCGGCCCGAGGTGCTGGAGGCGTTCGTCGCCGGCGCCACGCTCGGCTCCTTCGTCTTCCACTGGCGCTCGCAGGGCCCGGAGCACCGGCCCGTGCGCCGCGTGGTGGTCGCGGCCCCGGACGCCGGCCGTGACGACGCGCTGCTCGAGCGCGCGGTCGCGCTCGCCGGTGCCGGTTGGCGCTCGCGGGCCCTCGCGACGGTGCCGTCCAACCTCAAGAACCCGCCCTGGCTGGCCGAGCAGGCCGCCGAGCTGGCTGCCGCCGCGGGCCTCGAGCACCGCGTCTGGGACGAGGAGGCCCTGGCCGCGGAGGGTTTCGCCGGCATCCTGGCGGTCGGCCGGGCCTCGGCCACGCCTCCCCGCCTGATCCGGCTCGACTACACGCCTGCCGGGACCTCGGCCCGCGCGGCGAAGAAGCTGCCCCGCGTCGTGCTCGTGGGCAAGGGCATCACCTTCGACTCCGGCGGGCTGTCGATCAAGCCGGCCGCCAGCATGGTCTCGATGAAGCGGGACATGACCGGGGGTGCCGTCGTGCTCTCGACGATGGCGGCGCTCGCCGACGTCGGCTGCCCGGTCCGGGTGACCGGTCTGGTGCCCGCTGCCGAGAACGTGATCTCCGGCAGCGCCCTGCGGCCCGGTGACGTCATCCGGCACTGGGGCGGGCGCACCACCGAGGTCACCAACACCGACGCGGAGGGCCGCCTGGTCCTCGCGGACGCGCTCGCCTACGCCGTGGCCGAGCTCGACCCCGCAGTCGTCGTCGACGTGGCCACGCTCACCGGCGGGGTGAAGGTCGCGCTCGGCCAGCAGGTCGGCGGGTTGTTCGCCAACGACGACGCGCTCGCCGGCGTCCTGCTCGGCGCTGCGGAGCGCTCGGGGGAGCCGCTGTGGCGCTTCCCGCTGCACCCGGCCTACGAGGAGCGGCTCGCGTCGAAGGTGGCCGACGCCGACAACGGCGCCCCCGGACCGGCCGCCATCATGGCGGCCCTGTTCCTCCAGCACTTCGTGCGCCGCGCCGGCGGGACGGTGCCGTGGGCCCACCTCGACATCGCCTCGGTGGGCGACGTCGAGAAGGAGTGGCACGAGTGGACCGTCGGCCCGTCCGGGTTCGGCGCGCGCCTGCTGCTCAGCTGGCTCGGGTCGCCCGCGCCGCTCGCCGACCTCGGCGCCGACCGGAAGGAGAAGGATCGATGAGGGGACTCACCGTGCGGTGGTCGCTGGAGGACGCGCCCGCCGACGTGGCGGAGCAGCTCTCGGCGTACGTCGCCGACACCTCGCACGCCCGGTTCACCGGGCAGGACGGCCTGTCCTACAAGACCTGGCGGATGGTTCCGGGGAAGTGGTTCGAGGGCTGCTACGTCTTCGTCGACGCCGCCGCACGCGCCGCGTTCCAGGAGCAGTTCACCGCCGTGGCGGCGGAGTCGCCCGGCTCGCAGATCGTCGGCAGCGCGCCGGTGCTGATCGAGCCCTGCGCGATCGTCGCGATCGCCGAGGGTGCCGGAGGGTTCGAGGCGGTCGCGCGGGCGGAGTGACGCCCGGTCACTCGACCTCGGGGGTCCACTCCTTCTTCGCCACGAGCAGCCCGTCGCCGACCGGCAGCAGGACGGGCACCAGACCCTCGGTCGCGGCGACCGCCTGCACCAGGTCCCGGATCGCGACGGTCTCCTCGTCGCGCTGCGCGGGGTCGGCCACCCGGTCGTGCCACAGGGCGTTGTCGAACGCCACGACACCGCCGGGACGCAGCAGCCGCAGCGCCTCGGCGAGGTAGGCGGAGTACTCCCGCTTGTCGCCGTCGGCGAACACCAGGTCGTAGTGGCCGTCGGTCAGCCGCGGCAGCACGTCGAGCGCGGCCCCGGCGATCGTCCGGACCCGCTGCGGGGCGATGCCCTCGTCCTTGAACGACTCGCGCGCCAACCGCTGGTGCTCCGCCTCGACGTCGACGGTCGTCAGCACGCCGTCGGGGCGCATCCCGCGCAGCAGCCAGAGCCCCGAGACGCCCGTGCCCGTGCCGATCTCGACGACGGCGCGTGCCTCCAGCGCGGCCGCCAGGAAGCGGAGCACGGCGCCGCCACCGGAGCCGATGGCGACCACGCCGACCTCCTCGGCCCGGGCCCGCGCCGCGGCGAGGACCTCGTCCTCGGCGACGTAGGTCTCGGCGAAGGTCCAGCTGGCGGCGTTGATCGCAGGGAGAGCCACGGGCACAACCTAACGCCCGCAGCGCCTCGAACGGTGGAACAACCCGCGTCGGTCGCTCGTTGGAGCAGACGCAGGGCTGGTGCCACGGGTTCACAGGGAATCCTCAGGCCCGAGGACTACGGTCAGGAGCCATGAACGAGCAGCCGAGCTGGGAGCGGATCGTCGAGGAGCACTCCGACCGCGTCTACCGGCTCGCCCTCCGCCTCACGGGCAACCGCCACGACGCCGAGGACCTCACCCAGGAGGTGTTCGTGCGGGTGTTCCGCTCGCTCGACACCTACACCCCCGGCACCTTCGAGGGCTGGCTGCACCGGATCACCACCAACCTGTTCCTCGACCAGGCCCGCCGCAAGCAGCGGATCCGGTTCGACGCGCTCTCCGACGAGCGTGCGGCGCGGCTCGCGAGCACGGCCGCGAGCCCGGACACGGCCTACACCGACCGCACGTTCGACGACGACGTGGAGCAGGCGCTCTCCGCGCTGCCGCCCGACTTCCGCGCCGCGGTCGTCCTCTGCGACATCGAGGGCCTGACGTACGAGGAGATCGCCGAGATCCTCGGCGCCAAGCTCGGCACGGTCCGCTCCCGGATCCACCGCGGACGCGCGATGCTGCGCACCGCGCTGTCCCACCGCGCGCCCGTCGGCGGCCGCCGGCGCTATGCCGGGCCGCGCACGTCGCTCGTGCCGGGCTGGGGAGCGCGATGATCGGCCACCTCGGTCCGCGGGTCAGCGCCCTCCTCGACGGCCAGCTGCCGGCGCAGGAGGCCGAGGAGGCCTGGGCGCACGTCTACGCCTGCCACGCCTGCCGCGACCTCGTCGAGCGCGAGGGCTGGGTGAAGACCCAGCTGGCCGGCCTCTCCTCCTCGGGCACGCCGGGCAGCGCGCCGTCCGACCTCAAGGGCTCGCTGCTGAGCATGCCTCCGGGCGAGCGCTACCTCGTCGAGGCCCGTGGCGGCGCCCGCCGCGGGCTCGGCGTCGCCGTGCTCGGGGGCGGGGCCCTCGGCGCCGCGATGCTGGGCGTGCTCGCGCTCGGCGCCGCGCCCGGGTCCGCGCCCCCCGCCGACCGCCGTCCGCCGGCGAGCCGGATCGAGTCGCCCTCGCCCACCCTGGGCCCGACCACGGGCGTGACCGACGCCGTGGTCCGCCATGCCTCCGGGTCGCGGAGCCTGCCCGAGGCGGTGCCCGCCTGGGTGCGCCTGCTCGTCGACTGACCCGCGCGGCGGTCGCTCACCAGCGATCGGGGATGATGTGCGCGTGAACGACGAGCACGACACCGAGCTGCCCGGGCAGCAGCCGACGGCGCCCGAGCCGGTGCACTCCGACGACGCGGCGCCGTCCGACGACACCGCGCCGATCCTCCCGGAGCCGGCGACCACGCCGCCGGGCGGTGGCACGCCCCCGCTCGTCTCGCCGTCCCTGGGCTTCGCGCCGTCCGCGCCCCAGCCCGGGCCCGAGGCCGCGCAGCCGGAGGCCGCGCCGTTCGACGGTGCGCAGCCGGCGCCCGCTCAGCCCCAGGCGTGGCCGCCGCCGGCGCCCGCCACGCGTGCGCTCCCCGAGGGCGTGCTGCCGCCGCCTCCGCCGCCGGGCGCGCACCTGGCGGTCCCGACCGCCGGTGCCCCCGGACAGCCGCGAGCACGTCGCAGCCGCGCCGCCTGGCCCGCGGTCGTGCTCGTCGCGCTCCTCGTCGGCCTCGCCGGTGGCGTCGCGGGCGCTGCGGGCTACGAGAGCTGGTGGGCCGACGACGCGACGCCGCCCGGCCAGGTGAGCGGCGGCCTCGGCGAGGTCGACGTCAACGAGCTGCCCCCGCTGAAGGACGGCGGCTCGGTCGCGCAGGTGGCCGCCGAGGTGCTCCCGAGCACGGTGCAGATCATCGCCGAGTTCAAGGACGGCACCGGCGCGACCGGCTCCGGCTTCGTGCTCGACCAGCAGGGCCACATCATCACCAACAACCACGTGGTCGCCGAGGCCAAGCCGGACCCCGGGTCGATCCAGATCGTCGACCAGAACGGCGACAAGTACGACGCCGAGGTCGTCGGGCGCAGCCCCGTCTACGACATCGCGGTGCTCTACGTGGCCGACGCGCCGTCGCTCAAGCCGGCATCGCTCGGGCGCTCGCAGCGCCTCCGGGTCGGTGACCCGGTCGTCGCGATCGGCTCGCCGCTCGGCCTGAGCGCGACGGTCACCTCCGGCATCGTCAGCGCGCTGAACCGCCCGGTCACCACGGGGGACACCGCCGACGACTCGTCGTACATCAACGCGATCCAGACCGATGCGGCCATCAACCCCGGCAACTCGGGCGGCCCGCTCGTCGACCGCCGCGGCCAGGTGGTCGGCATCAACTCCGCGATCGCCACCAACGGCGGCGGCACCGTGGACGGCGAGGCCGGCAACATCGGCGTCGGCTTCGCGATCCCCGTCGAGCAGGTGCGGGTCACCGCCGACCAGATCCTGCGCACCGGCGAGGCGCAGTACCCGGTCATCGGTGCGAAGGTCGTCACCGGCGGCGTGCCGGACGGCGACGGCGCGGAGCTCGACTCGATCATCGACGGCTCGCCCGCGGAGGACGCCGGCCTGGAGAAGGGCGACCTGGTCACCGAGGTCAACGGGGTCCGGGTCACCGACGGCATCGCGCTGATCGTCGCGATCCGCACCCACCAGCCGGGCGAGACGATCGAGCTCACCATCGAGCGCGACGGCGACGAGAAGAAGGTCGACATCACCCTCGACGGCCAGGTGGGCTAAGCCTCCACGTCCTCCGAGAAGGGGTGGGACTCGACGAAGCGGCGGGTCTCGTCGTACTGCCGGGCGATGTACTCCTCCAGCTTCGAGGCCTCCACCCGCCACTGGCCGCGGCCGCCGATCTTGATCGCGGGCAGGTCGCCACGCCGGACGAGCGCGTAGACCTGCGCGCTCGAGGTGTTGAGCACCTCGGCGACGTCGGTCAGCGTCAGGAAGCGGGGCGTGCCGGCCGGGGATCCCATGGCGTCATCGTCGCACCCGGCCCCCGCACTGTCGCGGCGCCCGTGCCGAGCTGTGGAGGGCCGACCTGTGGATGAACGGGTGACGCCGCGGCCGAAGCCGGTCATGATGTGCGCGTGTCCAGGAATCTCGGGACGGGCACGCCGGCGCCCCCGCCCGCGACCCGGGTGGCGAGGTCGGGTTGGCGTGACCCGCGGTTGTGGATCGGCGTCCTGCTCGTGACGGTCTCGGTGGTGCTCGGCGCCCGCGTCCTCGCGGCGGCCGACGACACCGTCGCGGTGTGGTCGTTCGCCGAGGAGCACGGGCCCGGGTCGGTCGTCACCGGGGACGACCTGGTCGCCACCCGGGTCCGCTTCGACGACCCCGCCGAGCTCGACCTCTACCTGCCGGCCGACGAGAGCGTCCCCGACGACGTCGTCCTGCGGCGGGGCGTGGGTGCGGGGGAGCTGCTCGCCCGCTCCGCCCTCGCGCCGGCCGAGGAGCTCGGTCTCCAGCACGTGCCACTGGAGGTGTCCCCGGGAGCGGTCGAGGGATCCGTCGCGGAAGGCTCGGTGGTCGACGTGTACGTCGACGACGCCTCGCGTCGCCGCGGCCCGGCAGGCCGCCCGGCACCCGCCCTCGCCGACGTGACCGTCGTCGACGCGCCGCCCATGGACGACGCCTTCGCCGTCAGCGGCACCCGACAGCTCGTCCTCGCGGTCCCGGAGGACGACGTCCCGGCCTTCGAGGCGCTGCTCAGCGCGCTCGACGAGCCCCGGCTGCACGTCATCACCCAGCCGTGAGGACCCGGCCGTGATCGTCGTGCTGCTGGTGTCGACCGGCGCGGCCTGGGAGTCCGAGGCGCTCGCGGCCGTCAACGCGCACCCCGGCCTCGTCGTGCTGAAGCGGTGCGTCGACGTCGACGACCTGCTCGCGACGGCCAGCGCGGGCCAGGCCCAGGTGGCCGTGCTGGCCGCCGAGCTGCCCGGGCTCGACGCCGCGGTCGTCGCCGACCTGCACGCCTACGGCGTGCGGGCGGTGGCCGTGTCGGGCGACGTCGACGCCGCGCGCGCGGCACGCACCGGTCTCGACGCCGTCCTGGGCGCCGACCGGGTCGACGTCCTCCCGGACGTGCTCCTCGGGGTCACCTCGGAGGCCACGCCGACGGCGCCCGCGGCGGGCCCGCCGGCCGAGGAGCCGACAGCAGCGGCAGCGGGGCGCACCGGCCGCGTGGTCACGGTCTGGGGTCCGGCCGGCGCTCCGGGCCGCACGACGCTGGCGATCGCCCTCGCCGCGGAGCTCGCGCGGCGGGAGCTCGCCACCGTGCTCGTCGACGCCGATCCCTACGGCGGGGCCGTCGCCCAGCACCTCGGCGTGCTCGACGAGGTCTCCGGGCTCCTGTCGGCGGCGCGGCTGGTCGCTGCGGGGACGCTCGCCGAGCGGCTGCCGACGGCCCAGCGGCGGCTCTCCGACCGGTTGCGGGTCGTCACCGGCCTGCCCCGCCCCGACCGGTGGCAGGAGGTCCGTCCGGGTGCCCTCGGCACGATTGTCGACGGGGCGCGGACCGGCGCCCAGGTCGTCGTCGACACGGGCTTCAGCGTCGAGCACGACCCCGTGGCCGAGCTCGGCTCGCGCCCTCAGCGCAACGGGCTGACCATCGAGGCCCTCCAGGCGGCCGACACCGTCGTGCTCGTCGGCGCGGCGGACCCGGTCGGGCTGGCCCGGCTCGCGCGCGCCGTGACCGAGGTCCACGAGCTGCTGGACGACCCGGTGCTGCGGGTCGTGGTCAACCGGATGCGTCCCTCGCTCGGCTGGCGGCAGGCCGACGTGGTGGCCATGCTGCGCGGGTTCGGGCCGTGCGCCGGCGTCCACTTCCTGCCCGACGACCAGGGCGCCGTCGACCGGGCTCTCGTCGCCGGCCGCACCCTGCTCGAGGCGGGCGAGTCGCCGCTCACCCGGGCGGTCGGCGACCTCGTCGACGCGATGGCGGCCGGGGCCACACCGGTCAGGCGCTGAACAGCAGGTAGAGGCCGCCCGCGGTGAAGCCGACCATCGTGAACAGCAGCGGCAGCTGCCCGGTGATCTGGTGCCGGGCGGGCAGCAGCCGGATCGCCCGGTCGTGCGCGGCGACCGCAGCGGTCACGTGCCCCGTCACCACGGCCAGCACCTTGATCGTCGCGAGCAGCGTCGGGTGGTAGGAGAACCAGTAGCCCGGCGTCAGCCCGGCCGTGCCGAGGATGTCCCATCCCTTGCCGAAGGGGTCGCTCGCCCGGGCGAGCGTCTGCCAGCCGTAGTCCACGAGGAACGTGAGGTAGTGGGCCACGATGTAGGCGGCGATGATCGGCACCATCGAGTGCGCGAGCAGGCGCGGCAGCCGGGAGCGCTGGAGGTCCTTCCCGACCGGGGTGAGCGACGACCCCACCGCGAACAGCAGGCCCGCGACCAGGCAGAACACGAGCAGGCCGAGGTTGTACATGACCGTGGCGTGGACCGGGGCGTCGTAGACCGCCTTCAGCCAGAACGTCGATCCGCTGAACGAGTCGAAGGCGGTGCTCCCGAACAGCACACCGACGACGGCCGCGAGCCCGGGCGACGGGGGAGTGGTCGCGAGGTTCGCCAGCGGGCTGCGCACGACGACGCGGCCGTCGACGACCGCCCACGGCGAGAGCCGCGAGACCATGGTCGAGTAGACCTCGAACGGGTCGGCGTGCTGGTGGAAGCGGGAGCCGAAGACGGCGCCGCCGACGAGCATGACCGCGACGTAGACCGCGAACCAGAGCCGCACGTCGGCGAGCGTGTCGCGGCCGTCGTACACCAGCTCCAGCCAGACGAACGCGTACAGGCCCAGCGCTCCCGGCCAGACGCCGAGCCAGGTCGGCCAGTCACGGACGCCGTGCTCCGGGTCGCCGCCGGTGGCCCGGTGCAGCAGGTCGGTGATCGTGCGGACCGGGCTGATCGCCTTCCAGACCGGCCCGAGCAGGAGCGAGGCGAACGCGACGCCCACCCACAGCCAGATGTAGACGATGCCGAAGAACGGGTTGGTCAGCTGGTCGACGCCGGCGACCGCGGTGGCCACGGCGAACAGGAGGACGACGAACCCGAGCACGCGCAGCCCGACCCGGGTGTACGGCGAGAGCACCACGGCGGAGAGCGCAGCGGGGACCGGCCGGCCGCCCGCGATCCCGTCGGGCCCGGCGTAGCGCGGCCGGCGCCACGCGACCACGAGCACGGTGAACGACAGCACCAGCGCGGCCACGGCCCCCGACACCGCGAGCTCGAGGGGGATCGGGAGGTCGCTCTGCCCGCCGATCCCGTGCGCCTCGATCACGGCCTACCTGACCTCGAGCTGCGCGATCACGACGTCGAGGTCGTGGGACTCGACCTCGATCTGCCCGGGCCGGTCGAAGTCGAGCGTGAAGGTCTTGGTGCCCTGCGGGTACTCCAGCTCCTGCTCCGGGTCGGAGTGCACGTGGATGGTGCCCGGCTCGTCGGCAGTCACCTCCAGGTCGAGCTCCTGGCCGACCGCGAGCTCCACCCGGTCGCCGCTCGGCGTGACCTCGCCGTCCTTGAAGGTGACCTCGACCGTCACCGGGTCCTTGTCGGACCCCGATCCGCCACCCCCGTCGCTGCCACCGCAGGCCGCGAGACCGGCCGCGAGGAGGGCGGCGCACGCGACAGCCGACGCCGCACGGGATGGACGGTGGAGGGGCACGATCCGCATGTCTGACAGAATCTCAGACGAACGGTGGCCGCCCGTGCGGGGGTGCGGGCACGGTGATGCGAAGGGACGTGACGTGGTGGACCGGGTGCGCCCGCGCGATCTGGCCTTCCTCACCGAAGAGGGCGCCGAGACGCCGCTCCACAACGCGACGATCGAGATCTTCGATGGCGTCGATGCCGACGGCAAGCCGTTCGACTACCAGCGCCTGGTCGCCCTGATCCAGGACCGGATCGCATTCGTCCCGCGCTACCGGCAGCGGGTCCAGGCGGTCCCCGGCTGGCTGGCCAACCCGGTCTGGGTCGACGACGAGAACTTCGACCTCGGCTTCCACGTACGTCGCTCGGCGCTCCCGCGCCCCGGTACGTCGGCCCAGCTCCTCGAGCTGGTGTCCCGGATCGTCTCCCGGCCGCTGGACCGCAGCCGGGCACTGTGGGAGATCTACTTCATCGAGGGCCTGCAGGACGGCCGCGTCGCGCTGCTCTCCAAGACCCACCAGGCCCTCGTGGACGGCGTGCACACCGTCGACCTCGGCCAGCTGCTCCTCGACGCGTCGCCCAACCCCAAGCAGCTCGACCCCGACGACTGGGCGCCGCGGTCCTCGCCGACGCCGACCAGGCTGGTCGCGGGCGCCGTGCAGGAGAGCCTGACGGACCCGTCGACGGCGCTGGACACGGCCCGCAGCACCTCGCTCGCGCTGCGCCGCACGGCCGAGGAGCGCACCCGCCGCGCCCGCGCGCTCGCCGGCGCGCTCGTCGGGCGACGGCCCCGGGCCAACGGCGTGATCAACGGCCCCCTCTCCCAGCAGCGCCGCGTGGTGACGGTCGAGACCAAGCTGGCCGACTACCGCACGGTGCGGCAGGCCCACGGCGGCACGATCAACGACGTCATCCTCGCCACGGTGACCGGTGCGCTCCGGGCGTGGCTGATGACCCGCGCCGAGTCGCTCGGCGGCGTGCGCCAGGTCCGGGCGGTCGTGCCGGTCTCCGTCATCGACGAGGAGCTCGAGGCGACCTCGCTCGGCAGCCAGATCGCGGCACACTTCGTCGACCTGCCGGTGGGCGAGCCGAGTCCCGCCGTGCGGCTGCACCAGGTGTCCTACTCCTTCCAGGCGCACAAGGACACCGGTCGGAGCGTGGCGGCCAACCGGCTGGCGGGGATCGCGGGATTCGCGCCGACGACGTTCCACGCGATCGGCTCGCGGGTGGCCGCGGAGGAGCTGCGGCGCGGCTACCACCTCTCGATCACCAACGTGCCGGGGCCGCAGGCGCCCCTCTACGCCGCCGGCGCCCGGATGCGCGCCAGCTTCCCGGTGCCGCCCCTCGTGCCGGGCCACCCCCTCGTGATCGGCGTGACCTCCTACGACGGCTGCGTCTTCTACGGCATCACCGCCGACCGCGACTGGGTGCCGGACGCCGACCTGCTCGGCATCTGCCTGCGGGAGTCGCTCGACGAGCTGCTGGACGTCTCCACCGGCGGCCGCCAGCGCGCGCCGCGCGGGCGGCGACGTACGCCGAAGCCCTCGGAGTCCTGACCTGCGCCGCCCGCTTGGGTGGCGCACCGATTGTCTGACAAAGTGGGCGTCATGGACGCCATCACGTTCCCGCCGGCTCCCACCAACGAGCCGAACCTGACCTACGCGCCCGGCACCCCGGAGCGCAGCGCCCTCACCGAGCAGATCGCGGTCCTGGAGGGCCGGCAGCGGTCGCTGGACGCCTACATCGGCGGCGAGTGGACCGCCGGCGGCGGCGACGAGGTCGCGGTGGTCCAGCCGCACGACCACCAGCACGTGCTCGGCGTGCTGCGCAACAGCGACCAGAAGGACGCGCAGCGGGCGATCGAGGCGGCGACCGAGGCGGCGCCCGGCTGGCGCGCGCTGCCGTACGACGAGCGCGCGGCCGTGCTGCTGCGGGCGGCGGACCTGCTCGCCGGCCCGTGGCGTCAGCGGCTCAACGCCGCGACCGTGCTGGGTCAGTCCAAGACCGCGTTCCAGGCCGAGATCGACGCTGCCTGCGAGCTGATCGACTTCTGGCGGTTCAACGTCCACTACGGCGCGCAGATCCTCGCGGACCAGCCGATCGCCAACAGCCCGGGCGTGTGGAACCGCACCGACCACCGGCCGCTCGAGGGCTTCGTCTACGCGATCACGCCGTTCAACTTCACCGCGATCGCGGGCAACCTGCCGACCGCGCCCGCGCTGATGGGCAACACGGTGATCTGGAAGCCGTCGCCGACCCAGCAGCTGGCCGCCTCCCTGACGATGGAGCTGCTCGCCGAGGCCGGGATGCCGCCGGGCGTGATCAACATGCTGCCCGGCGACGGGCTCGCGGTCTCCGAGGTGGCGCTGGCCCACCCCGACCTGGCCGGCATCCACTTCACCGGCTCGACGGCGACCTTCCAGCGGCTGTGGGGCACGGTCGGCGCCAACATCGGCGGCTACCGCACCTACCCCCGGCTCGTGGGCGAGACCGGCGGCAAGGACTTCGTGATCGCCCACCCCAGTGCCGATCCGGAGGTGGTGACGACCGCGCTGGTGCGCGGCGCGTTCGAGTACTCCGGCCAGAAGTGCTCGGCGGCGTCGCGGGCCTACGTGGCGCGGTCGGTGTGGGAGCGGATGCGCGAGGACCTCGTGGCCCGCACCGAGGGCCTCTCGATGGGGGACCCGACCGACTTCTCCCACTTCCTGGGCGCGGTCATCGACGCGCGGGCGTTCGCCAAGCACCAGGCGTGCCTGGACCGGGCGCGGGCCACGTCCGGCCTGGAGATCGTGGCGGGCGGCACGGCCGACGACTCGGTCGGCTGGTTCGTGCGACCCACCGTCGTCGTGGGCGAGGACCCGACCGACGAGATCTTCACGACCGAGTACTTCGGGCCGATCCTCGCGGTGCACGTCTACGAGGACGGCGACTTCGAGACGGTCGTCCGCCAGGCCGAGGCCGCGGCGCCCTACGCGCTGACCGGAGCGGTCATCGCCCGTGACCGCGCGGCGATCACCTGGGCCAGCGAGACGCTGCGGTTCGCGGCCGGCAACTTCTACGTCAACGACAAGCCCACCGGCGCGGTCGTCGGGCAGCAGCCCTTCGGCGGCGGACGTGCCTCGGGCACCAACGACAAGGCGGGTGCGGCCCTCAACCTGCTCCGCTGGACGTCACCGCGCTCCATCAAGGAGACGCTGGTGCCCCCCACCGACCACCGCTATCCCTCCATGTCGTAGGTCGAGGAGGTCGCGCAGCGACCGTCACGAGTCCCTGAGACAATCAGGGCATGATCCCTCTGCACATGGGCTCCCTCCACCCGGTGGAGCAGGCGCTCACGCTCGGGCTGGCGTTCGGCCCCTTCGTGGTTCTCGGGATCGTGATCGCCGTACGTCGACGGCGGGACGCCGCCGAGGCCGAGGAGGCTCCCGACGCAGAGGAGCGGGTCGAGGACCCGGCTCAGCGGCTGAGGTAGTCGCGGCCCACCTGGGCCTCGGCCTTGAGGGCGCTGCCGAGGACCTTGGCGAGCACCCCCTCGATCTTGCCGCCGACGACCGGCAGCTTGACCTTGATGTCCATCTCGACGGTCTCCACCGTCTTCCCGTCGCGCTCGACGAGGACGGCCGTGCCGACCATGTGACCCGGCTTGCCGGGGATGGTGACCGAGACGTCGCCCGCGACGGGGCTGGACCAGTCCTCGACCTGGTGGATCTCGGTGTGGGCGCCGACGATCTTGGCAGCGAACGCGGGGACCTTGTCGGTGGGCTGCACCATCTCGATGCGGACCCGCTTGGCGGTGGTGTCGCCGTCGATGGTCACGTCGTGGGAGGTGGCGCGCTGGGCGCGGCAGACCTCCTCGCGGAAGGCCGGGTCCGACAGCATCGCGGCCACCGCCTCGATCGGTGCGTCGTAGACCATCTCGTACTTGAACGGGGTGGACATGTCAGCGCTCTCCTCTGAGCCAGGCGGTCCCGACGGCCTGCTCGGCCTCGAGCCCCTGGCGGATGTTGTCGGCCATCAGCTGCTCCAGCTTGCCCCCGACCAGCGGGACCTTGACGGTGACCTCGAGGTCGGTCACGTGGCGGCTCCCGTCGCCGACCGCCTCCACCGACACCGAGCCCGCGGCCTTGGTCGGCTTGCCCGGCACCGAGATGTCGACGGTGCCGCCGGCAGGGGACGACCAGGTCTCCTTGACGACCGCGCGGGTCGTGTCGCCGGCGATCTTCTTCGCGATCGCCGGCAGCCCGGCGGTGTTCTGGACCTGGTCGATCTCGACCACGCAGCCCTCGCCGGCGGCGGTGACGGTGACCTCGACCGAGACCACCCCCTGGGCCTGTGCCGCCCTCTCGCGGAACGCCGGGTCGGTGAGCATCGCGTAGACCTCGGCGGGGGCCGCGTCGTAGGTCGCGGTGTGCTGGAACCTCATGGCGGACATGATGCAGCACCACCGTGCATCGCGGGTGCCGGCCACGCCCTCGGCGACGCCGCGCGCGCCGTGTTGTGGCGCTCGCCACGCCGGTCCTACTGTGACGGGGTGTCAACGACGACGCAGCAGACCCAACGTGACCAGCTTCTCGCCCGGGCCGCCGAGGTGGCGCAGCGCTCCCACGGTTCGGGAGGGCCCAAGGACGTCGACCCCGGGTCGATGCTCGCGCTGCTGACGGCCTACTACCGCCACGTGTCGACCGACGACCTCCTCGACCGGACGGACGTCGACGTCTACGGCGCCTTCGCCTCGCACCACCACCTCGCTGGCGAGCGTCCGACCGGCACGGCCCGGGTCCGGGTCTACACCCCGACGGTCGGCGAGCACGCCTGGTCCGCGGGCGGGCACTCGGTCGTCGAGGTCGTCGTCGACGACATGCCGTTCCTCGTCGACTCCCTCACGATGGAGCTCGCCCGGCAGCTGCGCGACATCCACCTGGTGCTGCACCCCACCTTCGACGTCGCGCGGGACGGCGCCGGCCGCCTGCTGCAGGTCGAGCCCGCCTCGCCCGGCGCGGTCGAGACCGCCGAGGGCACCGAGCGCGAGTCGTGGATGCACGTCGAGATCGACCGGCTGAGCGACGGCGAGGCAGCCGAGCGCCTCCAGGCCGACGTGGAGCGGGTGCTCGCCGACGTCCGCGGCTCGGTCGAGGACTGGGGGGCGATGCACGACGAGGTGCGCGCGATCGTCGCGGGCCTGGAGAAGGACCCGCCGCCCCTGCCCGCCGAGGAGGTGGAGCAGGCGGGCCGGCTGCTCACCTGGCTGGCCGACGAGCACTTCACGTTCCTCGGCTACCGCGAGTACCTCCTCGACAAGGTGAAGGTCGGCGAGACCCAGGAGGACGTGCTGCGTCCGGTCGAGGGGTCCGGGCTCGGGATCCTCCGCATCCGCAACGGGGTGGGGGAGTCCGCTGCGTTCAACCGGCTCCCGGAGGTGGTGAAGGCCAAGGCGCGGGAGAAGAAGCTCCTGGTGCTCGCCAAGGCCAACTCCCGTGCGACGGTGCACCGGCCGTCGTACCTGGACTACGTCGGGGTGAAGACCTTCGGCCCGGACGGCGAGGTCGTGGGGGAGCGCCGGTTCCTCGGCCTCCTGTCGAGTGCCGCCTACACCGAGTCGGTGCTCCGGATCCCGCTGCTGCGGGAGAAGGTGGAGGAGGTGCTGCGCCGCAGCGGGCACGACCCCCGCAGCCACGACGGCGCCGCGCTGCTCGACACCCTCGAGACCTACCCGCGCGACGAGCTGTTCCACACCCCGGTCGACGAGCTCGCCCCGATCGCCGAGGCCGCGATGCAGGCCCGCGAGCGCCGCGCCGTCCGGCTCTTCATCCGGCGCGACACCTACAGCCGCTACCTGTCGGTGCTCGTCTACCTGCCGCGCGACCGCTACAACACGGCGGTCCGGCAGCGGTTCGCGCGGATCCTCACCGACCGGCTCGGTGCGGAGTCGGTGGAGTTCAACGTCTCGATCAACGAGTCAACGACGGCGCGGGTCCACTTCGTGGTCCGTCCCGCGGCGGGGAAGTCGATCCCGCACGACGTCGACACCGCGGACCTCGAGCGGCGCCTGGTCGAGGCGTCCCGCTCCTGGCAGGAGGACTTCCTGCAGGCGGTCAACACCGAGTACGGCGAGGAGGTCGGCGCGATCCTCGGCAGGAGGTACGTCGAGGCCTTCCCCGAGGCCTACAAGGAGGACTTCCCGGCCCGCACCGCCGCGGTCGACCTCGGCCGGCTGGAGAGCATCCAGGGCGACCCCGGGCTCGACCTGGCCCTCTACGAGGACCTCGACGCCGCCGAGGGCGAGGCCCGGCTCAAGGTGTTCCGCATCGGCGCCGAGCTCTCGCTGTCCGAGGTGCTGCCGATGCTGTCGTCGATGGGCGTGGAGGTCGTCGACGAGCGGCCCTACGGCCTGGCCGGCCTCGAGCGCACCTCACACATCTACGACTTCGGCCTGCGGTACCCCTCCGCCCTCCCGGACCACGCCCGGGAGCTGTTCACCGACGCGATCCGCGCCATCTGGGACGGCTACACCGAGACCGACGGCTTCAACGCCCTCGTGCTGCGGGCCGGCATCACCTGGCGGCAGGCGACGCTCCTGCGCGCCTACGCGAAGTACATGCGCCAGGGCAACAGCCCGTTCGCCATCGACTCGATCGAGGGCGCGCTCGCCGAGAACGTGCCGCTGACGCGGCTGCTCGTCGAGCTCTTCGAGGTGCGCTTCGACCCCGGGCTCGACGCCGACGCCCGCGAGAAGCGGGAGGCCGGGCTCGTCGACAAGATCGCGCACGGGCTCGACGACGTGGTGAGCCTCGACCACGACCGGATCCTGCGGTCCTACCTCACCCACGTCCGGGCCACCCTGCGCACCAACTACTTCCAGGAGGACGGGCACCGGGCCAAGCCCTACCTGTCGATCAAGCTCGAGCCGTCGGCGATCCCCGAGCTGCCCGAGCCGAGGCCCCGGTTCGAGATCTTCGTCTACTCCCCGCGGGTCGAGGGCGTCCACCTGCGGTTCGGCCCGGTCGCCCGCGGAGGCCTGCGCTGGAGCGACCGCCGCGACGACTTCCGCACCGAGGTGCTGGGCCTGGTCAAGGCGCAGATGGTCAAGAACACCGTGATCGTGCCGGTCGGCGCGAAGGGCGGGTTCTACGCCAAGCAGCTGCCCGACTCCTCCGACCGCGACGCGTGGCTGGCGGAGGGGATCGCCTGCTACCAGACGTTCGTCCGCGGCCTGCTCGACGTGACCGACAACCTGGTCGGCGGCGAGACCGTCCCGCCGCCGCGGGTCGTGCGGCACGACGGCGACGACTCCTACCTCGTCGTGGCGGCCGACAAGGGGACGGCGACGTTCTCCGACATCGCCAACGGCGTCGCCAAGGACTACGGCTTCTGGCTGGGCGACGCGTTCGCCAGCGGCGGCTCCGTGGGCTACGACCACAAGGCGATGGGCATCACCGCGCGGGGCGCGTGGGTCTCCGTGCAGCGGCACTTCCGCGAGATGGGCGTCGACTGCCAGAACGAGGACTTCACCTGCGTCGGGATCGGCGACATGTCCGGGGACGTCTTCGGCAACGGCATGCTCTGCTCCGAGCACACCCGGCTCGTCGCCGCGTTCGACCACCGCGACATCTTCCTCGACCCCGAGCCCGACGCCGCGGCGTCGTACGCCGAGCGCCGGCGGCTCTTCGACCTGCCCCGCTCGAGCTGGCAGGACTACGACCGGTCCCTGATCTCCGAGGGCGGCGGGGTCTTCCCGCGGTCGGCGAAGTCGATCCCGGTCAACGCCCAGGTCCGGGCGGCGCTCGGGATCGCCGGGAGCGTGGATCACATGACGCCGGCCGAGCTGATGCGGGCGATCCTGCTGGCGCCGGTCGACCTGCTCTGGAACGGCGGCATCGGCACCTACGTCAAGGCCTCGACCGAGACGCACGCCGACGCGGGCGACAAGGCCAACGACGCCATCCGGGTCGACGGCACCGAGCTGCGGGCGCGGTGCGTCGGCGAGGGCGGCAACCTCGGGTGCACCCAGCGCGGCCGGATCGAGTACGCCGCCGACGGCGGCCGGATCAACACCGACTTCATCGACAACTCCGCCGGCGTCGACACCTCCGACCACGAGGTCAACCTCAAGATCCTGCTCGACCGGGTCGTCGCCGACGGCGACCTCACCGAGAAGCAGCGCAACCAGCTGCTCGCCTCGATGACCGACGAGGTCGCCGACCTGGTGCTCGCCGACAACTACGAGCAGAACCTCGCCCTGGCCAACGCGGCGCGCAACGCGCCGTCCCTGCTGCACGTGCACGAGCAGTGGATGCACGACCTGGAGAAGCAGGGCCTGCTCGACCGGAGCCTGGAGGCGCTGCCGTCGAGCGCGGAGGTGAAGCGGCGGCTCGAGCGCGGCGGCGCCCTCACCCAGCCCGAGCTCGCGGTGCTGATGGCCTACACCAAGATCGTCCTCGCCGACGAGCTGCTGCGCTCCGACCTGCCCGACGACCCCTACCTGACGCTCGACCTGGTGTCCTACTTCCCGACGCCGGTCCGCGACGGCTTCGCCGAGCAGATCAAGCACCACCCGCTGCGGCGCGAGATCATCGTGACCCAGGTCGTCAACGACCTGGTCAACGGTGCGGGCTTCACCTACTGGCCGCGGCTGGCGGGGGAGACGGACGCGTCCGCCGGCGACCTCACCCGGGCGAACTTCGTGGCGCGGGAGATCTTCGGCTCGCTGCCGCTGCGCAACGAGCTGGCGACCTACGACAACGTCCTGGACGCCGGCGTGCAGACCCGGATGCGGGTGGAGATGCGCACCCTCGTCGAGCGCGCCTCGCGGTGGCTGGTGACCAACCGGCGGCCGCCGCTGGACAGCCAGGGGACCGTCGACCTGTTCGCCGCCCCCGTGCAGTCGGCCATGCTCCAGCTGCCCGAGATGCTGACCGGCCGCGAGCTGGCGGCCTACGAGCGGCGGCGCGCCGCCCTCGTCGCCCAGCACGTGCCGGAGGACCTCGCCTCACGGGTCGCGACCTTCGACGTCGCCTACGCCCTGCTCAACGTGGTCGAGATCGCCGCGCGCGACGGCGTCGACATCGGCGAGGTGGCTCGCGTCCACTTCGCGCTCAGCGAGCGGCTCGGCCTCGCCTCCCTGCAGCAGCGGATCGTGTCGCTGCCGCGCGCCGACCAGTGGCAGACGATGGCGCGGGCGGCCCTGCGCGACGACCTGCACACGGTGCACGCCCAGCTCACCGCCCAGGTGCTCGCCCGGACGCCCGACGACACGGCAGCCCCCGAGGACGCGTCCGCGGACGAGAAGCGCGAGGAGGCCGCCCGCCGGGTCGCCGCGTGGGAGGAGTCCATCGGCGGCGGCGTCGCGCAGGCGACGGGCACGCTGGCCGCGATCTGCGCCGACGAGGACGCCGACATCGCGCGGGTCTCGGTCGGCCTGCGCGTGGTCCGGTCGCTGCTGACCTAGGCCGGAGGTCCTCCGGCACCCGGCCGGGGGCGCCGAAAAGGATTCGGTCGTTGTCGGACGCAACGTCTATCGTCGGGAAGACCGATGCCGACACCCTCAGGAATCGGGCCTGATCCCGACACGCCACCACCCGCAGGCGTGCGCTCGCTCTGGCGACTGCGCGGCTACCTGCGTCCGCACGTCACGTCGCTGGTGGTCATGCTGTCGACCGCGCTCCTCGGCATCGGGGTCGCGATCGCGATCCCGCTGGTGATCAAGGCGCTGATCGACGGGCCGATCACCGACCACGAGCTCGACCCGGTGCTGCCGCTCGGCCTGCTGGTGCTCGCCCTCGGCGTGCTCGAGGCGTTCCTGACCTGGTGGCGCCGCTGGACCCAGTCCAACGCCGTGCTCCAGGTGGAGACCGCGATGCGGCGCGACCTCTACGCCCACCTCCAGGCGCTGCCGATGAGCTTCCACGGCCGGTGGCAGTCGGGCCAGCTCCTCTCGCGCGCGACCACGGACCTGTCCGCGATCCGCCGCTTCTTCGGCTTCGGGATGCTGTTCCTGGTCATCAACATCCTCCAGGTGACCGCGGTGACCTGCGTGCTGCTGGCGATGTACTGGCCGCTCGGCCTCGTCGTGGCGTTCACCGCGGCGCCCATCGTCTGGCTCTCCATGCGGTTCGAGAAGCGCTACGTCGTCGTCTCGCGGCGGGTCCAGGACGAGCAGGGCGACCTGGCGACCCGCGCCGAGGAGGGCGCCGTCGGCATCCGGGTGATCAAGTCGTTCGGTCGCAGCCGCCACGTCGCCGAGCAGTACGAGCGGGCAGCACGCCAGCTGCACGCGACGAGCATGGAGAAGGTCCGGCTCTCGGCGCGCTTCTGGACCTTCCTCGAGGTGATCCCCAACCTGGCGGTGGTCGTGGTCCTGCTGCTGGGCGCCATCGGGGTCGGCAAGGGCTACCTGACGCCGGGAGAGCTGGTCGCCTTCATCACCCTGATGCTGTCCCTGGTCTGGCCCGTGTCCTCGCTGGGGGTGATCCTCGCCATGGCGCAGGAGGCGATGACCTCGGCGGCGCGGATCCTGGAGATCTTCGACACCGAGAGCGACATCGTCGGCGGTGACCGGACGATCGAGCGGCCACGGGGGCACCTGCGGTTCGAGCGCGTCGACTTCGCGTTCCCCGACGCGCCCGACGAGCCGGTCCTGCGCGGGGTCGACCTCGAGGTCCTGCCCGGCGAGACGGTCGCCGTCGTCGGCGCGACCGGCTCGGGCAAGACCAGCCTCACGGCGCTCGTGCCGCGGCTCTACGACGTCACGGGTGGCCGGGTGACCATCGACGGGATCGACGTGCGCGACCTCGACCTGGTCCACCTGCGCACCCTGGTGGCCACCGCGTTCGAGGACCCCACCCTGTTCTCGATGAGTGCCCGGGAGAACCTCGCGCTCGGCCGGGCCGACGCGACCGACACCGAGATCGACGAGACGCTCGACGTCGCCCAGGCGGGCTTCGCGCGCGACCTCCCCTGGGGGCTGGAGACCCGGATCGGCGAGCAGGGCATGGCCCTCTCCGGCGGTCAGCGCCAGCGCCTCGCGCTCGCGCGTGCGGTGCTGGCGCGTCCGGCCGTCCTGGTCCTCGACGACACCCTCTCGGCGCTGGACGTGCACACCGAGAAGCTGGTCGAGGAGGCGCTGCGCCGGGTGCTCGCCGACACCACGGGCCTGATCGTGGCCCACCGCGCCTCGACGGTGCTGCTGGCCGACCGGGTGGCACTGCTGCAGGACGGCACGATCACGCACGTCGGCACCCACCGCGAGCTGCTCGCGACCGTGCCCGCCTACCGCGACCTGCTGGCGGCCGAGGCGACCTCCGACGAGGACGAGGAGGTCTCCGCGTGAGCGGCGCGGCCGCAAGCTGGCGCGGCATCCACCAGGTCGACGACGACGAGGCGCTCGAGCGGCTCGAGCGCAGGTTCGTCGGCGGCTCGGGCGCGCTGCTGCGCGAGCTGCTCGCGCCCTACCGCCGGGCCATCTGGGGGCTGGTCGCGATCGTCGTGGTGGAGAACGCCGCCCGGCTCTCGATCCCCTACCTGGTCAAGGAGGGCATCGACACCGGGATCCCGCCGATCCGCGCCTCCGGTGACCTCGGCCCGTTGACGACCGTCGTCGCCATCGTGCTCGCGGCCACCCTCACCCAGGCCGTCTCGCGCAACCTGTTCCTGGTGCGGTCCGGCCGGGTGGGCCAGGACGTCCTCCTGGAGGTGCGCCGCCGGGTGTTCCGGCACTTCCAGGCCCTGAGCCCCGCGTTCCACGACGACTACACGTCCGGCCGGGTGATCTCCCGCCAGACCTCCGACGTCGACGCGATCTACGAGATGCTCGAGACGGGGTTCGACGGCCTGGTCACCGCCGCGCTGACCCTCGTGGGCACCGCGGGCCTCCTGCTCTTCCTCGACCTGCGGCTCGGCCTGGTCGCGCTGCTGTGCGGCCCGTTCCTCTACTGGCTCACCAACTGGTTCCGGAAGTCGTCGGCCCGCAGCTACCGCGTCACCCGCGAGAAGGTGGCGCTGGTCATCGTCCACTTCGTCGAGTCGATGGGCGGCATCCGCGCGGTCCAGGCGTTCCGCCGCGAGCCGCGCAACCAGGAGATCTTCGACGACGTCAACGACCAGTACCGCGCGGCCAACCTGGTGGCGTTCCGGTTGGTGGCCTGGTTCATGCCGGGGATCCGGCTGATCGGCAACGTCACCATCGCGGTGGTGCTCGTCTACGGCGGCTACCGCGCCTACCACGGCGAGGTCACGGTCGGCGTGCTCGCGGCGTTCCTGCTCTACCTGCGGCAGTTCTTCGAGCCCATGATGGAGATCAGCCAGTTCTACAACACCTTCCAGTCCGCCTCCGCCGCCCTCGACAAGCTGGCGGGCGTGCTGCGCGAGGTGCCCGGTGTCCCCGAGCCGCGCGAGCCGGTGACGCTGCCGGAGGCCCGCGGCGACCTGCGGTTCGACGCCGTGGACTTCGCCTACGTCGGGGACCGCCCCGTCATCGCCGGGCTCGACCTGGCGGTGCCGGCCGGCCAGACGCTGGCCGTGGTCGGGGCGACCGGTGCCGGGAAGACCACGGTCGCCAAGCTCGCCACCCGGTTCTACGACCCGACCGCGGGCCGCGTGCTCCTCGACGGCGTCGACCTGCGTGACCTGACCTCCGACGACCTGCGCCGGGCGGTGGTGATGGTGACCCAGGAGAACTACCTGTTCTCCGGCACGGTCGCCGACAACATCCGGTTCGGCCGACCCGACGCGACGATGGCGGAGGTCGAGGCCGCGACCCGGGCGCTCGGCGCGCACGACTTCATCGCCGCCCTCCCCGACGGCTACGGGACCAGGGTCGCCAACCAGGGCGGCCGGCTGAGCGCCGGCCAGCGGCAGCTGGTCGCGTTCGCGCGGGCGTTCCTCGCCGACCCGGCGGTCCTCATCCTCGACGAGGCCACCTCGTCGCTGGACGTGCCCTCGGAGCGACTGGTGCAGCAGGCGCTGCGCACCGTGCTGGCCGGGCGCACGGCCGTGATCATCGCCCATCGGCTGTCCACCGTCGAGATCGCCGACCGGGTCATCGTGATGGACCACGGGCGGGTGGTCGAGGACGGCGCTCCCGCGGAGCTGATCGCGGGCGGCAGCGGCCGCTTCTCCGCGCTGCACACGGCCTGGCTCGATTCGCTGGCATGACCGCGCGGGAACACTAGGGTTTCCCCGTGTTCGACATCACCGTGATCCTCGCCCAGCTGGCCCTGATCATCGTCGTCGCCCGGAGCGCCGGCATGGTCGCGGGCAGGGTCGGGATCCCGCCGGTGGTCGGCGAGATCTTCGCCGGAGTCCTCCTCGGTCCGAGCCTGCTCGGTCCGACGGTGAGCGAGCACCTGTTCCCGATGGACACCCGACCGTTCCTCACCCTGCTCGCCAACATCGGACTGGTGCTCTTCATGTTCGTCGTCGGCCTGGAGCTCGACGTCTCCCTGATCAAGGGTCGCGGCCGGGTGGCCGGCTCGGTCTCCGTGTGCTCGATCGCGCTGCCCTTCGGTCTCGGCATCGGCCTCGCCACGTTCCTCGACGACGTGCGCCCCGACGGCACCGACTTCCTGCCCTTCGCGCTGTTCCTCGGCGCCGCGATGTCGATCACCGCGTTCCCCGTGCTCGCCCGGATCCTGACGGACCGTCGGATGCACCGCACCGAGACCGGGGGCCTGGCGCTGGCCTCGGCCGCGACCGACGACATCCTGGCCTGGACGATCCTGGCGGTCGTGGTGGCCATCGCCGGCGGCGGTGCCGCGCACGCCGCGCCCGAGGTGGCGTCGATGACCACGCTCGACGGGCCCGACTGGCTGGTCTTCCTGACCGTGCCATTCGCCCTCCTGGCGATCTTCGTGGTCCGCCCGGCGCTCACGGTGCTCGTGCGGATGTACCGGAGCGCCGGAGAGCTGACCCCCACCATCTTGTCGATCGTGCTCGTCGGCCTGCTGGTCTTCGCCGCCGCGACCGAGTACCTCGGGGTCCACTACATCTTCGGGGCGTTCCTGTTCGGCGCCGTGATCCCGCACGAGCAGGCAGCGGCGCTGCGCCACGAGATCCTGGTCCGGCTCGAGCAGATCTCGGTGCTGCTCCTGCTCCCGGTGTTCTTCCTGATCTCCGGTCTCAAGGTGGACCTGCGCGGGCTGTCCGCGGAGAACCTGGTCCAGCTCGTCGCGATCCTCGTGGTGGCGATCGTCGGCAAGTACCTGGGCGCCTACGTCGGAGCCCGGTCGGCGGGGGTGCCCCACTGGCAGGCCAACGCGCTCGGCATCCTCATGAACACCCGCGGCCTGACCGAGCTGGTCATCCTCAACGTCGGGCTCGAGCTCGGCCTGCTGTCCCCCGAGCTGTTCACGATGATGGTCGTGATGGCGCTGGTCACCACGGTCATGACCGGCCCGCTGCTCGGCTTCGCCTACCCCGCGCGGCGGGTGGCCCGTGACATCGCCGAGGCCGAGCGCGCGGCGCTGGGCGAGGAGGCGGTCGACCGCGTGCTCGTCGTGAGCCGGCCCGGCGCGGACGACGCCGCCGCGCTCGACTGCGCGGTCGCCATGCTGGGGTCCGCGCGACCCGCGGAGATCGTCGTCGCCGACCTCCAGCCGCAGGGCCGCCTGCTCGAGGTGGGGAGCGGCCTGTCCGGCGAGCTGGCAGAGATGGCCGCCGCGATGGAGCGGCAGGAGCTGCTGGTCCGCCGCGGCAAGGACATCGGGATCCCGGTGCGCGTGATCGCGCACCCGAGCGCCGACGTCGAGGGCGACCTCGTCGAGCTGGTGGAGGTGCTGGCGCCCCAGGGCGTCGTCCTGTGGGCGGACGACGCCTCGCGCGACGCGGTGCTCCGCGCGGTGGAGTGCCCGGCCACGGTCGTGCCCTCCGGTGCGACCGCGCTCGAGGGCGCGGTGCCCGTGGTGGTGCGGTTCGCCGCAGGAGCAGACGGTGAGGCGGCAGTCGTGCTCGGCGCCCGGATCGCGGCCCGCAGCGACGCCGGCCTGGTCGTGGCGGGGGACGCCCGGCGGATCGCCGGGATCCGGTCGGCACTGGAGCGGCGCGGCGTACGCCTGCTCGACAACGCCGACGAGGGCCTGGCCCTGGTCGTGGCTCCCTACGGCACCGAGGGCGTCCTCGCCGCGCGCGCCGAGGTCGACGCCGCCCCCGTCGACTTCGACGCCGTCGACCTGGGGCGCTAGCTGCTGCTGCCGGCGTGGGTGTTGAACGCCAGGGTGCGGTGGCCGATCCGGACCCGGGTGCCCTGCACCAGGACCTGCTCGGCCCCCGGCGGCATCCGGACCCAGTCCGGGGTCCGCGGCACGTGGACGAACGTGCCGTTGGTCGAGTTGTTGTCGATCAGCACCACGTCCCAGCCGCGCAGCTCCAGCCGCGCGTGCACCCGGGAGACCTCGTTGGACCGGTCGATGATCGGGAGGCCCCGGAAGTCGCCGTTGCGCACGCGCTCGTCGGCGTCGGGATCGCGGCCCAGGAGGTAGGGACGGTCCAGCTGGAACACCGAGCCGTCGTCGAGCACGACCACCCCGAGCGGGGGCCGGGTCCCGCTGACGAGGACGGGGGTCTGCTGGACCATGTTGATCCCGCAGACCGCGCAGAACAGCTGGCGCGGGTCGTTGAAGTGGTGGTTCTTGCAGTAGACCCCCCGCACCTGCTCCTGCGGGCCGCTCGTGTCGACCACCTGGCTCGCGTCCTCGACGATGGGGAGCGGCTCGAAGTCGTCGTCGTCGATGTCGCCGAGCAGCACCGACTGGAACTGGACCTGCTCGTCGGCCGGCGTCGGGGGGAGCGGGCGCCCGGCCGGTGCCGGGGGTGCCGCGGCCAGGGGGGGTGCCGCGGGCTCGGGCGCTGCGGCGGGGGTGGGCGGCGCTGCGGGCTCGGGCGGTTGCGGCGCCTGCGGCACCACATGCTCGGGCGCGGGGGGCGGGACGGGCTCCGTCGACCGCAGCACTGCTCCCTGCGCCCCGGTCTCCTCGACCTCGGAGATCCGGGAGGCGATCGAGTCGTCCAGAGGTCCGCCGCCGACGGCGGGCTGGCTCCCGGTCTCGCTCGCCAGGTCGACCATCGCCGCGGCGACGGGCTCGTCCACGACGGGCGCTGCCGTGAGCGGAGGCGCAGCGACCTCACCGCCCGGGACGGACACCGACGCGGCCTCGACCACCCCGCCGTCGAGACGGTACGGCGAGCCCGCGGCCGGCTCCGTGGCACCGGCCAGCGACATCGTCACCGAGTCGACCGGCCACGGGATCAGGCGCTCGACCCACGCGAGCGACCCGGCACCACTGATCTGCTCCCCGTCGATGGTCACCGTCACGTCGCCGTCCACGAACACGGCCAGGCCGGTGGTGTGCGGCGCGATCGCGGCGAACCCGGGGGAGTCGTCGACCGCCGTGGACAGCATCAGCGCGTAGCCGCGCACCAGCTGGCGGCCCTGGCCGCCGTTCGCGGCCACCATGGCCGCGTGGTCCACGAACGGCCGGACCACGTCCGGGTCCGTCGACCCCACGAGCAGGACCACGGGCCCGAGCCGGGCCAGCGTCCCCTCGCCGCTGCCGGGGACGACCACGGCCCCCGCCCACTCCGCCGCTGAATGCTTCACGTCACACGATCCTTCCACCGAAGAAGCGCCAGCGGATGAACGGGACGCGCATCGGCCCGTTCGTCCAGATCCAGATCACGAACCAGATCACCGAGAAGTCGATGAAGAAGGCCCAGAACACCGACGCGGGGAAGTTCTCGCCCTCGATGCCCGGGATCCAGCCCTCGTCGAGGAACAGCCACACCAGGGCGCCCTCGTTGATCGCCGTGATCAGGCCGAACATCGTGGGCCAGTCCTTCTCCCACCGGAACTGCTGGATGAAGTGGTAGATCAGCTCCCACACCACGCCGAGCACGAGCACGGTGGCGAGGATCAGGTAGGTGACCTTGTAGCTCTCCCCGTCGAACCCGAACGGGCCCGGGAGCAGCGGCGTGAGCACGAAGGTGATCACGCTGCCGAAGACGACGAGCATGAAGATCCGGGTCTGGATCCGCCCGTTGAGGGTCGGCAGCATCAGCGGTCTCCTTCGTGCGTGCGGGTCGTCGGTCGGCGGGTCACGGAGCGCCCCCGGCGAGCCACTTCCACCACTGGAGCGTCGAGCGCACCGGCCCGATCCGCTTGCCGAAGCCGTGACGGGCGAGGTCCTGGTAGATCTCCTGCGCAGCCACCTGGAGGCCGAGGAACGTGTCGACGCCCGGGAAGTAGCCACCGAGCGTCGAGGACCCGGACGCGTACATGACGCCGGACCCCGACCGGGTGCCCTTCAGCTCGAAGGTGCGCTCGACGTCGAGCCGGCCGACGGGGTTGCGCCCCGCGCCGCCGTGCTCGAGCAGGTCCTTGAGCAGCCGGTGCTCGGCGATGTCGGCCTCGAGGCCGGTGCAGTCGATCACGAAGTCGACCTCGACCGGGACCGTGCCCTGCTGGGTGCGGATCTGGTTGAGGATGCGCTCCCCGCTGGGCTGCATGTCGTCCACGGTGCCGACGACGACGTTGTACCAGCCCTCCTGGCGGCCCTGCTTCATCTGCCTCTGCCACAGCTTGCGCCACGGGGTGTTGGTGCCACCCATCCGCTTGTAGAGCTCGGCGCGCTGCTCGCCCTCGAGGTTGCGCACCTGCTTCTTCAGCTGCCCGCCCCACACCGACTTCGGGTAGTTGAACCCCTGGTAGGCCCAGCCGTTCTCGCCGCGGCGGCGCATGAAGAGCCGGGGCTTGCCGCCACCGGGCCTCGGGTCGTCCGCGTTGCCGTAGCCGTCGTTGGGGCCGTTGTAGTAGGTGCGGAACAGGTGGACGATGTTGGTCTGGGCGCCGTGGAGGAGCCGGTCGTCCATCAGCCGCTGCAGGACGCGTGCCGCCACGATGCCGCCTCCGCGCACGAGCACCGTGCTCGGGTGCTGCATCAGCCGCTCGTAGACGTGCTCGTGCGCCTCGTAGGCGTTGACGATGTGGCGGTAGTCGTTGTGCTCGGTGCGGTACTTCTGCAGCTCCGGCAGGAACTTCAGGCCGGGGTAGCCGACCGCGAGGTGCACGAACTGCGAGCGGAACGCCACCCGCTTCGTCGCGGACGCGCCCTCGGGCGGGGTGAGGATCGTGAAGTAGCCGCCGCCGTAGCGGCGCCGGACGATGCGCACCAGGCCCTTGACGAGCATCTCGTTGTAGCCGATGCGGTTGGCCTCGCGCTCGAGCTGGGTGAAGACCTCGCCCGCCTTCGGCGTGTAGTAGTCGTCGAAGATCGGCTCGCTGAACAGCTGCCAGAGCACCTTGAGGTTGAAGTGCCGCACGCCCTCCGCGAAGCCGTACGACGGGAAGCCCCAGATGTTGTCCGGGCGCGAGGCCGAGTCGGACCGCAGCCGCTCCGGGCGCGGCACCTGGCTCACCCGGGTGAGGTACTCGTAGGTCTGCCAGGGGTGGTCGAGCGCCGACAGCACCCGCATCTGGCTGGTCGGCACCCCCGCGATCCGCAGGTAGTCGACGGTGACGAAGCTGCCGATCCCACCACCGACCGTCACGAAGGGCACGTCGACGATCGGGATGCCGGCGGCGGTGACCAGCTCGTCGGTCCAGAAGTCCGTGGCGAGCATCTGGTCGGTGAGGTCACCGGTGATCTGCTGCGCGGGCAGGTAGGTGCCCGGGTCCGTGGTCGGGACCACGGAGGCTGCAGCGGGATCGATCATGGGACTGCCTCCCTCGAGTGAGTGTCGGGAACGCTACACCGCTACCCACCCCGTCACGGCGGGAATCAGCACGTGCCCTCCGACCACCCGGAATTCATCCTTCCGGACGGTCAGGTCGCGCGCCGTTCCGCGTTTCGATGGGGCACACGGGTGGCACGTGACATGCTGAGTCGGTCACCGGCGCGGTGACCAGGACAGCCTGGGAGGCATGGTGCAGGGGATCGCGGACTACGAGTTCGTCCGCCCGCTGGGCGAGTCGAACTACGGGACCAACTACCTCGCGAGGACGCCGGCGCGGCTCGGCATCGCGGCCGACGAGGTGGTGGTGAAGGTGATCGCCGGACCCACCTCCGACGACGCCTTCCGCCGGGCCACCCGCGAGCTGAAGCACTTCAGCGTCGCCGACAGCGACCGGCTGGTCGCGGTCTACGACGCGGGGCGCCACGGCGGGGCGTTCTACTACGCGATGGAGTACCTCCCGATGGGCTCGCTGGAGAAGCCCAACGTGCCGATGGACACCGCCCGCTCGCTCGCTGCCGTGCGGGACGCCGCCCTCGCGGCGCACGCCCTGCACGAGCGCGGGATCGCCCACCGCGACATCAAGCCGGCCAACATCCTGATCGCCGAGGACGGCGGCCGCCTCGCCGACCTCGGCCTGTCCCAGCTGCTGACGCCCGGCATGGTGATGACGGGACTCGGCCAGATCGGGCTCGAGTACACCGACCCGGCGATCATGCTCGGTGCCCAGGCCTCGCGGGCCAGCGACATCTGGTCGCTGGGGGCCTGCATCCACTTCGCCCTCACCGGGCAGGGTGTCTACGGCGAGCTGCAGAACACCGAGCCGCTGCTCCTGGTCCGCTCGATCCTCGCGTCCCAGCCGGCGCTCGCCCCGGGGCTGCCCGCGGCGGCGCGCGAGCTGATCGCCGACTGCCTGGCCACGGACGTGAGCCAGCGCCCTCGCACGGCGGCCGAGGTCGCCGAGCGGGCGTCCGGGCTGTCCGCCACACTCTCCGCGGTCTGACCACGACGACGCGGAGCCACCTTTACGATTCGTCCTGTGCCGGCGCGCGCACCGGGTTGAGATGGAGACGTCATGGAACTGCACGAGAGCCTCTATGCCCTGGGCCTGAGCCAGGGCCGGGAGCTGTTCAACGACGCGGACAGCTTCCGCGGAGCGCTGGACGACTACCTCGACGAGGACAGCGCGTCCACCGGTGACATCAACCTGCTCGTGGACGCGGTGCGGCTCGGCGCGTTCCAGTCGATGACCACGATGCTCGACTCCGGGGCGGCGTCCGACCGCGCCGTCGCCGAGGCGGGTGCGCGGCTGGCCCGCGACCGCGGCAGCGCCGACGTCGGGGGTGCCCAGTGGGCCCTCGCCGTGCTGGGCTACGCGATCGGCAAGGTGTCCGACGAGCAGGTCCGCCGCTACCGCACCCAGCACGCCTCCGCACCGCTGCCCCAAGCGGGCGGTGCGCCGACGGCGCTGCCGCCGGTGTCGCCCGCCGCCGTGCCGCCGGTGACCGAGCGTCCCGCGGCACCGGTGGCGACCCAGGGTCCGGTCTGGCCGAGCTCCGGTGGACAGGGCGCGGCGCCGTCCGCTGCCTCCGCCGGCTCCGGCGGCGTGCCCGGCTACGCCCCGCCGCCGCCGGGCGGCTTCGGCCCGTCCGCTCCCAGCGGACCGCCGCGGAAGAAGAGCCCGCTCCTCGGGGTCCTGATCGGCCTCGTCGCGCTGATCGTCGTCGTCGGTGTGGTGATCACGGTCGTCGTGGTCTCCAACAAGGGCGACTCGTCCGCGAAGGACAAGCCGAGCGCAGGCGGGAGCAGCAGCGCCACCACCGACGACGTGACACCCGACGCGATCAACGAGCGCTACCAGAGCCTCGGCACCCAGCTGGCCTCCGGCGCCGGGATCACCTCGTGCTCGCCGGCCGCGTCGCTCGCCGCGGGCGAGACCGAGAAGGTCGAGTGCGGCACCGAGAACGGCAAGCTCGTGCTGACGACGTACTCCGACGCCTCGGGCATCGACGCCAGCCGCACCCGGGTCGTGAACCTCGACGAGGGTCAGCTCTCCAACCCGATCGACTCCGGCTACTTCTACCTCTACGACCCCTCCAACGCCGACGACCCGTCGCGCCCGGTGCCGCAGCTCTACTGGGACAGCAAGTCCGGCCTCCAGACCGCGCAGCTGACCGCGGACCAGGGCACGTCCGCCGACCAGCTGATCGCGACGTGGCGGGCGACGAGCCCGACCGTCGACGAGCCGACCGAGATCTACAGTGCGGACCTCGAGTCGTTCGTGCAGCGGTTCAAGATCAACCGCTGCGAGCGGATCCCGACGCTCTACGGCGGGGAGCTCGAGGAGTCCGAGTGTGCCAAGAACGGCAACAACGTGTGGGTCGCGACGTTCGAGTCCGAGAAGGACTTCAAGGACTACCGCGCCCTGGCCCGCAAGCTGGCGAAGCAGGACGGGTTCCTGGTGAACCGCTACTGGTGGAAGACCGAGGACGCGTCGCAGACCGAGGTCGGCAAGATCTACGGCTACGTCGACGACAGCGGCAACGGCGTGCTGTACGCCGACGATGCCGACTGCCTGTGCTACTTCCAGGCCTACGACAACGGCCAGGGCGACCCGGACGCGATCTCCAACCAGTACTTCGACCAGTAGGAGGTCCGGCCGCAGGTCACAGGTCGGCGCGCACCAGGATCGCCATCGTGGTGTCGTCGCCGCCGATCTGAGCCGGCTCCTCCAGCCAGTCCGGCAGCTGCTCGCGCACCCACTCCACCCCGTGGTCGCGGGTGAACCCCACGAGCTGCTCGCCGGTCTGGCGCCACCAGCCGTCCGCGTCCACGCGTGAGCCGCCGAAGCCGTCGGTGCACAGGAACGCCAGCACGACCTCCTCGACCCGAGCGTCCACGACCGCCACCCGCAGCGAGGCGAGCGGGTCGGGCTGGACCAGGGAGCTGGTGTGCAGGCCGTCGAGGTCGGGATCCTCGGGCAGCGGCCGGCTCGCCTCCCCGCGGGCGTCGACGGCGACCGAGTCGCCGTCCCCGATCTGCAGGAACACCATCAGGTCCCCGGCGGCGGCGGCCGCGAGGAGCGTGGTGCCGTAGGCGCGCAGCGGGTCGTCGGCCGCGCCCCGCTCGGCGAGCTCGGCAGGCGAGTAGGGGTTGGCCTCCCGGTGGTGGGCGACCTTGGCCCGCCAGGTCTCGACGATCCGACCCGCCGTCGCGGTCGCCACCTCGGCGGCGGTCTCGGCGTCGGTCAGCAGCGGTACGGCGCGGCGCAGCTCCTCGACCGCGCTGACCGCCGCCAGGGCCGCGCCGGTGTCGCTGCGGAAGTGCAACCGGTGCCCGTGCCCGTCGGCCACCGCGACGACCGCCGCCGCGCCGTCGCTCCACGTCAGCACCGCGTCCTGGAGCGGCAGTCCGTCGCGGACGTGGACCGAGCCGATCCGGGTGCCGGACACCGTCGTCCAGCCCCCAACCGTCATCGGGTCATCCCAGGGTGCTCCAGACCGGGTCGCCGATCGGGTTCGGCGGCAGGGCGGTCAGGCCGGCCCCGCCGACGACCGGACGGGACGCGACCTTGCTCGCGGCCTTGGACGCCCAGACGATGTACTCCACGAGCTGCTCGGGGTTGTCCGCGCGCAGCAGCGGGATGTCCTCGTCGCCGATGAACCGGCGCAGCGAGTGCATGTCCGCGTCGCGGCCGACGCCGAGGGCGAGCCGCACGGCGGTCGCTCCCCAGCGGTTGTTGAGCAGCGCCTGGAGGCCCTCGGCGAAGGTGGTGCCGCTGCTCTGCGTCGGGCGCCCGTCGGAGACCAGGATGATCGCGGGCGGGTAGGCGCTGGCGGACTCGTCGAGCTCGTCGAGCTTGGCGGCGAGGGCCTTCAGGGCGCTGCCGAGCTCGGTGAAGCCGCGCGGCACCGCCTCGAGCCGCTCCCAGTGGACGTCCTCGACCGGCGTCGGCTCCTCGATCACCCAGCGCGGCTCGTTGGCGAACGCGAGCACCCGCACGAGGAGCTCGGCGTGCGGGTTGGCCCGCGCCTCGTCCTTGAGCTGGGGGAGCACCTCGGTGATCGCGTTGTTGAGGGCCTGGATCCGGCCTCCGCGGTTCATCGACCCGGAGACGTCGAGCACGAAGATGAAGTGCAGCGGCTTGCGCGCCAGGGCGCCGCCCAACCGGTCGCTCATTGTGTAGGCCCTCCAGCCCCGTCGGTTTCGATCTCCGCAGGGGAGTCGAGGCTATACATTGTCACGTACCCAGGGGTGCGGACAGGCGAAACGAGCACGAGGAGGTCCGGGACGACATGGTCCTGGCTGAAGGCACCGAGGTCGACCTCGGGCCGCTGGGCCGCGCTCGGGTGACCTCCCTGCTCGGTCAGGGCGGCCAGGGCTACGTCTTCGAGGTGCGTCGCGAGACCGGCGAGCCGCTCGCGCTGAAGTGGTACAAGCCGGAGAGCGCGACCGGCGAGCAGTACCAGGAGATGCAGCAGCTGGTCGAGATCGGCTCGCCGCACGACCGGTTCCTGTGGCCGCTGAGCATGGCGCGGGTGCCGTCCGAGCCGAGCTTCGGCTACGTCATGCACCTGCGGGACCCGCGGTTCCTCGAGCTGAGCTTCCTGCTGCTCAACACCGACCGCGACGGCAAGCCCCTGGACGTCTCGTTCTCGTCGATCATCGAGCTCTGCCGGCAGCTGAGCTTCAGCTTCCTGCGGCTCCACGCCCGCGGCCTGTGCTACCGCGACATCTCCTTCGGCAACGTCTTCTTCGACCCGGCCAACGGCGATGTCCTGATCTGCGACAACGACAACGTGGGGATCGACAACGGCACCGGGCGGGTGCTCGGGACGCCCTACTTCATGGCGCCCGAGGTGGTGCGCGACACCACCTACCGGACCCTCCCCAACACCGACACCGACCGGCACTCCCTGGCCGTGCTGCTGTTCTACTCGCTCTTCCTCGGCCACCCGCTGGAGGGCAAGCGCACCGACGCGGGCGTGCGCGACGCGCACTGGCTGATGAGCCACTTCGGGACCGACCCGGTCTTCTGCATGGACCCCGACCGCGACGACAACCGGCCGTCGGACATCGTCCAGCAGTACTGGCGGATCTACCCGCAGTTCCTGCGCGACCTGTTCGTCCAGGCGTTCGTCGACGGGATGAAGCGGCCCTCGGCGCGGGTCACCGAGGGACAGTGGATCAAGGCCATGGACCGGCTGCGCGACGGGTTGATGACCTGCGCCCAGTGCGGCACGACCAACTTCTGGAGCGCCGGCGAGCCCGAGCTCCGGTGCTGGCACGACGGCGCCACCCTGCGGCCGCCGTACCTCCTCGACGTCGGCCGCCGCTCGATCGCGGTCAGCCCGCAGGCCACGATCCGGTCCGACCACCTCGCCTCCGGGGTCGACCGCCCGACCGTCCTCGCGCGGGTCAGGCGGCACCCGCAGGACGACAACCGGTGGGGCCTGACCAACGACTCCGACTCCGCCTGGCCGGTCGCCTACCCGGGCGGGCAGGACCTGATGCTCGCGCCCGGGCAGACCGTCGAGCTGGTCTCCGGCACCCGGGTCCAGGTCCGCAACGCCACCGTGCATGTCCGCCGGCCACCGACCTGACCGGCCCTCACGGCGGGCGCCACTAGTCTGGACGGCATGAGTCCGCTGGTCGTCCGGGTCGACGGGCGGGTGCTCCGGCTCGACCAGGACAGGGTGATCCGGATCGGTCGCGCCATCGAGGCCGACGTCGTGCTGACCGCCGGCTCGGTCTCCCGCCACCATGCCGAGCTGCGGCCCGTCGGCGGCACCTGGGTGCTCGTGGACACCGGCAGCCAGTTCGGGACCTTCGTCGACGGCCGGCCGGTGCGTGAGCTGCCGATCACCGGCCCGACCGTGGTGCGGTGCGGCCCCGAGGCGCCGGGAGCCACGCTCACCATCGTGCCGGAGGAGCTGGCGCCGGCCGGGCTCCAGCCCGGGCACGCCCCGGCGCCGCCGCCACCCCTGTCGACCCTCGGCGCGGAGGAGCCGACCATGCCGCCGTCCGCGCCGCCTCCGCCACCCCCCGGGCAGCGCCCGGCCGGGCCGCCGTCGGTCGCGCTGCCCCCTCCCGAGCTGGACCAGACCCAGGTGTTCGCCCGGCAGCCCGTCGCGGCCCCCGGCGGCCCGCCGCCGGGGATGCGCACCGGCCCCGACCTGCTCGTCGTCGCCGACGGCCGCGAGCACCGCTTCCGGCACCCGGCGGTGATCACCGTCGGCCGGCAGCCGGGGTCGGTCGTCCAGATCACCGACGCGGCGTGCTCGCGCGACCACGGGCGGGTGACCGCGGTGCCGGGCGGCTGGCAGTACACCAACGTCTCCAACGAGGGGACCTTCCGCGACGGCCGCCGGATCGGCACGACCACGTTCGACGACCGGCTCGAGCTGCGCCTGGGCCACCCCGTGGCCGGACCCCGGCTGACCCTGGTCCCGATCCTCTCGGCGGCGGAGGAGGAGCGCCGGATCGCGCGGCGCCGCCGCAACCGGGTGCTGCGCTGGGTCGCGGTGGCAGCCGCGGCGGTGCTGGTCGCGGTGGTCGTGGTCGTCGGCGCGGTCGTCGTCACCGACCGGCTGGTCGGCGGCGATCCGGGCACGGAGACGCCGGCCCTGACCTCGGCCGAGCTCGACTCGGCGAAGGCGGCGGTCGTCAAGATCACCGCGCGGAGCCACTACCTCGCCGACCCGAGCCAGCAGGAGTTCGACTACGGCGGCTCGGGCTCGATCATCCGGTCCGACGGGCTGATCCTCACCAACGCCCACGTGGCGGCGCCGGAGTCGGAGGGCCTCGTCGAGCAGTACGGCAGCGACGCCGCGATCGCGAACCCCGACTACCTGCTGATCTCGGTCACCAACGGGATGACCGACTCCACGTCCGCGCCGCTCTACCGTGCGCGCGTCGTCGCCGCGGACGGTCGCCTGGACGTCGCCGTCGTCCAGATCTACGCCAACGCCGACGGGAGCGACCTCACCGGCTCGCTGGACCTGCCGACCGTCGAGCTCGGCGACTCCGGCGACCTGCGGTCCGGGGACCCCGTGACCGTGCTGGGCTTCCCGGGCGTCGCGGAGTCCGACGACACGGTCACCGTCACCAGTGGCGGCATCGCCACGATCGTCCACGACTCCGACGGCGCCGTCGCCGAGTTCGACACCGACGCGCGGATCTCGCCCGGCAACTCCGGCGGCATGGCCATCGACGACGACGCCCGCCTGATCGGCGTACCGACGGCGATCCTGTCCGACTCCGGCGTCACCAGCGGCCGGATCCGCGCGATCGACGTGGTGAAGGACGTGATCCAGGAGGCCGAGGACCAGGTCGACTGAGGCCCGTCAGTGGCCGCGGATCGCCGTGGCCACCGCGTGGTGGACGTCGGGGTGGAAGACGGTCGGGATGATGAAGCTCGCGTGGAGCTGCTCGTCAGTCACCACGTGGGCGATCGCCGCCGCCGCGCGCAGCATCATCTCGTCGGTGACCTCGGACGCCCGTGCGTCGAGCAGCCCGCGGAACACCCCGGGGAACGCGAGCACGTTGTTGATCTGGTTGGGGTAGTCCGAGCGGCCCGACGCGACCACGGCGGCGTACCTGGCGGCCTCGACGGGGTCGACCTCGGGATCGGGGTTGGCGAGGGCGAACACCACCGGGTCGTCCGCCATCGTCGCGATCCACTCCGGCTGCAGGACGCCCGGCCCGCTGACGCCGATGAAGACGTCGCGCCCGGCCAGCACGGTCGGCAGGTCGCCGCGGACCAGCTCGTGATTGGTGATCCCGGCCAGCGCGCGGTGCGCGGGGGAGAGCGTCTCGTCGTCCCTGCACAGCGCGCCCTGCCGGTCGCAGACGACGACGTCGCGCACACCCGCGGCGAGCAGCAGCTTGACGATCGCGGTGCCGGCGGCGCCGCCCCCGGCGACCGTGACCGCGATGGTGTCCAGGCTCTTGCCGACCACGCGCAGGGCGTTGGTGAGCGCCGCGAGCACGACGATCGCCGTACCGTGCTGGTCGTCGTGGAACACGGGGATGTCGAGCCGCTCGCGCAGCCGCGCCTCGACCTCGAAGCACCGCGGCGCGGCGATGTCCTCGAGGTTGATCCCGCCGAACCCCGGGGCGATCAGCTCGACGGTGCGGACGATCTCGTCGGTGTCCTGGGTGTCGAGGCAGATCGGCCAGGCATCGATCCCGCCGAACCGCTTGAAGAGCGCCGCCTTGCCCTCCATGACCGGGAGCGCCGCCCCGGGACCGAGGTTGCCGAGGCCGAGGACGGCGGAGCCGTCCGTCACCACCGCGACGGTGTTGCCCTTGATCGTCAGTCGCGAGACGTCCTCGGGGTGGGCGGCCAGGGCGAGCGAGACCCGGCCGACGCCGGGCGTGTAGGCGAGCGAGAGGTCGTCGCGGGTCTTGAGCGGCACCTTGGAGTGGACCTCGATCTTCCCGCCGAGGTGGAGCAGGAAGGTCCGGTCGCTGACCTTGTGCACCTCGACGCCCTCGAGGGCCGCGGTGGCCGACTCGAGCTCGGCGGCGTGGTCGGCGTCGGCCGCGGAGCACGTGACGTCGACGACGAGGCGGTGGTGGCTCGACTCGGCCACGTCGATGGCGGTCACCATCCCGCCCGCGGCGGCGATGGCGGTGGCCACCTGGCCGACGACGCGCTGGTCGGGCGCCGTGTAGAGGCGCATGGTGATCGAGTACGACGAGGCGGTGGCAGTGCGGTGCGTGGTCACGCACCGACTATCGACCCGACCGGTGGTTACTCGGAAGTCGAACAGGCGTCAGCTGGCCTTGCGCGCCGTCTTCTTGGCCGGGGACTTCGCGGCCTTCTTCGCTGCGGCCTTCTTGGCCGGGGACTTCTTGGCGGCGGCCTTCTTCGCCGGCGCCTTCTTGGCGGCCGACTTCTTCGCCGTGCTCTTCTTCGGGGCGGGCTCCTCCGCGGCCTCGCCGCGTGCCGACTTCGCGGCGTCGACCGAGCGCTGCAGCGCCGCGAGCAGGTCGACGACCTCGCCGCCGGTCTTGGTCGAGGTGGGCGTCCGCTGGATCTCGCCGCCCTCGATCTTGGCCTTCACCACGGCCTCGACCGCCGCGGCGTAGTCGTCCTCGAACTCGGAGGCGTCGAAGTCGCCCGCCAGCGTCTCCACGAGCATCCGCGCCATCTTGACCTCGGCGTCCTTGACCTCGCCGGTCTCGACGTTGAAGTCGGGCTTGCGGATCTCGTCGGGCCACATCATGGTCTGCATGACGATCACGTCGTCGCGCACGCGGAGCACGGCGGTCGTCGTCCGCTGCCGCAGCGCGACCGTGACCACGGCCATCCGGTCGGCCTCGAGCAGCGCCTGCCGCAGGAGGGCGTAGGGCTTCGCCCCGCTCGACTCCGGCTCGAGGTAGTAGCTCTTCTCGAACAGCAGCGGGTCGATCTGCTCGCGCGGCACGAACTTCTCCACGGCGATCTCGCGCGAGGAGCTCACCGGGAGCTGGGCGAGGTCGTCGTCGGTGAGGACGACCATCTCGCCGTCCTCGGTCTCGTAACCCTTGGCGATGTCCGCGTAGGCGACCTCCTCGCCGTCGATCGAGCAGATCCGCTGGTACTTGATCCGGCCGCCGTCCTTGGCGTGCACCTGCCGGAACGCCACGTCGTGGCTCTCCGTGGCGGAGTAGAGCTTCACCGGGACGCTGACCAGCCCGAACGAGACAGCGCCCTTCCAGATCGCACGCATGTGACGAGCCTACGCCGTGCTGGGAAGATCACCGGGTGGCTCAGCGGACCTTCGGCGTCGTCGGCGGCGGCATCGTCGGCCTCGCGGTCGCCCGCGAGCTGACCCGTCGCCGCCCCGACGACCGGGTGGTGGTGCTGGAGAAGGAGGACCGGCTCGCCGCGCACCAGACGGGTCACAACTCCGGCGTGGTGCACGCCGGCATCTACTACCGGCCGGGCACGCTCAAGGCCGAGCTGTGCGCCCGGGGGCGGCTCCTGGTCCGCGACTACTGCGCCGAGCACGGGCTGCCCTACGAGGAGTGCGGCAAGCTCGTCGTCGCGGTCGACCCCTCCGAGACCGGGCGGTTCGACGCCCTCGAGCGGACGGCGACGCAGAACGGCGTCCCGGGGCTGCGGCGGGTCGGGCCCGAGGAGATCAGGGAGATCGAGCCGCACACGACCGGCCTGGCGGCCCTGCACTCCCCGCACACCGCGATCACCGACTTCGCCGCGATCGCCCGGCAGCTCGCGCGCGACGTCGAGGAGGCGGGCGGCGCGGTCCTGCTCTCGGCCGAGGTCAGGGCCGTGCACCGGTCCGGGCGCGGCAGCCGCTTCCAGCTCGACACCACCCGCGGCGTGCAGCACGTCGACCACGTGGTCCTCTGCGCCGGCCTCCAGGCCGACCGGGTCGGACGTCCGGTCGACGGGCAGGAGGCGCCACGGATCATCCCGTTCCGGGGGGAGTACCTGGCCGTCCCCGGCGACAAGCGCGAGCTCGTCCGGGGCCTCGTCTACCCGGTGCCCGACCCGCGCTACCCGTTCCTCGGCGTGCACTTCACCCGCCGCGTCGACCGCAGCCTCGAGATCGGTCCCAACGCCCTGCTGTCGACGCGGGGCCTCGCGCACACCCTGGCCTGGCCGGGCTTCTGGCGGATGGCCCGCAGGCACTGGCGGACCGGCCTGGAGGAGCTGCGCGGCGCCGTGTCGACGAGCGCCTACCTGCGCTCCGCGCGCCGCTACGTCCCCGACATCGGGCCGGAGGACGTCGTCCGCGCCGGCGTCGGCATCCGGGCCCAGGCCGTCGACCGCGACGGCACACTGGTCGACGACTTCCGGATCCTCCGGGCCGACGGCATCACCAGCGTGCGCAACGCGCCCTCACCGGCCGCCACCTCGAGCCTCGCCATCGCCGAGCACGTGGTGGAGTTGATCCCGTGACCCCGCGCCCGATGCTCGCCACGCCGGGGAGCCACGTGCCCACCGGGGAGGAGTGGCGCCACGAGGTGAAGTGGGACGGCGTGCGCGCCCTGGCGGAGGTCGTCCACGGCACGGTCACCCTCACCAGCCGCAACGGCAACCGGATCACCGCGGCGTGGCCCGAGCTGCTCACCGCGCCGCCCGGGCACGACGACCTGCTGGTGGACGGCGAGATCATCGCGCTCAACGAGCGCGGCCTGCCGGACTTCCGGGTGCTCGCCGAGCGGATCCACGTCCGGAAGGCGAGCCAGGTCGCGCGCCTCGCGGAGCGGGTGCCGGCGACCTACATGGTCTTCGACCTGCTCCGGCTCGACGGGGCCGACCTGACCTCCCGGCCGCTGGCCGAGCGCCGCGCCCGGCTCGAGGCGCTCGACCTCGGCGCGTCCGGGTGGCAGGTGCCGGCGACCTACGACGACGGCCCGATGCTCCTCGAGGCCACGAGGACCCAGGGTCTCGAGGGGATCGTCAGCAAGCGCTCCGACTCGACCTACCGGCCGGGGGAGCGGAGCCCGCACTGGCTGAAGTTCGCGCACCGCCACCGCGCGTCGTACGTCGTCGGGGGGTGGCGGCCGCAGACCGGCACCACCGACCGGCTGGGCGCCCTGCTCGTCGGCGAGCCGACCGCCGACGGCCTGAGCTACCGCGGCCGGGTGGGCAGCGGGATCGGTGCGCGGCAGGCGCGCATGCTGGCCGAGCTGGTCGCGCCGCACACGCGGAGCAGCAGCCCGTTCGCCGACGAGGTGCCCAAGGTGGACGCGCTCGGCACCCACTGGCTCGAACCGGTCCTCGTCGTCGACGTCGAGACGCACGGCGCCGGCTACGACCGGCTCCGGCAACCGTCCTACCAGGGGGTCCGCCCCGACCTCTCGCCCGAGGACCTACCGTGGGGCGGGTGAGGCTCCTCAGCGCGCTGCTCCTGGGCTGCCTGCTCGTCCTGCCGGCGCCGGCCCGGGCCATCCCGGTGCCCGACCCCGAGGGCGCGGGCGCGCACGTCGTCGCGGCACCGAGCAGCGTCACGCTCGGCGGCGTGAACGTCGACCTGCGCCCCGGGACCCGGCAGGTGGTGACCGTCGACCACACCGACGGCTACGCGGCCCGGGTGCGGTTCTGGGTGCTCCGCCACGGGGCCTGGCGCTCCGTGATGGGCACGGCCGACGGCCGGATCGGGTACGGCGGCCTGGTGCCGCGTGATGAGCGGGTGCAGGGCACCGGCGCCACGCCACTGGGCACGTTCGGCATCCCGTTCGCGTTCGGCATGCACCGCCAGCGCGGCTCCTGGCAGCTGCCCTACCGCCGGGTCCGCGCGGGCGACTACTGGGTCCAGGACAACGCCTCCGACCACTACAACCGCTACCGCAGCAAGGCTCGCGGCGGCTTCCGCTGGTGGCTGCCCGCCTCCGACGAGAACTCCTCGGAGCACCTCCGCGGGTTCGGCGACCAGTACGAGTGGGCGCTCGTCCTCGACTTCAACTGGAGCCAGGTGCCGCACCGCGGTGCGGGGATCTTCCTGCACGTCAACGGCTCCGGTGCGACCGCCGGCTGCGTGAGCGCCCCGCGCTGGTTCATCCACCGCCTGATCGGCCGGGTCGACGCCGACCGGCAGCCCGTCGTCGCCGTGGGCCGGTGACCCCGGCGGTGAGCCCGGGCGAGGACGTGCACGTCGACGTCGGCGGCCGCACGCTCAAGATCTCCAACCTGCAGAAGGTGCTCTACCCGGCGACCGGCACCACCAAGGGCGAGGTGCTCGACTACTACGCGCGGGTCGCGCCGGTGCTGCTGCCCCATCTGGCCGGCCGTCCGGTGACCCGGATCCGCTGGCCGCACGGCGTGCAGGAGTCGAGCTTCTTCGAGAAGAACGCGCCCGCCGGGACGCCGTCGTGGGTGCGCACCGTGCGGGTGCCCACCACGGGGTCGCGGGGCAGCAGCCGCTACGGCGACACCCTGGTCTTCCCGGTCGTCGACGACCTCGCGACCCTGGTCTGGCTGGTCAACCTCGCCGCGCTCGAGCTGCACGTCCACCAGTGGACGGTCGACGAGGCCGGAGAGCCGCTCGGCGCCGACCGGCTGGTGATCGACCTCGACCCGGGGGAGCCGGCCGGCCTGCACGAGTGCTGCCAGGTCGCCCTCCTCGCGCGCGACGCCCTGGCCGAGCGCGACCTCCACGCGCGGCCCGTGACGAGCGGCAGCAAGGGCCTGCACCTCTACGCGACGCTGCCCGAGCCGCTGCCGCCCGACGAGGCGAGCGACCTGGCGAAGGAGGTCGCCGAGGAGATGCAGGCGGCGTACGGCGACCGCGTCACCGCCTCGATGACGAAGGCGCGTCGCCGGGGCAAGGTCTTCTTCGACTGGTCGCAGAACGCCGGTTCCAAGACCACCGTCGCGCCCTACTCGCTCCGCGGCCGGGAGCGCCCGACCGTCGCCACGCCGCTCACCTGGGAGGAGGTCGAGGCCGGCGCCGAGGACGAGCTCGGCCTCGACCAGCTCACCTACGTCCAGGTCCTCGAGCGGGTCGAGGAGCACGGCGACCTGTTCGCCGAGTCCTGACGACGAGGCTCACCGGGCAGCGACCAGCACCGCCTGGTTGCCGGTCTCGAGGTCCCCGACCGGGGCCCGCTCGAGCCGCGCGGTGACCGTGAACCCGGCCGAGATGAGTGCCCGGGCCATGCCGTCGAGCGAGCGCAGGTAGCGGAGCAGGGTCAGGCCGTGCCTGCGGTAGCGCGCCGAGAGGTCCTCGACCCCCTCGCCCGACTGGAAGGCGACCAGCGCGACCCCGCCGGGACGGAGGACGCGGTGGGCCTCGCGCAGGAGGTCCGGGAGGTCCTGGTCGGCGCTGTGGATCGTCGAGTACCACGAGAACCAGCCGTCGAACGACGCGCTCTCGTGGGGGAGGTCGGTGAGCGTCCCGACCCGGGTCACGAAGCCCGGATGAGCATCCCGGGCGTTCCGGACCAGGCCGGGGGAGAGGTCCAAGCCCTCCACGTCGCAACCGAGGTCCGCGAGGACCGGCAGGAACCGTCCCGCGCCGCACCCCGCGTCCAGCACCCGTCGCGGGTCGCGGAGCGACGCGGCGAAGTGACCCACCATCGCGAGCTCGACCGGCTGCTCCGGCTCCGTGGAGCGGAACGCGGCCGCGTACTCGTCGGCCGTCGCGTCGTAGGCCAGCCGGACCTGCTCGGCTGACTGGACCTCGTGCATGCCTGGTGCGGACCCGCGCGCCTCAGGGGCGGCGGCGCATGGCGTAGACGTCGAACTCCGCGACGTGGCCCGGCGAGGAGCTGCCGTCGGCGGCGCTCATCGGCCCGCCGTCGATCTCGTCGAGCGTGGCGTCGATGAGCAGCTGGAACTCCGGCGACGGGTTGGTGACCCGCTGCGGCGTGGGGGAGACCCGCCAGCCGGCGCGGCCGAGCTCGTTGAGCACGCCGACCAGGCTGGTGTTCTTCTCGGCCACGAATCCCTCGAACCCGTCGGCGGCCTCGACGAGGTAGACCGGCCGGGTGACCGCGAGCGCGACGTCGTCGTAGAGCGGCACCCACAGGCGCGCGTACTCGTACGTCCTCGTGCTCACGGCTCCAGCATAGGACCGCGGGCGGACAGCAACGGTTGCAAATTCGTCACGCCGACCGCAGCGGCCGGATCCCGGCCGGGTCCACGACGTTGGCGAGGTCGCGCCCGGCGCCCAGCACCTCACCCATGCCGACGACCGGCTCGTCGTCGACGACGTCGGCCACGACGACGGTGACGTTGTCCTGGCTGCCGCCGTCGAGCGCCGTCTCGACCAGGTTGCGCACGGCGTCGGCGCGGGTCGGCAGGCTGCCCAGCACGGCCAGCGCGGAGTCGGGGAGCACGTCGGTCAGCCCGTCGGTGCACAGCAGCAGCCGGTCACCGGGCCGCAGGTCGAGCCAGAGCAGGTCGGGGCGCGGCTCGGTCGTCGCGTCGACGGCCTGCAGCACGATGTGCCGGTACGGCGACGCGGCCGCCTGCGCGGCCGTCAGCCGCCCCGCGTCGACCAGCTCCTGCACCAGGGTCTGGTCGTGCGAGACCTGGCTGAGCACGCCGTCGCGGAGCAGGTAGGCGCGGGAGTCGCCGACGTGGGCGAGGCCGAACCGGCGGCCGTCGGTCAGCACGGCGGTGAGCGTGGTCGCCATGCCCTTGCGGTGCGGACTCATCACCACGCCGTCGGTGATGTGCTCGTGCGCGTCGGCGACGGCGCGGGCGAGCACCTGGAGTGGGTCGTGCCCGGGGTGGGCCAGCGCGCGGGCGCTCACGACGTAGGCCGTGGTCGCCGAGGCGACCTCACCGGCGGCGGCGCCGCCGACGCCGTCGGCGACGCAGAGCAGGTAGGGACCGGCGAACCCGGCGTCCTCGTTGTTCTCGCGGACCCGGCCGGTGTCGCTGAGCGCGTCGTAGCGGAACTGCAGCATGGGCCTCACCCCTCAGGGCAAGAGTGCCGCACGAACCTGAGAACCGCCTGTCAATCGCCCGGGAAGTCGCCCACGAGCGCGAGCGTCAGGACCGGTGTCTCGAGGCGACCCCGCGCTGGCGCGCGGTGTCGGCACCTCGACAACCGACTTCTTCCGGTCCTTCCGCGAGCGTCAGGACCGGAAGCCGACCTGCCCCGCGACGCTGCGGCCGATCTCGACGTAGGCCAGCTTGGCGACCGGAACGACCGTGAGCCGGCCCTTGGTGTCGGTGAGGGTCAGCACCCCGTCGGAGGCGATGGCGTCGGTGACGAGCTTGGCGATTGCGTCGGTGGTCTCCTCCGTCTCGACGACCAGCTCGCGTGCGGCGTTCTGCACGCCGATCTTGACCTCCACGGTCATGCTCCTTCTCCCAGGGACTCTGCTCGGCGGATGGACTACTGCTCGTCGGTGCGGGGGTAGCCCCGGATGCCGCGCCAGGCGAGGCCGGACACGAGCGCGACCGCCTGCTCGCGCTCCAGGGAGCCGAGGCCCCCGTCCTCCTTGAGCCAGAACCGTGCGCTCACCTCGGCCATTCCCACCAGCGCCACCGCGAGCAGCCGCGCGGCGTCCACCGGCAGCCCGGTGTCCTCGCGGATGACGGCGGCGATCAGGTCGGCGCACTCGGTGGTGACCCGCTCGACGTGGCGGCGCACCACCGGCTCGTTGGTGAGGTCGGACTCGAAGACCAGGCGGAACGCCCCGGTGTCGTGGGCGACGTAGGCGAAGAACGCGTCGATCGCGGCCGCCACGCGCTCCTTGTTGTCCTTGGTGGACTCGAGCGCGGCGGCGCAGTTGGCGATCATCGTGTCGCACGACTCGTCGAGGAGCGCGAGGTAGAGCTCGAGCTTGCCCGGGAAGTGCTGGTAGAGGACCGGCTTCGACACGCCGGCGCGCTCGGCGATGTCGTCCATCGCGGCGGAGTGGTAGCCCTGCGCGACGAAGACCTCGAGCGCGGCGGACATCAGCTGGGCGCGGCGCTGCCGCCGCGGCAACCGGACGGCGCGCGGCCGCGACTCGACGTCGTAGGACTCCCTGACCACGCGCCCGAGCCTACTCGCAGGGTCCCCGGGTCCGGATGACGGGACGCCGCGCGGCGTCCCCCGGGGCGGAAGGGACCATGGACACCAGGGAACACGACCGCGGCGCCCGGTGTTGTGCGCGTGTCGCTGCCCCACAGATCCCCGACGAGGAGTTGCACCGTGAGCTTTCCCGCGCTGGTCGAGCCGGCCCCCGAGCTGACCATCGACGAGGTCCGTCGCTACAGCCGCCACCTGATCATCCCCGACGTGGGCATGACCGGGCAGAAGCGGCTGAAGAACGCGAAGGTGCTGGTCATCGGTGCCGGTGGGCTCGGCAGCCCCGCGCTGATGTACCTCGCGGCCGCGGGCGTCGGCACGCTCGGCATCGTCGAGTTCGACGAGGTCGACGAGTCCAACCTGCAGCGCCAGATCATCCACGGGCAGTCCGACATCGGGAAGGCCAAGGCGCTCTCGGCCAAGGAGTCGGTCGCCGAGATCAACCCCTACGTCGACGTGGTGGTCCACGGCGAGCGCCTCGACAACGACAACGTCTTCGAGATCTTCGAGGGCTACGACCTCATCGTCGACGGCACCGACAACTTCGCCACGCGCTACATGGTCAACGACGCGGCGTACTTCCTCGGGATCCCCTACGTCTGGGGCTCGATCTACCGCTTCGACGGCCAGGCGTCGGTCTTCGCGCCTCGGCTTCGCCGGAAGGACGACGCGCAGAGCTTCGATGTCGCTGACGCTCCGTGCTACCGCTGCCTCTACCCCGAGCCCCCGCCGCCGGGCATGGTCCCCTCGTGCGCCGAGGGCGGCGTACTGGGCGTGCTGTGCGCCAGCATCGGCTCGATCCAGGTCAACGAGGCGATCAAGCTGCTCACCGGCATCGGGGACCCGCTCGTCGGCAAGCTGATGATCTACGACGCCCTGGAGATGGAGTACCGCAAGCTCAAGGTGCGCAAGGACCCGAACTGCGCACTGTGCGGTGAGAACCCCACTGTCACCGAGCTGATCGACTACGACACCTTCTGCGGTGCGATCTCGGACGAGGCGGCGGACGCTGCGGCCGACTCGACGATCTCGGTGGCCACCCTCGAGCAGTGGCTCAAGGAACGCGACAACGGTGAGCGCGACTTCATGCTGGTCGACGTACGCGAGCCGAACGAGTACGAGATCAACAAGATCCCCGGGTCGGTGCTGATCCCGAAGGGCGACTTCCTCAACGGCAGCGCGATCGGACAGCTCCCGCAGGACAAGCCGGTCGTGCTGCACTGCAAGACCGGCGTGCGGTCGGCGGAGGCCCTCGCGGTCGTCAAGGGCGCCGGCTTCAGTGACG
>DATMHR010000025.1:0-92425 GCA_035554955.1 Nocardioides sp. | reverse complement strand
GAAAGTGCAGGTGGAGAGCCTTGTCGTGAGAGTCAACCGATGTTCCTCGACATCTTCGAGTTCGACGCGTGCCCGTGTACAGTGAACGACGCCCCTGACCTGCAGAAAGCTGGCGGGGAGCCGTCTTCTAGGAGTCCAAAGTGCTGCGCACCATGTTCAAGTCCAAGATCCACCGTGCCACCGTCACCCAGGCCGACCTGAACTACGTGGGATCGGTGACCATCGACGCCGACCTGCTCGACGCCGCGGACCTGCTGCCGGGCGAGCTGGTGCACATCGTCGACATCACCAACGGCGCGCGGCTGGAGACCTACACGATCGCCGGCGAGCGCGGCAGCGGCGTGATCGGCATCAACGGCGCCGCCGCGCGGCTGGTCCACCCCGGCGACCTGGTCATCCTGATCGGCTACGGCCAGATGACCACCGAGGAGGCCAAGGCGTTCGAGCCGCACGTGGTCTTCGTCGACGCCGACAACAAGATCATGGGCACCAGCGCCGATCCCGCGGACACGTTCGGCGACCCGGGCCTGGCCCGCGGGGACCTGACGGCCGCAGGCGTCTGACCAGCAGCGATAGCCTGCTCCGATGCCAGACGCACCGACCTCCACCCGGCGGCTGCCCGGCCGGCTGACCGCCCCGGCGCCGGGCTGGACCACGCGGGCCGACGTGGTGATCATCGGGTCGGGTGTCGCGGGCCTGACGGCCGCGCTGCGGCTGCGCAAGAAGGTCGACAAGGTCCTCCTCGTGACCAAGGACGTGCTCAACGCCGGCTCGACCCAGTGGGCGCAGGGCGGCATCGCCGCGGCGCTCGGTCCGGGTGACACCCCGGACCAGCACGAGGCCGACACCCTGGTGGCCGGCGCGGGCGCCTGCGACCTCGCGGCCGTGCGGGTCCTGGTCAACGAGGGACCGGACGCGGTCCGCGAGCTGATCCGGCGCGGCGCCAACTTCGACCTCGACGAGCTCGGCGACCTGTCCCTGACCCGGGAGGGCGGGCACCACCGGGACCGGATCGCGCACGCCGGCGGTGACGCCACCGGCGCCGAGATCCAGCGCGCCCTGATGGAGGCCGTCGCGGCCAACCCCAACATCGAGGTCATCCAGCACGCCCTGGCCGTCGACCTGCTCCTGGCCCACGACGAGGACCTCGCGGGTGACCGGGTCGTCGGAGTGACCCTGCACGTGATGGGCGAGGGCCAGCGCGACGGCGTGGGCGCGGTGCTGTGCCGGGCCGTCATCCTCGCCAGCGGCGGCATGGGCCAGGTCTTCTCCCAGACCACCAACCCCGCGGTCTCGACCGGCGACGGCATGGCGATCGCGCTGCGGGCGGGGGCGACCCTGCGCGACCTCGAGTTCGTGCAGTTCCACCCGACCGTGATGTACCTCGGCCCGGAGTCGCGCGGCCAGCAGCCGCTCATCTCCGAGGCCGTCCGCGGCGAGGGTGCGTTCCTGGTCGACGACGACGGCAACCGCTTCATGCAGGGCGTGCACGAGCTCGCCGACCTGGCTCCGCGCGACGTCGTCGCCAAGGCGATCATGAAGCGCATGCTCGAGACCGGGCGCCCGCACATGTGGCTGGACGCCCGCCACCTCGGCGCCGAGAGGTGGGAGCGGCGCTTCCCCACCATCCTCGCCACCACGCGGTCGCACGGCGTCGACCCGGTGACCCAGCTGATCCCGGTCGCGCCGGCCTGCCACTACGCGTCGGGCGGGGTGCGCACCGACCTCGACGGCCGCACCGACCTGCCGGGCCTCTACGCGACCGGCGAGGTGGCCTGCTCGGGCGTCCACGGCGCCAACCGGCTGGCGTCCAACTCGCTGCTCGAGGGCCTGGTGTTCTCGCGGCGCATCGCCAAGGTGCTCCCCGGCGAGCTCCGGCCCTGGCTCGACCCCGCCCCCGACCACCGGACCGCCGGCCTGGTCGCGGGCGCCGTACGACGTGACCTGCAGGAGACGATGACCGCGAAGGTCGGCGTGCTGCGCTCGGCGCCGGGCCTCAGCGAGGCGGGCGCGATGCTGGACAAGCTCGCGGGGGTCGCCGCCGACCAGGTCGACCAGGACTCCTGGGAGACGACCAACCTGGTGACGATCAGCGCCGCGCTCGCGGACGCCGCGCTGCTGCGCGAGGAGACCCGCGGCTCGCACTGGCGCGAGGACTTCCCCGAGCGCGACGACGAGCACTGGGCCGGCCACTTCGACGTGCGAATGCGCGACGGGTCGACGACGGTCGCCTTCACGCCGTCCCCCGCGACCGACCTCGACCTGCCCGCGACCGGGAGTGAGCACGCATGACGCTGGTGACCACGGCCTTCGACGACCTGCCGACCGCCCTCGTGGAGGAGCTGGACAAGACCGGCCTCGACGCGCGTGCGGTGCACGACCTGGTGGTCCGCGCGCTCGCCGAGGACGTGCCGACCGAGGACGTCACCAGCGTCGCGACGATCGCGGCGGACGCCCGCGGCGTCGCCGACTTCAACGCCCGCGAGCCCGGCGTGGTCGCCGGCCTGGCCGTGGCCGAGCTCGTCTTCCGGACGGTGCTCGGCGAGGACGTCGACGTGCCGCTGCGGGTCGACGACGGCACCGTCGTCGAGCCGGGGGACGCCGTGCTCACCGTCGCCGGCCCGATCCGGGGGCTCCTCACCGCCGAGCGGACCGCCCTCAACCTCGCCTGCCACCTCTCCGGGGTCGCGACGGCGACGGCCGCCTGGGTCGCCGCGCTCGAGGGCACCCGCGCACGGGTGCTCGACACCCGCAAGACGCTGCCCGGGCTGCGCGCGCTGCAGAAGTACGCCGTGGCGTGCGGAGGCGGCGTCAACCACCGGTTCAGCCTCTCGGACCGGGCGATGGTCAAGGACAACCACGTCGAGGCCGCGGGCGGTGTCGTCCCCGCCTACCAGGCGGTCCGCGCGGCCTACCCGGACCTGCGGGTGGAGGTGGAGGTGACCGACCTCGACCAGCTCCGCGCGCTGCTGGACGCCGGCTGCACCGAGATCCTGCTCGACAACATGGACCCCGCGACCATGGCCGAGGCGGTCCGGATCACCGCCGACCGTGCGACGCTGGAGGCGTCGGGCGGACTCACGCTCGAGCGGGCCCGCGAGGTCGCGACGACCGGTGTCGACTTCATCTCCGTCGGCGCGCTCACCCACTCGGTCAAGGTCTTCGACCTCGGGATGGACCTGCGGCCGGTCGGCGCGGTCTGAGGTGCTGCGATGACCCTGCTGGCGGCCGACATCGGGAACGCGCACACCGTGCTCGGCCTGATCGACGACGGCGAGGTCGGCTCGCACTGGCGGGTGCAGACCGACGAGCACCGCACCGCCGACGAGTGGGCCGTGCTGCTGCGGGGCCTGCTCGGCGACGAGGACGAGGAGGTCACCGGGATCGCGGTCTGCTCGACGGTGCCCGCCGTGCTCCAGGCCTGGCGCGAGATGCTCGAGCGGCATTTCGGCGACCTTCCGCACGTCGTCGTAGAACCGGGTGTGCGCACCGGTGTGCCGATCCTGGTCGACAATCCTCGCGAGGTCGGCACCGACCGGATCATCAATGCACTCGCCGCGGCCCACGATTTCGGCGGTCCCGCGGTCGTCGTCGATTTCGGGGGTACGGCGACCACGTTCGACGTCGTCGACGGTCAGGGCCGTTATATCGGCGGCGCGATCACGCCGGGGATCGAGATCTCGCTCGAGGCCCTCGGTCGCCGCGGTGCCCAGCTGCGGATGGTGGAGCTGGTGCGCCCGCGCGGGGTGATCGGCAAGAACACCGTGGAGGCCCTGCAGTCGGGGATGATCTTCGGCGTCGCGAGCCAGGTGGAGGGCGTCGTCGAGCGGATCATCGACGCCCTGGGGGCCGACCCGGCCGACGTCACGGTGGTCTCCACCGGCTACCTGGCGGACCTCGTCGTCGACGAGTGCCGGGTCTTCACCCATTCCTCTCCCTGGCTCACGCTGCGCGGACTGGAAATGGTCTTTCTGCGCAACGCGAAATGAGCCGCGGCTCCTTTACCGCATTTGTCCCGGATGGCGTTCCCGCTATTCCTCTGCCATTATCTGCCTGAAAGTCCGCCGCGGAATTCCCGAGGCGGATTCCCCGGAATAGCATTTTCGAGAGGCCCGGTCATGGCACAGAAGGTCAACATCGTCCTCGTCGACGACATCGACGGCTCCGACGCGACGCAGACGGTCGCGTTCGGCCTTGACGGCACGTCCTACGAGATCGACCTCAACGACGCCCACGCGAGCGCGCTCCGGGACGCGCTCGCCGAGTACATCGGCCACGCCCGCAAGGTCGGCGGCGCCCGGCGCCGTACCTCCGGCCGCACCTCTGCTGCCACCGCCGGTGGCCACTCCGCTGCCGAGATCCGCGACTGGGCCCGCTCCAACGGCTACGACGTCCCCGCCCGCGGCCGGATCCCCGCCGACGTGCGCCAGGCCTTCGACGCCGCGAACTAGCCGGGTCTGTCCGGCGGCCGGACGCCGCGGCCCTCCGAGCCCTGTGTTCGCTCGTAGCGGACGCGGAATTCCCCTCACGGGGAACGCGTAGGCTGTCTGCGGGGTTGTAAACCTCGTCGTCAACCCCGTGACGCGTGAGGAGAGATGCGAATGTTCGAGCGGTTCACGGACCGAGCCCGGCGGGTGGTCGTGCTGGCCCAGGAAGAGGCCCGCATGCTCTCCCACAACTACATCGGGACCGAGCACATCCTGCTCGGCCTGATCCACGAGGGCGAGGGCGTCGCTGCCAAGGCGCTGGAGTCCCTCGACATCTCGCTCGAGGCCGTCCGCGCCCAGGTCGAGGAGATCATCGGCCAGGGCCAGCAGGCGCCGAGCGGGCACATCCCGTTCACGCCGCGGGCCAAGAAGGTCCTCGAGCTGTCCCTGCGCGAGGCGCTGCAGCTCGGCCACTCCTACATCGGCACCGAGCACATCCTGCTGGGCCTGATCCGTGAGGGCGAGGGCGTCGCCGCCCAGGTGCTGCAGAAGCTGGGCGCCGACCTCAACCGGGTCCGGCAGCAGGTCATCCAGCTGCTCTCCGGGTTCCAGGGCAAGGAGAGCGGCGGCGGTGCCGCGGCTGCCGGCGCCACCAGCGGCTCGGACGCGCCGTCGTCGAGCCTGGTGCTCGACCAGTTCGGTCGCAACCTGACCCAGGACGCCCGCGAGGGCAAGCTCGACCCGGTCATCGGTCGTGCTCAAGAGATCGAGCGGGTCATGCAGATCCTGAGCCGCCGTACGAAGAACAACCCGGTGCTGATCGGCGAGCCGGGCGTCGGCAAGACCACGATCGTCGAGGGCCTGGCCCAGGACATCGTCAAGGGCAACGTGCCCGAGACGCTCAAGGACAAGCAGATCTACACCCTCGACCTCGGTGCGCTCGTGGCCGGCAGCCGCTACCGCGGCGACTTCGAGGAGCGCCTCAAGAAGGTGCTCAAGGAGATCCGGACCCGCGGCGACATCGTGCTGTTCATCGACGAGATCCACACCCTCGTCGGCGCCGGCGCGGCGGAGGGCGCGATCGACGCGGCCAGCATCCTCAAGCCGATGCTCGCGCGCGGTGAGCTGCAGACCATCGGTGCGACCACGCTGGACGAGTACCGCAAGTACCTCGAGAAGGACGCGGCCCTCGAGCGCCGCTTCCAGCCGATCCAGGTCGCCGAGCCCTCGATCGCGCACACGATCGAGATGCTCAAGGGCCTGCGCGACCGCTACGAGGCGCACCACCGGGTGACCATCACCGACGAGGCGCTGGTCTCGGCGGCGACGCTGGCCGACCGCTACATCTCGGACCGGTTCCTGCCGGACAAGGCGATCGACCTGATCGACGAGGCCGGCTCGCGCCTGCGGATCCGCCGGATGACGGCGCCCGCCGACCTGCGGCAGTACGACGACAAGATCGCCGAGGTCCGCCAGCGCAAGGAGGCGGCGATCGACGGGCAGGACTTCGAGGCGGCCGCGCGCCTGCGCGACGAGGAGAAGCAGCTCATCCTCAAGAAGGCCGAGCGCGAGAAGCAGTGGCGTGCGGGTGACATGGACGAGGTCGCCGAGGTCGACGAGGAGCTGATCGCCGAGGTGCTGGCGGTCGCGACCGGCATCCCGATCGTGAAGCTGTCCGAGGAGGAGTCGACCCGGCTGCTCAAGATGGAGGACGAGCTCCACAAGCGGGTCATCGGCCAGGAGGAGGCCGTCAAGGCGCTCAGCCGCGCGATCCGCCGTACCCGTGCCGGCCTGAAGGACCCGAAGCGCCCCGGCGGCTCGTTCATCTTCGCCGGTCCGTCCGGTGTCGGTAAGACGTGGCTGTCCAAGACGCTCGCCGAGTTCCTCTTCGGCGACGAGGACGCGCTGATCCAGCTCGACATGTCGGAGTTCGGCGAGAAGCACACCGTCTCGCGGCTGTTCGGCTCGCCTCCGGGCTACGTCGGCTACGAGGAGGGCGGGCAGCTCACCGAGAAGGTGCGCCGCAAGCCGTTCTCCGTGGTCCTGTTCGACGAGGTCGAGAAGGCCCACCCGGACATCTTCAACAGCCTGCTGCAGATCCTGGAGGAGGGTCGCCTGACCGACTCCCAGGGCCGGGTGGTCGACTTCAAGAACACCGTGATCATCATGACCACCAACCTCGGCACGCGGGACATCGCCAAGGGCATCAACCTGGGCTTCAACCAGGCCGGTGACAAGGCGGGCTCCTACGAGCGGATGAAGGCGAAGGTGTCGGAGGAGCTCAAGCAGCACTTCCGCCCCGAGTTCCTCAACCGCGTCGACGAGATCATCGTCTTCCCGCCGCTGAGCGAGGAGCAGATCGTCGCGATGGTGGACAACATGATCGCCGCGGTGGAGGTCCGGCTGAAGGACCGCGACATGCGGATCGAGCTCACCCAGGCCGCGAAGAACCTGCTCGCCGAGCGGGGCTTCGACCCGGTCCTCGGAGCCCGGCCGCTGCGCCGCACGGTCCAGCGCGAGATCGAGGACGTGCTCGCCGAGAAGATGCTCTACGGCGAGGTCGGCCCCGGCCAGATCGTCCTGGTCGGCGTCGACGGCGAGGGCCCGAACGCGCAGTTCACGTTCGAGGGCCAGAAGATGGCCGAGCTGCCGGACCTCCCGCCGCTCGAGACCGTCTCCGAGTCCGCCCTCGACGCGCCCGCCGAGGCGTCCACCGAGGACGGCCCCTCCGACGTCCCCCGGGCGTCCGGCACCGAGTAGTCCGCCGAGTCGGCAGAAGTTCGCAGGCTCACAAGGTCGAGTCGGCAGAAGTTCGCACGCTCAGAACGTCGAGTCGGCAGAAGTTCGCAGCAGGTCTGCAAACTTCCGCCGACTCGGCGCATTTCCGACGCGAATTTCTGCCGACTCGGCGATCGGGTTGAATACGGGGCATGTCGGACGGGCCGGTCTACCTCCACGTGGGGCTGAAGAAGACGGGGACGTCGTACCTCCAGTCGATCCTGCGGGCCAACACCGAGGCGCTCGAGGCGCAGGGGCTGAGCATGGTCCCGCACAACCAGGTGGCGAGCCGCCAGCTCGTCCGCGCGCTCAAGGGCCAGCTCGAGGAGGGGGTCGACGCGCCCCGGGCCAAGCGGGCACTGGTGCGGTTCCCGCGCGAGCTGGCCGAGGCGCCGGGCGACCGGGTCCTGGTGTCCGACGAGGTGTTCGGCGGGTCGACGCCCGAGCAGGTCGAGCGGCTCGGTGAGGCGCTCGGCGGCCGGGAGGCGCACCTCCTGCTGACCGTGCGCGACATCGCTCGCACGATCCCCTCCGCCTGGCAGCAGACGATCAAGGGCGGCTCGCGCTTCCCCTACGAGCGCTACGTCGATGCCGTCGTCGCTCGCGACGGTGACGTCGCCAACGCGTTCTGGCACTCCTACGACGTCCCGGCGCTGCTCGAGCGCTGGCGCGGCCTGGTCGCGCCGGAGCGGATGCACGTGGTGCTGCTGCCGCCGCCGGGCGCCGCGCCCACCGTGCTGCTCGACCGGTTCTGCGGGGTGCTCGGCATCGACCCGGCCTCGCTGACCGCCGAGACGGTGCGGGCCAACGAGTCGCTCGGCCGCGCCCAGGCCGAGCTGCTGCGGCGGCTGAACGGTGAGCTGGCCGAGGCGACCTTCCGGCGCGACCTGCACGGTCCCGTGCTCAAGCGCGGGTTCGCGATCGGGGTGCTGGCGCCGCAGAAGGGCGACCGGATCCCGATGCCCGCAGGGCACCGCGCGTGGTGTGAGGAGCACGCGGAGGGCGTCATCGAGGCGTTGGTGCGAGGTGGCTACGACATCGTCGGCGACGTCGCGGAGCTGCGGCCGCACGAGTCGGCGTTCGCCGAGGAGCTGGAGCCGATCACCGACGAGCAGGTCGCCGACGCGGCGGTCCGGGCGCTCGCCGTGCTGCTCGACGGCCAGGTCGAGGACCTGCGGCAGGAGCGCGAGGCGGCCCGCGCGGCCCGGGCGGAGCGGCGTGAGCGCGGCTGACGGGCTCGTCTGCGCCGTCAGCACGGTCAAGGACACCCTCCCGCGCCTCCAGCAGTACGTCGCGCGCAACCTCGCCGGCGGGGTGGACCACCTGTTCGTCTTCCTCGACGCCGGCGACCGCGAGGTGCGCACCTGGCTCGAGGCACACCCCCACGTCACCTGCGTGCGCACCGACAAGGAGTGGTGGCGCGGCGAGCGGCCGAGCCAGCTCAACGACCGGCAGCGGCTCAACGCCAACGCGGTCAACGTCGTGCTCGGCGAGCTCGGCTGGGCCGACTGGCTGTTCCACGTCGACGGCGACGAGGTGGTGCAGGCCGACCGCGCCGTGCTCGCCCGGGTCCCCGCGGAGACCCGCGCCGTGCGGCTCGGCGTCCGGGAGGCGGTCAGCCAGGTGCACTGGGAGGAGCCGCCCACCTGGTTCAAGCGGCCGCTCGAGGAGCCGGAGCTGGTGCTCCTGACCCAGCTCGGCGCGATCGACCGGCCCAGCAACGGCGCCTACCTGCACGGGCACGCCGACGGCAAGACGGGCATCCGGCCGGGCGCCGGGGCCTGGCTCACGCTGCACGACCCTGTGGACGACGAGGGCCGCGCGGTCCCGGAGGCGCTCGACGAGGCGCTGCGGGTGCTGCACTACGAGTCCTACTCCGGCGAGGAGTTCGCCCGGAAGTGGCTCGCGCTGCTGGGCGCGGGGCCCGGGACCCGGTTCCGCCCGGGACGGCAGCCCACCCTGGTCGCCGTACAGGCCCTCGTGGAGCGGCAGCTCCCGCCCGACGTCACCGAGCGCTACCTGCTGCGCATCTTCGAGCAGACCATCGCCGACGATCTCGAGGTGCTGCGCGACCTCGGCCTGGTGGAGCGGATCGACCCCGACCACGGCAGCCACACGCCGAAGGCGCTCAGCGACGCCCAGCGTGCCGACCTGGCCGCTGCGCTGGCGCGGGCCGCCGCCACGCCCAAGGAGCGGTTCCGGCCGCCGGCGACACGTCCGGTCGACCGCGGCGAGGACGCCGAGCCGCCGGCTAGGGCAGGGCGATTCCTGCGTCGGTCCTGACCGCGAGCCCGTCGGCGAGCAGGGACTCCAGGCAGCGACGGCGCTGGTCGGCGTCGTCCCAGGCGGCGTCCAGCCGCGCGGGCGGCACGGCCCCCTCGGCGTCGCGCAGCACCGCGAGCAGCCGCCCGCGGCACTGCCGGTCGGTGCCGGCGTAGGTCTGCACCGGCCGCGGCGGGCCGTCGTACGCCGGGCGTCCGGCGGCCTGCCACGCGCACGACGCGGCGACCGGGCAGGCCCCGCAGCGCGGGCGGTCGGCCGTGCAGACCAGCGCGCCCAGCTCCATCACCGCCACCGACCAGGTCGCCGCCGTCGGCGGGTCCGCCGGGAGCAGCGCCGCGCCGAGGTCGCGCTCGGCGCGGGTCACCGAGCGGGCGGGGAACTCGACGCCGGACACCGCGCGCGCCAGCACCCGGCGCACGTTGATGTCGAGCACCACGTGCCGCCGTCCGTGCGCGAAGGTCGCGATGGCGGCCGCCGTGTAGTCGCCGATCCCCGGCAGCGCGCGCAGGGCGTCGTAGTCCGCGGGCACCTGGCCGTCGTGCTCGTCGCGGATCGCGGTGGCAGCGGCGTGCAGGCGCAGCGCGCGGCGCGGGTAGCCCAGCCGGCCCCAGGCCCGCACCGCCTCACCCACGGGCTCGGCGGCGAGGTCGGCCGGGTCCGGCCACCGGTCGAGCCAGACCTCGTGCACCGGGAGCACCCGCGCCACCGGCGTCTGCTGCAGCATGAACTCGCTGACCATCACCGACCACGGCGACGCCGACTCCCCGCGCCACGGCAGGTCGCGCGCGTGCGCGTCGTACCAGTCCAGGACCGGCTCGACGAGCCGCTCGTCCGTGGTCTGCATGCCCCGATTGTGCCGAGTCGGCTCTTGTCTACAAGAGCCGACTCGGCATTGTGAGGGTGCAGACAAGAGCCGACTCGGCATGGTGAGGGTGCAGACAAGAGCCGACTCGGCGAGGGAACCGGGATCGGGGGCTCGGTCGATCTACGGTTCGGTGCATGGCGTCGATGACCCGTGGCCCGCTGCCGCCGGGCGTCTACTGGCGGCGTCGTCTCTTCGTGCTCGCGGTCGCCGGAGCGCTCGTCCTGATCGTGGCGGGGATGCTGCGCGGTGGCAGCGACGGCGCCGACGACCAGGCGCCCGTGGCGCAGCAGGCCGGGGCGGGGTACGACGTCCCGAGCGTCACGGTTGCGCCGAAGGGCAGGCACGCCGACCGGCCGCGGGGCGGGCGCACGACGTACGGCCCCACGTTCGACCCGAACGTGCTGGCGCAGCCCTCGGGCCCCTGCTCGCCGGAGCAGGTGCGGATCACCCCCACCGTCGAGCACGCCGTCGCAGGCCGGGACGTCACCATCGCCCTCAGCCTCCGCTCGACGGGTCCGGCCGCCTGCACCTGGCACCTGTCCGGCGACCGCGCGCTGGTGCGGATCACCGGCCGGGACGAGGAGGTCTGGACCTCGCGCGAGTGCCCGGACGCCGTTCCGGACCGCGACGTGGTCGTGCGCGACGTCGTCGCCACCGTGGTCCCGATGACCTGGAACGCGCGCAAGTCCGACGAGCGGTGCCACGTCGGCACCGAGTGGGTCGGCGCCGGTGACTACACCGTCGCCGCCGCAGCCCTCGGCGGCGAGCCGGCCCAGGCGCGGTTCGAGCTCACCGACCCCGCCGCGCCGACGATCACCCAGAGCCCGTCGGCCACCCCCGAGGCCACGCGCACGGCCGCGCCGAAGGGCCAGCAGGGGACGACCAACCAGCAGCGCGACGACCTCGGGCCCGACGGTCAGCCGCTGGGGCAGAACACCGACGTCCCGGTGCGGTAGCGGGTCTCGATACGCCCGGTCCCGGCCTCGCGAGCTCGGCCGGGCGGCCACTCGACCTCTTCGGCCCACGCGACTGCCCTCGTTCCTCGGGCAGTCGCTGACCTCCGATCAGACGTAACGCTCGAGGATGGTGGACTCGGCCAGCCGGGAGAGGCCCTCGCGGACGCTGCGGGCGCGCAGCTCGCCGACCCCCTCGACGGCCTGGAGGTCGTCGATGCCGGCGGAGAGCAGCTTCTGCAGCGTGCCGAAGTGGTCGACCAGGCCCTCCACGACGGTCGAGGGCAGCCGCGGGACCTTGGTGAGCAGGCGGTAGCCGCGGGGCGCCACGGCGCCGTCGAGGTGCTCGCCGGCGCCGATGCCGAGCACCCGGGCGACCGAGGCGGGGTCGACGAGGTCGGTGGCCGACAGGTTCTCGAGCTTGCCGAGCAGCTCCTGGGGATCGCGGCTGCGACGGCGCGACGGCACGTAGTCGCGGATCACCAGCTCGCGCTCGACGTCCACGCCGGTCACCAGCTCCTCGAGCTGGAGCGACAGCAGCCGCCCGTCGGTGCCGAGCTCGAGCACGTAGTCCTCGATCTCACGGGCGATCCGGGTGACCATCTCCAGCCGCTGGGCGACGACCGCGACGTCGCGCACCGTCACCAGGTCCTCGATCTCGAGCGCGGAGAGGGTGGAGGACACCTCGTCGAGCCGCAGCTTGTAGCGCTCCAGCGTCGCCAGGGCCTGGTTGGCGCGGGACAGGATCTGGCCGGAGTCCTCCAGCACGTGGCGGGTCTCCCCGACGTAGGCCGCGATGATCTGCATCGACTGGGACACCGAGATCACCGGGAAGCCGGTCTGGCGGGCGACCCGGTCGGCGGTGCGGTGCCGGGTGCCCGTCTCCTCCGAGGGGATCGTGTAGTCGGGCATCAGGTGCACCGCTGCCCGGATGATCCGGGTGATGTCGCGGTCGATGATGATCGCGCCGTCCATCTTGGCGAGCTCGCGCAGCCCGGTGGCCGTGAACGGTACGTCGAGCTCGAAGCCTCCGGTCGAGATGGCGTCGACGGTCTTGTCGCGGCCGAGCACGATCAGGGCGCCCGTGCGGCCGCGCAGGATCCGCTCGAGGCCGTCGCGCAGCCCGGTGCCGGGCGCGATCGACGCCAGCGTCTCCCGGAGGCGGAGGTCGCCCGGACGCTCGGTCACCACACGGCACTCCCCTCGACGAGGCCGCCCCACAGCAAGCCCGTGCTCAAACCTTAGGCCACGAGCGCCGCGGGAGCGCAGCGTCGGGCCAACCCCGCAAGCCCGGAGCGGCTCCCAGAACCCTCCGAACCCTCAGAAACCCTCGACCGCCGTCAGCGCGTCCTTGGTCCGCTCATGGACGTTGAGCACGCGCAGCGCGGAGAAGACGTCGGGCACCTCGATCACCGAGAGGTCGCCCAGGCCGCGGTCGGCGCGGATCCGGCGCTGGCCGGTGCGGGCGTCCGCCTCGGCCGGCACGATCGCGGTGCGGAAGCCCAGCCGGGCCGCCTCGGCGAGGCGTTGCGGGAGGTCGCGCACCCGGCGCAGCTCGCCGGACAGGCCGATCTCACCCAGGGCGACGACGCCGGCCTCGACCGGCATCACGAAGTGCGCCGAGGTCAGCGCCACGGCCAGCGCGAGGTCGCTCGCCGGGTCGGTGAGCCGGGCGCCGCCGACGGTCGAGGCGAAGACGTCGTGCTGGCTGAGCCGGATGCGGCAGTGCTGCTGGAGCACCGCCAGCACCATCGCGAGGCGGGAGCCGTCGAGCCCCGAGGTCGTGCGTCGCGGGCGCTCGGCCGACGTGCCGGTCACCAGCGCCTGCACCTCGGCCAGCAGCGGCCGGCGTCCCTCCATCGTCACGGCCACGCACGTGCCGGCGACCTGGCCGTGGTGCTGCTCCACGAACAGGCCGGTCGGGTCGTGCACCGCGCTGATGCCGTCGGCGGACAGGTCGAAGCAGCCGACCTCGTCGACCGGCCCGAACCGGTTCTTGACCGCGCGCACCATCCGGAAGCGGGAGCTGCGGTCACCCTCGAAGTGGAGCACGACGTCGACCAGGTGCTCCAGGACGCGGGGACCGGCGATGGCGCCGTCCTTGGTCACGTGGCCGACCAGCACCACGGTGATGTCGCGCGTCTTCGCGACCCGCATGAGCGCTGCGGCGACCTCCTTCACCTGGGTCACGCCGCCGGGCACGCCGTCGACGCCCGGGGCGCCGATCGTCTGCACGGAGTCGATCACGAGCAGCCGCGGCCGGACCTGCTCGACGTGGGTCAGCACGGCACCGAGGTCGGTCTCCGCGGCGAGGTAGAGCTCGTCGTGGACCGCCCTGGTGCGGTCGGCCCGGAGCCGCACCTGGGCGGCCGACTCCTCACCGGTGACGTAGAGCGTGCGCTGGCCGCGCCGTGCGGTGCTGGCCGCGACCTCGAGCAGGAGGGTCGACTTGCCGACCCCGGGGTCGCCGGCCAGCAGCACCGCCGCGCCGGGCACCAGGCCGCCGCCGAGCACCCGGTCGAGCTCGGGCACGCCCGAGGAGTGGTGCACCGCCTGCTCGGCCGAGACCTGCCCGATCGGGACGGCGGGGGAGGTGACCGGGCCCGCCTTCGCCCGCCCGGAGGGCGCGGCGGCCGCCTCGGCGACCGACCCCCAGGCCTGGCACTCGCCGCACCGGCCCACCCACTTGGCGGTCGTCCAGCCGCACTCGCTGCACGTGTAGGCCGGACGGGTCGAGCGTGTGTTCGAAGAGGCCATGGGGCAGACGCTAGGCGATCGGTCCGACAGAGGGCGGACCGACACGGCGCGCGGCGTGGCGCCGTACGCTTCGGGGAAGGGATTCGATCGTTCAATTCGCGGAGGTGGGACGTGGTCGACGACCTGCCGCCGCTGCCCCCGACGCTCGCGGACGTCGCCGAGCTCGCGGGGGTCTCGCGGCAGACGGTCTCCAACGCCATCAACTCGCCGGGGCTGCTCCGTCCCGAGACGCTGGCGAGGGTCCAGCACGCGATCGACTCCCTGGGCTACGCCCCCAACCGCGCCGCCCGCCACCTGCGCACGGGCTCCTCCCGGCTGATCGGGCTGCGCATCTCGCCGGCGCAGGAGTACACCGCCAACGCCGCGATGGACCGCTTCGTCCACGCGCTGGTGGAGGCGTCGCGGGAGGCGGGCTACCACCTGCTGCTGTTCTCCGGCGGCCCGACGGCCCTGGGCGCCCGGCCCGACCCGCTGGCCGGGTACGACGCCCTGCTGCGCTCGACCGCCGTGGATGCGTTCGTGGTCACCGACACCTACCTCGGCAACCCCCAGGCCTCGTGGCTCGCCGAGCGCCGGGCCCCGTTCGTCGCGTTCGGCAGGCCCTGGGACGACGACGCGGCCCGCCACCCGTGGGTCGACGTGGACGGCGCGGCCGGCACGCGGCTCGCGACCGAGCACCTGATCGAGCGCGGGCACGAGCGGATCGCCTGGCTCGGCTGGCGCGCGGACTCACGGCTCGGCGAGGACCGCCGGGCCGGCTGGGAGCAGACCATGGCTGCCCGGGGCCTGGCCACCGACGGGCTCGCGATCCGGATCGAGGACACGATCGACGCCGGCTGGACGGCGTCGGCGGCGCTGCTCGACTCCGTGGCGCCGACGGCGTTCGTCTGCGCGTCGGACACGCTCGCCGTCGGTGTCCTGCACACCCTGGTGGCGCGCGGCCTGCGCGCCGGCCCCGACATCGGCGTGGTCGGGTTCGACGACTCCCAGGTCGCGCAGGTCGTCCCTCCCGGCCTCACCTCGGTGCGGCCGCCGCTGGAGCAGGTCGCGGTGGAGCTGGTCCGGGCGCTGCGCGCCCTGCTCGCCCACGAGCCGTGCGCCGGGGGCGTGCTCCTCGCCCCGACCCTGGCCGTGCGGGGCTCGACGGCCAGCTGATCGCAGAAAAAGATCATTCCCCTAGAACGTGTTCTCCCCTAGGGTGCGAAAATGCCCAGCGCTCCCCGGGCGGCCTCGCCGTATGCCCTGCTCGTCCTCGTCATCGGCGCCCTCGTCGGCGTCACGCTTCCGGTGCTCCTCGCCGGCCCCGCGTCCGCGCACGTGGAGCGGCCGTCGTACTGGCCGGACCCCAAGCCGGACTGTGCCGTCTCGCCCTGCGCGGGCGGCAAGGTCCCCGACGTGCGGACCCTCGGGTCGGCCCTCGACCGGTCGCAGCCCGGCGACACCCGGGTCGTCTGCCAGGACGACTCGATGCAGCGACTGCGTGACTCCGTCGCGCGTGCGCTCGCCAGCGGCTACGACGTGCGACCGACCGAGCACCACACCTTCACCCAGCTCGAGGCGGCCCAGCTGATCCGCACCAACGAGCAGCTGTTCGCGATGTGCCAGTTCCACGAGATCCAGGCCGCGGTCACGGCATCGGGCAACAACGACCGGGTCGTGGTGATGCCGGGCCTCTACACCGAGCCGACCGCACGGTCGCAGCCGACGCACGACCCTGCCTGCGCGCAGTACACGATCCCCGCGGACAGCGGCGACCCCGGAGCGCTCAGCCACGACTACCAGCTCCACTGCCCCAACGACGCCAACCTGGTCGCCGTGATCGGCCGCGGCCCGGACACCGCGCCGCCGCCGTCACCGGCGCCGGAGAACCGGCACGGCATCCCCGGCGCCGGCCCCTGCATCCGCTGCAACCTGCAGCTCGAGGGCTCCGGCGTCAGCGCCGACGACGTGGTGGTCGAGGCCGGGGACGCGTCCGCCGGCAACGGCGGACCGTCGGCGGTCGGCAACGCCAAGGACGTCGGCATCTTCGTCGACCGCGCCGACGGCTTCGTGCTCCGCAACCTCACGGTGCGCCACGCCCGTGAGCACGACATCTACATCCTCGAGACCGACGGCTACCGGTTCAGCCGGTTCAAGACGTTCTACGCCGGCGGCTACGGCGTGCTGACGTTCGTGGAGGACCACGGCCTGATCGAGCACTGCGAGGCGGCCGGCAACGGCGACTCCGGCATCTACCCCGGCTCGGGTGCGGACAGCACCGACCACCGCTACCTGCCGTTCTACCCGCAGTGGCGCTTCAGCCAGGTGATCCGCGACTGCGACATGCACCACAACACCGGTGGCATGTCCGGCACCGACAGCCACGGCACGCTGATCGAGCACAACAACTTCTACGACAACGCGCTGGGCTTCACCGTCGACGTGTTCACCGCGCCGGGGCACCCGGGCTTCCCGCAGCACGGCAACACGTTCCGGAACAACAACTTCTACAGCAACAACTTCAACCCCTACGTCCCGAGCAGCGACGTCGCACCGTTCATCCCCGCGCCGGTCGGCACGGGCGGCTGGATCGCCGGCGGCAACGCCAACGACGTGGTCGGCAACCACTTCTGGGACAACTGGCGCCGCGGGCTGATGCTGTTCGCGGTGCCCGACGCGACCGTGTGCGGCCCGCCGCCGGTCGGCTCGGCCACCCCGGTGCCGGGCTGCAACCCGCTCGGGGTCTCGACGTCGTTCGACAACCGGTTCCACGGCAACGTGATGGGCGTGGACCCGGCCGGCCACGTCCGGCCCAACGGCGTGGACTTCTGGTGGGACTCCTTCCCGGGCAACACCGGCAACTGCTGGTGGGGCAACACCGCGGCGCCGGGCAAGAAGGTCACGACCTCCCCGCCGCTGCTGCCGTCGTGCGCGGGCGGCACCACCCCCGCCCTCAGCGTCGGCACCGGGGACCTGGTCAACGAGTCCGAGCTGGTCGGCTGCATGGTCGGCTTCACCCTTGCCGGCTACCCCGACGGCAGCGACCTGACCTGCAACTGGACCACGACGCCGAAGCAGCCGGGCACCGCGGCGCGGACCACCACCGCCACCCGGACCGGCGCGACCCACCACCATGCCCGGCGCAAGCAGTTCGCCGCGCTCTGCGGCATGGGCAGGTCGCCGCGGCTCTGCGCGGCGTACGACGACCGCCTGCCCGCGGTCCCGCTGCAGATGCGCACCGCCGAGCCGCTGAACCGTGCGCTCTACTCGCACCCGCGGTTCACGCCCGGCCGGCTGAGCAGCTTCACGTGCAGCTGGTGGCGCAGCGCCGACGACGGCGCGCGGCTGGGGATGGTGCGCCGGATCCGGCACTTCGCCTCCGGCCCGGTCAACGGCGGCCGCGGCTCGGCGACCTACGGCTACGGCGCGGCGCTCACCGACAACCAGGCCGCCTGGCTGTTCGACGACCGCTGCAGCACGTTCCAGGCGGGCCCGTTCGCGCTCTACAAGCTCTACGGCGCCGCGGCGCCGTTCGCGGCGGCGTTCCAGTGAGAGCGCTCGCCGCGGTCGGCTCGCCGCGGTCAGAAGGTGCGTGACCAGAGGTTGACGGCGTAGTCGACCTCGAGGCCGTCGTGGTGGCGGAGGACCTGCTCGGCGGTCTCCGCCGGGAACTCGATCCGCACCACGGCCTCGAGGTCGGCGCGCGACCCGAACCGCCACCCCATGTCCACCCGGGTCAGGGTCCACCCCCGGGTGGTCCAGAAGCGCTCGATCTCGCCGGGCGGCGGGAGGTGGGCGAACCCGCGGCGGAACCACGCGCCGAACGTGGAGCGGGAGCCGTCGTTGTCGATCACCAGCGTCGTCCCGCCGCGCCGCACCACCCGCTCCAGCTCGGCGAGGCCCGGTTCGCACCCGGGACCGAAGAAGTAGGCCCAGCGGGCGTGCACGACGTCGACCGAGGAGTCGGGCAGCGGCACCTCCTGCGCCGTGCCCGCCAGGAGCGCGACGTTGTCCAGCGCGCGCGTGCGCCGGGCGGCGAGACGCAGGAGGTCGGGGTGCGGCTCGACGCCGACGACCCGGGCGGCGCTCTCCGCGAACCGGGGGAGGTGGAAGCCGGTCCCGCAACCGAGGTCGAGCACCGTGCGGCCGGTCCAGTCGACGCGGTCCGCCATGGCCGCCCACAGGCGGCCGTCCGGGTCGGCAGCCCGGTTCTCGAGCTCGTACGTCGCCGGCGTGCGCCAGATGTTCGGGCTCGGGATCGCCCCGCGGTGGGGGCGCGCTTCGCTCAGATCCGCACCAGGCCGGCAGGCGTCTGGACCTGCGCGGCGAGGATGCCGGGGGTGCCGTGCGGGGCGACCCACTCGACCTTGACGTCCTCCAGCGGCGCCTCGACCGGCTCGCCGAGCCACTCGCTGACGCGCTGCGGGTCGCCGGCGATCTCGATGCCCGCGAGCGAGACGCTGCCGTCGGCGCCGTGCGAGGGGTGCAGGTCGCCGTCGCACTCCCAGTGGATGAAGAACGGCAGCTGCGGGTCGGCGATCAGGCCGTTGACGCCGATCTGCTTCCAGCGCAGCTCGGTGCCGTCGGGACGGTGCCGGCTGCCGGCGACCGCGGGCCGCCCGAGCCGCTCCTCGACGGGCGCGAGGTCGCTGACCGCGACGACCCAGCCGAGCCAGCCGCCGCCCAGCGCGGAGCGGGCCTTGACCGCCTGGCCGAACGGCGCCTTGTCCGACGCCGGGTGGTCGAGGGCCTCGACGACCTCGAGGTAGGTGCCGTCCGCGAGCGGCAGGATCATGTTGCGCGTGCCGAACCGCGGGTGCACCCCGCCGTCGACGAACTCCCGCCCGATCGCCTGACCGAGACGGGCCGCGGTGGCTGCCAGCCCGTCGGGTCCGGCGGCGTACGAGAGATGGTCGAGGCGCATGTCAAACATTGTCAGCGTGCGGCTCCGCGCACGCACAATCGGGGTCGGGTTCTCTTGACGTCGAGATGTCCGCCTCAGCGACTGGCCGGGTGGATCGCGAGCGCCGACCGCGACTGCAGGTGCGCCTCGCAGTGGCGGACCAGCTCGTCGTAGGCCCCACGACCCATCAGCTCGACCAGCTCGGGCTCGTGGGTGACGTAGACCGGCTCGACGGCCACGTGCGCCTCGGTGTTGCCGGAGCAGTACCAGTCCAGGTCGTGCCCGCCGGGGCCCCAGCCGCGCCGGTCGTACTCCCCGATCGAGACCTCGGTGTACGTCGACCCGTCCTGCCGCTCGACCGTGCGGAACGTCCGGCGGATCGGCAGCTGCCAGCACACGTCGGGCTTGGTCTCGAGCGGGTTGCGGCCCTGCTGCAGCGCGAGCAGGTGCAGTGCGCACCCGGCGCCCTGCGCGAAGTCGGCGCGGTTGTGGAACACGCAGCCGCGCTGCCCGTCGACCTCGTGCGCACGGGTCTTCCTCTCGCCGTCCTCGTCGAGCTCGACCCAGTCCTTCTTCTTGACCTTGCGGCCCGGGTGGAACTGCCACTGCTCGGGGGTCAGCTGGTCGACGTACGCCGCCACCCGCTTCTCGTCGTCCTTGTCGGCGAAGTGCGCGCCGAGGGTGCAGCAGCCCGTGTCGGGCGAGTCGGCGTAGATGCCCTGGCAGCCCTGGCCGAAGATGCAGCGGTACGACGACGTGAGCCAGGTCAGGTCGCAGCGGAGCACCTCGGACGCGTCGTCGGGGTTGACGAACTCGACGAAGGCTCGGGGGAAGTCAAGGGACACCTCGGGCACCCGTCCAACCTACCCGCGCCACCCGTGCGCCCTTCACGTTCCGTACTACCGTGGACCCATGCGTCTGGGCGTGCTGGACATCGGCTCGAACACCGGGCACCTGCTCGTCGTGGACGCCCACGACGGCGCGGCGCCGCTGCCGGCGTACTCCTACAAGCAGCCGCTGCGCCTCGCCGAGCACCTCGACGACGCCGGAGCCGTCACGGCGAGCGGCATCGACGCGCTGACCGCCTTCACGGCCGAGGCCCTCGTGGTCGCCGAGGAGAAGGGCTGCGAGGAGATGCTGTCGTTCGCCACCTCCGCGGTCCGCGACTCGGCCAACTCCGACGCCGTGCTCGCGCACGTCCGGAGCCGGACCGGCGTCGGGATCGAGGTCCTCTCCGGCGAGGACGAGGCCCGCTTGACCTTCCTGGCGGTGCGCCGCTGGTTCGGCTGGTCGGCCGGCCGGCTGACCGTCTTCGACATCGGCGGCGGGTCCCTCGAGATCGCGGCCGGTGCCGACGAGCGGCCCGACATCGCGCAGTCGCTGCCGCTGGGCGCCGCCCGGCTGGCGCGGGCCTACTTCGGCGAGCGCCTCGACGACGACGGGCTGCGCCAGATCCGCAAGCGGATCCGGGCCGACATCGCCAAGGACGCGGGCTACGTGCTGCGGGCCGGCGCGACCCACCGGGCGGCGGCGACCTCGAAGACGTTCCGCTCGCTGGCGCGGATCTGCGGGGCCGTGCCCTCCGACCACGGGCCCCTGGCGCCCCGCTCGCTGCCCCTGGCCGAGCTGCGGGACTGGATCCCCAAGCTGGTGGGCATGCCGCTGACCGAGCTCGCCGAGCTGCCGGGCGTCTCCGCCAGCCGTGCGCACCAGATAGTGCCGGGTGCGCTGGTCGCCGAGGCCTGCATGGACATCTTCGACCTGCCCGCCCTGGAGATCTGCCCGTGGGCCCTGCGCGAGGGCGTGATCCTGGAGCGGATCGACAAGCTGTCGGTCACCGACGAGTCCTGACATGAGCCACGCGGACCGCCCCGGACGGCCGGTGTCCCGGCCGCGGATCGGCCTGTCCACCGTCTCGGTCTACCCCGAGTCGACGGCGCACGCCTTCTCCTACGCCGCGCGCACCGGCTACGAGGCGATGGAGGTGATGGTCGGCATCGACGCGCTCTCCCAGCAGGCCGCCGCCATCAAGCAGCTCTCCGAGCACCACGGGCTCCCGGTCTCCGCCGTGCACGCGCCGTGCCTGCTGTTCACGCAGCGGGTCTGGGGCCTCGAGCCGTGGGGCAAGCTCGAGCGCTCGGCGGAGATGGCGCACGAGGTGGGCGCCGAGGTCGTGGTCGTCCACCCGCCGTTCCGCTGGCAGAAGGACTACGCGCTGGGCTTCGTCGAGGGGATCGCCGCGCTCGAGGAGTCGACCGGCATCGCCTTCGCGGTCGAGAACATGTACCCCTGGCGCGCCTCCCAGCGCCGCCGCCTCGAGATGTACCTGCCCGGCTGGGACCCCTCCGACGAGGACTACGCCAACACCACCATCGACCTCTCCCACGCCTCGATCGCCGGCGACGACGTCGTCGCCATGGCCGAGCGGCTCGGGTCGCGGCTGCGCCACATCCACCTCACCGACGGCACCGGCTCCGCCAAGGACGAGCACCTGGTGCCCGGCCGCGGCACGACCGGCGCCGACCGCTTCCTCCAGCACCTCGCGGCGACCGGCTTCACCGGCGAGGTCGTGCTGGAGATCAACACCCGCCGCTGCCGCACGGTGACCGAGCGGGAGGCGGACCTGCGGGAGTCGCTGGAGTTCGCGGTCGAGCACCTGAGCGTCGTACCCGCGGACGCGGACGCGGGCGCGGGGGCTTGACCTCGTGGGCGTGACCGCTCGGCGCGGCCGGCGGCCCGGCAGCCCCGACACCCGCGCCGCGATCCTGGCCGCCGCGCGCGAGCGCTTCGCCGCGGCGGGCTTCGGCGGTACGACGATCCGCGCCGTCGCCGCGGACGCGGGCGTCGACGCGGCCCTGGTGCACCACTACTTCGGGACCAAGGACGACCTCTTCCTGGCCGCGCTCGCCCTCCCCGTCGACCCGCGGCAGCTGCTCGCGGCCGCGGTGACCGGGCCCGCGGAGGAGGCGGCCGGACAGCTCCTGCGCACCTTCCTCGCCGCCTGGGACGACCCGGCGCTGCAGCCCGGGCTCCTGGCGGCGGTGCGGCGGGTCCTCGAGCCGGGCGGCGACAAGCTCATCCGGGAGGGCTTCCTCCCCGTCGTCGTGGTCCCCATCGGCGAGCGGCTGGGCGTGGAGCGGCCCGACCTGCGGATGCCCCTGGTCGCCAGCCAGGTCATCGGCCTGATCCTGGCCCGCTACGTCGTCCGCATCGAGCCGATCGCGTCGATGACCGCGGAGGAGCTGGTGGCGGTCTACGCACCCACGATCCAGCGCTACCTCACCGGCCCGCTGCCCCTTGCGCCCGGCGGGCGCCGGGAGGATTATTCATCACATGATGAATAACGCCGTCGAGGTGGCCTCCCTCGTCGTCCGGCGCGGGCGGCGCGAGGTCCTCCACGGCCTCGACTTCGCCGTCCCGGTCGGGGAGGTGACCGGCCTGCTCGGCCCCTCCGGCTGCGGGAAGACCACCTTGATGCGCGCGGTCGTCGGTGTGCAGGCGCACGTGACGGGCACGGTCACCGTGCTCGGCGAGCCGGCCGGCTCGAGCGCGCTGCGCGACCGGATCGGCTACGTGACCCAGGCCCCCAGCGTCTACAACGACCTGAGCATCGCCGAGAACCTGGCCTTCTTCGCCCGGGTCCTCGGCGTGGACCGCGCCGAGGTGCACCGCTGCATCGAGGCGGTCGACCTGGCCGACCACGCCGACCGCGTGGTCAGCCGGCTCAGCGGCGGGCAGCAGTCCCGTGCCAGCCTCGCCGTCGCGCTCCTGGGGAAGCCGGACGTGCTCGTGCTCGACGAGCCGACGGTCGGGCTCGACCCGGTCCTCCGCGAGGACCTGTGGGCGATGTTCCACCAGCTGGCCGCCGACGGCGCCGCCGTCCTGGTCTCCAGCCACGTGATGGACGAGGCGGAGCGCTGCGACCGGCTGCTGCTGATGCGCGACGGCGTCATCATCGCCGACGGGTCGCCGGCGGAGATCAAGGAGAAGGCCGGCGCCGCCGACATCGAGCAGGCCTTCCTCGCGATCGTCAGGGGCGCGCGATGACGCCCCGGATCACGCTCGCCGTCGCCGGCCGCGTGCTGACCCAGCTCCGGCGCGACCACCGCACGCTCGCGATCATGCTGGTGCTGCCGTGCCTCCTGATGGCGCTGCTCTGGTGGATGTTCGACGACGCCCCGGGCCCGGTGAACCAGTTCCAGAAGCTGGCCCCCGGCCTGCTCGCGCTGTTCCCCTTCTTCGTCATGTTCCTCGTGACCAGCGTGACCACGCTCCGGGAGCGGTCGAGCGGGACGCTCGAGCGTCTGCTCGCGATGCCGCTCGGCAAGCTCGACTTCCTCTTCGGCTACGCGATCGCGTTCGGCCTGGTCGCCGCGGTGCAGTCCGCTGCCGCGGTGGGGCTGAGCGTGTGGGCGCTCGGGCTCGACATCCAAGGGGAGCTCTGGCTCCTGACAGTCGTCGCGGTGGTCGACGCGATCCTCGGCTCGGCGCTGGGGCTCTTCGTCAGCGCGTTCGCACGCACCGAGTTCCAGGCCGTGCAGTTCATGCCGGCGGTCGTCGTACCCCAGATCCTGCTCTGCGGGCTGTTCCTGCCGCGCGCGCTGCTGCCCGACGTGCTGGAGGCGATCAGCGACGTCCTCCCGCTGTCCTACGCGGTCGATGCCATGACCGCGGTCCGCGACAGCACGGGCTCGGGCGACGTCTGGGGGAACCTCGCGGTCGTCGCCGCCTACGTCCTCGGCGGTCTGGCGCTGGGCGCGGCCACCCTCCGGCGCCGCAGCGAGTAGGCCGTCGCCGTAACGTGGGGGCATGCGGCCCCTCCGTGACGCTCTCCTGCTGTTGTCGCGCAGCGACGTGGTCAAGCGCCTGGTGTCGACGATGCCGGTCTCCGCCGGGATCGTGCGCAGCTATGTGCCCGGCGAGTCGCTCGACGACGTGGTCGCCGCGGTGGAGCGGCTCGCGGCCGACGGGCTCACCGCGTCCATCGACCACCTGGGTGAGGACGCGACCGACGTGGCGCAGGCCGAGGCCACCGTCGACGCCTACCGCGAGCTGCTGGCGCGGCTCTCCGCGGCGGGCCTGGCCCGCACGGCCGAGGTCAGCGTCAAGCTCACGGCGATCGGGCTGGCGCTCGACGACCAGCCGGGCGGTGGCCACAAGATCGCCCTCGAGAACGCCCGGGCCATCTGCCGCGCGGCGCGCAACGCGGGCACGACGGTCACCATCGACATGGAGGACCACACCACGACCGACGCGACGCTCGCGATCCTGCGCGAGCTGCGCAAGGACTTCCCCGAGACCGGAGCCGTCCTCCAGGCCTACCTGCACCGCACCGAGGCCGACTGCCGCGCGCTGGCCCACGAGGGCTCGCGGGTCCGCCTCTGCAAGGGCGCCTACGACGAGCCCGCCGAGGTCGCCTACACGGACGCGACTGAGGTGGACCGCGCCTACGTGCGCTGCCTCAAGGTCCTGCTCGGCGGTGCCGGCTACCCGATGATCGCCACCCACGACCCGCGGCTGGTCGAGATCGCGACGTCGCTGGCGAGCCGCTACGGCCGTGCCCCGGGCACCTACGAGTTCCAGATGCTCTACGGCATCCGCCCGCTGGAGCAGCGGCGGCTGGCCGAGGCGGGCGAGACCGTCCGGGTCTACGTGCCCTACGGCGTGCAGTGGTACGGCTACCTCATGAGAAGGCTCGCCGAGCGTCCGCAGAACCTGACGTTCTTCCTGACCTCCCTGGTCTCCAAGAAGTAGGCGCTCAGCCCGGGTCGCCGACCCGGTGCCGCTCGGCCCAGAGCGCGGCCTGGGTCCGGTCGGAGACGCCGATCCGGGCGAACGCCGACGTCAGGTGCGCCTTCACGGTGCGCTCCGAGATCCCGAGCCGGCGCGCGATCTGCTTGTTGGCCAGCCCGGCGCGCACCAGGGCGAGCACCTCGGTCTCGCGCGGCGTGAGGTCGACCGCTCCGCCGGCCGAGCGGGCGCGGAGCAGCTGGCGCGCCGCTCGCGGGTGGAGCGGCGACTCCCCGCGGGCGACCGCGCGGATGCCCTCGACCAGGTCCTCAGGCTCGGCGTCCTTGAGCAGGTAGCCGACCGCGCCGGCGTCGAGCGCCGCCACGATCCGGGCGGCATCGGAGAACGACGTGAGCACGAGGACGTCGGCGCCCCCCTCCTCGACGATGCGGCGGGTGGCGGCGACGCCGTCGGTCCCCGGCATCTGCAGGTCCATGAGGACCACGTCCGGCCGGGTCCGCCGCACCAGGTCGACCGCCTCGGCGCCGTCGGAGGCCGTGCCCACGACCTCGAGGTCGGGCTCCCCGCCGAGCAGCCGCTCGAGGCCGCTGCGGACCACGGCGTGGTCGTCGACGAGCGCGACCCGGATCATGCCGGGACCTCCAGCCTGACCCGCGTGCCGGCACCGGGCCGCGCGTCGATGACGAGCGTCCCGCCGCTGTCCCGGACCAGGGCCTGCAGGCCGCGCAGCCCGTAGTGCGCCGTCGTGCTCACGGCGGCAGGGTCGAAGCCGACGCCGTCGTCCTCGACCTCGAGGACCAGGACGCCGTCGACCCGCCGCAGGTCGATGTCCATCGTCCGTGCCCGGGCGTGTCGCAGCGTGTTGCGCACGAGCTCCTGGGCGACCCGCCAGACCAGGCCGGCCCGGTCCTCGCCGACCTCACCCAGCTCGGCCACCCGCACCGTCGCGTCGACCGCCTGCGCCGCCGCGGGCGCGCAGAGGTCCTCCAGCGCCGCCGGGAGGTTCGCCGCCGTGAGGTCCGGCGGATGGATCTCCACGAGCAGTGAGCGCAGCGCCCGCAGGTTCTCGCGCAGCGACCCGCTCGCCGCCCCGACGGTGCTGCGCACCGGCTCGTCGGCCTCGCGGGCGACCGCGGCGAGCGTGAACGCGGTGCCGGCGAGGTCCTGCACCACGCCGTCGTGGAGGTCGCGCGCGATCCGTCGTCGCTCGGCCTCCGAGGCACTGGCCGCGCTGAGCAGGAGCCGCTCCCGCTCCGCCGCCGCCCGTGCCTCCCGACGGGTGAGCAGCCACAGCAGGAGGGTCGCCACGCAGACGAGCACGACGAGCGCGCCGAGGGTGATCCGCTGGAAGGGCCTGATCACGGCAGCCTGCCGCGCCTCGATGCCCTCGACGGTGTAGTAGGCCTCGAACAGGAGCGGCTCGCCCTCCGGCGAGCGGATCCTGGTGTAGACCTCGACCAGCCCGCCGCCGGGCTGCTCGTAGCGGTTCTCGGGCTTGTCCAGGTCCGTCACCTCGGCGTCGGTGCCGCCGGCGTCGAGGATCTCCCGCTCCTCTGCGCCGAGGTCGAACCGCTCGCCGATCAGTCGCACCTCGTCGGAGTAGACGATCGTGCCGTCGGCCGCCCAGATCTTGACCCGCCGGACGTCCCCGACCAGCAGGCGGTCGGTGGCCAGGCGGTCGAACCGGTCGACCGCGCCGGGCTCGCCGCGCACCAGCCCGCGCGGGATGTCCGGCTGGGCGACGGACCGGGCCAGCACCTCGGTGAAGCGCTGTGCGTCGGACAACGCCTCGTCGTTCGCCGCGCGGGCGGTCAGGACCCGGGCGCCGAGCACGATCGCGACGAACGCCAGGAGCCCGACGACGAGGAACAGGGTCACCGGGCTCCGCAGCAGTCGCCATCCGGCTCCGGGCACGGGCGACAAACTATCCGGCCCGCCGGTGGCGGCGCTCGCACGTCACAGGCTGACCCGCGCGACGCAGACCTCGCCGGCGTGCGTCGCCCGGAACCGGAAGTGGTCGGTCCCCGGGGAGTCGACCGTGCGCCGGGCCACGCTGAAGGAACCGCTCGCCCCGCGGGTCTGCGAGGTGCCGCGGGCGGAGACGTCGCCGTCGTGGCGGAGGACCCAGCGCCAGGTCTGCCCGGTCACGTTGCTGTCGATCTCGGCCTCGACCTCGATCCTGCCGTCGTCCGGCTTCGCCTTCATCTTCCAGTGGGTGCCGTCGGTGCACGAGCCGCGGTTGACGACCTCGTCGCCGGCGTGCGCGGGGGTCGTCGTGAGAGCCGTAGCGGCAGCGAGCAGGCCGCAGATCGCGAGGCGGGAGGTCAGCTTCTTCATGGGAGGCTCCTTGGTGGAGGGATGGTGCGACCATCGTGTTTCGGCACACGTGCAGCCCGCCATTGGCCGGTGGTACTAGGACCTCCGGTCGGCGACCTGTCATCCTGTGGGCCGGACCGGACGAGGAGGGGAGCGCCATGAAGCAGACCGCCGTGATCGGCGCCGGTGTGATGGGGGAGACCCTGCTGTCCGGTCTGGTCCGGGCCGGCCGTCGCGTCGACCAGCTGCTGGTCGGCGAGAAGCGCGAGGAGCGGGCGACCGAGCTGGAGGAGCGCTACGGCGTCGCGGTCGTCTCCAACGTCGAGGCCGCGACCAAGGCCGACACCGTCGCCCTGGTGGTCAAGCCGCAGGACATGGCCGACGTGCTCGCCGAGATCGCGCCGGTCCTGCGGCCCGGTCAGCTGCTCGTCTCGCTGGCCGCCGGCATCACGACCGACTTCATCGAGTCGCACGTGCCCGACGGCGTCGCGGTCGTCCGGGTCATGCCCAACACCCCCGCGCTCGTCGACCAGGGCATGTCGGCGATCTCGGCCGGTTCGCACTGCGACGAGGCCCACCTGCTCGAGGCCGAGGACCTGATGGCCTCGGTCGGCAAGGTGGTGCGCGTGCCGGAGAAGCAGCAGGACGCGGTCACCGCCATCAGCGGCTCCGGGCCGGCGTACGTGTTCTTCGTGGTGGAGTCGATGATCGAGGCGGGCGTGCACCTCGGGCTGCCGCGGTCGACCGCCAGCGAGCTGGCGATCCAGACCGTGGTCGGCTCGGCGGCGATGCTCCGCGAGACCGGGGAGCACCCGGCGGTGCTCCGCGAGCAGGTGACCTCGCCCGCAGGCACCACGGCGGCCGCGCTCCGCGAGCTGGAGATCCACCGCGTCCGCGCCGCCTTCCTGGCCGCGCTCGAGGCTGCCCGCGACCGGTCGCGCGAGCTCGCGGCGGGCGGCTGACCGACGCCCTACCAGGCGAGCTCGGCGAGCGACCGCACGCGGCGTACGTCGGCCGCGTCGGCCCGCCGGTCGTAGCGCCCGTAGCGGTCGACGAGCACGGCGGTCATCCCCGCGGCCGTGGCGCCGCGGACGTCGTGGTGCAGCGAGTCGCCGACCATGACGCAGCCGTGCGGGTCGACGCCGAGGCTCGCGCACGCGGCGGCGAACGCCCGGGGCTTCGGCTTGGCGGCGGGCAGCGTGGAGGACGCGAAGACCGGGACCCCGTAGGGCGCCAGCCCGATGCGGCGCACCTTCTCCTCCTGCACGGTCTGGTCGCCGTTGGTCAGGATGCCGACCGGCAGCCCCGCGCCGAGTGCCGCCTCGATCGCGGCGGCGGCGTCGGCGAAGGCCGACCAGGCGGCGCGGTAGCAGGCCAGGTAGCCCGCGAACGTGTCGTCGGCGATCGCGTCGTCGGCCAGGTCCCAGCCGGGGAGGAACGCCCGGATCCGGGCCCGCCGCTGGTCCACGTGGGAGATCTCGCGGCTCTGGTAGCGCTCGTAGTGGAACGCCTCCAGGGCGAACCACCGCTCGACGTGGTCGTCCAGGGCGCCGTCGAGCCCGAGCCCGGCGAGCCAGGTCCGCACGCCCCGGTCGGCGGCACCGCGGTGGTCGAACAGCGTGTCGTCCAGGTCGAAGAGCACTCCCCGGATCGCCATGGTCACAGTCTCCCAGCGACCGCCGACACCGGTCAGGTGGCGACGCCGACGACGACCGCGACCACCGCGAGCAGCGGCGGCACCAGCTGCTTGAGCGCGGCCGAGGCCTTGTCCGGGCTCGACAGCAGGAGCACTGCGCCCGCCGCGACCATCGAGCCGGTGCCGGCGAGCACCAGCGCCGGCCCGACCTCGTCCGCGCCGGTGGCGGTCAGGACGACGCCGACGACCGTCACCACACCGAGGAAGAGGTTGTAGAACCCCTGGTTGAACGCGAGCTCGCGGGTGGCCTCCGCCTGCTCCGCGGTGGTCCCGAAGACGGCCCGCGTGCCCGGCCGGGTCCAGGCGAGGGACTCGAGGAAGAAGATGTAGCCGTGGAGCGCCGCGGCGAGGGCGGCGAGCACGAGGCCGGCAGTCAGCACGGTCGGCAGCCTCCCACGCCGGCGCCTCCCGCCACCAGGGCGGACGGTGACACCCTTGTGTCAATCGTGCAAGCGAGTAATCATGATTACATGAGTGCAGACGAGATCCGCGGCTGGTTCGCCGGCCGCGTGCCCGAGGGGCTGTTCGAGCAGCTGGTCGACGTCGCCGTCGACCGCGAGGAGATCACCGTGATCGGCCGGATCCCGGCGCCGGAGGTGGCCGCCGACGCGTCGCCGGCCGAGCGCGCCGCGACCGTCGAGGGCCGGATCGCCGAGTTCCGCGAGCGGACCCGCGGGGACCGCATGGCGGTCGCGCGCGAGGCCGAGCACCGGTTCGACCGGAAGGTGTCCTGGGGGGTGGAGTGCGACGAGACGCGCGCGCTGTTCACCCACGTCGCCGCGCCGGTGATGACGCGCCTGCGCCAGCCGGAGCGCCAGGTCCTCGACCTGCTGGTCTCCGGCGGCGTCGCCCGCAGCCGGAGCGACGCGCTCGGCTGGTGCGTCCGGCTGGTCCAGCAGCACGCGGACGAGTGGCTGGCCGAGCTGCGCGAGTCGCTCACCCACGTCGAGGAGGTACGTCGACGCGGTCCCGGCGTGGCCTGAGCGCCACCCGCGGCGCCGCGCCGGGCCGAGCGGTAGCGTCAGCGGCGTGATCGACTGCACGGGACCGGCGACCGTCGTCTTCGATCCGAGCCTGACCGAGTACGACTTCGGTCCCGAGCACCCGATGTCGCCGGTGCGGGTGGACCTCACCATGCGGCTCGCCACCGAGCTCGGCGTCGTCGGCGGCACCGGCCTGGCGACGGTCCCCGCCCCCATGGCCTCCGACGACCTGATCGCGACGGTGCACGAGCCCGCGCTGATCGAGGCCGTCCAGCGGATGAGCGCGCGACCCGGCACCGGCGAGGAGGGGCGGGGCCTCGGCACCGAGGACAACCCGGTGTTCCGCGGCATGCACCACGCCGCCGCGCACATCGTGGGCGCCAGCCACGAGGCCTTCCGCCGGGTGTGGACGGGGGAGTCGCTCCACTGCGCCAACATCACCGGCGGCCTCCACCACGCGATGCCGGACCGGGCCAGCGGCTTCTGCATCTACAACGACGTCGCCGTCGGCATCCGGTGGCTGCTCGAGCAGGGCGCCGAGCGGGTGGCGTACGTCGACGTCGACGTGCACCACGGCGACGGCGTGGAGCAGATCTTCTACGACGACCCCCGCGTGCTCACCATCTCCCTGCACGAGACGGGCCAGTTCCTGTTCCCGGGCACCGGCTACCCGGCCGACCACGGCGGGCCCGGTGCGGAGGGGTACGCCGTGAACGTCGCCCTCCCTCCCGGCACCAGCGACGCGGGCTGGCTGCGTGCGTTCCACGCCGTCGTGCCGCCGCTGCTGCGCGAGTTCCGCCCCGACGTCCTCGTCACCCAGCACGGCTGCGACTCGCATGCCGACGACCCGCTGGCCCACCTGATGCTCAGCGTCGACGGCCAGCGCGAGGTCTACCTCGACCTGCACCGGCTGGCGCACGAGGTGGCGGGCGGCCGCTGGGTGGCCACCGGGGGCGGCGGCTACGCCGTCACCAGCGTGGTCCCGCGCGCCTGGACCCACCTCCTCGCCGCCGTGGGCGGGCGGCCGCTCGACCCGGACACCGCGGTGCCCGGCGACTGGCGCGAGCACGTGCGCTCCGCCTACGGCCGCACGGCGCCGCTGCACATGGGCGACGACCGCCCGGTGGGCTACTCGCGGTGGGAGGACGGCTACGACCCCGCCCACTGGCTCGACCGCGCCATCAACACCACGCGGACCGCGATCTTCCCCCTGCACGGCCTCGACCCGCTGCCGTAGGCGCAGCGTCGTACGCCTTGAAAGAAGTCGCGCCCGCGCGCGTGCGCACGGCTATCGTCAAGACGACACGCCGTGGTCCCAGAAGTTGCAGTGGTGAATCTCTTCCCCACAGGTCACATCTGGCCCTATTCTCACGCACAGGCGCCCGCAGATCACCGCTGGGGAAGGCGGTGACGGGCGCACGGAAAGTGTGGTTGGCCATGGCTCCCTCGCCCCGCGAGCGCACCGAGTCGCTTCCGGACCCGAAGTTCCTGACCATCGCCGAGGTCGCGAGCATGATGCGCGTCTCGAAGATGACGGTCTACCGGCTGGTCCACTCGGGCGAGCTGCCGGCCGTCCGCGTCGGCCGCTCGTTCCGGGTGACCGAGCAGGACGTCGACGACTACCTCCGGAAGTCCTTCTTCAACGCCGGCTGACCGGCTCGGCGTGCCGCCGGACGGTCGCACGCCGATGGGACGTTCCTCTCACCGCTGACACGGATTCACCGACCCCTCACCCACCCGGATAGGCTGTCCCGGTGCCTCGAATCCCTCGGGGACGACGTACGACAGCCGGACGTCCGGCGCTGAGAGGTTTCGTAGTGGGTTCTGTCATCAAGAAGCGGCGCAAGCGCATGGCGAAGAAGAAGCACCGCAAGCTTCTGAAGAAGACGCGGGTGCAGCGCCGCAAGCTCGGCAAGTGACCGACTGCCCCACCTGATCTGGCTCGACGGGATGGCAGCAGGCCGCAAGGTCCTCGTCACCGGGGTCTCACGGGACCTCGGTCGGACGTTCGCGCGCACGCTCGCCGCGGACCCGGGCGTCGACCGCGTCGTCGGCATCGACGCCATCCCGCCGCGCGGGGACATCGGCGACGTCACGTTCGTGCGCGCCGACATCCGCAACCCGGTGATCGCCAAGGTCATCGACCGCGAGGACGTCGACACCGTCGTCCACATGAGCGTCATCGCGACCCCCGGCACCGCGGGTGCCCGGGGCACGATGAAGGAGCTCAACGTCATCGGGACGATGCAGCTGCTCGCGGCCTGCCAGAAGTCCGACCGGGTGCGGCACCTCGTCGTGAAGTCGACGACGACGCTCTACGGCGCCAGCAACCGCGACCCCGCCATGTTCACCGAGGACATGGAGCCGCGCAGCCCGGCCCGCTCGGGCTACGCGAAGGACGTCGCGGAGGTCGAGGGCTACGTCCGCGGCTTCGCCCGGCGGCGCCCCGACGTCACGGTGACCCTGCTCCGGTGCGCCAACGTCATCGGCCCCCGCGTGGTGAGCCCGTTGACGTCGTACTTCCGGCTGCCGGTGATCCCCACCGTGCTCGGCTTCGACCCGCGCCTGCAGTTCCTGCACGAGTCCGACCTCAACCGGGTCCTGCGACACGCGGTGCTGCAGCCGGTCCACGGCACGTTCAACGTCGCCGGCGACGGCGTGATGCCGCTGTCCCAGGCGTTGCGACGCCTCCAGCGGCCCGGCGTGCCGCTTCCCGGGATCGCCTTCGGCGGTCTCGGCTCCGCGCTCCGCTCGGCCCGCGTCGCCGACCTGTCGCCCGAGCTGGTCCGGTTCCTGACCTTCGGGCGCGGTGTCGACACGACGCGGATGCGCAGCAGGCTCGGCTTCGAGCCGCAGTACACCACCGCCGAGGCGTTCGGGGAGTTCGCGAGCACGCTCGCCCCGACCGGCGGTCGCACCGAGAGGGTGCTCGCCGCCGTCGCCGAGCGTCTGCCCGATCCGGAGGCCGAGCGCGCACTCGCCGCGCCTGCGCCCCGGCTCACCGTTGCAGGAGGTTCCGATGGGTGACGCCGAGATCATCCCGATCGGCACGCGCGGCCGCCCCGGCCGTGGCACCGGCACCCGGCCGTCCTCGGCCGCGCGGGGCCTCGCCCCGCGGAGCGGCCGCTCCAAGGGGGCGACGCCCGCCGACCCCGAGCCCAGCGAGCAGCAGGAGCCGGAGGCGCCGGCCGCGGCCGAACCCCCGGCCCCGGAGAAGCCGGCTCCGGAGCAGCCGGCAGCGGACCCTGCGGGAGCCGGGTCGGGCGTGCTCCTCGACGGCGACGGCGTCCTCGAGGTGGCCGAGCGGGAGCCGTCGGGCGGGATCCCGGTCAGCGACTGGCTGGCCGCGCTCCAGCACGCGAGCCGCGAGGTCTTCGGTGACCAGTGGGAGCCGCAGCTCGCCCGGTTCATCGCGTTCCTGCGGCGCCGGCTGACCGGCGAGTACGAGGTCGACGAGTACGGCTTCGACCCCGAGATCGCCGACCGCTTCTTCATGGCGGCGCTGCGGCCGGTCGCCGAGAAGTGGTTCCGGATCGAGGTCCGCGGCGCGGAGAACATCCCGGCCGAGGGCGGCGCCCTGGTGGTCTCCAACCACTCCGGCACGATCCCGGTCGACACCCTGATGTCGACGGTGGCCATCCACGAGCACACCGGCCGCTACCTGCGGCCTCTGGGGGCCGACCTGGTCTTCCGCCTGCCGCTGGTCGGCGCGCTCGCCCGCAAGGGCGGCGCGACCCTGGCCTGCAACGAGGACGCCGAGCGGATGCTCAACGGCGGCGAGCTCGTGGGCGTCTGGCCCGAGGGCTTCAAGGGCATCGGCAAGCCGTTCTCCGAGCGTTACAAGCTGCAGCGGTTCGGTCGTGGCGGCTTCGTCTCCGCCGCGCTGCGCACCGGCGTGCCGATCATCCCGCTCTCGGTCGTCGGCGCCGAGGAGATCTACCCCCTGGTCGGCAACGTCCCCTCCCTCGCCCGCCTGCTCGGCGTGCCCTACATCCCGATCACGCCGCTCTTCCCGTGGCTCGGCCCGCTGGGCCTGGTCCCCCTCCCGTCGAAGTGGTACCTGGAGTTCGGCGAGCCGATCCGCACCGACGAGTACGACGAGGGCTCCGCCGACGACCCGATGCTGGTCTTCAACGTCACCGACCAGGTGCGCGAGACCATCCAGCAGACCCTCTTCAGCCTCCTGCGCCAGCGCGAGTCCGTCTTCCGCTGACCGGCAGCGGCTCACCACCGCGCAAGCGCAGCGCAGTGACCGGCGCGGCGAATTCGTCGTCGGCCAGCGTGGGGACGCCGAGCGACGAGGCGCAGGGAGCGAGGAACGAGCGACCGGAGCCGAGGAATCGGCGTTGCCGCGTGCCGACGGTCTGGCCGCCAGGCAGCCTCGCCCCGAGATCACCTCGACTGCGGGCCGGCAGCGCGGCGGAGCGCAGCGACGACGCGCTCGGCCAGTTCAGTTCAGCAGGCCGCCGACCAGCCCGGTGACACCGTCGACCAGGTTGTCGACCGACCCGTCGGTGCTGTCGGTCGTGCCGCCGTCCGATCCGCCCTTGCCGCCGCCGAGCAGCCCCTTGATCGTCTTCTCGATCGGGCCGTCCGAGACGTCCGGCACGCTGGTGTCGGTGGGCACGCCGGGAAGCACGTCGGTGGGGTCCGCGGTCGGCTCCTGGGTTGCGGTCTGGGTCGGCTCGTCGACCGGCTGCGCGTGCTTGCGGTGGTGCCGCGGCAGCTCCAGCGCCGTCGTGGCGTCGGGGTTGCTGACCTGCTCGCTCCGGCCGAGCAGGATGTCGGGCAGCGTGAGCGAGGCGAAGTCGGGGAGCTGGGTGATCGGCTCACCCTCGCACGTCGGGCAGGCCTGCTGCGCGACGCTGTCGGCCTGCTGCACCGTCTGCGCGGCGGTGATCAGGGCCGGGCGGGCGCCGTCGGGGACGTCGTCGCCGAGTGCGGAGAGCTGGTCCATGCTGGGCCCGGCGAAGTCGCGGACCTCTTGGAGCGAGTCCTGGTCGCCGCTCTCGTCGTAGTCGGCCAGCGCCCGCGAGGTCGCCTGGTTGGTCTGGTCGGTGAAGTCCTGCAGCGTCGCGGCGATCTCCGCTGCGTCACCGTCGCCCCGCGCGTTGAGCGCCTGGACCTCCTGGAGGCGCTCGGCGGCGTGGTCGAGCAGGCTCTGGGCCTTGCCGGCGTCGTCGGACTGGAGGTTGGTCTGCGCGTTCTCGAGCGCCCGCTTGACGGGGTAGAGGACGTCGCCGGGAAGGGCCGACTGCGACGCCATCGCCATCGAGCCGGTGGCGGCGACGACCGCGAACCCGCCGAGCACGGCGGCCAGGCGGCGCTCACCGCGTCCGCGGCGCTGGGTCGGCGTGAGCCGGGCGACCGTGGCCGCGTCGACGACGCGGGCAGGCTGGGCCTCGGCCGCGGCGACCAGCCGCGTGCGCAGGTCGGCGACGAACTCCGGGCGAGGGGTGGCCTCGGGGACGGCGCGCAGCGCGCCGACGACCTCGAGGAGCTCCCGCATGCGGGGGTCGGCGACGGGACCCGTGCCGTCCGTGCTGGACAGCAGGGCGTCGAACTCGTCGGCACGGCGCCGACTCGCGAACCCGCCGTTCATGGCGTCTGCCCTCGCGTTTCTAGGGGGAGAGAAAGGTCTGCCTGGGTGCGCTCCCACGGGCGCCCAGCCCGAGAGGTCGCTGTCCGGCTCAACGAGGCCCGGGCCGCGGAGGTTACGGCGAGCCGGCTCATCGAATCCCCTCCGGCATCAGCTTGGCGAGGTTGCGCACGCCGCGGAGCTGGAGCTGCTTGATCGCCCCGTCGCTGCGGCCCAGCGCAGCGGCGGTCTCGGCGATGCTCAGGCCCTGGAGGAAGCGCATAACGAGGCAGTCCCGCTGCTCGTTCGGGAGCTTGGTGAGCGCCTCGAGGAGGATCTCGTTGGTGAGGCTCTGGAGGACCGCCGTCTCCGGCCCCTCGGTGGTGTCGTCGTGCTGCCCCATGTCCTCGGTGGTCAGCTCGAGACGGGTGCGACCGGCCTTGAAGTGGTCGGTCGCGAGGTTGCGGGCGATGGTCATCAGCCACGCGCCGAAGTCCTTGCCCTGCCAGCGGAACGACGACACGTTGCGCAGGGCGCGGAAGAACGTCTCCGAGGTCAGGTCCTCGGCCACCACGACCGAGCGGGTGCGGTAGTAGAGGAAGCGGTAGACCGAGGCCTGGTAGTGGTCGTAGAGCATCCCGAACGCCTCGGCGTCGCCGTTGCGGGCGAGCTCGACCAGCCCGATCAGGCGCTCGCGCTCCTCGGGGGAGTCCTCCGACGACGCGGCGAGGCGCGCGTCGGTCTGGGAGCCACCGGACCCGCCGGCGAAGCCCTCGTCGGCCGCCTCGCTGAGCAGCCAGCCGACAGGCGCGGGGCGCCCGGCACCGGCAGGGGCGCCGGCCAGGGCCAGCGGAGCGGGAGCGAGGGAGTCCTGGAGGACGGAGACGACGGCAGCGCGCAGGGCCTCCAGGCCCAGCGCGAACACGTCTCTCTCCCCGGTCATGAACGACCCCCTCTACGTTCCCCCGGCGGCCGATGTTACGTGGGATCGGGGCCGAGCGGTACCGATTCGCAGGTAAAGGGTGATCAACCTCGCAGATAGCGCTGCACCTGCCGGCGGGCGACGAGCCCGGCGACGGCGGCACCGGATGCCGCGGAACCGAGCACCAGCCCGGCGCGCGCGGCCTTGCGGCCGGTCCGGTAGTCCCGGATCCGCCAGCCGTGCTCCCGCGCGTAGGCGCGCAGCTTGGGGTCGGGGTTGATGGCGCAAGGGTCCCCGACCAGACCGAGCATCGGGAGGTCGTTGGCCGAGTCGGAGTACGCCGAGCAGCGGGACAGGTCCAGGCCCTCCCGCTGGGCCAGCGCCTTGATCGCCTCCGCCTTCGCGGGGCCGTGCAGCATCTCGCCGACCAGCCGGCCGGTGTAGACGCCGTCGACGTGCTCGGAGACGGTCCCGAGCGCCCCGGTGAGCCCGAGCCGGCGGGCGATGAGCGAGGCGATCTCGATCGGCGCGGCCGTCACCAGCCAGACCCGCTGCCCCTGGTCCAGGTGCATCTGGGCGAGCGCCCGGGTGCCCGGCCAGATCCGGTGGGCCATCGCCTCGTCGAAGATCTCCTCGCCGATCTCCTCGAGCTCGGTCACGGTGTGGCCGGCGATGAACGCGAGCGCGGAGTTGCGGGCCTCGGCGACGTGCTCGGGGTCCTCCACGCCGGCGATCCGGAAGTAGGCCTGCTTGTAGGCCGCGCCGAGGATGTCGCGGGTGGTGAAGAACTTCCGCCGGTAGAGCCCCCGGGCCAGGTGGAAGATGCTCGCGCCCTGCATGACGGTGTTGTCGACGTCGAAGAAGGCGGCGGCCGCGGGGTCGCTCGGCTGGGCGAGCGCCGTCTCCACCTCCGCGACGGCGGCAGCGGCCTCGCCCGCGAGCGTCGAGCGCTGCCGCAGGTCGATCCGGCGGCTGCGGTCGGCGTGCGCGGGCATGCGGTCAGCGTAGTGCTTCCCGGCGGGCGGTTCCCGGGGCCCGGTGGCCCGTCCGGGAGAGGCGGCGCGAGGTTTCTCCTAGGATCGAGGCATGCCCCTCTCCGACGTCGCCGACCTGGTCGCCGTCGCCGCCGCCGAGCAGCCGGAGAGGCTCGCGGTGGTCGAGGCGGGCGGCCGCGGCCTGACCTGGTCCGAGCTCGACACGGAGGTCGACCGGATCGCGAGCGGTCTCGGCGCGGCCGGCATCGTGGCCGGCCACCGGGTCATGATCGCCGCCGGCAACCGGCTGGAGTTCGTCGCGACGTACCTCGGCATCCTGCGGGCCCAGGCCGTCGCCGTGCCGGTCAACCCGGGCTCGACGGCGGTCGAGCTCGCGCGGATGGTCGTCGACTCCGGCACCCGGCTCGTGGTCGCCGACCCCGACACCGTCACCGCCGTGCGCGAGGCCGTGGCGGCCATGACCGAGTACGACGGCGAGGGTGCGCCGCTCAGCCCGCCGCGGGTGGTCGTCATCGGCGCGACCCTCCAGCCGGGGGAGCGCTCCTACGACCACCTCCGCGCCTCCACGGTGCGCCACGTCCCGCCGCTGCCCGACCCGGAGAAGCTCGCCGTCCTGCTCTACACCGGCGGTGCGACCGGCCGGCCGCGGGCGGCGATGCTCACCCACCGCGCCCTGCTCGCGAACATCGAGCAGGTCGCCGCGGTCGAGCCGCCGATGATGCACAGCGACGACGTGGTCCTCGGGGTGCTCCCGCTGTTCCACGTCTACGGGCTCAACGCGGTGCTCGGTGGCGTGCTGCGCCACCGGGCCAAGCTGGTCCTGGCCGAGCGGTTCGACCGCGAGGGCACGCTCGACCTGATCGAGGACGAGGCCTGCAGCGTGGTGCCGGTCGCGCCACCGGTCTTCGCCTACTGGCGCGACATGGAGGCGCTCGCCGAGCGGCTCGGGCCGGTGCGGCTGGTCCTCTCCGGGTCCGCACCGCTCTCCGCGGAGACGATCCGGCGGTTCGCCGACCAGACCGGCATCCCGGTGCACCAGGGCTACGGGCTCACCGAGGCCGCCCCGGTCGTCACGAGCACGCTGCGCTCGGAGCACCCGAAGGCCGGGTCGGTCGGCGCCGCGCTGGACGGGATCGAGCTGCGGCTGGTCGACGACGACGGCACCCCGCTCGGCGGTGCGACCGCGGACGACCCCGGCGAGATCCAGGTCCGGGGCGACAACCTCTTCAGCGGGTACTGGCCGGACGGCAGCGGCGGGCCCGACGCGGACGGGTGGTGGTCGACGGGCGACGTGGGCTTCCTGGACGACGACGGCGACCTGTTCCTCGTCGACCGGGTCAAGGAGCTGGTGATCGTCTCCGGGTTCAACGTCTACCCGACCGAGGTCGAGGCCGTCCTCGACGTGGTGCCCGGCGTGCGGCAGTCGGCGGTGATCGGGGTGCCGGACGACGAGACGGGCGAGGCGGTCGTCGCGTACGTCGTCCCGGACGACCCCGCCGCCGATGCTGAGACCCTGCGCGCCGCGGTCGCCGCGGCCTGCGAGCAGAACCTGGCGCGGTTCAAGAACCCCGCGCGGATCGAGGTGGTCGAGGCGCTTCCGCGCACCGTGACCGGCAAGGTGCAGAAGGGCCGCCTGCGCGGCGCCGAGCGCCGCCGGGTCGGGGGAGACCTCCTCTGATGGGCGCGCGGGTCACCTTCTACACCCGTCCGGGGTGCCACCTGTGCGACGACGCCCGCGCGGTGGTGGAGGCGGTGTGCGCCGAGACCGGCGAGACCTACGAGGAGGTCTCCATCGCCGGTGATCCGGAGCTTGAGGCGCGCTTCGGCAACGAGATCCCGGTCACCTTCGTCGACGGCCGGCAGCACGACTTCTGGCGGGTCTCCCCGGACCGCCTCCGCCGCGCCCTGGGGTGACGGGCGGATCGAACGGGAGGGCGCTGCCGGGCGCCGCGGGACGTGTGATAGCCCACCCTCCGCCATTTTGTTCCCACGTTCACAAACTCCTACGCTGACCTCGTCGCGCCCACGCTGACACGCTCGGCGAAACCAGGAACGGCGCGGCTGGAAAGTGGAGCTGTGACCGCGCGGAATTCGAGCGAGACGGCCCGGGTCATCCCCGAGGCGACGGTGGCCCGTCTGCCCGTCTACCTGCGCGCACTGACCGCTCTCGCCGAGTCCGGCATCCGCACCTGCTCCAGCGAGGACCTGGCCGTCGCGGCCGGCGTCAACAGCGCGAAGCTCCGCAAGGACCTCTCCTACCTCGGCAGCTACGGCACCCGCGGGGTCGGCTACGACGTCGACTACCTGCGCTACCAGATCGCCCGCGAGATCGGCGTGACCCAGGACTGGCCCGTGGTCATCGTCGGCATCGGAAACCTGGGCCACGCGCTCGCCAACTACTCCGGGTTCCGCAGCCGGGGCTTCCGCGTCGTCGCGCTCCTCGACGCCGACCCCCACCTGCACGACGAGCTGGTGGCGGGCGTCGCCGTACGACCGTTCGACGACCTGGAGGCGATCGTCGCCGAGCACGGCGTCGCCATCGGCGTCATCGCGACGCCGGCCGTGTCGGCCCAGAACGTCGCGGACCGGATGGTCGCCGCCGGCATCACCAGCATCCTCAACTTCGCGCCCTCGGTGCTGTCGGTGCCCGACGGCGTGGACGTGCGCAAGGTCGACCTGTCGATCGAGCTGCAGATCCTCGCCTACCACGAGCAGCGCAAGGCCCACGACGCCGCCGGTGCCGCGCTGCCGCCTGTGGAAGGAGCGGCTCTGTGAGCGTCCTCGTGGTGGGGATCTCCCACAACTCCGCACCGGTCGCCCTGCTCGAGCGGGTCGCGCTCGACGACGACGGCGTGCAGAAGCTGGTCACCGACGCCGCCCACTGCGAGCACGTCACCGAGGCGACCGTGATCGCCACCTGCAACCGGCTCGAGATCTACACCGAGGTCGACCGCTTCCACGGCAGCGTGGAGTCGCTCTCGCGTCTCCTCGTCGAGCGTGCCGGGTCGGAGACCGAGGCGATGCTGCCGCACCTCTACGTCCACTACGACGACGGCGCGATCGCGCACCTGTTCCAGGTCGCCGCCGGGCTGGACTCGATGGCCGTCGGCGAGGGCCAGATCCTCGGGCAGACCCGCGAGGCGCTGCGGCGCGGCCAGGAGCTCGGCACCGTCGGCTCGGCGCTCAACGTGCTCTTCCAGCAGGCGCTGCGCGTCGGGAAGCGCTCGCGCGCCGAGACCAGCATCGACCAGGTCGCCCCCACGCTCGTGAGCGCGGCGCTCGACCAGGCCGCGAGCACCGAGTCGGTCGCGGGCAAGAGGGTCGTGGTGGTCGGCGCCGGTGCGATGGCCGGGCTCGCGACCGCGACCGTACGGCGCCTCGGCGCCGGGGAGATCGTCGTCCTCAACCGCTCCGAGGACCGGGCCCACCGGCTCGCGGCCCAGTACGACGCCCGCGCGGCCAGCCTCGAGGACCTCGCGGCCGAGATGGGCCGCGCCGACCTCCTGATCAGCTGCACCGGGTCCGCCGGCACGCTCATCGGCCGCGACCTGGTCGCTGCCGCCCGCCCCGACGGACGCCCGCTGGCCGTGATCGACCTGGCCCTGCCGCACGACGTCGACCCGGCCGTGCGCGACCTGCCGGGAGTGACGCTGGTCGGGCTGGTCCAGCTCGCCGAGACGCTGCACGGCTCCGACAGCAGTGGCGAGGTGCACGAGGTGCGCCGGATCGTGGCCGAGGAGGTGGCCGCGTTCCTCACCGCGCGCCGGCAGTCGAGCATCACGCCGACCGTGGTCGCGCTGCGCTCGATGGCCACCTCGGTCGTCGACGCCGAGATGGCGCGGCTCGAGACCCGGCTGCCCGGCCTCGACGAGCGCGACCTCACCGAGATCCGGCACACGGTCCGCCGGGTCGCCGACAAGCTGCTCCACGAGCCGACCGTGCGGATCAAGGAGCTTGCCAACGACGACGGCGCCGTGTCCTACGCCGAGGCGCTGCGCGAGCTGTTCTCCCTCGACCAGGAGGCCGTCGACGCCGTGACCCGGCCGATGGTCCCCGAGGAGGGATCGTCGTGAGCGCGCCGACCGAGACCCGCACCGTGCGCATCGGCACCCGTCGCAGTGCGCTCGCGACCACCCAGTCCGAGCACGTCGCCGCGCTGATCCGGGAGCGGCTCGGCGTCGCCACCGAGCTGGTCGAGATCACGACCGAGGGCGACCGCACCCAGGCCGCGGGCACCTCGCTCGTCGGCTCGAGCACCGGTGTCTTCGTCAACGCCCTGCGCGACGCGCTGCTGGCCGGCGAGGTCGACGTGGCGGTCCACTCGCTGAAGGACCTCCCGACCTCGCCCGCCGAGGGGATCGCCCTGGCCGCCGTACCCCCGCGCGAGGACCCGCGCGACGTGGTCGTCGCCCGCGACGGCCTGACGCTGGGGGAGCTGCCGGTCGGCAGCACGGTCGGCACCGGCTCGCCGCGGCGCGCCGCCCAGCTGGAGGCGCTCGGCCTCGGCGTCGAGGTGGTCGCGGTGCGCGGCAACGTCGACACCCGGGTCGGCAAGGTCCGCTCCGGCGAGCTCGACGCGGTCGTGCTCGCCCGCGCCGGCCTGGCCCGCCTCGGCCGGCTCGACGAGGTCACCGAGGTGCTCGACCCGCTGCAGATGCTGCCCGCGCCCGGGCAGGGCGCGCTGGCGGTCGAGTGCCGGGACGGCGACCCGCTCGCCGGCGGGCTCGCCGAGCTCGACGACGCCGGCACCCGCGCCGCGGTCGCCGCCGAGCGCGCCACCCTCGCCACGCTCGAGGGCGGCTGCTCCGCCCCGATCGGGGTGCTGGCCGAGGTCGCCGAGGGCGACGACGGCCCCGAGATCTGGCTCCGCGCGGTCGTGCTCTCGACCGACGGGGCCTTGGCGGTACGCCGCTCCGCGTCCGCCCCGCTCCGCGACGAGGCCGCCGCGGCGGCGCTCGGCGCCGAGCTGGCCGAGGAGCTGCTGGCGGAAGGCGCCGGCAGCCTCGACGCCGACCCAACGACCGCTTCCCCCGAAGAGCCCGCTCACGACGCCGGATCTGCAGAGGTGCACAACGCATGACGCGCAAGACAGCCCAGGCTGCCCCCACCGCCACCGTCGGAGGCGTCTCCTTCGTCGGCACCGGTCCCGGTGACCCCGACCTCCTCACGGTCCGGGCGCTGCGGCTGATCGAGGACGCCGACGTCCTCATCACCGAGGCCCCCGAGCACGCCGGCCTGATCGCCGCCCTCCGCGGCGACGCCGAGGTCGAGGTGGTCGACGGCGGGTTCGGCGAGGACGGCCAGCCGCTGACCCACGCCGCCCGCGCGAAGGTCGTCGTCAAGCACGCCAAGCGCGGCGGCCGCGTCGTGCGGCTCCTGGCCGGGGACCCGTTCGTCTACGCGTCCGGCCCCGAGGAGGCGCAGGCCGTCGCCAAGGCGAGCATCCCGTTCGAGGTCGTCCCCGGCGTATCGTCGGTGAGTGCCGTGCCGGCGTACGCAGGGATCCCGTTGACCACCAAGGACCACCGCGAGGTCGCGGTCGTCACCTGCGGCGAGAAGGTCGACTGGACCCGCTACGTCGACACCCCGACCCTGGTCCTGCTCTCCGCCGTCGGCCAGATCGGCGAGATCGCCAAGGAGCTCGTCGCCGCGGGCCGCTCGCCGCAGACCCCGGTGGCGATGACCCGGGTCGGCACCACCACCGCGCAGTCGACGGTGACCTCGACGCTGGAGAACATCGCCGCCGACGCGCGCGCCGCCCGGATCGCCCCGCCGGCGGTCACGGTCATCGGCAAGGTCGTCGACCTGCGCGAGAGCCTCTCCTGGTTCGAGACCAAGCCGCTGTTCGGCTGGCGCGTGCTGATGCCGCGCACCAAGGAGCAGTCGGCCTCCCTCGCGACCCGGCTCCGCCACTTCGGCGCCGTGCCGGAAGAGGTGCCGACGATCTCCGTCGAGCCGCCGCGCAACCCGCAGCAGATGGACAAGGCCGTCCGCGGCCTGGTCGAGGGCCGCTACGAGTGGATCGCGTTCACCTCGGTCAACGCGGTGAAGGCGGTGCGTGAGAAGTTCGAGGAGTACGGCCTCGACGCCCGGGCGTTCTCCGGCCTCAAGATCGCCGCGGTCGGTGAGAAGACTGCCGCGGCCATCGCCGACTGGGGCCTGCGGGCCGACCTGGTCCCGTCCGGCGAGCAGTCGGCCGCGGGCCTGCTCGAGGAGTGGCCCGAGTACGACGACCTGCTCGACCCGATCAACCGGGTCTTCCTGCCGCGCGCCGACATCGCGACCGAGAACCTGGTCGCCGGGCTGGTCGACCTCGGCTGGGAGTGCGACGACGTCACCGCCTACCGCACCGTGCGTGCGGCCCCGCCGCCGGCGCCGACCCGCGACGCGATCAAGACCGGCAAGTTCGACGCGGTCGTCTTCACCTCGTCCTCGACGGTGCGCAACCTGGTCGGCATCGCCGGCAAGCCGCACCCGTCGACGATCATCGCGGTGATCGGCCCGGCGACGGCGAAGACCGCCGAGGAGCACGGCCTGCGGGTCGACGTGATGGCGGAGAAGCCGGATGTGGACGTGCTCGTGGACGCGCTCGCCGCGTTCGGTGCGGCGCGGCGGGCGGCGCTGGTCGAGGCCGGCGAGCCGGTCACGAAGCCGTCGGACCGCAAGCCGTCCGGGCGTAGGCGCAAGGTCGGCGCCGAGTAGACCGGGCGAAGCCCGGGCTACGTCCCGGCGCCGAGGTTGAGCAAGGCCCGCTCGGGCGAGCCTGCGAGCCCGGGCGACGGCCGCGTCGAAACACCGGTGGCTTCACTTCTGCGGAGGAGAGCGGTGGTCTCGATACGGCCTCGCCTGACGGCTCGGCCTACTCGACCATCGGAGAGGGGATGATGGGGCCATGGCCCACATCGAGCGTCCTGTGATCCGGCCGCGTCGCCTGCGGCGTACTGCTGCCCTGCGGGACCTGGTGCGGGAGACGTCGCTGCGGCCCGAGCAGCTGGTGCTGCCGCTGTTCGTGCGGGAGGGGCTGGCGGAGCCGCGGCCGATCTCGTCCATGCCGGGGGTCGTGCAGCACTCGCGGGAGACGCTGCGGAAGGCGGTCGTGGAGGCCGCGGAGGCCGGGATCCGCGGGGTGATGCTGTTCGGGATCCCGGAGACCAAGGACGCGACCGGGTCGGGGGCGACCGACCCCGACGGGATCCTCAACGTCGCCATCGCGGACGTGGTGGCCGAGGTGGGGGACGCCGTGGTGGTCATGGCGGACCTGTGCCTCGACGAGTTCACCGACCACGGGCACTGCGGGGTGCTGACCGCGGACGGCGCGGTCGACAACGACGCGACCCTGGAGCGCTACGCCGACATGGCGGTGGCGCAGGCCGCCGTGGGCGTGGACCTGGTCGGGCCGAGCGGGATGATGGACGGCCAGGTCGCGGCGGTCCGGGCCGCGCTCGACGCGGCGGGCCACACCGACACCGGGATCCTGGCGTACGGCGCCAAGTACGCCTCCGCGTTCTTCGGGCCGTTCCGGGAGGCCGTCGACTCCAGCCTCCAGGGCGACCGGCGTACCTACCAGCAGGACCCCGCCAACGCCCTGGAGGGCGTGCGGGAGGCGGTGCTCGACGTCGAGCAGGGTGCGGACATCGTGATGGTGAAGCCGGCGCTGGCCTACCTGGACGTCATCCGGCAGGTCCGCGACGCCGTGGACGTGCCCGTGGCGGCCTACAACATCTCCGGCGAGTACGCGATGGTCGAGGCCGCGGCGGCCAACGGCTGGATCGACCGGGAGCAGGCGATCCTCGAGACGCTCACGTCGATCCGGCGGGCCGGCGCCGACGTGATCCTGACCTACTGGGCGGTCGAGGCGGCCGGGCTGCTCTGAACGCGGATCGGCCCGCCCCTTCGCTGCAGGGACGGGCCGACTCGGCGATGTCGCTTACGGGTTGAGGCCGTAGCTCAGCACGCAGTTGGTGTACTGCAGGACCTGGGTCAGGTTGGGGTAGGCGTCCTTGCACGCCGCCTTCACGTCGCTCGGGGCCAGCGCGCCGAGCACACCCTGCAGCAGGTTGGTGACCGGGCCGGTGGCCTGGTCGACGGTGTCCTTGACGCCGTTGACGGTGTCGTTGAGCGTCGTGCCCGGGTCCGGGGCGCCGGTGCCCGGCGTGGTGCCCGGGTCGGTGGTGCCGGGGTCGGTGCCCGGGTCGGTCGTGTCGGTGCCCGGCAGCGTCGTCGTCTCGTCGGTCGTGGTCACGCCCGAGCCCGCGTCGGTGTTGTAGTCGCTGGAGCTGGGGAGCGAGCCGCCCGGGTTGTAGTAGTAGTCGTTGTTCGGCACGAGGTAGCCGGCCGCGGTGGTGTTGTTGGGGACCGCGGTGAAGTCGCCCTCGAGGTAGGCCTCCATCACCGACATGACCAGGTCGACGTAGCGCTGGCTGTGGTTGTAGCGGTAGACCGCGGCACGCTGGCCGGTGACCGTCGAGAGGTCGTCGTTGCCGGAGCAGAGGTAGACGGCGCTCGCGAGGGCGGCGTCGTCGATGTCCTGGGGGTTGCGCTGCGAGTCGTTGTCGGCGTCCACGCCCACGACCGACCAGGTCGACGGGATGAACTGCATCGGGCCGACCGCGCGGTCCCACTTCTTGTCCCGGTCGAGCTGGCCGGCGTCGGTGTCGCTGATCTTGGGCAGGCCGCGCTTGCCGGTCAGCGGCTTGCCGTAGATGCCGGGACGGGCGATGCCGTCGTCGTCGAGCACGTTGTGGTTGGAGCGACCGTGGTCGGACTCGACCCGGCCGATCGCGGCGACGAGCTGCCAGGTGAGGTGGCAGGACTTGTCGGCGGAGTTGATCACGGTCTCGGCGCGCTGGTAGGCGGCGAGAGCGGCGGAGGGGATGTCGTTGGTCGACGCGGCGTTGACGATCCCGGCGCCGTTGCCGTCGACGCCCGCGATGGAGCCGACGTCGGAGACGCTGGCCTCCTGGTCGAGGGCCTCCTTCGGCACGCTGACGTCCTGGCTGACCGCGGGGCTCTCCTCGGCGGCGGCGATGGGGGAGTGGATCCCTCCGATGCCGTACACGCTCGCCGTCCACGCCATCGACAGCAGGGCCAGCGGCACGATCGTCGCTGCGCGCTGCAGCCGCCCCAGACGCTTCCTCGACATCCCGTCTCTCTCCCCCGGCCCGGATCTCCCGGACCGATCGTTCGTCGCAGGTCCTCCCTCCGGACCCGCTGCTTCGCCCGGCGACCCCTCTCCCGTGGGTCACCTGACTTACGCTCAACGAATGGTGTCACAGAGACGTTACGGGTGTCACATGATGCAATCCGTGCTCCCGGCGCGCCCACTTGTGATCCGTGCCACTGCGGCGTATGAAGACAGGCTACTGCCGATGTGGGTGTCTCAGGTCCATCGGTGACAATGGCGCGGTGACGTCCACCCCGACCGCGCAGACCTGCGACCTCTCGGCGGCCCTCTTCGACCGGGCCCGGTCGGTCACGCCGGGCGGCGTCAACTCCCCGGTCCGCGCGTTCAACGCCGTCGGCGGCACGCCGCGGTTCATCGCCTCGGCACGCGGCGCCTGGCTGACCGACGTCGACGGCAACGAGTACGTCGACCTGATCTGCTCGTGGGGTCCGATGCTCCTCGGGCACGCCCACCCCGAGGTCGTCGCCGCCCTCCAGGCCGCGGCGGCGCGCGGGACGTCGTACGGCACCCCGACCGAGGGCGAGGTCGCCCTGGTCGAGGAGATCGTCCGGCGCACGCCGGTCGAGCGCCTCCGGCTCGTCTCGTCGGGCACCGAGGCGACGATGTCGGCGATCCGGCTCGCGCGGGGGTTCACCGGCCGCGACGTCGTGGTGAAGTTCGCCGGTTGCTACCACGGCCACGTCGACGCGCTGCTCGCGTCGGCCGGCTCGGGGCTGACCACGTTCTCGATCCCGGGCACGCCCGGGGTGCCGGAGTCGTCGACCGCGCTCACCCTGGTGCTGCCCTACAACGACCGGGCGGCCGTCGAGGCGGCCTTCGCCGAGCACGGCGACCGGATCGCGTGCCTGATCACCGAGGCGGCGCCGGGCAACATGGGCGTCGTCCCTCCCGAGCCGGGCTTCAACGCCTTCCTCGCCGAGACCTGTCGCCGGCACGGTGCGCTGTTCGTCAGCGACGAGGTGATGACCGGCTTCCGGGTGTCGGCCAGCGGCCAGTGGGGCACCGACGGTGCCGTCGAGGGCTGGGCGCCCGACCTGATGACCTTCGGCAAGGTGATGGGCGGGGGGCTGCCCGCCGCGGCGTTCGGCGGTCGCGCCGACGTCATGCACCAGCTCGCTCCCGAGGGGCCGGTCTACCAGGCCGGCACCCTGTCCGGGAACCCGCTGGCGACCGCGGCCGGCCTGACCACCCTCCGGCTCGCCACCGACGAGGTCTACGCCCACCTTGCCGGGGTCGCCGACACGCTGCGCGCGGGCGTCACCGAGGCGTTCACCGCGGCGGGCGTGCCGCACGTGATCCAGTCGACCGGCTCCATGTTCTCCGTGTTCCTCACCGACCGACCGGTGCGCGACTTCGCCGACGCGTCGACGACGGACGTGGCCGCCTACGGCGCGTTCTTCCACGCCATGCTCGACCGCGGCGTCCACCTGCCGCCCTCGGCCTACGAGGCGTGGTTCGTCTCCGCCGCCCACGACGACCGCGCGGTCCAGGCCGTGCTCGACGCGCTCCCCGCCGCCGCCCAGGCTGCCGCCGCGACCCAGGAAGGCTGACCATGGCCACTCCCGACACCGTCGTCCACCTCGTCCGCCACGGCGAGGTGCACAACCCCGAGGGCCTCCTCTACGGGCGCCGGGACGGCTTCCACCTCTCCGACCGCGGCCGCCAGATGGCGGTGCGTGCCGCGGAGTCGCTGGCCGGGCGGGACGTGACCGTGCTGCGCTCCTCGCCGCTGGAGCGCGCGAAGGAGACCGCGGCCCCGCTGGCGGAGAAGCTGGGGCTCGAGGTGGGCATCGACGAGCGGGTGCTCGAGTCGACCAACGTGTTCGAGGGCAGGCAGTTCGGCAAGGGCCGCAACGCCCTGCGGAACCCGCTGCTCTGGCGGCACCTCTGGAACCCGTTCCGGCCGTCGTGGGGCGAGCCCTACCGCCACATCGTGGAGCGGATGATGGCCGCCGTGCACGACGTGCGCGGCGAGGCCGCCGGCCACGAGGGCGTCATCGTCTCCCACCAGCTCCCGATCTGGACCACCCGGCTGCACGTCGAGGGGCGCTCGTTCCTCCACGACCCGCGCAAGCGGCAGTGCACCCTGTGCTCGGTCACCTCGTTCCACTTCGTCGGCGACCGGCTCACCCAGGTGTCGTACGCCGAGCCGGCGATCGACCTCATCCCGACCGGCGACCGCGGCGCACCGTTCTCGGCGGGCGACGCTCCCGAAGAGGTCAAGCCCGAGGGGAAGCGGCCCTGAAGATCCGGATTGCGCTGCTGGCCGCGGTCGGCCTGCTCCTGAGCGCGTGCTCCAGCATCTCGGGCACGGGTGACCTGACCTACGTGCCCGGCGACGGCAAGGTCGTCGAGGTGCCCGCCGGCGACCGCGAGGCCCCGGTGACGATCAGCGGCAGGACCGTGCAGGACGAGCCGCTGGACCTCGCCGACCTGCGCGGGAAGGTCGTCGTCGTCAACGTCTGGTGGTCGGGCTGCGGCCCCTGCCGCACCGAGATGCCGATGCTCGTCGAGGCGGAGGCCGACCTGGACCCGAAGCAGGTGGCTTTCGTCGGCATCGACATCCGTGACGTCTCCGCGGACAACGCGGCGGCCTTCGAGCGCGACCTCGGCGTGGACTACCCGTCCCTGTTCGACCCGGGCAGCGAGACGCTGCTCGAGTTCGGCAAGTACCAGCCGTACGCCCCGCCCGCGACGCTCCTCCTCGACCGGCAGGGCCGGGTCGCCGCGCTCATCAACGGGCCGATCCCGTCGAAGACGACGCTGACCTCGCTGGTGGACGACGTGCTCGAGGAGCCGGCCGATGGGTGACTGGTTCCAGGGGCAGGCCGCGGCGGGCTCGCTGGTGCTCGCCGTACCGGTCGCGCTGGTCGCGGGCCTGGTGTCGTTCTTCTCCCCGTGCTGCATCCCGCTGCTGCCGGGCTACCTCTCCTACGCCACCGGGCTGTCGGGCGCGGACCTCGCCTCGGGTGAGGCCGGCCGGCGGCGCGGCCGGATGCTGCTCGGCTCGGTGCTGTTCGTGCTCGGCTTCGCCGTCGTCTTCGTGCTCGCCGGCACCGCCTTCGGCGGCCTTGCCAGCACCCTGCAGCGCTGGCAGGACACCATCTCGGTGGTCCTCGGGGTGCTGCTGGTCGTGCTCGGCCTGGTGTTCGCCGGCGTCCTGCCCTGGTTCCAGCGCGAGTGGCGGATCCACGCGGTCCCTGCCGTCGGCCTCGGCGCCGCTCCGCTGATCGGCGCGCTGTTCGCGATCGGCTGGACCCCCTGCATCGGCCCGACGTTCGGCGTGATCCTCAACCTGACCTACGCCGACGGGGGCACCGCCGCGCGCGGCGGGCTGCTCGCGCTGGCGTACGCGCTCGGTCTCGGGATCCCGTTCGTCATCGCGGCGGTGGCCTACGAGCGGAGCCTCGGCGCGCTGCACTGGGTCCGCCGTCACCAGGTCTGGGTGATGCGCATCGGCGGCGCGCTGCTCGTGGTGATCGGCCTGCTGATGCTCACCGGCGGCTGGGACCACCTCGTGCAGTGGGTGCAGCTCAAGCTCGTCAACGGCTTCCAGGTGGCAGTATGACCACCCCACGACGTTCTCCGTCTCCCCCGCTTCGCTCCTCCGACGGACAACGCCGCGGGGACCCCGGTCCTGAGCTCTCACCACGCAGCGGAAGGCCTGAGCGGCGGTCGGGTGAGCTCACGGCCCGCGAGCTGCTGCGCTGGACGTGGCGGCAGGTCACGTCGATGCGGACCGCGCTGGTCCTGCTGCTCCTGCTGGCACTGGCGGCGGTGCCCGGCTCGGTGATCCCGCAGTCCGGCGTGGACTCGCTGGCGGTCACGCGGTGGAAGGACGCCCACCCGAAGCTGACGCCGATCTACGAGAAGCTCGACCTGTTCTCGGTCTACGACTCGCCCTGGTTCTCGGCGGTCTACCTGCTGCTCGTCGTCTCGCTGGTCGGCTGCATCGTGCCGCGGCTGTTCGTCTACGCCCGCGCGCTGCGGACCGTGCCGCCCCCGGCGCCGCGCAACCTGACCCGGCTGCCGGACAGCGCGACGTTCCGGACCGACGAGGACCCGGACGCCGTGCTCGCCCGCGCCCGCCAGGTGCTCGGCCGGCGCTACCGCCTGCGACCCGCCGGCGACGGCCCGGTCGACCACGTCGCCGGTGAGCGCGGCCGGCTGCGGGAGGCGGGCAACCTGCTCTTCCACCTCTCGGTGCTGATCGTGCTGGCCGGCTTCGGGGTCGGCGCGCTCTACGGCTACGAGGGCGGCGTGATCATCGTCAAGCAGTCGAAGGTGTGCCCGGACTGCGGGACGTTCAGCAACAACCTGACCCAGTACGACGACTTCGACCCCGGCGGCCTGTTCACGGCCGCTCAGCTCGACCCGTTCTCGTTCACGGTCGAGGACTTCGACGTCGACTGGCTGCAGTCGGGCGACCGGGCGGGCCAGGCCCGCGGCTTCGACGCGCCGCTGTCCTACCGCGAGGGCACCGACGGCCCCGAGCAGCACTACGACCTGAAGGTCAACCACCCGCTCTCGATCGGCGACACCGACGTGTTCCTCATCGGGCACGGCTACGCGCCGGTCGTGACGATCCGTGACGGCAACGGCGACGTCGCCTACAGCGGACCGACCGTCTTCCTGCCCCAGGACGCGAGCTTCCTCTCGTTCGGCGTCATCAAGGCAGCGACCGCCCAGCCGGGGGAGATCGGGCTCGAGGGCCTCTTCTACCCGACCTTCGGGATGGTCCAGGGCGACCCCGCGACCCTGTTCCCCGACGACCTCAACCCGCTCCTGTCCATGCTCGTCTACACCGGCGACCTGGGCCTGGACGACGGGTCGGCGCAGTCGGTCTACGTCCTCGACAAGGACAACGCGACGCCCGTGAAGAAGCCCGACGGCAAGCCGTTCCGGCTCGACATCCAGCCCGGCGACACGGTCAAGCTCCCCGACCGTCTCGGCAGCGTCACGTTCGAGGGCGTGCAGCCCTGGGTGCGGATCCAGATCAGCCAGAGCCCGGGCAAGGAGGTCGCCCTGGCCGGCGTCGTGCTGGCGCTGATCGGGCTGTGCGGGTCGCTGTTCATCCGCCCGCGGCGGGTGTGGGTGCGGGCCCGGCGGGTCGAGGGCTCGGACGAGGGGGACACAATGGGCGGCACGCTCGTCGAGGTGGCCGTGCTGGACCGCTCCGGAAATGACGAGGTGCACGAGGTCGTCCAGGACCTCGTGGCGCAGCTGCAGGAGGCTGGAGAATGAGCAACGCCGCGTGGGAGACGCTGAGCAACCAGGCCGTCGGCGCCGCAGGGATCGTGTACTTCCTTGCGCTGCTGACCCACCTGGCCGAGTGGGCGTCGCTGCGCCAGCCGCGGAGCACGGTGGCCGAGGAGGCCCGCGTCGCGGCCGGGCGCCAGGCCGAGGAGGGCGCCGGCGCGCCGACCGCCACGCTCGAGAAGCCGGCGGCTCGTCGTACCGAGGAGGAGCGCGCCGCGTTCCTCGGCCGGCTCGGCTTCCTGCTCACGGTCATCGCCGCGGCGGCGCACGTCGTCTCGCTCGTGGGCCGCGGCATGGCCGGCGACCCCAACCGCGTGCCGTGGGGCAACATGTACGAGTTCACGCTCACCGGCAGCTGCCTGGTGACGCTGATGTACCTCGTGCTCTACCGGCGGCTGAAGCTCGCCTGGATGGCCCCGCTGGTCGTCGGGTTCGTCGTCACCGTGCTGATGGCGGCGCGGATCTGGCTCTACGAGCCGGTCGCGCCGCTGACCGAGGCGCTCAACTCCTACTGGCTGATGATCCACGTGACGGCCGCGATCATCGCCACCGGCGCGTTCACCCTCGGCGGCATCGTCTCGGCCGTCTACCTCGTCAAGATGCGCGTCCAGAAGCGGCTGGCCGACGGCGCCGAGCTGCGGGGCTTCCTGGCCCGGGTGCCGAGCCTCGACGGCCTGGACCGGGTGGCCTACCGGGTGCACGCGTTCGCCTTCCCCGTGTGGACGTTCGCCGTGCTGATCACCGGACCGATCTGGGCGCACGAGGCCTGGTCCCGCTACTGGAACTGGGACCCCAAGGAGGTCTGGGCGTTCATCACCTGGGTGGTCTACGCGGGCTACCTCCACGCCCGGGCGACCGCGGGCTGGAAGGGCCGCAACGCCGCGATCCTCGCCCTGCTCGGCGTCGCCACGCTCTGGTGGAACTTCATCGGCGTCAACTTCTTCGCCGGCAACAACAGCCAGCACAGCTATGCCGGTGAGGCCCCGGTCGTCGTCGTGAGCGGCCCGGCCCTCGTCGAGTAGCCGCCCGCTCCGCTCAGAGCGGGTCGTCGTCGGGCGGGTTGCGGCGGCGCCTGCGGTCGATGTCGCGGAGGAAGTCCTCGTCGTCGTCGGGCGCGACCGGACGCGCCGGCGGGGACGGCCGTGCGGGCCTGCGCTGCACCGGTGTGTCGCCGTGCTCCTGGAGCTTGCGGGTGACGAAGTAGGTCACCGCCGCGAAGATCGCGACCACCAGCAGGAACTTGAGCACGTCACCAGAGTAGGACCCTCCTGGTCGCCTGCAGGTCAAGAATCCGCAACACCTACCCTGGAGGCGTGAAGGAGTTCTGGATCTACACCCTCCTGCGGGTCGCCCTGTTCCTCGGCTCGTTCGGGATCGTCTTCGGCATCTGGTACGCCATCAGCGGCGACGTGCCGGTGCTGTGGGCGGTGGTGATCGCGTTCGTGATCAGCGGCGTGGGGTCCTACGTCCTGCTCCAGCGGCAGCGGGACGCCTTCGCGGTCAAGGTCGAGCAGCGCGCCGCGCGGGTCACCGAGCGCTACGAGGCGGCCAAGGCCAAGGAGGACGAGGACTGACGGCTCCGCCTCGGGGCTGGGGCGTCGGGTCAGCGACCGACGACGAGCCCCGCCGCGGCGGCGAACGCCCAGGCCAGCTCGGCCAGGCCGGTGCCCTGCAGCACGGGGACCAGGCCGCGGCCGGTGGTGCCACCGAGGACCGTGCGGAGCGCGGGGACCGCGGGGGCGGCGAAGGCGAGCCCGAGCAGGGCCCACCACGTCGTGAGCGCGGCGAGGGCGACCAGCGCACCGGCCGCGAGGAGCACCAGGGCGGCGTACCAGAGCCGCGTGCCGCGGTCGCCGAGGCGTACGGCGAGCGTCATCTTGCCGGCGACCCGGTCGGTGGGGATGTCGCGGAGGTTGTTGGCGACGAGGATCGCGCAGGCGAGCGCGCCGACGCCGACCGCGGCCGCCAGCGCGGCCCACGACCACTCCTCGGTCTGGACGTAGGTCGTGCCGAGGACCGCGACCAGGCCGAAGAACACGAACACCATCACCTCGCCGAGGCCGAGGTAGCCGTAGGGCTTGGACCCGCCGGTGTAGAACCACGCGGCGAGCACGCTGACCAGCCCGACCGCCACCAGCCACCAGGCGGTGGTCGCGGCGAGGACCAGGCCCGCGACGCCGGCGACGCCGAAGGCGAGGAACGCCGCCCGCTTCACCGCACCCGGCGTCGCGACGCCCGAGCCGACCAGCCGCAGCGGGCCGACCCGGTCGGCGTCGGTGCCGCGGATGCCGTCGGAGTAGTCGTTGGCGTAGTTGACCGCGACCTGCAGCGCGAGGCTGACCACCAGTGCCAGGCCGGCCTTCCACCAGACCGCCGCGTCGTCGTACACCGCCACGCCCGTGCCCGCGAGGACCGGTGAGACCGCTGCCGGGAGGGTGCGCGGCCGGGCGCCGGCCAGCCACTGCGAAGGGGTTGCCACGACCGGCGATTCAAGCAGGTGCGGGCGCGGTGGTGCGCGCGAGGTGCCGCTCGGCGGCGTGGGCGGCCGGGTGCAGGGCGACGGCGGCGGCGACCACGATCGCGGCGATGGCGAGCCAGCCGACGGTGCCGACCTCCATCGCGAGGAACGTGTACGCCGCGGGCGCCCACACCGACCCGAGGGTGTAGCCGAGCTGGGAGACGCCCTGGTACTCGCCGCGGCGCGCGGGGTCGGACAGCTCGGCCTGCAGGCCCCACTCGCCGGCGGAGTTGAACAGCTCGGCGCCGGTCACCGTGACGTGGCCGAGCCAGACCAGTGCGATCGTCACCCAGCCGACCGTGTCGTGGGTGACCAGCACGATCCCGCAGGAGAGCACGAAGAAGAACGCGCCGCGACGCTGGGCGCGCAGCGAGTCGGCGACCGTCGTGATGCCGCGCGCGGCGGCGACCTGGAAGCAGACGGCCATCACGGTGTTGGTGCCGAACAGCCAGGCGAGCAGCACCCGCGGGGCGTCGGTCTCCTCGACCAGCCAGAGCGGGATCACCACGTTCAGCAGGACCTGGTGGGTGGCGAGCACGCCGCCGAGGATCGACGAGGCGAGGTAGCCGCGGTTGCGCAGCGCGCTGCCGCCGTCGCCGGCGGCCTCGACCGCCTCGGCCAGCGGCGGCTCGCCGTCCCCCTGGTGGGCGACGCCCGGCAGCCGGCTGATCAAGGCGGCGTTGAGCAGCAGCAGGACGGCGGTGGCCAGGGGCACCGCGCGGATCACCGGGTCGCTGTTGGTGGCCAGCGCGACGCCGGCCAGCAGGGCGCCGAGCGTGTAGCCGACGTTGCGGGCGGCGCGGAAGTAGGCGTTGGAGGAGACCCGCTGCTCGCGGGGGAACACGTCGAACCGGTAGGCGTTGCGCGAGGAGCGGCTGGTGGTCACCACGAGCTCGAGGACGATCATCATGGCGACGTAGGACGCCATGTCCCCGACCGCCAGCCAGACCGAGTAGAGCACGGCCTCGACGAACGAGCTCGCCACCCAGACCCGCTTGGCGCCGTAGCGGTCGCTGAGCTTGCCGAGCGGCACCGCGAGGGCGAACGTCGCGACGCCGGCGATGGTGAGGCCGAGGCCGACCTGGGCGGCCGTCAGGCCGACGATCTGGGTGAAGAAGACCGCGCTGCCGGTCAGGAACGCGCCGTCGCCGAAGGCGGAGAGGACGGACTGCTCGGAGAGGCGGCGGACGAGCGGAGTCGGTCCGAGCAGGCGCAGGAGGGATCCGGGCATCGACGCGAGTCCGCCTCAGACGCCGTCGGCGAGAGGGTCGACCGCGGGGGCGGGGGAGACCGGTGCGCCGGGCGCTCGTGCCACCTCCTGGGCGACGGGGGGCTCGGGCACCACCCGGCCCGCGACGAGCTCGGGGAAGTGCTCGTCGCGGAAGCGCTCGGCCATCCGCACCGACGGCCCCATCCCGGCCGTGGCCGCCACGATGATGGCCGCGATCGCGAGCCAGCCCAGCCCGCCGTGCACGTTCATCGCGAGGGCCGTGAACAACCACGGCGCCCACTGCGAGCCGAGGGCGCGGCTGACCTCGCCGACGCCCTGGTACTCGCCGCGGCGGTCGGGGTCCATCAGCTCGGCCTCGAACGCCCACGTCGCCCCGCTGATCGCCAGCTCGGCCCCGGTCACCGTGACGTGGCCGAGCCAGACCAGGACGATCGTGACCAGGCCGACGGTCGAGTGGGTGACCATCGTGATCAGGCACGAGCCGACGAAGAACACCGTCGAGTAGCGGACGTAGCGCATCGCGTCGCGCAGGTCGTGCACGCCGCGGGAGGTGTAGGCGGGCAGGAAGATGCAGAGCACCGTGTTGGTGCCGAAGAGCCAGGCGAGCAGCACGTGGGGTGCGTCGGTCGCCGCGACCAGCCACAGCGGGATGACCACGTTGAGGAGCACCTGGTTGGTCCACATCACCCCGGTGAAGAAGGTGACCAGGAGCCAGCCGCGGTTGGCCAGCGGACCCGGGCCGTCCGGCCGCGTCCGGCGCTCGCCGCTGGCGACCCTCAGGTCGTGGGGCGCGGCGGGGAGCCGCGAGACCGCGGCGGCGTTGACCACCGCGAGCGCCGCGGTGAGGAGCGGTGTCCAGCGGATCACCTCGAGGCTGCCCGTCGCCAGCGCGATGCCGCCGATGGCGGCGCCCACGGTGAAGCCGAGGTTGAGCCAGGAGTACATGTAGGCGCGCACCTCGACCCGCTGGTCGGCCGGGAGGACGTCGAGCACGTAGGCGCCGTGGCTCGCGCCGCCGAGGGAGCCGAACACCGCGAACACGACGCCGAGGGCGACGTACTCCTCGAATCCGGTGACGAACGGCAGCACGGCGAAGCAGCCCGCCCGACCCAGGGTGCTGAGCGCCCACATCCGCTTGGGACCGAGCCGGTCGACGACCCGGCCGGCCGGGTAGGCGAACAGGAACTCCGCGAGCCCGACGATGGTGAGGGCGAGGCCGACCCGCGCGGCGGTCATGCCGACGACCTGGGTCAGGAAGACGGCGCTGCCGGTGTTGAACGCGCCCTCGCCGGTCGAGAACAGCATCGACTGCGTCGCGAGCCGGCGCGACAGCTGGGTGGGCGGGATCAGCCGGCGCAGGAACCCGCGCCGATCACCCGAGACGGTGGTGCTCATCGCGGGACATCGTCCCGCAGACCACCGACAACGGCGACGGATTTTCGGTGCTCGTCCGACCACTAGGGTCGGCGCGTGAGCTTCTGGAGTCCGGCCCCCGACCCGGCCGAGGTGGTCGGCCAGGTGCGCCGGTGGCTCGACGGGCCGCCGGACGTCCGGCTGGTCGTCGGGACGTCGGGCTCCACGGGCGCCCCGAAGCGGGTCGTGCTGGCCCGGGACGCGGTGCTCGCGTCGGTCGCGGCCTCGGCCGCGCGGCTCGGTGCGACCGGGCCGTGGGCGCTCGCGCTGCCGGCGTCGTACGTCGCGGGGGTGCAGGTGCTCGTCCGGTCCCTCGTCGCCGGGCACGCGCCGGTGGTCGTCGACGACGAGGGCTGGCCGGCGGGCGAGGGATGGTTCACCTCGCTGGTGCCCACCCAGCTGGCGCGGATGGTCGCCGACCCCGCGCAGCTCGCGGTGCTGGCCCGGGCGCACACGGTGCTGCTCGGCGGCGGTCCGGTCGACCAGCGGGTGCGGGCGGAGGCCGAGGAGGCCGGCGTGCGGGTCGTGGCGACGTACGGCGCCGCGGAGACCAGCGGCGGCTGCGTGTACGACGGCGTGCCGCTCGACGGCGTCGCCGTCGCCCTCGGCGCCGACGGCCGGATCCGGATCGCCGGCCCGACCCTGTTCGAGGGCTACCTCGACGACCCGCGGCTCACGGCGGAGGCGCTCGTCGACGGCTGGTACGTCACCTCCGACGCCGGCCGGATCGACGAGGACGGCCGGCTCGTCGTGCTGGGCCGCGTCGACGACGTCGTGGTGACCGGCGGGCTCAACGTGCCCGCCCCCGCCGTCGCCGCCCGGCTGCGCGAGCACCCCGCCGTCGCGGAGGCCGAGGTGCTCGGCGTACCGGACCAGGAGTGGGGCAACCGCGTCGTGGCCTTCGTCGTCCCTCGTCGAACCGTGGGTTCGAGCACGTCGAACCGTGCGTTCGACCACGTCGAGCCGTCGGTATTGCTCGCCGACCTTCGGGACTGGGTGGCGGAGGAGCGGCCGCGGGCCTGGGCGCCGCGCCAGCTCGTCGTGCTCGAGGAGATCCCGCTGCTGCCCAACGGCAAGCCGGACCGCCGGGCCCTGCGGGCGCGCGCATGATCCGCGTCGTGTCGATCCCGCTGCGGACCAGGTTCCGCGGGATCACCGTCCGCGAGGCGGCGCTCCTCCAGGGCGCGGCGGGGTGGGGGGAGTGGAGCCCGTTCCTGGAGTACCCGCCCGACGTCGCCGAGCCCTGGCTCCGGTGCGCCGAGGAGGCCGCGGCCGGCGACTGGCCGGCGCCGGTGCGGGACCGGGTGCCGGTCAACGTCACCGTGCCCGCCGTGGGCCCGGAGCAGGCGCACGCGATCGTGGCCGCGTCCGGGTGCCGCACGGCGAAGGTGAAGGTCGCCGAGCCGGGCCAGCAGCTCGCCGACGACGAGGCGCGGCTCGAGGCGGTGCGCGACGCCCTCGGGCCCGACGGCGACGTCCGTGTCGACGCCAACGGCGCCTGGTCGGTCGACGAGGCGGTGGGGGCGATCGGGGCGCTCGACCGCGCCGCCGGCGGCCTGGAGTACGTCGAGCAGCCCTGCCCGGGCGTGGAGGACCTCGCGGCCGTCCGCCGCCGGGTCGCCGTACCGATCGCGGCGGACGAGTCCATCCGCCGCGCGGCCGACCCCTACCGGGTCCGCGACCTCGACGCCGCCGACATCGCCGTGCTCAAGGTCCAGCCCCTCGGCGGCGTGCGGGCCTGCCTGCGGATCGCCGAGGACATCGGGCTCCCCGTCGTCGTGTCGTCCGCGCTCGAGACCTCGGTCGGCATCGCCGCCGGCGTCGCCCTCGCCGCCGCCCTGCCCGAGCTGCCGCACGCGTGCGGGCTCGCCACGGTCGCGCTGCTCACCGACGACGTGGCCGAGCAGCCGCTGCTACCGGTGGACGGCGCCCTGCCGGTCGTGCGACCGGCGGTCGTCGCCGGCGCCCTGGACCGGCTGGCCGCGCCGCCGGACCGGGTGGCGCACTGGGAGGACCGGCTGGCCGCCGTACGACGGCTGCGTGAGAGCCTGCGCCCGTGACCGGGATCAGTGGGGTCGAGCTGGGGGCCGAGGTCGTCGAGCGGCTGGTGGCGGCGGGCGTCGGGGAGGTCGTGGTCGCCCCGGGCTCCCGCAACGCCCCGATCTCGATGGCCGCCTGGGCCGCTGCGCAGGCCGGCCGGCTGCGGCTGCACACCCGGATCGACGAGCGGTCGGCCGGCTTCCTCGCCCTCGGGCTGACCAAGGTCGGCGCGCGCGCCGCGGTCGTCTGCACGTCGGGCACCGCGGTGGCCAACCTGCACCCCGCGGTCCTCGAGGCCGCCCACGCCGGGGTCCCGGTGGTCGTCGTCACCGCCGACCGCCCCGCGCGGCTGCGCGCCACCGGCGCCAACCAGACGACCGACCAGGTCGGCATCTTCGGCCCGTTGGTCGACAGCCACGACGTCGCCACCCTCGACGAGCTCGACGCCGTGCCGTGGGGTGGTGACGGTCCGGTGCACGTGAACGTCCAGCTCGACCTGCCGCTGGTGCCGAATCACCGGTCGACCGGTGATTCACCCGGGTTGTCAGGCACTGCAGTGCCCGACAACCACCCAGAAGCGCCGGACAAGGCCGAGAATCGCCGGTCGACCGGTGATTCCCCGTCCAAGGTTCGCACCGGCCCGCGCACCGTCGTCGTCGCCGGCGACGACGCGGGCCCGCCGGCCCGCACGCTGGCCGAGCGGGCGGGCTGGCCGCTGCTAGCGGAGCCGTCGAGCGGCGCGCGCACCGGCGCGAACGCGATCCGCACCTACCGGCTGTTGCTCGGCGGCCCGCTGGGCGCGGAGATCGAGCGGGTGGTCGTCCTCGGCCGTCCCACGCTGTCCCGACCGGTGACCCGGCTCCTGGAGGACCCCGCGGTCGAGGTGCTGGTGGTGCCCGGCCGCGGCGTCTGGCCGGTCCGGCCGTCGCGGGCGACGGTGCTCGACGGGGTGCCCGACGCCGAGCCCGACGGCACCGACTGGCTCGTCCGCTGGCAGCAGGCCGACCGCGACCTCGGCCGGCAGGTCGACCGCCTGGTGGCGGCGGAGCCGGCGCTGACGCCGTACGCCGTGGCGGCGGCGGTCTCCGCCGCGGTGCCCCCCGATGGGCTCCTCGTCGTCGGGGCCTCCAGCCCGATCCGGGACCTCGACGTGATGGGCCGGCCGACGACCGTGGGCGAGCGGCGGAAGGTGATCGCCAACCGCGGTCTGGCCGGCATCGACGGCACGATCAGCACGGCCATCGGGGCCGCGCTCGGCCGGCCGCGCTCCGCGCGCGTGCTCGCCCTGATGGGCGACGTGACCTTCCTCCACGACCAGTCGTCCCTGGTGCTCGGGCCCGACGAGCCCCGGCCCGACCTGACGGTCGTGGTCGTCAACGACGACGGCGGCTCGATCTTCGCGATGCTGGAGCAGGGCGCGCCGGAGCACGCGGCGTCCTACGAGCGGCTGTTCGGCACGCCGCACGGCGTCGACCTGGCGGCGTTGTGCGCGGCGACCCGGACGCCGCACCTGCGGGTCACGTCCCGGCCGGAGCTGGAGCAGGCGCTCGCCGGCCCCAACGGGGGCGTCGAGGTGGTCGAGGCGGTCGTCTCCCGCGCCGACCGCCGCGACCTCGACGCCCGCCTGCGCGGACTCGTCAGCTGATCGAGCCGAGCAGCGGCTCGGACTCGACGATGCCCTCGTCGCTGGGCGCCGCGCCCTCGCCGAACACCTTGGCGTGCTGTCGCGCGCGCAGGTCGAGGTGCGCGTCGCGCGGCCGCTGGTAGCCGTACCGCTCCCGGGCCTGGGCGGGGGTGAGCACCTCCGCCCGCTCCGGGGGCACGCCGAGCAGGACCGGCTCGACGACCGGCACCGTCATCGGCGAGAGGACCCCGAGGACCGCGAGCTCCACGCGGGCGTTCATCGCGACCAGGCGCAGCGCCAGCCACAGGACCGGCCGGACCAGCGCGTCGACCACCCGCGACTGCTCGAGGCCGCCCAGCTCGCGCATCCACCGCGGCATCGTGGCGATGGTGCCGGCGCGGAGCACCCGCGCCGAGACCCAGGACACCGGTCGGAGCAGCAGCGGCAGGGGCGGCATCATCACCCGGGCGTCGAGCAGCTGCGCCATGCTCTCGCGGGCGATGCCGCTGCCGAGCAGCTGCGGCTTCATCTCCTCGAAGTAGGCGCGGACGCCCTCCCGGCTGCGTGGCACGTCGGCCGGGTCGCAGGTCTGGAGCTCGGCCGCGACCGCGCACTCCTCCCAGTAGCGCGCCTCCTCCTCCGCGGTGAGCCGGCCGGGGCCGTAGCGCTCGTAGGCGTAGAGGATCGAGTGCCATGCCGTCAGGTGGATCCAGAGCTGGCTGTGCGGGTCGTTGGCGTCGTACCGGATGCCGGTGACCGGGCAGGTGCCGATGCCCTTGGAGTGGATCTTCACCAGGACGTCGGCGGCCTTGGACGTCTCGCGGCTCGAGCCGAAGGCGACGAGCGAGAAGTACTTCAGGGTGCGGTCGTAGCGGGTGCGCGGCCGGTCGAAGATCGCGTGCGTCTCGTAGACCGAGGCGACCAGGGCCGGGTCGAGCTCCTCGACCACGACCGCGCGCTGGAAGCCGATGGTGAGGGAGGTCGGGTAGGACCAGACCTTCCAGGTGACCGAGCCGGGACCGAAGAAGCCGTGGTCCTCGTGCGGCACCACGCTGCTCCGGCGCCCGCGGATCCTCTCGACGACACCCATGTCCGTCTCCTCTCGTGGATTGCGCGGCAACTTACTACAGTGGTGTAGCAATTGGAAGGAGCAGGCGTGGCTACGGTGGGTGCCATGGGTGACGGAGCGGCCGGGGCGACGGCGGCGACCGGCCGACGTCGCCGGCCGTACGCCGCGCGCGTGCCGATCGACGTACGGCGCGAGCAGCTGCTCGACGCGGCGCTGGCGGTCATCGTCCGCGACGGCTACGCGGGGGTGTCCATCGACGCGATCGCCCGCGAGGCCGGGGTGACCCGGCCGGTCGTCTACGGCGCCTACGACGGCCTCGGCGCCCTGCTGTTCGCGCTCCTCGACCGGCAGCAGGCGCGCGCCCTCGCCGGGCTGGAGGGCGCGCTGCCCGACCCCACGGACCCGGCGACCCTGCGCGACCCCCGGGGTGCCCTCCTGCGGACGGTGCGGACCCTGGTCGAGCGCGTCTCCGAGGATCCCGACACCTGGCGGCCGATCCTCCTCGCCGCCGCCGGGACCCCCGCCGAGGTCGCCGCACGCATCGAGGGCGACCGCGAGCGCTTCCGCGGCCAGCTCGCGGGCATCCTCGGGCTCGGGCTCGCGGCGGCGCGGATCGACGCCGACGCCGACCTGCTGGCGCACGCCGTGCTCGCGGTGATGGAGCGGTTCGGCGGGCTCGTGCTCGGGCAGCCGGACGTCTACACCGCCGACCGCCTGGTGACCACGGTCGACGCGGTCCTCGCTGCGGTTGGAGTGCCCCCGGCACAATGACTCCATGGAGATCGCGATGCTGCTGGTCGCGATCGCGGTCACCGTGCTCGCCGTCACGGCGCTGGCGGGCAAGATCGGGTTCCCGGCGCCCATCGCCCTGATCCTCGTCGGGTGGGCGGCGTCGTACGTCCCCTGGGTGCCGGAGGTCCACCTCGAGCCCGAGGTGGTGCTGCTCGGCCTGCTGCCGCCGCTGCTCTACGCCGCCTCGCTGTCGACGTCGCTCGTGGACTTCAACGCCAACCGGCGCCCGATCATCCTGCTGTCGGTGTGGCTGGTCGTGGTGACGACGATCGGCGTGGCCGCGGTCGTGCACACGCTGGTGCCGGCCGTCGGGTGGCCGGCGGCCTTCGCGATCGGCGCCGTGGTCGCGCCGCCCGACGCCATCGCCGCGACCGCGATCGGCCGGCGGGTGGGGCTGCCCCGACGGGTGGTGACGATCCTCGAGGGCGAGTCGCTGCTCAACGACGCCACCGCGCTGGTCGCGCTGCGCACGGCGATCGCCGCCTCCGCGGTCGGCATCGACGCGCTCGACATGGGTCGCGACTTCCTGCTCGCCGCGGGCGGCGGGGTGGTCGTCGGCATCCTGACGTTCCTCGTGGTGGCGCAGGTGCGCCGCCGGCTGACCGACCCGCTCCTGGACACCGGCGTCTCGCTCGCCGTCCCGTTCGTGGCCTACATCGCCGCCGAGGAGATCCACGGGTCCGGCGTGATCGCCGTGGTCGTCGGCGGCCTGCTGCTCGGCCACAAGGCGCCGATCCTGCAGACCGCGCAGGCCCGGATCGCCGAGCAGATGAACTGGCGCACGATCGCGTTCGTCCTCGAGAACACCGTCTTCCTGCTGATCGGGCTCCAGGCCCAGTGGCTGGTCGCCGACGTGCACGACAGCAGCCTCGGCGCCGCGAGGATCGTCGCGGTCTGCCTCGGGACGCTGGCGACCGTCGTGGTGCTGCGCTTCGCCTGGGTCTTCGTGGCGCGCTACCTGCTCGTCCGACCGGGCCCGGACCCCGACACCGGCTTGGTCCCCACCTGGCACTACACGTTCCTGATCGGCTGGGCCGGGATGCGCGGGGTGGTCACCCTCGCCGCCGCGTTCGTCATCCCGGTGGACGTCCCGCACCGCGAGGTGCTGCTGATGATCGCGTTCACGGTGGTCGCCGCAACGCTGCTCGGGCAGGGCCTCACCCTGGGCTGGGTGGCCCGGCGGCTCGCCGTACCCGGTCCGGACCCGGTGGACGACGCGCTCGCCCGCGCGACGATCCTCCAGCAGGCGGCGAAGGCGGGGTTCAAGCGCCTGCAGGAGCTGGAGTACGACGACCCGCACGACGTCACCGCGATGGTCAAGCAGCGGGTGGAGCAGCGGAACTTCGCCGCGTGGGAGCGGCTCGGCACCACCGAGGGGGAGTCGCCGAGCGACCTCTACTCACGGCTCCGCTCGGAGATGATCTCGGCGGAGCGGCAGCGCGTCCTGGAGATCAGGTCGAGCGGCTCGGTCGCCTCCGACGTGGTGCGCGACGTGCTGGCCCGCCTCGACGTGGAGGAGTCGATGCTCGAGGCGGCGGACTCGCGGTCCTCGGAGGTGCGGCCGACCATCGCCCGCCGGCGGGACGCGGGCTGCGAGCACCTGGAGTCGACCCCGCTGCAGGACCCGCCCGAGGAGCTCGTCTGCCCCGAGTGCATCGACGCCGGGGTCCGCTGGGTCGCGCTGCGGATGTGCCTCGGGTGCGGTCACGTCGGCTGCTGCGACTCCTCGCCGCTGCGCCACGCCACGGCCCACTTCCGGGAGACCGACCACCCCGTCATGCGCTCCGTCGAGCCCGGCGAGGACTGGCGCTGGTGCTTCGTCCACCACCTCACCGGCTGAACCGCACCGGGCGGCGTCAGGAGGCGAGGGCCTGCTCGAGGGTGCGGGCGGGGTGGCCGGTGAGCCGTTCGACGTCGTCGCTGACCGCGGCGACCGAGCCGTCGGCGATCGCGGTGTAGGTGCTGACCCACGCGTCGAGCTGCCAGTCGGCCGCGTCGGGGTAGGCCTCGCGCCGCGAGGCGTACGCCTCCTCGACCGACTCCTCCTCGTAGCGCAGGCTCCGGCCGAGGACCGCCCCGGCACGCGCGGCGACGTCCTCGAGGGAGAGCGCCTCGGGGCCGGTCAGCAGGTAGGCGTTGCCGTCGTGCGCCTCCGGCGCCAGGAGTACGGCGACCGCGGCGTCCGCCACGTCGGCACGGGCCACCGCGGCGACGCGCCCCTGCCCGGCCGGGCCCCGGATGACGCCCTCCGCGTCGGCGAACAGCGGCAGCACGTCGAGGTAGAAGTCGTCGCGCAGCAGCGTGAAACCCATGCCGGTGCGCTCGGCTGCGCGGCGGATCCCCTGCTCGGCGTCCCAGTGGTCGCGCCCCAGCGTGAACGTCGCGTCGGGCGCCGCGCCGGCGAACGACGTGTACACGAGGTGCCGCACCCCGGCGTCGGCGGCCGCGTCGATCATCGTGCGGTGCTCCTGCCGCCGGACCGGCGACTCGGCCGCCGAGACGAGCAGCAGCGTGTCGACGCCGGCCAGCGCCGCACCGGCTGCCGCGCGGTCGCCGTACGACGCCACCCGGACCTCGCAGCCGAGGTCGGGCGCCCGCGAGGGGTCCCGGACGACGAGGACGGGCCGCAGGTGCGCGAGCAGGCGGGCGACCCGGCCGCCGACGGCGCCGGTCGAGCCGGTGATGGCGAGCATGACGCCCCAACCCCGGCGCCGGCGCGCTGATTCCGGCGCCACCCGCGTGGCTACGGTGGGGGACATGCGCCTGACGAAGCTCGCCCACGCCTGCGTCCGCATCGAGCACGACGGCACCACCCTCGTCCTCGACCCCGGCGTCTTCACCGACCCGGACGCCGTCGACGGTGCGGACGCCGTGCTCATCACCCACGAGCACCCCGACCACTACCTCGCCGACCGGCTGCGGCGCTCCGACGCCCCGGTCTTCACGATCGGCGCCGTCGCGGCGCAGGTCCGCGAGGAGGCGCCCGACGTCGCCGAGCGGGTGACGGTGGTGCGACCCGACGAGGAGTGGAGCATCGGCCCGGTCGCGGTGCGCGCGGTCGGCGAGCTGCACGCCGTGATCCACCCCGAGCTGCCGCGGGTCGACAACAGCGGCTACCTGCTCACGCTGGGCAGCGGCGACGGCGCGACGCGGGTGTTCCACCCCGGCGACGCGCTGACCGGCCCCGGCGTCCCCGTCGACGTGCTCCTCGCGCCGGTGAGCGCGCCGTGGATGAAGGTCTCCGAGGGCATCGACTTCGCCCGCTCGGTCGGGGCGGCGCGCAACGTCGCGATCCACGACCGGATCTACAGCGAGGCGGGCCTCGGCATCGCCGACGGCCACTTCGGGCGGTTCCTGGGTGCGGCCGGCCTCGACTACCGCCGCCTGGCCGAGGGCACCGACCTGTAGCCGTGCCGGCCGGCGCCGGTCAGGACTCGAGCGCCTCGAGCACCGGCACCAGCTTGGCGCGGGCCTCGGCGAGCTCGTCGGCCGGGTCGGAGCCGGCCACGATCCCGCAGCCGGCGAACAGCCGGACGGTCGTGCCGTCGACCAGCCCGGACCGCAGGGCCAGGCCCCACTCGCCGTCGCCGGTGGCGTCCATCCACCCGACCGGGCCGGCGTAGCGACCGCGGTCCATCCCCTCGATCTCGGTGATCAGCGCGACGGCCTCGGCGGTCGGGGTGCCCCCGACGGCGGCGGAGGGGTGCAGCGCCGCGGCGAGCTCGAGGGACGAGACCGCGGCCGCGTCGTGGACCACGCCCGCGACGTCGGTCGCCAGGTGCATCACGTTGGGCAGGTGCAGCACGAACGGCGCCTCGGGGACGTTCATCGACGAGCAGTGGGGCGCCAGCGCGTCGGCGACCGAGCGCACGGCGTACTCGTGCTCCTCGAGGTCCTTCGACGACCGGGCGAGCGTCGCGGCGAGGGTCAGGTCGTGCTGGTCGTCGCCGGTGCGGCGGATGGTCCCCGCGAGCACGCGCGAGGTGACCAGGCCGCGCTCGCGGCGCACCAGCATCTCGGGCGTCGCGCCGAACAACCCGTCGACGTGGAAGGTCCAGCAGGTGGGGTACGACGCCGCGAGCCGGCGCAGCGGCCAGCGCACGTCCAGCGGCTCGGCGGCCCGCGCGACCAGGTCGCGCGCGAGCACGACCTTCTCGAGGTCGCCCGCCGCGATCCGGGAGACGGCGTCGGCGACCACGGACGCCCAGTCGTCGGCGCTGAGCGCGCCCTCTCCGACCGCCAGGTCGACGGGCGCCGGCGGCGCCTCGGCGGGCTCCAGCGGGTGCTCGGTGTGGTCGAGCCCGCCCGCGGTGATCGTGGTGACCCACGCCGTCCCGTCGCGGCGGCCGACCACGACCTCCGGCACGACGAGCACGGAGTCGCCCGGGTCGTCGGCGAAGGCGAAGCTGCCGAAGCAGACCAGGCCGGTGCCCGGCAGGCTCACCTTGTCGCGCACCACGGCGTGGGCGACGGTCTCGCTCCACCACGCGTCCGCGTCGGCGAACCGGTCACGGCCGCTGGTGCGGATCTCGGCCGCGCGGCCCCAGCCGACGACGCCGTCGCCGCGGCGCAGCCACGCCACGGGCTCGGCCGCGGGCAGCAGGTCGACGAGTGCTCCGACCGCGGCCGCCGGGACCTCGGTGGTCCGGGCCACGAGGGGTGCTGCGGCGCCAGCGCGATCGCTGGAGGGCGCACCGGTGGTCACGTCACCGAGCCTACTCACCGGCGTCTGACAGCCGGACCCGGCCTCCGCCCGCCCGCGAGCTCCCGGCATCATGGCGCAATGCCCATCGCGCGCTCCACCGTCATCGGCGCCATCGCCGGCGTGGTCGTCCTCGGCGGCTTCGTCGGTTTCGCCGTCGGCCTCCCGAAGCTCACCGACGAGGAGGCGGGCGCCGCCACGACCGACCGCCCGGCGGTGGCCGAGGACCTGCCGCAGACGCTGCTCGACGGTCAGCTGATGCGGGTGTCCAGCTTCAACCCCGAGGTGGGTGAGCAGGTCGAGAAGTACGGCTCCGACACGCTCACCAAGGTGTTCGGGGCCGACACCGCCGTGGGTCGCTACATCAGCTCCGACGGACGGGTCGAGCTCAGCATCACGGTGTCCGACGCCGGCGGCGGCCTGTTCCTCCAGAGCGGCCCGCCGACCCCGCGCCAGATGACCCAGGCGCAGGGCTTCGTCCAGCGCAGCCGCCGGGTGGACGACGTACCGTGCGCGGAGCTGTTCCCCGCGCAGCCGGGGACCGACGGCCAGCCCGCCCCCGACCCGACCAAGAGCGCCCCGGTCCAGGTGCAGTGCCAGACCGAGATCGACGGCCGGGCGTTCAACGCCTACGTCGTCGGGGGCCTCACCGCCGAGCAGACCGTGCAGGCGCTCGACGAGGCGATCACGGCCGACAGCGGCGGCGCTCAGGACCAGTAGACGACGACCGCGTCCCCGACGCGGACGTGGTCGTAGAGCCACGCGACCCCGTCGTAGTCGCGGACGTTGACGCACCCGTGCGACGCGCCGTTGTAGCCCACGGCCGCGAAGTCGGAGGAGTAGTGCACGGCCTGCCCGCCCGAGAAGAACATCGCGAACGGCATCGAGCTGCCGTAGAGGTGCGAGACGTGGTCGATGTCCTTGTAGTAGACGTGGAACTCGCCCTCGCGGGTCGGTGAGTACGACGCCCCGAACCGCACGTCGACCGTCTTGAGGACCTGCCCGTCCACGACCCAGCGCAGGGTGCTGCTGGTCTTGTCGACGCAGAGCACCCGGCCGGTCGTGCAGCGCGGGTCGAGCGCGCCCGGGGTGTTGGTCGACGCGGTGCCGTCGAGCTCGGCCGCCGTCGGCTCGGTCGTCATCGCGTCGAGGCGGTCCAGGGTGCGCTGGTCGACCTCGCCCGTGACCGGGATCTGCCGCTTGGCCTGGAAGCCCCGCACGGCTGCCTCGGTGATGTCGCCGTAGTAGCCGGTGACCCCGGCGTCGAACCAGTCGATCTGCGCCAGCCGTGCCTGGAGCTCGCGCACGTCGTCGCCCTCGTCGCCCGGGGACAGCAGCGCGGGGCCGGGCTTCAGGGCGTGCCGCGTGCCGTGGTCGTCGTGCGTGTCGTCGTGGCCGTTCGCTGCCCGGCTCGGGCTCGGCGGCCGGCTGGAGGGCTGGCTCGACGGCGGCTGGGTCGACCCGGGCTCGACCGGGCGCGCGTCGGCCAGGCCGACGTGCCAGACGGCGAGGCCGAGCGCTGCGGTCGCCGCGGCGACGGTGATGCGCGACAGGTTCATGGGGTCTCCCTTGCTCACCAGGTTGACGCCCGGTCGGCCGGTTTGGTTGCAGCCGGGGCACGTCGGGCCACCGTGGCGTCGCGGCATAGGGTGCGGGACGTGGCCCGCGCAGCGCTCGACAAGAAGCCGGCCGACGTACGTCGCATGTTCGACACCGTCGCCCGGCGCTACGACCTCACCAACGACGTCCTGTCCTTCGGTCAGGACCGGCGCTGGCGCAAGGTCGTGCTGGACGCGGTCGACCCGTCGTACGGCGACACCGTGCTCGACCTCGCGGCGGGCACGGGCACGTCCAGCCAGCCGTTCGCGGACGCCGGCGCCACGGTCGTGCCCTGCGACTTCTCGCTCGGCATGCTCCAGGTCGGCAAGGAGCACCTGCCGCACCTGCCGTTCACGGCCGGCGACGGCACCCGGCTGCCGTTCCGCGACGCCAGCTTCGACGCCGTCACCATCTCCTTCGGGCTGCGCAACATCGTCGACCCGCTCGCCGGGCTCCGCGAGCTGCGCCGGGTCACCAGGCCCGGCGGCCGGATCGTCGTGTGCGAGTTCAGCCACCCGACGTGGGCCCCGTGGCGCACGGTCTACCTCGAGTACCTGATGAAGGCGCTGCCGGCCATCGCCCGGGGCGTCTCGTCCGCACCCGACGCCTACGTCTACCTCGCCGAGTCGATCCGCGCCTGGCCCGACCAGGCCGGCCTCGCCACGATGCTCGCCGACGCCGGCTGGACCGCACCCGAGTGGCGCAACCTCTCCGGCGGGATCGTCGCGCTCCACCGCGCCACCGCCTGACCCAGGAGCAGGTGGTCGAGGAGGTCGCGCAGCGACCGTCACGAGACCTCTGTTCAACCCCTTTGAAGATTGACGTGGGCGCTCGCCGCGGGGTGCGAGCTGCTTGGTTGCTTTGCTGCGTAGGTCCGAGGTTGCTGGGGGTCGTCGGCCTGTGGTTGCGGTTTCAAGACGGAGGTCCGCGGTGGTCGAGGAGGTCGCGCAGCGACAGTCACGAGACCCCTCGAACCGCTTCTGATCCATAAGCCGTGGAGCGGGAATCGCTAGTCCACAGGCGGGTTTCCGGCTCGTCGTTGTGTCGGCGGTCGGTGGTTGAATTCCTCTATGGATCTCGGGAACACCCCCTCACCGATGGAGCAGTTCGACGGCTGCTCGGCCAGTGAGCTGCTCGACGAGATCCAGCTGTCTCTGCGGAACCAGCGGGCCGAGCGGATCCGGGAGTGGTGCGCGATCGTGGCGTGGGCCGACGTCAGCGTCGTCGACGCACCCGAGGAGGCGGCGACGATCTGGGACGGGATCGTGGACACCGCGGTCCCGATCGCCGGACCCGGCGCACCGCTGGTCAGTGAGTTCAAGCTGATGGAGCTCATCGCCGTCCTCGGCCGCAGTCACGACTCCGGCCGGTTGTACGTGGGCCGGATCCTGGAGGTCGCCTGGCGACTGCCGCAGGTCTTCACCGCGGTCATCGAAGGACGCTGCGAGGTCTGGCGGGCGCTGCGGGTCGCCGACCTCACCCTCGGCCTGCCGGTGGAAGCGACCGACTTCATCGACCGCCAGCGCGGCCCCGTCGTCTCGACCTGCACGTGGGCGCAGATCGAACGCCTCGTCGCCGAGGCCATCACCCGGTTCGACCCCGACACCGCCGAGCAGCAACGCCGGGAAGCCGGCGAGCGGCGGCACTTCGACATCGACGTCCACCACGCCGACGCCCATGGGCTGGTCGACGTCCACGGAGTCCTGGACGCCGCCGACGCCCTCGACCTCAACGAAGCCGTCGCCCGCCGCGCGAAGCTGCTCGGTCAGCTCGGGTCCGAGGACTCCCTCGACGTCCGCCGCTCGGTCGCCGCCGGGGAGCTCGCCCGCCAGGACCTCACCCTCGACCTCCAGGTCACCAACCACACCGGGCAGGCCACCCGCACCGTCCCGGGCCGGAAGGTCCAGCTGTACGTCCACCTCACCGACGCGGCACTGGCCGCGCTGATGTCCACCGGCATCGACGCCATCCCTGCCGATGCGGCCGTCGGCCGGTTGGGCAACACCCGGACCCCGGTCTCGCCGTTCCAGGTGAAGGAGTGGCTGCAGACCTGCGGCACCAGCGTCACGATCCGGCCGGTCATCGACCTGGCCGACCACGTCCCGGTCGACTCCTACGAGATCCCCGACCGCCTCAAGGCCCAGGTCCAGCTCCGCGACCACCACTGCGCCTTCCCCAACTGCAGCCGCCGCGCCGAAACGTGCGACCTCGACCACACGACCCCGCACGGCAAGAACGGCGTGACCTGCCCCTGCAACTTGGTCCCGCTTTGTCGGCGGCACCACCGGGCCAAGACCCATGACGAAGGCTGGCGCTACGTCATCGTCGAACCCGGCCGCTACCTCTGGCTCGCCCCCACCCACCGGCACTTCCTCGTCGACCACCGAGGCACCCGCGCGCTCGACCCACCCCGCCGCCTCGACCCCGAGACCATGGACGTCGAACACCCCTGGGAAACAGGCGAGCTCGACACCTACGAGCCCGACCCCTGCCCCGCCGACCAACCGGCTGGGGACCAGAAGCTCTTCCCGACCAACCCACCCGACCTCTGAGGCCCACGCCCCACACCCCGCCCACCGGCGGGGTCACCGGCATGTCCGGAAGGTCGTCGATGTGGCGTCGGCACGAACCTGCCACCCCCTTGCACGCGGGACCCTCGGCGGTGGCAGTATGTGTCCCGCGCCACTCGTGATTCTGTTCACAAGATCACGATCCGGACGTCCCGGGACCCCTGAGGGAGGACTGCGATGGAGCTGTACACGCCGGTACTGGTCCTCGCCGCGCTGGCTGCGTTGTTCGCGGTCGGCTCGGTGGCGATGAGCGCCCTGGTGGGACCGAAGCGCTACAACCGCGCGAAGCTCGACTCCTACGAGTGCGGCATCGAGCCGAGCCCGCAGGCGATCGGCGGGCGCTTCCCGGTGAAGTACTACATCACCGCGATGCTCTTCATCGTCTTCGACATCGAGATCATCTTCCTCTACCCGTGGGCCGTGAACTTCGACGTCATGGGCGCGTTCGGGCTGGTCGAGATGGTCGTCTTCATCGCCACCGTGTTCGTCGCCTACGCCTACGTGTGGCGCCGCGGCGGCCTGGACTGGGACTGAGAGGTCAAGCGTGGGTCTCGAAGAGAAGCTGCCGAGCGGCGTACTCCTCACCACCGTCGAGGGGGTCGCCGGCTACATGCGCAAGGCCAGCTTCTGGCCGGCCACCTTCGGGCTGGCCTGCTGCGCCATCGAGATGATGACCAGCGGCGGCCCGAAGTACGACCTCGCCCGCTTCGGCATGGAGGTGTTCCGGGCCAGCCCGCGCCAGGCCGACCTGATGATCGTCGCCGGCCGGGTGAGCCAGAAGATGGCGCCGGTCCTGCGGCAGATCTACGACCAGATGGCCGAGCCCAAGTGGGTGCTCGCGATGGGCGTCTGCGCCAGCAGCGGCGGGATGTTCAACAACTACGCGATCGTCCAGGGCGTCGACCACGTCGTGCCTGTGGACATGTACCTCCCGGGCTGCCCGCCGCGGCCGGAGATGCTCATCGACGCGATCCTCAAGCTCCACGACAAGGTCCAGCACGGCAAGCTCGGCGCCAACCGCGAGTCCCAGATCCGCGAGCTCGAGGCCGAGGGCCTGGTCGCGATCCCGACCAGCGACCAGAGGGGCCTGCTCCGGTGACCGACGACGAGAAGAAGGACGCCGGTCCCGCCGAGGCCGTCCAGCAGCCGGCCGTCGACCAGTCGCCCGAGAACATCCCGCACCCGCCGGCCGAGCTCGGCGAGGTGCGCCAGGTCGGCGAGCGGCACGGCATGTTCGGCGTCACGGGCACCGGCGACACCAGCGGGTACGGCGGCCTCGTGTCGCCCGTGGTGTTCCCCGTCGCCGCGCAGCGCCCGTTCGGCGGCTGGTTCGACGAGATCGCCGACTCCCTCGACCCGTTGATCGAGCAGGTCGTCGTGCACCGCGGGGAGATCACGTTCCACGTCAGCCGCGACAACCTGGTCCAGGTGGCCCGGCTGCTGCGCGACGACCCGTCGCTCCGGTTCGAGTTCCTGGCCGGCGTCAGCGGGGTCCACTACCCGGGCGACACCGGGCGCGAGCTGCACGCGGTCTACCACTTCGGCTCGATGACCTTCAACCGCCGGATCCGGGTCGAGGTCAGCGTCTCCGACGCCGACCCGCACCTGCCGTCGCTGGTCCCGGTCTACCCGGCGGCCGACTGGCACGAGCGCGAGACCTACGACATGTTCGGCCTGGTCTTCGACGGCCACCCCGCACTCACCCGGATCCTCATGCCCGACGACTGGCCGGGCCACCCGCAGCGCAAGGACTACCCGCTCGGCGGCATCCCCGTCGAGTACAAGGGCGGCACCATCCCGCCGCCCGACCAGCGGAGGAGCTACACATGAGCACCACCGAGGACGTCTTCGGCGGCACCTCCGAGACCAGCGAGGGCCGCGTCTTCACCGTCTCGGGCCAGGACTGGGACGAGGTCGCCGGCGGGCTCGGCGGTGCCGACGCCCACGAGCGGATCGTGGTCAACATGGGTCCCCAGCACCCGTCGACCCACGGCGTGCTCCGGCTGATCCTCGAGCTCGAGGGCGAGACCGTGACCGAGGCCCGCTGCGGCATCGGCTACCTGCACACCGGCATCGAGAAGAACATGGAGTACCGCTCCTGGGTGCAGGGCGTCACGTTCTGCACCCGGATGGACTACCTGTCGCCGTTCTTCAACGAGCTCACCTACTGCCTCGGGGTCGAGCGGCTGCTCGGCGTCGAGGACCAGATCCCCGAGAAGGCCAGCGTGATGCGGGTCCTGCTCTCCGAGCTCAACCGGATCTCCTCCCACCTGGTCTGCATCGCGACGGGCGGCATGGAGATCGGCGCGCTGACCGTGATGACGATCGGCTTCCGCGAGCGCGAGCTGGTGCTCGACCTGTTCGAGCTGATCACCGGGCTCCGCATGAACCACGCGTTCATCCGTCCCGGCGGCGTCGCCCAGGACCTCCCGCCGGGGGCGCTGGACGAGATCCGCGGGTTCGTCGCCCTGATGAAGAAGCGGCTGCCCGAGTACGCCGCGCTCTGCAACGCCAACCCGATCTTCAAGGCCCGGCTCGAGGGCGTCGGCCACCTCGACCTCGAGGGCTGCATGGCGCTCGGCCTCACCGGGCCCGTCCTGCGCAGCACCGGCTACCCGTGGGACCTGCGCAAGACCGAGCCCTACTGCGGCTACGAGACCTACGACTTCGACGTCCAGACCTGGGACACCGCCGACTCCTACGGCCGGTTCCGCGTCCGCCTCGCCGAGATGTGGGAGTCGCTGCGGATCGTCGAGCAGGCGGCCGACCGGCTCGCGCGGCTCGAGGGCGCCCCGGTGATGATCGAGGACAAGAAGATCGCGTGGCCCAGCCAGCTCGCGATCGGCAGCGACGGGATGGGCAACAGCCTCGACCACATCCGCCACATCATGGGTGAGTCGATGGAGGCGCTGATCCACCACTTCAAGCTGGTCACGGAGGGCTTCCGCGTGCCGGCGGGCCAGGCCTACGTCCCGATCGAGTCGCCGCGCGGCGAGCTCGGCGCGCACGTCGTCTCCGACGGCGGCACGCGTCCGTTCCGCGCCCACTTCCGCGACCCGTCGTTCAACAACCTGCAGGCGATGGGCGTGATGAGCGAAGGCTCCATGATCGCCGACGTGATCGTCGCGATCGCCAGCATCGACCCGGTGATGGGAGGCGTCGACCGGTGACCAGCGCCCTCGACGACAAGACGCTCGCGGAGCTGCGCGAGATCGCGGACCGCTACCCCGAGAAGCGCTCGGGCCTGCTGCCGATGCTGCACCTGACGCAGTCGGTGCAGGGTCGGGTGACCCCCGAGGCGATCGAGGCGTGCGCCGAGATCCTCGACATCAGCCCGGCCGACGTCAGCGGCGTCGCCACGTTCTACACGATGTACAAGCGCCACGCCGTCGGCGACTTCCACGTCGGCGTCTGCACCAACACCCTCTGCGCGGTGATGGGCGGCGACGCCATCTTCGCGCGGCTCAAGGAGCACCTCGGCGTCGGCAACGACGAGCGGGCCGAGCAGCGGCAGGGCGACCAGTACTCGGTGAGCCTCGAGCACGTCGAGTGCAACGCGGCGTGCGACTACGCACCGGTCGTGATGGTCAACTGGGAGTTCATGGACAACCAGACCCCGGACTCCGCGGTGCAGATGGTCGAGTCGCTCCGCGCCGGGCACGAGGTCCGCTCCACGCGCGGCCCGCGCCTGTGCACCTGGCGCGAGGCCGAGCGGGTGCTCGCGGGCTTCCCGGACGACCGGGTCGACGACGGCCCCGCGGCCGGCCCGGCCAGCCTTGCCGGCCTCGAGATCGCGCGCGAGCGCGGCTGGACCGCACCCGAGGGCGCCCGCGGACCGGCAGCCGTCGGCGCCGGCGCCTCCAAGGAGGACGCGGTCGCCCAGGCCGACACGCAGCGGGCCGGCTCCGAGACGGTCGAGGAGGGCTCCGGCTCCACCGAGGCCGCGGCCGAGAAGAAGGAGGCCCAGTGACCGACACACTGACGCCGGTCCTCACGGACATGTGGGACGTCGAGCGGTCGTGGACGCGCGCGGCGTACGAGTCGAAGGGCGGCTACGCCGCGCTCGACAAGGCGTTCGCGATGAGCCCCGACGACGTGATCGCCGCCGTGAAGGACTCCGGCCTGCGCGGTCGCGGCGGTGCGGGCTTCCCGACCGGGATGAAGTGGTCGTTCATCCCGCAGGACAACCCGCGGCCCAAGTACCTGGTGGTCAACGCCGACGAGTCCGAGCCGGGCACGTGCAAGGACATCCCGCTGATGATGGCCAACCCCCACGTGCTCGTGGAGGGCGTGATCATCAGCTCCTACGCCATCCGCGCCAACAAGGCGTTCATCTACATCCGCGGCGAGGTGCTCCACGTCATCCGCCGTGTGCAGGCGGCGGTCGCCGAGGCCTACGCGGCCGGACACCTCGGCAAGGACATCCACGGATCCGGCTTCGACCTCGACGTCGTCGTGCACGCCGGCGCCGGCGCCTACATCTGCGGCGAGGAGACGGCGCTGCTCGAGGGCCTCGAGGGACGCCGCGGCCAGCCGCGGCTGCGCCCCCCGTTCCCCGCGGTCGCCGGCCTCTACGCCAGCCCGACGGTGATCAACAACGTCGAGTCGATCTCCTCGGTGCCGAGCATCGTCGCCAACGGGGCCGACTGGTTCGCCTCGATGGGCACCGAGAAGTCCAAGGGCTACGGCATCTTCTCCCTGTCCGGCCACGTCAAGAAGCCCGGCCAGTACGAGGCTCCGCTCGGCATCACGCTGCGCGAGCTGATCGACCTCGCCGGGGGCATCCGCGAGGGCCACGACCTGAAGTTCTGGACGCCGGGCGGCTCCAGCACCCCGCTGCTCACGCCCGAGCACCTCGACGTACCCCTCGACTTCGAGGCGGTCGGCGCGGCCGGGTCGATGCTCGGCACCCGCGCCCTGCAGATCTTCGACGACACCGTGTGCGTCGTCCGCGCCGTGCTGCGGTGGACGGAGTTCTACAAGCACGAGTCGTGCGGCAAGTGCACGCCGTGCCGCGAGGGCACGTGGTGGCTGGCGCAGGTCCTCACCCGGCTCGAGAACGGCGAGGGCAGCGAGGGCGACCTCGACGTGCTGCTGGACCAGTGCGACAACATCCTCGGCCGCGCGTTCTGCGCGCTGGGCGACGGTGCCACCAGCCCGATCTCCAGCTCGATCCAGTACTTCCGCGACGAGTACCTCGCCCACCTGACGCACGGCGGGTGCCCCTTCGACCCGGCTCGCAGCACCGCCTGGGCGGGCGTGGAGGTGACGGCGTAGCCATGACGACCGACAAGACCGTCGCGCAGGCCGACCTGGTCAACGTCACGATCGACGGCATCCAGGTCGCCGTCCCCAAGAACACGCTGGTGATCCGGGCGGCCGAGCAGGTCGGCGTGCAGATCCCGCGCTTCTGCGACCACCCGCTGCTCGCGCCGGTCGGTGCGTGCCGCCAGTGCCTCGTCGACATCCCCGACGCCGGCAACGGCCGCGGCTTCCCCAAGCCGCAGGCCTCCTGCACGCTCCCGGTCGCCGAGGGCATGGTCGTCAACACCCAGGTCACCAGCCCGGTCGCCGACAAGGCGCAGCAGGGGATCATGGAGTTCCTCCTGATCAACCACCCGCTCGACTGCCCGGTCTGCGACAAGGGCGGCGAGTGCCCGCTGCAGAACCAGGCCATGTCCAACGGCCGTGGCGAGTCCCGGTTCTCCGGCGACGACAACCCCACGCCGGGCGCGCCCGGCGCGAAGCGCACCTTCCCCAAGCCGATCAACCTCTCGCCCAACGTGCTCCTCGACCGGGAGCGCTGCATCGTCTGCCAGCGCTGCACCCGCTTCGCGGACGAGATCGCCGGAGACCCGTTCATCGCGCTGGTCGAGCGAGGTGCGGAGCAGCAGATCGGCATCGCCGAGGACGCGCCGTTCCTGTCCTACTTCTCCGGCAACGTGATCCAGATCTGCCCGGTCGGCGCGCTGACGTCCGAGCAGTACCGGTTCCGGTCCCGGCCGTTCGACCTGGTCTCGGTCCCCGGCGTCGCCGAGCACGACGCCTGCGGCTCCGCGATCCGCGTCGACCACCGCCGCGGCAAGGTGATGCGCCGGCTCGCCGGCAACGACCCCGAGGTCAACGAGGAGTGGATCACCGACAAGGACCGGTTCGCCTTCGCCTACGCGCAGGGTGACGACCGGCTGACCTACCCGCAGGTGCGCGACGAGGACGGCAGCCTGCGTCCGGCCTCGTGGCCCGAGGCCTTCGCCGTCGCGGCGCGCGGCCTGGCCGCGGCCAAGCAGGCCGGCGGGGTGGGCGTGCTCACCGGCGGCCGGCTGATCGCCGAGGACGCCTACGCCTACGCCAAGTTCGCCCGGGTCGCCCTCGGCACCAACGACGTCGACTTCCGGGCGCGTCCGCACTCGGCCGAGGAGGCAGCCTTCCTCGCGAGCAACGTCGTGCTCACCGGGCCGGGCAACGGCGGGGTCACCTACGCCGACCTGGAGTCGGCCGCGAAGGTCGTGCTCGTCGGGCTCGAGCCCGAGGACGAGGCCGGCGCGCTGTGGCTGCGGCTGCGCAAGTCCGTGCGGGCCGGCGGCACGCAGGTGATCGCGCTGGCGCCGTACACCACCCGCGGGCTGCACAAGCTGCGCGGCCGCCTGGTGCCGACGGCGCCCGGCGAGGAGCCCGCAGTGATCCGCTCCCTGCTCGAGCAGGCCGAGTACGGCGTCGACAGCACCGCGGTGGTGCTCGTGGGCGAGCGGCTCGCGACGGTCCCCGGCGCGCTCAGCGCCGCGGCCGAGCTCGCGCAGAAGTCCGGCGCCCGGCTCGCCTGGGTGCCGCGCCGCGCCGGCGACCGCGGTGCGGTCGAGACCGGCTGCCTGCCCAACCTGCTGCCCGGCGGCCGCCCCGTCGGTGACGCCGCGGCCCGGGTCGACGTCGCCACCGCCTGGGGCGTCGCCGACCTGCCCGCGACCGAGGGCCGCGACGGCGACGCCATCGTCGCCGCGCTGGTGGCCGGCGAGCTCGGCGGCCTGGTGGTCGCCGGCGTCGACCCCGCCGACACCGCGGATCCCGCCGCCACCCGCGCGGCGATCGACGCGGCCGGCTTCGTGGTCGCGCTCGACCTCCGCGAGACCGACGTGACCCGCGCCGCCGACGTGGTGCTGCCGGTCGCCCCGGTCACCGACAAGGCCGGCATGTTCGTCAGCTGGGAGGGCCGCCCGCGGCCGTTCGCGCGGGCGCTCGCCAACCCGGCCTCGCTGCCTGACCTGCGCTCGCTCGCCGGCATCGCCGAGGAGATGGGTGCGCCGCTGGGCTTCCGGACCGTCGAGGAGGCCCGCGCCGAGATGGAGCAGCTCGGCCCCTGGGACGGACAGCGCGCGGGTCTCGATACGCCGCCTCGTTCCTCGGCGGCTACTCGACCAGCAACCACAGACGGTGATCGAGTAGCCCCTGCGAGGGACGAGCAGGGGCGTATCGAGATCCGGCTCGCCACCTGGAAGCAGTCGGTCGACAACGGCCGGATGCAGGACGGCGACAAGTACCTGCGGGCCACCGCGCGGCCGCCGGTCGCCCTCGTCACGCAGGCGACGTACGACGCGCACGGCCCGACGATCACCCTGACCGGCGACCGCGGCTCGATCACCCTGCCGGCGCAGGTCGCCGACGACCTCGTCGACGGCGTGGTGTGGGTCCCGGCCAACTCGTTCGGCAACGGGGTGCTCAGCGACCTGGCCTCGCCCGGCGCCCCCGTCACGATCTCTGGAGGTGAGTCGTGAACACCGGTCTCGACGCGTTCGGCCACGACCCGTGGTGGGTCGTCGGCATCAAGACGGTCCTGATCTTCCTGGTCCTGGTGCTGCTGACGCTGTTCAACATCTGGTGGGAGCGCCGGGTCGTGGCCCGCATGCAGCACCGGATCGGCCCCAACGTCAACGGGCCGTTCGGCCTGCTGCAGTCGCTGGCCGACGGCGTGAAGCTGGCGCTCAAGGAGGACCTCATCCCGAAGCACGCGGACAAGGTGGTCTTCCTGCTGGCGCCGGTGATCGCGGCGGTGCCGGCGTTCGTCACCTTCAGCGTGATCCCCTTCGGGCCCGAGGTGAACTTCTTCGGGGAGCGCACGCCGCTGCAGCTCACCGACATGCCGGTCGCCGTGCTCTTCGTGATGGCCATCGCCTCGATCGGCATCTACGGCATCGTCCTGGCCGGCTGGTCGAGCGGGTCGACGTACTCGCTCCTCGGCGGGCTGCGCTCGAGCGCGCAGATGATCTCCTACGAGGTCGCGATGGGCCTCGCGCTCGTCTCGGTGTTCCTCTACGCCGGCTCGCTGTCGACCAGCGAGATCGTCGCGGCCCAGGACCGGCTGTGGTTCGGCCTGATCCTGCTGCCGTCGTTCGTGATCTACACGATCGCGATGGTCGGCGAGACCAACCGCGCGCCCTTCGACCTCCCCGAGGCCGAGGGCGAGCTGGTCGGCGGCTTCCACACCGAGTACTCCTCGCTGAAGTTCGCCCTCTTCTTCCTCGCCGAGTACATCAACATGGCGACGGTCTCCGCCCTCGCGACGACGCTGTTCCTCGGCGGCTGGCACGCGCCGTTCTGGATCGACGAGTTCTGGGCGGGGGCCAACTCCGGCTACTGGCCGGTGCTCTGGTTCTTCGGCAAGGTCCTGTTCTTCATCTTCTTCTTCATCTGGCTGCGCGGGACGCTGCCGCGGCTGCGCTACGACCAGTTCATGGCGTTCGGCTGGAAGCGGCTGATCCCGCTGGCGCTGGTCTGGACGGTCGCGGTCGCGTGCATGCGGCTGGCCCGCAACGACGGGTGGCTCGACCAGGAGCACCTGCAGGAGCCGCGCACCCTCGCGATCCTGGTCGGCATCTTCGTCGTCGTGCTGGCGGCGACGTTCCTGCTGCCCGAGCGCAAGGAGACGGCCACCGCCGAGGCCGAGCCGCGGACCGGCGGCTTCCCGGTCCCGCCGATGCCGGCCGGAGGCGCGGTGCGCGGCGCCGCCGCTCCGCTGGTGTTCGGCTCCACCGGCCCCATCCGCGCGTCGAGTGAGGAGACCACGCATGGCTGAGCAGTCGACGCCGTCCCTCAAGGAGCAGTTCTGGGACCCGGTCGCCGGCTTCGGCGTCACGTTCCGGACGATGTTCCGCAAGGTCGTCACCGAGCAGTACCCCAAGGAGAAGTTCCCGACCGCGCCGCGCTTCCACGGCCGCCACCAGCTCAACCGGTGGCCCGACGGGCTGGAGAAGTGCGTCGGCTGCGAGCTGTGCGCCTGGGCCTGCCCGGCCGACGCGATCTACGTCGAGGGCGCCGAGAACGTCGACAGCGCGGGCGAGGTGGACGAGAACGGCAACCCGGTCGCGTCGCAGCGCTACAGCGCCGGCGAGCGTTACGGCCGCGTCTACCAGATCAACTACCTGCGCTGCATCCTCTGCGGCCTGTGCATCGAGGCGTGCCCCACCCGAGCGCTGACGATGACCAACGAGTACGAGCTCGCCGACGACAACCGGGCGGACCTGATCTACGAGAAGTCCGACCTGCTCGCGCCGCTGCTGCCGGGCATGGAGCAGCCGCCGCACCCGCAGCTGCTCGGTGACGAGAAGGCCTACTACCGCGGCGAGTACGCCGCGACGCCGGTCGACGCGAGCGACCGTCCCGAGGCGTCCCGCGCCGCGGCCGCACCGTCGACGGAGGGACAGGAATGATCGCGTTCTGGATCCTGGCGCCGATCATGGTCGCCGCCGCGCTCGGCATCCTGTTCGTCCGCAAGGCCGTGCACGCCGCGCTCCTGCTCGCGGTCGTGATGATCAGCCTCGCGATCCTCTACGCCGTGCTCGACGCGCCGTTCCTGTTCGCCGTGCAGATCATCGTCTACACCGGCGCGATCCTGATGCTGTTCCTGTTCGTGCTGATGCTGGTGGGTGTCGACGCCTCGGACTCCCTGGTCGAGACCATCCGCGGCCAGCGCTTCCTGGCCTGGGCGGCAGGGCTGACGTTCGCGGTCGTGCTGCTCGTCGGGCTCACCCAGCTGACCCTGGGCAGCGCGGCGGGGCTCGAGGAGGCCAACCAGGGCGGCAACGTCCAGGCCCTGGCCAACCTGCTGTTCTCCCGCTACGTGTTCGCCTTCGAGACCACCAGCGCCCTGCTGATCACGGCCGCGGTCGGCGCCATGGTGCTGGCCCACCGGGAGCGGCTCGCGCCCAAGGAGACCCAGGCCGTCATCGCCGCACGGCGCGTGCGCGACTTCGCGGAGAAGGGCGTGCACCTCGGCCCGCTGCCGCCACCCGGCGTCTACGCCCGTCACAACGCGGTCGACACGCCGGCTCTGCTGCCGGACGGCAGCCCTGCGCCGGCGTCGGTCTCCCGGGTCCTGGCCGCCCGTGGCGACATGCGGTCCGCGACGACGCTGGCCGACGACGTGGAGGAGCTGACCGCGCGGATGGACCAGCACCCCGACCGGATGCCGGAGACCGGCGGCAAGGACGCCGCCACCGCCTCGAGCGAGGAGGACGTGAAGTGACCGAGTACGTCGTCCTCAGCGCGATCCTGTTCACGATCGGGTCGGTGGGAGTGCTGACCCGGCGCAACGCGATCGTGGTGTTCATGTGCGTCGAGCTGATGCTCAACGCCTGCAACCTCGCGTTCGTGACGTTCGCCAAGCAGAACGGCAACCTCGACGGGCAGGTCGCGGCCTTCTTCGTGATGGTCGTCGCCGCCGCCGAGGTCGTGGTGGGCCTCGCGATCATCATGACCATCTTCCGGACCCGTCGCTCGGCCTCGGTCGACGACGCCAGCCTGCTGAAGTTCTGAGGTAGCGAGCGATGCACGAGGTTCCCGTGGTCCACCCCGGCGACGTCGACGGGGTCTTCAGCCTGCTCTGGCTGGTGATCGCCCTGCCGGCGGCCGGTGCGGCCGTCCTGCTGCTGCTCGGCGACCGGCGGAGCAAGCCCTTCGCGCACTGGCTCGGCGTCGCGACGATCTCCGGGTCGTTCGTGCTGAGCCTGATCATGTTCCTGACCGCGCTCGGCCGCGACGAGGGCGACCGCCAGGTCGCCCAGCACCTGTGGAACTGGATCTACGCCGGCGACCTGCACATCGGGATGGACCTGCTCTACGACCCGCTGTCCGCGCTTTTCCTGCTGCTGATCACCGGTGTCGGCTCCCTGATCCACCTCTACTCGGTGGGCTACATGGCGCACGACGACCGCCGCCCCCGGTTCTTCGCCTACCTCAACCTCTTCGTCGCGGCCATGCTGATGCTGGTCCTCTCGGAGAATTACGTGGGCCTCTTCCTGGGCTGGGAGGGCGTCGGCCTCGCGTCGTACCTCCTGATCGGGTTCTGGCAGCACAAGCCGAGCGCGGCCTCCGCCGCCATCAAGGCGTTCGTGATCAACCGGGTCGGCGACATGGGCATGTCGCTGGGGATCTTCCTGCTCATCGTCACGTTCGGCACGACCAGCTTCACGGTGATCAGCGCCGCGGCCCCCGAAGCGTCGCAGACGACGCTCAACTGGATCGGCGTGCTGCTCCTCGTCGGCGCGTGCGGCAAGTCGGCCCAGGTGCCGCTGCAGTCCTGGCTGCTGGACGCGATGGAGGGCCCGACGCCGGTGTCGGCCCTGATCCACGCCGCGACGATGGTGACCGCCGGCGTCTACCTGATCGTGCGCTCCAACTTCGTGTTCGAGCTCGCGCCCACGGCGCAGACCGCCGTGGTCATCGTCGCGACCGTCACCCTGCTGTGGGGCGCGATCATCGGATGCGCGAAGGACGACATCAAGAAGGGCCTCGCCGGGTCCACGATGAGCCAGATCGGCTACATGATGCTCGGCGCGGGCCTCGGCGTCGCCGGCTACGCGTTCGCGATCTTCCACCTGCTGACCCACGGCTTCTTCAAGGCCAACATGTTCCTCGGCGCCGGCTCGGTGATGCACGCGATGGACGACGACGTCGACATGCGGCACTACGGCGCACTGCAGAAGATGCTGCCGGTCACGTTCCTCACCTTCGCGATGGGCTACCTCGCGATCATCGGCTTCCCCGGCTTCTCCGGCTTCTGGTCCAAGGACAAGATCATCGAGGTCGCGCTCACCGAGCGCCCGATCGTCGGGGTCTGTGCGCTCCTGGGCGCCGGCATCACCGGCTTCTACATGACCCGGATGATGTTCCTGACCTTCTTCACCAAGAAGCGCTGGGCGGACGGCGTGCACCCGCACGAGTCGCCCGCGGTGATGACCATCCCGCTGGTCGTGCTCGCCGCGCTCTCGGTGCTCGGCGGCGTGATGCTGCTCGGCGACTGGATCGTCGACTGGCTGAGCCCGGTGACCGGGCACGTCGCGCACGAGGAGCCGCCGCTCCCGGCGATCGTGATCTCGTTGCTCGCGGTGGCCGTCGTGGCGGTCGGCGCAGCGCTCGCGTGGTTCTTCGTCGGCAGCCGGGACGTGCCGCGGGAGGCACCGACCAAGGTCTCCTTCGTCACCCGCGCGGCGCGCAACGACCTCTACGGCGACGCGATCAACGACGCGCTGGTGGTCAACCCCGGTCGCCACGTCACCCACGGGCTGGTCGCCACCGACACCCACGTCGTCGACGGCACGTTCACCGGCGGCGGGGTCGTGGTCCGGGGCGCGGCGCAGGGACTGCGACGCCTCCAGACCGGCTATGTCCGCTCCTACGCCCTGTCCCTGCTCGGCGGCGCGCTGCTGCTGGTCCTGACGCTCGTGGTGGTCAACGTCTGATGCTGCTCACTCTGCTCCTGCTGCCGCTCGTCGGCGCGATCGCGGTCGCCGCGCTTCCCAAGGACCTCAGCAAGATGCTCGGCCTCGGCGTCGCGGCCGCGACGCTCGTCGTGGGTGCCGTGGCCGCCGTACGGTTCGAGCCCGACCAGGGCATGCAGTTCACCGAGGACTGGACCTGGATGAAGGCCTTCGGCGTGCACTTCGCGCTCGGCCTCGACGGGCTCGGTCTGCTGATGGTCCTGCTCACCGTCCTGCTCGTGCCGCTCGTCCTCGTCGCCGAGTGGTCGTCGCCGCAGACGGCCACGTCGCCGCGCGCGTTCGTCGCCTGGACGCTCGCGCTCGAGGCGCTCTCGCTGGCCGTCTTCTGCGCCACCGACGTGTTCCTCTTCTACGTCGTCTTCGAGGCCACCCTGATCCCGGCCTACTTCCTCGTCGGCGGCTTCGGCCGGCACGGCCGGGGCGCCGCCGCGCTGAAGTTCCTGATGTTCCAGCTCGCCGGCGGCCTGGTGCTGCTCGCCTCGGTCATCGGCCTCTACGTCGTCTCGGCCTCGCAGGGCACGCCGTCGTACCTCCTGTCGGACCTGATGTCGCTCGACATCGGCACCGACGCGGGCCGGTGGCTGTTCCTCGGGTTCCTGTTCGCGTTCGCGGTGAAGGCGCCGATCTTCCCGCTGCACACCTGGCTCGCGGACACCACCGAGAAGGCCACCCCCGGCACCTCGGTGCTCCTGGTCTGCGTGCTCGACAAGATCGGCACCTTCGGGATGCTGCGCTTCTGCCTCGGGATCTTCCCGGAGGCCTCGCAGTGGGCCACGCCGCTCGTCGTCACCCTGGCACTGATCTCGATCGTCTACGGCGCGTTCCTGGCCATCGGCCAGGACGACATCCTGCGCCTGATCGGCCTCACGTCCCTCAGCCACTTCGGCTTCATCACGCTCGGGATCTTCGTGCTCACGCCGCAGGGCGGCACCGGCGCCGTGCTCTACATGGTCAACCACGGCCTCGGCACGGCCATCCTGTTCCTGGTCGCCGGCTACATGTTCCACCGCAGCGGCACGACCCGGATCAGCGAGATGGGCGGCATCGAGAAGGTCACCCCGGTGCTCGCCGGGCTGTTCCTCGTCGCCGGGCTCGCGACGCTCGGCCTCCCCGGCCTGAGCCCGTTCGTGTCGGAGTTCCTCGTGCTGGCATCGGCCTTCGACTACGCGTGGTACGTCGGCGCGATCGCCGTCACCGGCATCGTGCTCGCCGCGATCTACGTGCTCTGGATGTACCAGCGCACCATGACCGGCCCGTCCCGCGCGCCGTTCGAGGGCACCCGCGACCTCGGGCTGCGCGAGATCGCCGCGGTCGCGCCGATCGTCGCCGCCCTGGTCTTCTTCGGGTTCTACCCCGCACCGCTGCTCGACGCCGCGGACCCGATGGTCCACGGCCTGCTCGCCCACGTCGGTGCACCGGACGACGGACCGACCGTGCCCACCACCGCTGCCGAGGAGGACAACTGATGTCCGAGTTCTCCAAGCCGTCGATCGAGTACCTCGACCTGCTGCCGCTCCTCATCGTCTTCGGCGGTGCCTGCGTGGGTGTGCTCGTCGAGGCGTTCCTCCCGCGCGGCCGCCGGCACGTGCCGCAGGTCGTCGTCACCCTGCTCACGGTGCTCAGCGCGCTCGGCGCGACGATCTGGCTCGCCACCGACCTCGGCGAGCATGCCGACGGTGCGGCGCGCGGTGAGCTCGCCGCCGAGGGCAGCGTGGTGGTCGACGGCCCGTCGATCTACCTGTGGGGCCTGATCCTGCTGTTCGCCCTGGCCGGCACGGCGCTGTTCTCCGAGCGCCGGCTCGAGGGCGGGGTCTCCTCGTTCGCCGGGCAGGCCGCCGCGCTGCCGGGCTCGGAGGCCGAGCGTGAGGCGTCCACCCGCGGTCTCGACCACACCGAGGTCTACCCGCTGCTGCTGTTCGCGGTCGGGGGCATGCTGCTCTTCCCGGCCTCCGGCGACCTGCTCACGCTGTTCGTCGCCCTCGAGGTGCTCTCGCTCCCGCTCTACCTGCTCTGTGGCCTGGCCCGGCGCCGGCGCCTGCTGAGCCAGGAGGCGGCGCTCAAGTACTTCCTCCTCGGCGCGTTCGCCTCCGGGTTCTTCCTCTACGGCGCCGCGCTCATCTACGGCTACGCCGGCTCGATGTCCTTCACCGGGATCAACGACGCGGTCCGTGCGGGCGGCGGCGAGCGCGCACTGCTCCTCGCCGGCATCGCGCTGCTCTCGGTCGGCCTGCTGTTCAAGGTCGGCGCCGCGCCGTTCCAGGCCTGGACCCCCGACGTCTACCAGGGCGCCCCGACCGCGGTCACCGCGTTCATGGCGGCCGGCACCAAGGTCGCCGCGTTCGGCGCGCTGGTCCGCCTGCTGTACGTCGCGTTCGGTGCCGAGCGCTGGAGCTGGCAGCCGATGCTGTGGGTCGTCGCGATCGGCAGCATGGTGCTCGGCTCGGTGCTGGCCGTCGTGCAGACCGACGTCAAGCGGATGCTCGCCTACTCGTCGGTCGCCCACACCGGCTTCCTGCTCACCGGTGTGCTCGGCGTGCAGAGCGCCGGCGACCTGGCCGACGGTCAGTACAGCTCGCTCGAGGGCGTGCTGTTCTACCTCACGACCTACGGCTTCGCGATGATCGGCGCCTTCGCGCTGGTGACGCTGGTCCGCGACGCCGGCGGCGAGGCGACCGGCTACGTCCGCTGGGCCGGGCTCGGCAAGCGCGCGCCGATCGTCGCGGGCTCGTTCGCGTTCTTCCTGCTCTCCATGGCCGGCATCCCGCTCACGGCGGGGTTCGTCGGCAAGTGGGCGGTGTTCACCTCGGCGATGTCGGCCGGGGCCTGGCCGGTCGTGCTGGTCGCGATCGGGTCGAGCATCGTCGCGGTGTTCTTCTACGTGCGCTACATCCGGCTGATGTTCTTCAGCGAGCCCGAGCCGGGTGAGGGTGCCGCGGTCACCACGCCGTCGGTGATGACCGTGGGAACCGTGGCGATCTGCCTCGCGGCGACGGTGGTCCTGGGCGTCGTACCGGGGCCGGTTCTCGACCTCGTGACCGGTGCGGGACAATTCATCAGGTGAACACCCCTGCGCCGGCCCCCTCCGCAGCAGCCGACCTGGCGCTGCCGATCGTCGACGACGCACTCGCCGGGCGCCTGCGCACCCGGCTCACGGCGGTCGAGGCCGCCCTGTTCGACCACGCGACCAGCCGCGCGCCGTTCGTCACCGAGGCCGCGCGACACCTGCTGGCCGCGGGCGGCAAGCGGTTCCGGCCGCTGCTGGTGCTCCTCGCGGCCGAGGCGGGCGACCGTCCCGACGCCGACGAGGTGCTGACGGCGGCGTGCGTCGTGGAGATCACCCACGTCGGCTCGCTCTACCACGACGACGTCATGGACGAGGCCGCGCTGCGCCGCGGCGCCGACTCGGCCAACTCCCGCTGGGACAACCTGGTCGCGATCCTCACCGGTGACTTCCTCTTCGCGAAGTCCTCCGAGCTCACCGCGACCCTGGGCGCCGAGGCCGTGCGGATCCAGGCCGAGACGTTCACCCGGCTCGTCGAGGGACAGATCCTCGAGACGGTCACGCCCGGTCCCGACGACGACCCGCTGCAGCACTACCTCGAGGTCGTCGCCGGCAAGACGGGCTCGCTGATCGCCACCTCGGCCCGCTACGGCGCGATGTTCGGCGGCGCGTCACCGGAGGTGGTCGCCGCGCTCACCGAGTACGGCGAGCTCGTCGGCACGGCCTTCCAGCTCTCCGACGACATCCTCGACATCGCCTCGGAGTCCGAGGAGTCCGGCAAGACGCCCGGCACCGACCTCCGCGAGGGCGTGCCCACCCTGCCGGTGCTGATGGCGCGCGCCTCCGAGGACCCGGCCGACGCCCGGCTCCTCGAGCTGCTCGACGCCGACCTCAGCGACGACGCGCTGCACGCCGAGACGCTCGACCTGCTCCGCAAGCACCCCGCGCTCACCGAGGCGCGGCAGTACGTCGTCGCCCGGGCCGAGGAGGCCAAGGCGCTCCTCGGTGTCCTCCCCGAGGGCGCCGTACGCTCCGCGCTCGAGGCGTTCGCCGACGTCGTCGCCACCCGCACGGCCTGAACCTCCCCCTCCTCCCTCCCCGTAGGACCGACGCCGAGTCGGCTCGAATGTGCACGCAGAACGCGCCGAGTCGGCTCTTGTCGACAAGCGCCGACTCGGCGTGATTGCGGTGCACACAAACGCCGACTCGGCGTGATTGCGCTGCACACAAGCGCCGACTCGGGGGCTGCGAGGGTGGCTCAGGCGGCGGACGCTTCCGCGACCAGCGCCAGCTGACGACGGCGGACGTGCAGCGCCTCGGCGGTGAAGAGCACCAGCGCCAGCCAGACCAGGGCGAAGCCGATCCAGCGGGTGGCGGGCATGTGCTCGCCGAGCACGGTGATGCCGAGGGCGAACTGCAGGATCGGTGCGAGGTACTGCAGCAGGCCGAGCGACGTCATCGAGATGCGCGTGGCCGCGGCGCCGAAGCAGAGCAGGGGGATGGCGGTGACGATGCCGGTCGACAGCAGCAGGAGCAGGTGGCCGGCGCCCTCGTCGACGAAGTGGCCGTCCGGCCCGAGCCAGAGCAGGTAGGCGAGCGCGAACGGGGCGAGGACCGCCGTCTCGAAGGCCAGGCTCTCGATCGCCCCGACGCCCGCGGACTTCTTCGCGAGGCCGTAGGTCCCGAACGAGAATGCCAGCACCAGCGCGATCCACGGCAGCCGCCCGTAGTCCCAGGTGAGCACGACGACGGCGAGGAACCCGATGCCGAGGGCGGCCCACTGGAGCGGGCGCAGCCGCTCACCCAGGACCAGCACCCCCATCAGCACCGTCACCAGCGGGTTGATGAAGTAGCCGAGCGACGTCTCGACCACGTGCTCGGTGGTGACGCCGTAGATGTAGGTGCCCCAGTTGGAGGTGATGGTGATCGCGGCGACCACGAGCAGCAGCGTCGAGCGCCGGTCGGCGAGGATCGCGCGCACGCCGCCGACCTTGCGCAGCGCGACGAGGAGTACCGCCATCGTCACGGCCGACCACACGATCCGGTGCCCGAGGATCTCCACGGCGCCGCTCGGCTCGAGCAGCGGGAAGTAGAGGGGGAACGCGCCCCACAGGAAGTACGCCGCGAAGCCGAACGCCAACCCGGTCCGGCCCTGCGTCGCGCTCACCCGACGAGCCTACGGACCGGCGCCGACCCCGGCGGCTGGACCCCGTCTTCCCGGGCCTTCCCCTCCGGGTGAGAATGGAGCCACCCCCCTGCGAAGGAGCCCCATGTCCCTCGTCCGCGTCGCCTCGGCCGCCGGCGGCCTCGTGCTGCTCGCGGGGGTGCTGGCCGGCGCTGCGGAGGCGGACCCGTCGGACCCGCCCGAGGAGGGCCCCAGCGCCGCCATCGACGCGCGCATCGTCGGGTCCGGCGACGAGCTCTACCTGGCCGGAGCGGTCACCGGCAGCACGCGCGACGTCGTGCTCTACCGCGCCACCACGTGCGAGCAGCTCGCCTCCGGGGCGATCGACTGCGACTTCGAGAAGGCCGCCCGGACGGAGCAGGACGGAGGCGCCTACCGGTTCAAGCTGGAGGTCCCCCAGCGGCCCGGCCTGGACCACGCGCTGTTCTGGCAGGCGCGCCTGGCCGGCGCCACGTCACAGGCCGACACCGAGGTCTGGCGCACCTACCGCCTCGACTGACGACGGCGGCGCAGCCCGCCGCCGACGCGGGTCAGGACAGGATCCGCGCGACCTCGGGCGAGGAGTAGAACGGCTCGAGCCGCGAGCGGACCAGCCGCTCGAGGTCGCCGGTGCCGTCCAGGAGCGCCACGACGGCGGGCGCGAGCCGGGCGACGTCGTCGCGGACCTGGTCACGGTCGAGGTCGAGCTCGGTGATCAGCTCGGTCGGCGTGTAGCCGCCGAACCGGTCGAAGAAGCCGTCGACCAGCACCTCCGCCAGGTGGGCTGCGTGCTCGCTCTCCAGGGCGCCGGCGGCGATCTCGTGCACCGCGTCGGCCACCTCGGCGAGCTGGTCGCGGCTGGTCTGCCCACCGAGACCCGCGACGGGCTCCGCGGCCACGACGTCCCACGCCTGGAGGATCGCGTCGCGCGTCGTCGGGTCCTGCACGGTCTCGACGATGATCCGGCTGAGCCGGCGTACGGCGAACGCCCCGCTCTTGCCGACCGTGTCCCCGAGGAGACCCTCGAACTGCCGGTCGGCGGCGCCGACCACCCGGGCGGCCGTGCTGGTGCCGAACGACATCAGCGTGCCGAGGCCGGGCACCTTGTCGGTGACCGCCTTGTTGGCCTGGAGGACCTCCCCGACGATCCGGCCCATGAACCGGGTCGCGACCGTCCCGATGAGCGGGCTGTCGGCCAGCCGGGACAGCGAGCGGTCGATCACCGGGCTGAGCTGGAGCAGGGCGTCGACCAGCACCTCGACCCGCTCGCGCTCGACCAGGTCGCCGATCGGGTAGGGCTTCGCCGGCCCCTCGTGGACCACGTCGAGCACCAGCTCCAGCACGCCGCTGACCGCGGCGCTGCGGGGCAGGGTCGTCAGCGCACGGGCGACGACGGCCTTCAGCACGTCGGTGTCGACGAGGTCGGCGACCTGGTGCTGCCCCGAGGCGTCCAGCAGGTCGGTGGTCAGCTCGGCGACGGTGCGCTCGAGGTCGTCGCCGCGCAGCCGCTCGAGGTGGAAGGCCACCTGGGCGTCGAGCAGCCGCTCCGCGAGCGCGGGCTCCTTGGTGGGCACGCCCCGTCCTAGCCGACCTGCCAGGTGTCGCCGGCACCGATCAGCGCGGCGAGCCGGTCCTCGGGGCTCCCGGTCACGCCGTCCTGCGCGTGGCTGACCTGGCCGCGGGCCAGGTCGTCGTACGTCGCGCGCTCGACCTGCCGGAAGATGCCGATCGGCGACCGGTTGAGGTAGCCGGCGTCGGTGAGCCGGGAGATCGCGAACGCCGTGGACGGGTCGGGGTTGTGGGCGTCGTGGACGAGCAGCTGCTCGGCGGGCACCGACGCGGTCTCGACGACCTCGACCCCGCCTCCGGCCGCCCGGACCAGGGCCTGGTCGCCCAATCCGTTGAGGGGTCCGTCCTCACTGATCCGACTGCCGAAGGTGATCGGCTCGCCGTGGACGAGCGGGATGATCGCGTGGTCCTTGGTCTCGTTGTCCTTGATCGCGTCGAAGGCGCCGTCGTTGAAGATCGGGCAGTTCTGGTAGATCTCCACGAACGAGGTCCCGCGGTGGGCGGCCGCGGCGGCGAGCACCGAGGTGAGGTGCTTGCGGTCGGAGTCGATGGTGCGGGCGACGAAGGTGCCCTCGGCGCCGAGTGCCAGGGAGACCGGGTTGAACGGGTGGTCGACCGATCCCACGGGGGTGGACTTGGTGACCTTGCCGACTTCGCTGGTGGGGGAGTACTGGCCCTTGGTGAGGCCGTAGATCCGGTTGTTGAACAGCAGGATCGTCATGTTCACGTTGCGGCGCAGTGCGTGGATGAGGTGGTTGCCACCGATGGACAGCGCGTCGCCGTCACCGGTGACGACCCAGACCGAGAGGTCCTCGCGCGCGGTGGCGAGCCCGGTCGCGATCGACGGCGCGCGGCCGTGGATCGAGTGCATGCCGAACGTGTCGAGGTAGTAAGGGAACCGGCTGGAGCAGCCGATGCCGGAGACGAAGACGATGTTCTCCCGGCGCAGGCCGAGGTCGGGCAGGAAGGACTGCACGGCCTTGAGCACGGCGTAGTCGCCGCACCCGGGGCACCAGCGGACCTCCTGGTCGCTGGCGAACTCCTTCGCGGTCTGGGTCGCGCCCTCGTCGAGGCTCGGGACCAGCTCGGTGCCGGTGCGGACGGTGGGATTGCCAAGATCGATGCTCATCGCGAGGGAGCCTCCTCGTGGTCGGAGGGGTGGTTGGTCCCGTACTCGCCGAGGTCGACGTCGATGCCCTCGGCCTGGCCGACGAGGTTGCCGACGGCCTCGGCGAGCTCGGCGGCCTTGAGCGGGAGCCCGTAGACGTGGTTGTAGCCGATGGCGTCGACGAGGTACTCCGCGCGGAGCAGCTTGGAGAGCTGGCCGAGGTTCATCTCGGGCACGAGGACCTTGTCGTAGGACTTCAGGATGTCGCCGAGGTCCTTGGGGAACGGGTTGAGGTGGCGCAGGTGGACCTGCGCGACCTTGTACCCGGCGCGACGTACGCGGCGGCACGCGGCGCCGATCGGGCCGTACGTCGAGCCCCAGCCGATCACGAGCACCTTCGCCTCGCCCGAGGGGTCGTCGACCTCCAGCGGCGGCAGCGAGTCGGCGATCCGCTCGACCTTGGCCTGGCGGGTGCGGACCATGAGGTCGTGGTTGGCGGGGTCGTAGGAGATGTTGCCGTGGCCGTCGGCCTTCTCCAGGCCGCCGATGCGGTGCTCGAGGCCGGCGGTGCCGGGGATCGCCCACGGACGGGCGAGGGTCTCGGGGTCGCGCAGGTAGGGCCAGAACTC
>DATMHR010000024.1:0-10698 GCA_035554955.1 Nocardioides sp. | reverse complement strand
GAAGCCGTTCGAGAACCGACGCCACCACTCCTCGATGGTCGCCGCGCCCAATGCGGGCATGTCCAGAAGCTCGGACAGCCAAATGCGCGCCGCAGGCGCAACTTCGAGCGCCTGCTCCAGGTCATCTGCATCTAGGACACGAACATCGGCCCATTTGCCCTCCTCGCGTCGGGCCTGCTCCCAGTCCTTCTTCTTGCGCCACCGGCGTGGGGTCACGAAGACGAAAGTCGTGGTTGACATGTCGACGCCGAGAGGGTCTGCCGTGCGGGTGTTGTAGTCGGCGGTCGCCTTACGTCCGGGGTCCTCGCCCGTCCCCATCTCCCAGACACTCAGGCCCTCGGGAACGAACGACGTCGAACGGGTGGCCTCGACCACTCCGTCATACCCAGGGAGACCGACACCTTCTCCGCCCCGCATCTCCACGCGCTGAACTTGATCGTTCTCCTGAGGGATGATGCGGCGAACAAGGCGGGGCAGGTCGGCCTGAGCCGAGCGCTGATCTGCCCAGCGCTCCAAATCGGTGCCGTCCGCCAAATGCGGCGGACCTACCCCGTCGGCCATGTCGCTGTCCCTCCTTTGGGGTCAAGCCTAGGCGGTCCTCACACCATCGCTGACTCTCTTGGATACGCTTATTGGTGAGTCGGGGAACCCGGAGTTGAGGGCGAGCAGCAGGTCGAGACACTCCTCCGCCCGCACCTCCCCCACGATGAGCCGACTGGGCCGCATCCGGAGCGACTCCTTCACCAGGTCGCGGAGCCTGATCTCGCCGGTGCCCTCGAGCCCGACCTGACGGGTCTGCATCGCCACCCAGTCGGGGTGCGGGAAGCGGATCTCGAAGACCTCCTCGGCACTGACCACCCGCTCGCCGCCGGGGATCGCTGCCGCCAGGCAGTTGAGCATCGTCGTCTTGCCGGCCTGGGTGCCGCCACAGACCAGGATGTTGAGCCCCGCGCGCACGGACGCCTCGAGGAACAGGGCCGCGGAGGGCGTGAGCGTCCCGAGGTCGACGAGCTCGGCGAGCCGGGTCGCACGGACCACGAACTTCCGGATGTTGACCGCCGAGAAGCCGCGGCTGATCCCCTCGAGCACCACGTGGAGCCGGTGCCCCTGCGGCAGCATCGCGTCGACGAACGGCCGGGACAGGTCGACCCGGCGACCAGTGGTCTTGAGCATCCGCTCGACCAGCTCGGTCACCTGCGCCTCGGTGAGCACCAGGTTGGTCAGCTCGTGCCGGCCGTTGCGCGCCACGAACACCCGGTCCGGCGAGTTGATCCAGACCTCTTCGACCGTCGGGTCGTCGAGGAGCGGTTGCAGGGCTCCGAAGCCGGCGACCCGGGCGACGAGCTCCGCGACCACGCCGTCCACGTCGGCGACCGGCGCGACCACCCCGGTGAGGCTGCGCTCGTCGTGCTCGCGCACGAGCTGCTCGGCGAGGCGGCGCACGGCGAGCGCCTCCCGCTGCGGGTCGATGCCCTGGCGACGTACGGCGGCCCGGAGCGCCTCGTCGAGCCCGCCGACGACCTCGGCCGGGGCGGACGACGTCGCGCCGCCGCCGGCGGTGAGCCCGGTCTGGGGCGGCTGCTGGAGCAGGGCCATGGGCGACTCCCGAGATGAGTTCCGGTGGCGTCAGCAACCTAGATCAACTCGGGACGCCGCGCGAGAGGTCGTCCCCGAATCTGTGGAGAGCGCTGCAACAACTGCAGGTAGTTCGGCGGCCAGGAGGCCGTTCGGCGCGGATCTCGGCCGAACTACCTGCAGTTCTGACCGCGAGCCCCAGGGACCTACCCCCCGGTAGCATCCGGCGCCCGGATGTGATGGGGTACGGCGTGACGGCCGTCACGGGAGGGTGCCGGCGTCGCTTCATCCATCACGGGAGGGAACCCCTTTATGTCCATGCGTCCTCGCGCGCGCCTGCGCACCATCGCTGCCGGCGCCGCCGTCACGCTCGCCGCCGGCTCGGCCGCCGTCCTCGGTACGGCGTCCCCGGCCTCGGCCTCGACGCTCAACTTCGACTGCGCGGTGCCGCTGCTCGGCACCCAGACGTTCCCGGTCGACATCAACAGCAGCGCCCCGTCGCAGCTGCCCACCGGCTCGAGCACCACGCCCGACATCACCGCGGTGCTGACCATCCCGGCCACCCTGGCCGACACGCTGCGCGGGTTCTTCGGCGCGACCGAGTTCTCCGGCGTCATCCACTCCACGACCCTCGTCGACGGCGTCGCCCAGGTGGTCGACCTGATCGTCCCGACGACCCCTGCGGGCGACGCGGGCACCACCATCCCGGTGGCCGCGACCGGCGCGCTCGACGCGATCACCGCCGGCGACCCCGGCAGCGTGACCACGCTCGCCGCCGGCGACCAGGACGTCGTGATGAGCCTCGTCGGGACCGGCGGCACGACGCCGCTCGACATCCCGTGCACGCCCTCGCCCGGTCAGGACACCACGCTCGGCACGATCACCTCGGTCAAGGACGGCTCGTCGACGGCGGCCACGGCCCGCTACCTCGCCAGCAAGCACGCGGTGAAGGCGGCCGCGACGGTCGCCTCGGCGCACGGCATCGTCTCCCCGACGGGCAACGTCAAGTTCGTCCTCAAGCGCGGCACCCACAAGGTCGCCTCGATGACGAAGACGCTGTCCGGCGGCAAGGCGTCGGCCACCTTCACCAGCGTCCGGAGGACCGGCGCCTACAAGGTCATCGCCAAGTACCTCGGCTCCGACCGCCTCAAGGCCTCGAAGGACACCGCCTCCTTCCGCGTCCGCTGACCCATCCCGCACGACGCCCCGGCCGCCTCCGCGGCCGGGGCGTCGCCGTCCCCGGCCGAAGGTGTGCCGAGGTCGGGACCAAGGACCCCGGCGCCCCGGCACGCGGGGTGTTGTCATGGGGCTGTGGCCGGCGTCACACGACGCCGGTTGCCGCACATCCACCAACTGGGAGGGAACCCATGACCATGCTTCCGCGCGCACGCCTGCGCACCATCGCTGCCGGCGCCGCCGTCACGCTCGCCGCCGGCTCGGCCGCCGTCCTCGGCGCGGCGTCCCCCGCCTCGGCGTCGACCCTCAACTTCGACTGCGCAGTGCCGCTGCTCGGCACCCAGTCGTTCCCGGTCGACATCACCAGCAACGCGCCGGCGCAGCTGCCGACCGGCTCGAGCACCGCCCCCGACGTCACCTCGGTGATCACCGTGCCCTCGAGCCTGGCCGACGCCCTGCGTGGGTTCTTCGGAGCCACCGAGTTCTCCGGCCTCATCCACTCCACGACCCTCGTCGACGGAGTCGCCCAGGCCGTCGACCTCGTCGTCCCGACCACCCCCGCCGGCGACCCGGGCACCGCCATCTCGATGGTCGCGACCGGCGCGATGGCCCCGATCACCGCCGGCGACCCCGGCAGCGTGACCACGCTCGCGGCCGGCGACCAGGACGTCGTGATGAGCCTCGTCAGCGCCGGCGGGACCACGCCGCTGGAGATCCCGTGCACACCGGCGGCCGGCCAGGACACCACCTTCAGCACGATCACGTCGGTCAAGGACGGCTCGTCCACCGCCGCCACCGCCCGTTACGTCACCAGCAAGCACGCCGTGAAGGCGGCAGCGACCGTCACCTCGGAGCACGGCATCGTCTCCCCGACCGGCAACGTCAAGTTCGTCCTCAAGCGCGGCACCCACAAGGTCGCCTCGATGACGAAGACGCTGTCCGGCGGCAAGGCGTCGGCCACCTTCACCAGCATCCGGAAGACGGGCGCCTACAAGGTCATCGCCAAGTACCTCGGCTCCGACCGCCTCAAGGCCTCGAAGGACTCGGCCTCCTTCAGCGTCCGCTGACCCACCCGTACGACGCCCCGGCCGCCTCGCGGCCGGGGCGGCCGTCGCGTCGTGGCCGAAGGTGTGCCGAGGTCGGGACCAAGGACCCCGGCGCCCCGGGACCCCCGGTGTTGTCATGGGTGGAGGTGGCCGGCGTCACCGGGAGGGGCCGGTCGCCGTACATCCACGAACTGGGAGGAACCCATGACCATGCTTCCGCGCGCGCGTCTGCGCGCCCTGGCCGCCGGCAGCGTCTTCGCGCTCGCCGCCGGCACCGCCTCCGTGCTCGGGACCGCCCAGCCGGCCTCGGCCGCAGGGACCACGATGGACTTCGACTGCGCGGTGCCGGTCGTCGGCACGCAGACGTTCCCCGTGACGATCGAGAGCACGCCGGCCGAGGCCCTGCCCGACAGCTCGACGGCACCTCACGTCACCGTCGAGGTGCGCATCTTCCAGACGCTGGCCGACATGCTGCGCTCGGTGTTCCAGGCCACCAGCATCGAGGGCGTCATCGACTCCACGATGTTGGTGGACACGGTCCCGCAGCAGGCCGAGCTGACCATCCCCCCGACAGGCCCCGGTGACCCCGGCACCGAGATGGTCATCGCGGCCGCGGGCGACCTCGCGCCGGTCGACGTGGGCAGCGCGGGCACCGTGACCGACCTGGCCGCGGGCGTGCAGGACGTCGTGCTGATGCTGACGACGCCCCAGGGCACCTCGCCGCTCCCCATCACCTGCACGCCGGCCGACGGGGTCGACACGACGTACGGCCACATCACCTCGACCAAGGCCTCCTCGACGACCGACGCCGCGGTGACCTACAGCGCGAGCAAGGACAAGGCCAAGGCCTCCGCGACCGTCACCGGCTCGCAGGGCGTCGCGCCGACCGGCAAGGTCAAGTTCGTCCTCAAGCGCGGCACCCAGAAGGTCGACTCGGTGACCAAGGCGCTGACCGACGGCAAGGCGTCCGCGACGTTCACGGGCGTCCGGAAGACCGGCAAGTACAGCGTCGTCGCGACCTACCAGGGCTCGGGCCAGCTGGGCGGCTCCTCGGACACGGCGAAGTTCCGCGTGTCCTGACCCGCCTCGTGCGACGCTCCGGCCGCGACCCCTGGGGCCGGGGCGTCGTCACGTCCGGTCGACGTGCCGGAGCCGGCGTCGTGCTCTCGCACGACGCCGGCTCCGAGCGTCCGCTACCTCAGTCGTGCGGGTAGATGAACGCGGTTGCGGACTTCTTGGCCAGCAGCTGGCTGCCGCCGTACTTGATCTTCACCTTGTGCTTGCCCGGGTTCTGGAAGGCCGGCAGGACCAGCCGGACCGTCCCGTCGCCGTCCACGGAGCCCGAGTCCAGCAGGGCCCCGTTGACGAGGACCCGGACCGTGCCGGTGACCGGCAGGCCGTCGGGCGCGCTGACCGTGACGTCGATCTTGACCTGGGTGACCCCGATGAGCGGGTGCTTGGTCGAGATCGTCTTGGTCATCGTGACCGGGGCCTTGGTCACCGGACCGACCGCGTCGGAGGTCGCACTCTCCGAGTTGTAGCCGGCCTTCGAGGCGGTGGCCTCGACGGTGATCTGCTGCCCCACCAGGGCCGGGTCGTCGAGGACCAGGCTGTCGCCGGTAGCCCCGTCGATGGCCTGTCCGTTGGCGAACCACTGGAAGGCGACGTCGTCCGGCGTCACCGACCACGTCCCGTCGCTGGCCGTCAGCGTCTGCCCGGCCCGCGGTGTGCCGCTGACCGACGGAGGCGTCGTGTTGGTGATGGCCTCCCGCTGCACCTGGCCCTCCGCGGCCGCGGTGTCGTGCCCGTCCTCGTAGCCCGGCGCGGTCACCGTGACCGTGACGGCGAGGAACTCTCCGACGTCGTCGGGCGTCGGCGTGTACGACGACCCGGTGGCCCCCGGGATCGGCGCCCCGCCGCGGGTCCACTGGTAGGACGTCGTCGACGGCGTCGGCGACCACGTCCCGCCGGCCACCGTCAGCGGGCGCCCGACCACCGGGTCACCGGTGATCGCTGCGTGGGTCACGATGTCGAAGGTGCCCTTGACCACGGCCGAGGTCGCGCTCGACTCGGCGCTGCTGGTCGTGCAGCCGGCCCGCGCGACGGTGACCTTGACGGTGATGTGCTTGCCCAGGTCGGCGGCGGTCGGTGTGTACGTCTGACCCGTGGCACCGGCGATCGGCTGGCCGTCGGCGTACCACTGGTAGGTGGTCGTGCCGAAGTCCGGGCTCCAGGCGCCGGGGCTCGCCTCCAGGGTCTTGCCGACCTTCGCGTTCCCGCTGATCGAGGGGTCGGACACCTTGGTGAACGTGCAGGCCGTCACCGGTCCGACGGCCGTCGCGTAGGCCGTGACCGACGTGTAGCCGGGCTGCGAGGCGGTCACGGCGACGTTCACGTTCTTGCCCACGTCCTCGGGCCGCAGCGTGTAGGTCGACTGGGTCGCACCCGGCACCGGGTCACCGGCGACGTACCACTGGTAGGCCAGGGAGACGCTCGACGGGGACCACGTGCCGGGCGTCGTCGACAGCTCGCTGTAGGTCGTCAGCGCGCCGGTGATCACCGGCGGGGTCACGTTGGTGATGACCGTCGGCGCGTAGGTGATGCTCAGCGACCAGCCACCAGCGATCACGCCGGTGTCACCAGCGAGGTCGTCGTACACGTAGAGCGACCAGACGCCGTTGGGGTCCATCAGGTTGAAGGTGCCGAGGCTCGCCCCTCCCGGCGACGGTGCCGGAGGCGGGTCGTTGGCCGTGCCCGGCGCCGTCGGGCGGTAGCTCCCCGACGGGATCGGGGTCACGGACGGCACCCCGGAGGCGGCCTGGTCGTCGAACGTCACGTCGGTGTTGACGAAGTCGTTGCCCGCAGCGGCGTCCGCCAGCAGCACCGCGTTGGTCGTGCCGTCCGGGGCCACCAGCAGCACGTCGAGGTCGGCCGCGAACGAGTGGCTCACCCCGGTCAGCGTCACGTCGACGTCGGTGATCGCACTGTCGGCCGGGGCGGCGACGTTGATCGTCGACGGGTACGGCGTCGCCGTGCTGTTGTCGTTGATCGTGATCGGCGCCGCGTTGCTCCCACCCGTGGCGCCGCCCGGGGTCAGCACCTGGTTGGAGACCGTGATGTCCAGTGACCACCCGGTGATCGACCCGCTGTCCCCGGCGAGGTCGTCGAAGACGTAGAGCGACCAGGTGCCGTCGGCGTCCAGGAAGTCGAACGTGCTCAGGCTCGGCACCCCGGGAGCGGGCGCCGGCGCCGGGTCGTTGGCCGTGCCAGGCGCCGTCGGGCGGTAGGTCCCCGACGGGATCGGGGTGACCGACGGCACCCCGGAGGCGGCCTGGTCGTCGAAGGTCACGTTGCTGTTGACGAAGTCGTTGCCCGCCGCGGCGTCCGCCAGCAGCACCGCGTTCGTGGTGCCGTCCGGAGCCACCAGGAGCACGTCGAGGTCGGCGGCGAAGGTGTGGCTCAGCCCCGTCAGCGTGACGTTGACGTCGGTGATCTGGGTGTACGCCGGCGCGTTGATGTTGATCGTCGACGGGTACGGCGTTGCTGTGCCGTTACCGGGGATGGTGATCCCCGCGTTGTTGCTGCCGCTGACCACGGTGGTCGCCGCGTGCGCCGGCCCCGGTGGGGAACCGACGACGACGGCGAGCGCGATCATCATGGCGAGGGCGAGCAGGCTTCTGGGACGCATGGCAACCTCCAGGTCCAACCGCCCCGTGGGAGCCGCTGCGGGCGGCGATGTGCCGACATTTCTCCCGTCGCCGACCCGAGGAGGCACTCTTGGCCGAGGACGTTCGCCGCTGAAAGAAAGTAGCCGTCAGAGCAGCCGGCGCACGGCGTCCCGCAGCTCCTGCTCCGGGTCGGCACCGGCGGCGCGGGCCTCCGCGACCAGCGCGAGCAGCCGCTCGCCGAGGTCTCCGGATGCAGGATCGGGCGTCACGTCGCGGCCGGCGCGGGCGAGCCGGTCGAGCACCTTGTCGGCGTAGAGCAGGGCGGGCAGCGTGGTCGGGATGCCCTCCAGCGGATCGGTGTGTGCGGCCTTCTCCTCCGCCTTCACCTGCTGCCACAGGTCGTTGACCTCGTCGGCGGTCAGGTCTCCCGCATCGTCCGACGGGTCGAACACGTGCGGGTTGCGGCGGCGCATCTTGTCGGTGATCCCGCGCGCGACGTCCTCCAGCGTGAACGCGCCGGACTCCTCGGCGATGACCGCGTGGAACACCACCTGCAGCAGCAGGTCCCCGAGTTCCTCGCCGAGGTGCTGCATGTCGCCGGAGTCGATCGCCTCCAGGGTCTCGTGCGTCTCCTCGAGCAGGTAGCGCGCGAGCGAGCGGTGGGTCTGCTCCTGCTTCCAGGGGCACTCGGCGCGGAGCCGCCGCATGACGGCGACGAAGTCCGCGACCGCGTCCGACATGGTCAGCCCTGCGGCACCGGCAGGCCCGGCGACTGGGGGGAGCTCGCCTGCGGACGGGGCCCGCAGAGCTGGCTGTCCGGGAGGGCCATCAGCTGCTCGGTGGTCGGCTGGTCGGCCGCGCCGGCCGCGGACTCGTCGCTCACCGCGACCGAGAGGTCGTTGGAGGAGGCCTCGAGGCGGTGGTCCTGGAGGCTGATGTCGTAGCGCGGGTTGATGCTGATGTCGACACCCGACAGGTCGAGCCCGTTCTGGCTCTCGTCGCCCTGGTCCAGCTTGGGTCCCGCGGCGTTGAGGAAGCTCAGCCCGTCGGCGTACTCACCGACGACCTCCTGCTCGTCCTCGCTGAGGTCGTCCCAGCCGGGGATCTGGCTGCGGTCGAAGGGCTGCACGTCGACGTCGATGCCCTTGTCGTCGACGATCTGCATCGCCGCCTCGGCGGTGACCCACTGGCCGATGATCCCCTGCTCGGCGAGCACCCGGGTGGTCGGCTGCGCCTGCGGGTTCTGCGCCTGGGCGTCGCAGACGGTGTCGGTGAGCAGGTCCGCGTCGTCGATCGAGAGGGTCGTGTCGCCGACCCGGGCGGCGACGCCCGGCTGCGGTCCCTCGGCTCCCACGACGGTGGTGGCGTTGCAGCCGGCCGTGAGGACGGCGAGGCCGACCACGCCCCCGGTGACGAGCTTCCGCGCTCCGATCGCCCTGATCACACTCACTCCTTCGGATCGATGACCGCGTCGATGACGCCGCGCGCCCATTCAAGCAGGGCGATCCCCTCGAGCGGACGGCCCATGGCCATGGATCCGGCCTTTGTCGCCCCTGGCGTGCCGGGGCGCGGCACGAGGATCGCCTCGACCTGCGTCTTGACGATCGACTTGGGGTAGAGACGCTGCAGCCGGATGGTGCGCGACTCGGGCAGGGTCACCGGTGCGAACCGGATGTTCTTGCCGACGGTCGTCACCTCCTTGACCCCCGCCTGGCGCACCCGCGCCCGGAACCGCGCGACCAGCTGCAGCGCCACGACCGGCTCCGGCGGGTCGCCGTACCGGTCCTGGAGCTCCTCGACGATCTCGTCCACGTCGGCGTCGGAGCGGACCTCGGCGAGGCGCTTGTACATCTCCAGCCGGAGCCGCTCGCTGGGGATGTAGTCGTGCGGCAGGTGGGCCTCGACCGGGAGCTCGATGCGCACCTCCTCGAGCTGCTCGGGCGCCCCGCCGTCGCTGCGGAAGTCGCGCACCGCCTCCCCGACCAGACGGACGTAGAGGTCGAAGCCGACGTCGGCGATGTGGCCGGACTGCTCGCCGCCGAGCAGGTTGCCGGCGCCGCGTATCTCGAGGTCCTTCATCGCGATCGCCATGCCGCCGCCGAGGTCGGAGTGCTGCGCGAGGGTGGCGAGCCGCTCGTGCGCGGTCTCGGTGAGCGGCTTCTCGGTCGGGTAGAGGAAGTAGGCGTAGGCGCGCTCGCGGCTCCGGCCCACCCGGCCCCGGAGCTGGTGCAGCTGCGAGAGGCCCAGGGTGTCGGCCCGCTCGATGATCATGGTGTTGGCGTTGGAGACGTCGAGGCCCGACTCGACGATCGTCGTGCAGACCAGCACGTCGAACCGCTTCTCCCAGAAGTCGAGCATCACCTGCTCGAGCTGGTGCTCCCCCATCTGGCCGTGCGCCGTCGCGACCCGCGCCTCGGGCACCAGCTCGCGCAACCGGGCCGCGGCCTTCTCGATCGACTGCACCCGGTTGTGGATGTAGAAGACCTGGCCGTCGCGCAGCAGCTCCCGGCGTACGGCGGCCACGACCTGCCGGTCCTCGTAGCCGCCCACGTAGGTCAGCACCGGGTGCCGCTCCTCGGGCGGCGTGGTGATCGTCGACATCTCCCGGATGCCGGTGATCGCCATCTCCAGCGTCCGCGGGATCGGGGTCGCACTCATCGACAGCACGTCCACCGAGGTCCGGAGGCGCTTCATCGCCTCCTTGTGCTCCACGCCGAAGCGCTGCTCCTCGTCGACGATGATCAGGCCCAGGTCCTTGAACCTCACGTCGGCGTTGAACAGCCGGTGGGTGCCGACGACGACGTCCACCGTGCCGTCGGCGAGGCCTGCCATCACCTCGGCGGCCTCCTTGTCGGTCTGGAACCGGCTCAGGCCCTTGAGCACGACGGGGAAGCCGCTCATCCGCTCGGTGAACGTCGAGAGGTGCTGGCTGACCAACAACGTCGTCGGCACGAGCACCGCCACCTGCTTGCCGTCCTGCACCGCCTTGAACGCCGCCCGCACGGCGATCTCGGTCTTGCCGTAGCCGACGTCACCGCAGATGACGCGGTACATCGGCACGCCGCGCTCCATGTCCGCCTTGACCTCGTCGATCGCGGCGAGCTGGTCGTTGGTCTCGGTGAACGGGAACGCGTCCTCCAGCTCGCGCTGCCACGGCGTGTCCGGCCCGAACGGGTGGCCGGGCGAGGCCTGGCGGGCCGCGTAGAGCTGCACCAGCTCGGCCGCGATCTCCT